>CAZYBF010000012.1:42205-63848 GCA_964645525.1 uncultured Beijerinckia sp.
GAGCCGGTCACGAGGCCCGAACCCTTGCCCAGCGGCGACAGCGACACGCAGCGTGCGCCCACATTGCTAACATTGTCCGTGCGCAGCGCGAGGAAGCGGCCGTCCTTGCGCAGCGCCAGCTCCATTTTCACCGTGAGGTCGCGGCCCTGATAATCGCTGACGAAACATTCATGGCGTGTAGCGGTGAATTTCACCGGGCGGCCCACGCGCCTTGAGGCCCAGAGCACGAGACCATATTCGACATAGACGCGGTTTTTCGAACCGAAATTGCCGCCCACGTCATAGGTCTGCACACGCACGAGCTTCGGATCGACGCCCAGCACCGAAGCCAGCTCGCCGCGCTGGCGCACGGCGCCGCCGCCGCCCACCCACAGCTCGTATTTGCCGGTCTTCGCGTCGAAATGGCCGAGCGCGGCGCGCGGCTCCATCGCCACCGCCGTCACGCGAGGAATGTCGAACTCCATACGCACGATGTGATCGGCCTGCGCGAAGGCCTTGTCTGTGGCGGCGACGTCGCCGAACGTCGTGTCAACGAGCACGTTGTCGG
Organism: uncultured Beijerinckia sp.; assembly: GCA_964645525.1. GTDB lineage: Bacteria > Pseudomonadota > Alphaproteobacteria > Rhizobiales > Beijerinckiaceae > Terripilifer. The sequence goes on from CAZYBF010000012.1 coordinate 42,753, forward strand.
CGACCTCGTCCCAGACGCTGACGGCGCGCGGGGCGAGCGCATCGCCCTGGCGCAGCGCGAAGGGAAGCTCCTCGTAATCGACGACGATAGCCTCTGCGGCGTCGCGGGCCTGCGCCTCGGTTTGCGCGACGACCATTGCGACCGCCTCGCCTACATGGCGGGCCTTGTCGGCGGGCAGAAGCACATGCGGGCCGATGAAGATCGGCGCGCCGCCGGGGCCGGTGAGCTTCATGTCGTATTTCGTCTTGGGCACGGGATCGTGCGGGATCGGCCCAAGTTTCTCCTCGCTGCACTGGGCGCCGGTGAACACGCCCAGCACGCCCGGCAGGGCGGCGGCGGCGGTCGCGTCGATCGCGCGAATGCGGGCGTGGGGATAGGGCGAGCGCACCATTGCCGCATACACCTGACCGGGCAGGGCGAAATCGTCCGTGAAACGACCCTTGCCCGTGATGAGCCGCTCGTCTTCCTTGCGACGCAGCGGCTGGCCGATCACCTGAAAGTCAAGGCGCGGCGTCTCGTTCATGTTTCCCCCGAATTTCGACCCGTCCGGGCTGGCCCGGATTGGTTGCTTCGCTACATGAAGGCCTGTAAGACCGCAACCGCGTACCGTTCAAAAGCACACAGGGGGAAAAGCGCTCATGGCCGCGTCTGGCGAGACACGCGCTCACGCTGGTTCCGCTCCGGCGGATTTTCAGGAGCATCTCGCGCGTCTGGAGGAGAAGGGCCTCCTCGTGCGCATCGACCGGCCGATCTGCAAGGACACCGAGCTGCATCCGCTTGTGCGCTGGCAATTCGTCGGCAATTTCCCCGAAGACCAGCGCCGCGCTTTCCTGTTCACCAATGTGGTGGGCGCCAAGGGCGAGAAATACGACATTCCCGTCGTCGTGGGCGCGCTCGCCGCCACCAATGAAATCTACGCCATGGGCATGGGCGTTTCGGTGGAGGAGCTGGGCGACGTCTGGATGAAGGCGATCGACGGGCCCATTCCGCCGGAGCATGTGAGCGAGGCTCCCTGCCAGGAGGTGGTCATCACGGGCGAGGAATTGCAGCGCCGCGGCCTTTCGATCCTGCCGGCGCCGATCTCCACGCCCGGTTTCGACGCCGCGCCTTACCTCACCGCCACGCTCTGCGTGACGAAAGACCCCGAAACGGGGGTGCGCAACATGGGCACCTACCGCGCGGGCTTCAAGGCGGAGGATCGGCTTGGCGTGCGCATGGCCTCGCGCTTGAGCGGGGCCGGCGGCTATGTGCACTGGCTCAAGTATCAGAAAATGGGCAAGCCAATGCCCTGCGCGATCGTGGTGGGCTGCGCGCCCGTGGTCGCCTTCACCGGCCCGCAGAAACTGGGGCTCGACGAGGACGAGATGGGCGTCGCGGGCGGGCTTGCGGGCCGGGCCATGCGCGTGACCAAAGCGAAGACCGTCGATCTCGAGATTCCCGCCGATGCGGAAATCGTGGTCGAGGGGCTGATCGACACGGAATTGCTCGAGCCGGAAGGGCCGTTTGGCGAGAGCCACGGCCATGTGGCGCTTGAGGACTTCAACATGTCGATGCGCGTGACCGCGATCACAATGAAGCGCAAGCCGGTGTTCGCCTCCGTGCTCAGCGAGGTGACGCCCAGCGAATCCTCCATTCTCAAGAAGTCCGCCTATGAGGCGCTGTTTTACGCGCATCTCAAGAAACATCTCGACATTAAGGGCATCGTCGGCGTGACGATGCACGAGCCGCTCACCAATCTGCGCAAGGTGATCTTCCTGCGCTTCAAGCACGGCGCGTTGCAAACGGAGATCTGGCGCGCGCTGCATGGCGCGGCCACCTTGCAGGCGCAATGCGGAAAGATCGTCATCGCTGTCTCTGAAGACATCGACACGTTGAACGCGGACGCGATCTTCTGGTCCATGGCCTATCGCAGCGATCCGGTGAACGACGTTCAGCTTGTGCCCCATCGCGCGGGCGGCCATGGGCCCAAGGCTGGCGCCGGCTCGGGCGATTCAACCATGCTGATCGACGCTACGCTGAAACATCCCACTTCGCCGCTCGCTCTGCCGGCGAAGCCCTATATGGAGAATGCGCGGCGCATCTGGGAGGAGCTGAACCTGCCCGCGCTCAGCGTAAAGGCGCCATGGCATGGATACGACCTTGGCGACTGGAGCGCCGACTGGCAGGCTTTCGCCGACTCCGCCGCGCGTGGCGAATGGAAGGCGAATGGCGAAAACACATTCGCGCGCAGGCGCGGCGGGCTGAAGCCGGAAACGCCGGTGCGCAAGGTGGAAGGCGCCGGCGCGTCAAAGCCGAAGAGCTGAAACACGCTATGTTGAGCCGCGCTCCAGCGCGCGGCCTGTAAAGGGAAGGGAACCATGATCGCTTCGATTGCTCGTGACACGCTTCGGGCCGGCGCCATCGCAGCCCTCGGTCTGTGCGCCGCCGGCGCCGCCTCCGCGCAGGCGCAGGCCCCGGCCGATTTCTGGAAGGGCGGCACGGTGCGCATCATGCTCGGCCACCCGCCGGGCGGCTCCTATGATTTTTACGCCCGCCTCGCAGCCGAATACATGAAGGCCCATATTCCGGGCCAGCCGAACATCATCGTCGAGAACCGCCCCGGCGGCGGCGGCGTGGTGGCCACGGCCTTTTTCTACGCGCAGGCGCCGCGCGACGGCTCAACCATCGCGCTCTTCCCCGAGACGATCGCGCACACCCAATTGCTCGAGCCCGCAGTCGGCAAGTGGAAGGTGCAGGAGATGCATTACATCGGCTCATTCGCGCCGGTGAACACCGCCTTCGTCTTCCGCAAGGGCGCGCCCGCCACGCAGGCCAAGGACCTTGTGAACGTCAAGACGGTCGGCGGCTGCACCGGCAAGAATTCGCAGAGCTACCAATATCCAGCGATGCTCAAGGAGCTCGCTGGATTCAAGTTCGACATCGTCTGCGGTTACAAGGGATCGGCCGATTCCGTTCTGGCGCTCGAGCGCGGCGAGGTGGATTTCGTCTCATCCGCCTGGAACTCCTGGCGCGCCACCCATAAGGACACGATCGCCCGCGGCGATATGATCGTCGCCATTCAGGCAGGCCTGCGTCGCAACGCGGAAATGAAGGACGCGCCGCTGATGCAGGAGCTTGTGAGCGATCCGCAGGCCAAGAAAGTGATAGAATTCGCCTCCGCGGGCGCCGCTATCGGCCGCGCGCTTATCGCTCCGCCCGCCGTGCCGCAGGACCGGCTCGCCGCCCTGCGCGCCGCCTTCGACAAAATGGCAGCCGATCCCGTCTTCCGCGCGGAGGCCGAACGGCGCAATCTCGAGATCGACCCCACGCCGGGCGTCGAGCTGCAGAAAATCGCGGCGGATATCTTGAACGCGCCGCAGACGATCATCGAGCGCGCCAGCAAGGCGATGGAATGATTGCGACGCGACGTCGGGGAGTGAGACAATGAAGAAACTCTCGGTTTGCGCGGCTGCGGCGGCGCTCAGCCTTCTGTGCGGCCCCAGCCTCGCGCAGGAGATTTCCTTCAAGGACAAGACGGTGACGATCGGCATCGGGTCGTCCACCGGCGGCGGTCTCGACACTTACGGCCGTCTCGTCGCGCGCCATTTCAGCCGGCACATCCCCGGCGCGCCCAATGTTGTGCCTTCGAACATGCCCGGCGCAGGCGGCGGCGTGGTCGCGGGCCATTTGTTCAATATCGCGCCCAAGGACGGCACGTTCATCGGCCTCGTCTTCCCCGGCATCATCGTTGAGCCGCTGCTCACCGAGAGCCTGCGCAAGACCTATGATCCAAGCCGGTTCATTTATCTCGGCAACGCGCATTCCGAAACGCTCGTGTGCCTTGTGCGTCGCGATGCTCCCATCAAGACGCCGGCGGATTTCGTCACCACGCCCTCCATTCTCGGCGCGACCGCCGCAGGCAGCACAACGTTCGACTTCCCCGCGATGGCGAACTCCGTGCTGGGCGCAAAGATCAAGATCGTGACGGGCTATAAGGGCGCGCGCGAAGTGACGCTTGCGGCCGAGCGTGGCGAGGTGCAGGGCATTTGCGGCGTCGGCTGGTCCACCGTGAAGGTGCAATATCCCGACGTGCTCAAGAGCGAATTGTTCGCGCGCGTCTTCGCGCAGGAGGACATGACGGGCCATCCCGAGCTCAACAAGGCGGGCGTGCCGCTGATGAGCGCGCTGGCGCGCAACGAAAGCGATCGCCGCGTGCTGGAGATGTTTTACGGCCAAAGCGCCTTCGCGCGTCCGATGATCCTGCCGCCTGGCGTTGACGAGGCCCGCGTCGCCACGCTGCGCCGCGCCTTCGACGCGACCATGCGCGATCCCGAGTTGCTCGCTGAAGCCGCCAAGATGAACATCGACGTTCTGCCGAGCACCGGCGAGCAGGTGCAGGAGCTCGTGGCGCGCATGTACAAGACCGATTCCGAGACGATTGCGCGCGTCAAGACCGCGCTGGGCAAGTAGGGCAGGGAGGGGGACATGAACCGTTTCGCCGCAAAACTTTTCGCCGCAGCGCTCGCGTCGCTGGCGGCCGGCGCCGCGCACGCGCAATCGGTGGAGGAGTTCTTTAAGGGAAAGACGATCTCTTTCATCATCGGCTCTGATCCCGGTGGGAGTTTCGATCCCTATGCGCGCGCGCTCGCCGAGCACATGCCCAAATACATCCCCGGCAATCCGAAGATCGTTACCAAATTCGCCGGCGGACAGTCGGGCGGGCTTCAGGTCGCGAACCAGATGCACAACACGATCGCCCGCGACGGTCTGACGATCGCCATGACGCAGCAGACCATCGTGCTGCATCAGGTGCTGCAGCCGGAATACGCCAAATATGATGCGCGCGAATGGATCTGGCTCGGCAATATGGCGCCCGTGCGCAATATGCTGTCGGTCTGGCACACCGCGAAGGCGAAATCCGTCGCGCAGGCCCGCGATCATGAGGTCGTGATCGGCGCGACCGGCCCAAGCTCGCCCACTTACATCGTGCCGAACGTTTTGAACAAGTTTCTCGGTACAAAGTTCAAAATCGTGACTGGCTACAAGGGCGCGGCGGATCTGAACCTTGCGATGATGCGCGGGGAGATCGAAGGACGCGGCGCCTCATGGCTCAGCGTGCAGCTTTCCCTGCCGCGCGAGATTGAGGAGAAGAAGATCATCCCAATCGTCTTCGCCTCGATCACGCGTGACCCGTCGGCGCCGGACGTGCCGACGCTGGCGGAGGTGATGACGGACCCGCTGCACAAGCGCGTGGCGGAGTTCCTGTCTGCGGAATCGGATTTCGGCCGCAGCGTCTTCCTGCCGCCGGGCGTGCCGGCCGACCGCGCGAAGGCGCTGCGTCAGGCGTTCGATCAGATGATGAAGGACAAGGACTTCCTCGCCGAGGCGGATAAGCTCAGGATCTACATTGAGCACATCAACGGCGAGGAGCTCGCCCGCATCACGAAGCTGATCGTCGAGGCGCCGAAGGACGTGGTTGATCTCGCCAAATGAGGGATGAGGCGCGCGCGGCGCGCCTCTCTCACGGCAGAAGCGCGCGCAGCTCCGCTGCGACGTCGTCGGGTATTTCGAGCGGCGAGAGATGCCGTGCGCCTTTCACGATGCGAAGGGTGGAGCCGGCAATTCCCGCGTGCATGGCCTGCGCCATGGCGACGGGGGTCGCATAATCCTCCTCGCCCACCAGAATGCGCGTCGGCGCCTTGATGGAAGGCAGTCCAGCGCGCAGGTCGGCCACGCCCAGCATCACGCAAGTGGCGGCGTAGGCGGCGAGATCGTTGCGCAGGAACACGTCGATGCAGTCCTGCACGACTTTCGGGTTCGCCGCGCGGAAGGAATCGCTGAACCAGCGCGTCTTCTGGAAATCGATGAGCCCCGCCAGCCCCTCGCTCATCGCCTTGTCCGCGCGCTCGCGCCAGGCAGGCAGGGCGTTGTCGCCATAGCAAGCCGTGGTGTCGAACAGGCCGAGACCTTGCAGGCGGCCCGGATGGCGCAGCGCGAAAGCAAGCGACACGCAGCCGCCCATGGAGGCGCCCGCGACAACCGTCTTGCTCCAGCCCAGATGGTCGAGAACATCCGCGAGATCGTCGGCGAATTGCTCGACATGATACGGACCAGCCGGCTTGTCGGAAGCGCCATGGCCGCGGCAGTCGATGGTCAGAACCGCGGCGTCCTGCGCGAGGCGTTCAGCGACCGGCGTCCAGAACGTGTGGTCCATGGCGAGCGAATGGATCAGCGCCACGCGCTTTTCGTTTTTTGAATCGCCATGGATTTTGCAGGCGAGGCGCGTTCCATCGCGCACGGCGGCGAACATGTGGTGTCCTTTCGTTTGCTCAGGCGGCGGCGTCGTAGGCGACAAGGCCGATGCCGGTCGCCCAGGGGACGACAGGCTCGTAGGCTATGACGCGCGCGCGTCGCTCGCCCATGACGCCTGCAAGGCAGATCCAGGCGAGCAGTTCGAGCGTGCCCGCGCCGGCGGCGGCGAGCTGCGCATCTGTATAGGCGGCGAGTTCATCGAGGCTCGCGTTCGTGAGCCGGTTCAGGAAAGCGTTGTCGAACGCCGTGTCGATGCGCCCGTGGTTCGTCTCGCCCGGGTCGTGGGAGAGGCCGCCTGTTGCGATGATGGCGATGCGCTCGGGCGCGGCGTCGAGCAGCGGGCGGATCGCGCGGCCCAGCGCAAGGCAGCGCGCAGGCGTGGCGCGGGGCGGCGCCAGCGTATTGAACATGAGCGGCACAAGCGACCAGCCCGCACCCTTCTCGAGGAAGGACAGCGGCACCATTGAGCCATGATCAAGCTTCATCTCATGGGAGAAGCTCGGCTCAAAGCCGTTCGCGTAACAATGGTTCAGAAGACGTTCAGCGAAAGCGGGCGCACCCTTGTAGCTCGTCTTGTCAACCCGCAGCCATGGCTCGATCGGCCCTTCGAAGGTCTCGCCGCGGCCGATGCAGAACGCGCCGACATGTTCGAAGAAATTGGCCCAATGTTCGGAGGTGAGAAGCAGCACGATTTCCGGACGCGCGGCGGCGAGACCGGCGGAAATCTCGTCGAAGCCGGAAAAGAGCTTGCCCCTTTGCTCTTGTGGGCATGCTTCGGTCCAGGCGCGGATGCCGGGAGCGTGGCTGGCGGCGCAGGCGTAGACGATCGGCATATCAACCTCGGATCGCGCGCAGATAGTCGGGTTCCGACATCTGGTGAAGAAGGGTGAAGGGACGCAGGATCAAACCGTGGGCGCCCAGTTTATAGAGCTTGCCGATGTCGCGCGCGACGACGGCGGCGCGCTCCTCGTCTGTGAGATCGAATTCGGCCGCCATGCCGGCGGCGTCCTGCATGAAACGCTCGCGCGCCTGCGGGTTCCGGTTCACCTCGCGCAAGATCTTGTTCAGCGCATAGACGCTCATGGACGCTTGTTCCTCGCTCGCTCGCGCGCGACTTTAGCCATCGCGGCGTGTGACGCAATATCCCTGCGCGCCATCACGAATTGCCGGGCATGATGATTGAGCAGCCGCCGTCCACGAAAAGCTCCGCCCCCACAATGAAGGCGCTTTCGTCCGAGAGCAGAAAGATCGCGGCGTTGGCGAGGTCTTCCGGCGCGCCTGGCCTGCCGACGAGGTTCACCACCGGTCGGGTCGGGTCGAATTCCGCCTTGCCGACGGGCGAGCCGATCTTGTTGGGCACCACGGCGTTCACGCGAATGCCATTGGCGGAGAGCTGGATCGCCTGCGAGCGGGTGAGGTTGACGAGCCCGCCCTTGGCGGAGGTGTAGGCGGTGGCGCGGTCGCGGCCGTAATAGCCGGAGGTCGAGGTCACATTGACGATGCGGCCTGCGGTCTTGCGGGCGATCATCTCGCGCGCGACGTATTTCGTCATGAGGAAGGGCGCGGTCAGCGTAACCGCGAGCACCTTGTTCCATTCCTCGGTGGTGATGTCGAACATGTTCTTGTTGTCGGAGATCGCCGCATTGTTGACGAGCATGTCGATGCGCCCGAATGCCTCCGTCACGCCGGACACGCAGCGCGCGATGTCGTCCTCGCGGCTCACGTCGCACACAAAGGAGCGCGCGTTTCCGCCGGCGGCGACGATGTCGGCTGCGACCTTCTCGCCACGGGCCTTGTCCATGTCGAACACGGCGACGGCGGCGCCTTGCGCTGCGAGCTTGCGCGAAATCTCCTCGCCGATGTTGCGGCCCGCGCCGGTCACGATCGCGACCTGTCCAGCGAACTTCATGCGTTCCTCCGTTGTGGCGTCCCCGCGTCGCGCATGTTCGCATGCGCATTTCAGGCGCGCTCGGGCGCGCCCAGAGGGTCGCTGTTGCGCCGTCGAAACTAAAGGAGCGCGGCGCGGGCGACAATGGGCGCGGGGACCGGCGCCGGCTTAGCCCGTGAGCTGTTCGAAGATGAAGCGCAGGGCGGGGCGCTTGAGCGCGTGCTTGCGGTAAAGCACGACGAAGGGGACGGAGCCGAACCGGGCGCCGAGGTCGACGGCGCGCACGCCCGCGGGCAGTCTGCGTTCCACGCAGAGCGTGTGGACGATGGCGGGGCCTACGCCGAGGCTCACGAGGTCGGCCGCCGTCTGGCAGGTGGGGCATTCCACCGTGTTCGCAGCCGCAAGCGCGCCGCCATAGGCGGCGATCAGGTCGCGCGTGGCGCTGCCGCGCGGGGCGATGAGGCGCTCCTGCACGACGTCGGCGATACGCGTGCGCGCGCCCTGTCCGTCGCTCTTGTGCAGCAGCGAGAAGGGCGAATTTGCGACCACTTGCGCCGAGATGCCGCGCGGCACGCGCGGATAGACGCCCATGCAGAAATCAATCTGCCCCTTCTGCAGCGCGAGCAGAGCGTCGGCGGCGCGGTAAACGCGCATGTTGAGTTCGAAATTCGGGAAGCGCGTCCAGAATTGGTTGAGCCGCGGAATGAAGAACCAGGCGTAGTCGCCCCCCACCGCGATCGACACGCTGCCTGCCTCCGTCGAGAAGGAGGTGACTGTGGAGAGCGCGCGCTCCGCCCCGTCCAGCACCGGGCCGATCTCCGCGAGCAGGCGCTCGCCTGGGCCGGTGAGCGCCAGCGCCTTGCCCTGCCGGCGAAACAGCTCCACCCCCAGCAGCTCCTCGAGCCGGGTGAGTTTGGCCGAGACCGCCGAGACGGTCAGCCTCAGCTTCGCCGCGGCCGCCTTGAGCGATCCTTCCTGCGCAACCAGCTGGAAGGCGCGCAGTTTACTGAAATCGAGGTCTTCGATGCGCATGGCGGGGAGGGGCCGTCATAGTTTGAGAATTTTGAAACATCGTACGAAATAATTCGATTTACGTGAAGTCTGCGGCGCGATAGGACGCAGGCTCGGCCGCACCCCTCGTGGGCGCGCGGCGCGGGCGGGCGTTCCTGAAAAGCGCCCCCAAGGATCGAGGGACAGGAATGAGCAGCGATTTATCTTCTCCTCCCCAGGCCGGCCACAACAGCGTCAACGACGGCAAGGAAGAGGTGGTCTGGGAGCGCTGGACGCGCAAGCGCGTCTTCGTGCGCGCGCTCGAGGGCACCTATGGTGAGCTCGTGCGCGAATTGTTCACCCAGCCGCGCGTCTATTCCACCAAGGACCACAAGTGGAAGGGCGGCCCCGGCCATTACGGCAAGAAGATCATCAATCCGCAGGCGGTGAAGGTGGCGCAGTCCATCGAGACCCATGTGGAGGTGTTCTCACCCGGCGGCTACGGCCAGAAGCACGGCCACATGAACAGCGCCGTCTTCTTCGTGCTGAAAGGCAAGGGCCATGACGTGCACGACGGCAAGCGCCTCGACTGGGAGGCCGGCGACGCGCTGATCGTGGAGAACGCCTGCGTTCACCAGCATTTCAGCGACGATCACGACGATGAGTGCATCACGCTCGTGATGAAGGCGAAGCCGCTCTTTCTCTTCATGCACATGCTCTTCCAGAAGGTCTCGGAGTTCCCGCCGAAGGAAGGCACGGCCAAGCAGCTCGCCTACACGCCGCCCAAAGACCTCTGAGCGCGATCATTCAAGGAGTTTGAGACATGGGAATCGTCGACCCCCGTGAAAAGGAACGCGCTCACGGAAGCGCGCCGGAAGTGAACTTTTACGCTGAAGCGCTGAAGGCCTCGCAGCAGTTCCGCAAGGAATATGACGGCAAGATCGGCGTGGTGAAGTGGAATGAGATGCCGCTGGAGCGTTCGCCCCACGGCCTCATCAAGCACATCATCAACGAGCGCATGGACACCAAGGAAATGTGCCTCGACATCTACATGCAATTCCTTCCCCCGGGGAAGGCGTCGGGCAAGCACCGGCACCTGTCCGAGGAAGTGTTCTATGTGGTGGAAGGCTCAGGCTACGACCTGCATTGGGACGTGAAGTTCGACTGCCATGACGTGATGGAGTTCGAATGGGAGACCGAGCCGAAGAAGTTCGAGTGGACCGCAGGCGACTTCATCTACATTCCGCCCTATTGCGCCCACCAGCACTTCAATTCGGACCCCAAGAACGAAGCGCGCATCATCGTGGTCAACAGCCGCATCGTGAAGGCGATGGGCTTTGACTGGTTTGAGCAGCTGGAGAACGCCGAGGGCTTCTGAGCCCTCGGTCTCACAGGTTCCATTCGGAGGCAGTCGATGTGCGGCGAGCTTGACGACGAACAGCCGACCACCGGCGAGGACCTGCATTACGATCGCTTTCTCGTGCACGCCCGCGCGATCCTTGCGCGGGCGGAGCGCGGGGCGAAGCCCGACGATCCGCTGATCGCGGCGATTGAGGAATTGTTCACCGCGGCCCTGTCGCGCGCCGTGCGCGATTGCGAGGCCGCGGATCCCTCACGCCGCTATGCGATGCTCTCGCTGCAGCCGCTCGTGTTCGCGCGGCTTGCGGGCTTGCTCGCCGGCCATCTCTCCATCGGCGAGGATCCCTTGCGCAAGACGATGGAGGCGCTCATGCACGGCTATGCGGAAGCCGACAGCGTGGAGCCCGACCATGGGCACGACCACGAGGGCGGCTTCGGCCATTTCGGCCATTCGCATTAATTGACGATCTTGTCCCGGCGCGCGAGGTCGGGGAACAGCTTGAACCAGGCGAGCGCAAGGGCGGAGGTCATCAGGCCGCCCAGCACAATGGCGTTCGCTGCGCCCATGAAGGCGCCCATGCTGCCCGCGCGGAACTCGCCAAGGTCCGCCGACCCGGAGATGAAGACTGAATTGACGGCCGCCACGCGCCCGCGCATCTCGTCTGGCGCTTCCGATTGCACCATGGTGTGGCGCACCACCACGCTCACCGAGTCCGACGCGCCGACGACGCAGAGCGCGAGCATCGACAGCCACAGCGTTTCCGACAGGCCGAAGACCGCGATGGCCAGCCCGTAAATGACGACCGCGATCAGCATTTTGCGGCCGGCCTTCGACGTGATCGGGTAGTAGGCGAGCACCGCGCTCATGGCGATGGCGCCGATAGCAGGGCAGGAGCGCAAGAGGCCAAGACCCCAGGGGCCCGTCATCAGAATGTCCTTGGCGACGATGGGCAGCAGGCCCGCGACTCCGCCGAACAAAACCGCCACGAGATCCAGCGCGACGGCGCCGAACATGACCGGGCGCGACCACATGAAATGCAGGCCCACCAGAAGGCTCTGGATGGAGATGGGGCCCTTGCCGGATTTCGGCGGATCAAGCGGCGTGCGGATCAGCGCCACCATCAGCGAGGCGACGACGAAGCACAGGGTGGCGGCGACGAAACAGACCGAAGGCCCGCCAATGTAGAGAAGGCCGCCGATGGCGGGGCCCGCCACCGTGGCGACCTGCCAGAAGGAGGAATACCAGGTCACAGCATTGGCGAAGGTCTCGCGCGGCACGAGATTGGGCGTGATCGCCTGCGAGGCCGGATTGCCAAACGCGCGGCCGATTCCGATCAGCACCACCGAAACGTAGATCAGCCAGAGAGGCGCCGTTCCCACAAGCACGGCGGCGGTGAGCGCGCCCATGCCCAGCGCGCACAGGCTGAAGGAGAGCACGACGACGAGGCGGCGGTTGTAGCTGTCGGCCACATGGCCGGTGAACAGGGCGAAGACGACGGAGGGCAGGAAGGTCGCAAGGCCCGCGAGACCGAGCGCAAGCGCGCTGCCGGTGAGCTCATAGATGTACCAGCCCACGCCCACATTCTTCATCTGAAGGGCGACGCCGCTGAGCAGGCGATAGGCGATCCAGAAGCGGAAATCGCGGTAGGCGAAGGCGGCATAGGCGCCTTGCGCCTGCGTGTTCGCCTCGTCCTGCGTTGCGCTCATGTCGGTCCCCCCTGCGTCGCTTCAGCGATCCTGCCTTGGGCTATGCGCCATTTAAGCCGGGTGGACAAGTCCCGGGCTGGTGAAGCCAGAGCCCGAAACGAAAAAGGCCGCCGCCCGTGGGGGCGACGGCCGGATCTGGCGCGCGGGGCGCTGTCACATGCCAAGCGCTTGCTTGACGGATTCGATCACGTCCTTGGGCGCGGCGGCCGCGGCCTTGAGCACCTGGTCGATCTCCTCGCCCGTGACGAGATTGATCTCGGCCTGCCGCTTCTCGGCGTCGGCGAGGAAGTCCTTGTCCACGAGCGTCTTCGCGAAGGCCTCGCGCAGCGCCTTCACGCGGTCGGCCGGCACGTCGGGCGGCGCAAGGAAGGGGCGGCCAAGGATTTCGCGCGCGAGGATGAAATCGAGCGCCTGTTTCTTGATCGGTTCGGTGACGAGATTGCGGATCAGGCGAACCTGCGGAATCTCCGGGTGCACGCGGTCGCCGGTGTGGAAGAGCATGTGGATCTTGCCTTCCTTCACCCAATGCTGGTGGCTCGAGCGCAGCGCGCTCCAGGACCAGTAGGCGATGCCTTCCAGCTCGCCGCGCTCCACCGCCAGCGCTGCGTCTGTGGTGTTCTTGTAGCCCTTGATGATCTTGAACTTGGTGCCGGCGAGCGAGTTCAGCGCCACGGGGATGAGCTCAGAATCCGCGCCCGCGCCGGTGCCGGGCACGAGCAGCTCGATCTTCTGCAGATCCTCGAAGGTCTTCACCTTGGACGTGTGCCAGGACAGCGCCACCGTGCTCTCGCGGTTCATGCTGCCCAGCCAGTTGAAGCGCACGAAATCGAGGCCCATCTCGTTGCGGCCGAGGAATTGGTCGAAGGGCAGGCCGCGGCCCACTGTTCCCACCGTCGCCCCGTCCTTCGCCGCGATCTTGTAGAGATATTCGGACGCCTTCAATCCGCCCGCGCCGATCATGTTCTTGGGAACGAATGTCGGGTTGCCGGGAATGAAACGGCCCATATGCGCGGTGAGCAGGCGGGCGTAAAAATCATAGGCCGAATTGTTGGCGGTGTAGATGATCATGTCGATCTGGCGGTTCTTGTAGAACTGCTCGACCGATTGCGCCTGCGCCCCGGAGGCGAAGGCGCCTGCCATGAGCGTCGCAGCGAAGGCCGTCGCGCGCGTGAGGCGGCTGCGGACGCCGCCCGCCTTAGAGGTCGCTGGAATGCAAGACTTCAATGAGAGACGCGTCACGGTCTCCTCCCTTCCCTGATGATTCCGGGCTAGGCCGGTTTGGCGAGATACTGCCGAAAGGAACACGGACTCGCAAGCGCCATCCGCGCCGAATCCGGGTCCCCTGCGCTTGCGCCCGAGTGCGCCCCCGACGCCGGAGTTCTCAGCGAATGGGAAAGCGCGCAGAGACCGAGTGGCCGTGATCGTCGCGACCGCTCACGACGACGATCGCGCCGGCGGCGAGCGGTTCGGCGAGCGTAGCGGTCAGGCGGTCCGGGGCGGCTTGCGTCAGCGCATAGGGCGTCGTCTTTCCGCCGCTCTGCACAACGAGGCGCAATTGCGCCCGGCCGACAGGGGCGATCTTGCCGCCCTCCAGTAGATGTACGCTGACGGCGTCGCCCTTGATCACGAGCTCGACAAGATGATCGTTGGAGCCGCCGACCATGCCTCCGTTGGGGCCTGTGCGCGCGGCCTGCGCCAGCGCCGGGAGCGGCGCGAGAGCCGTTGCGAAAGCCATAGCGGCGAACAGGCTTGTTGCGTGGCGTCGTGACATGAACATGGCGGTCTCCTTTTTCTGTGTCTCAGGTCTTGCGGTCTCGATGGGGCGAGGGCGTCAGAAGGCCTCCGCCATGGAGCGGTCGGGCGCGCCCTTCGCCTCCGCGCGCCGGGCGAGAATGCGCTCAAGCGGTCCACGTCCGAACTTTTCGAACAGGAGCGGCGTCAGCAACGTGTCGATCAGCGTCGCGCTGACGAGCCCGCCGAAGATCGTCACCGCGACCGGATGCAGGATCTCGCGTCCCGCCTCGCCGGCGCCGAACAGCAGCGGCACGAGGGCGAGGCCGGCGGCGAGCGCCGTCATCAGCACCGGCGTCAGGCGCTCGAGACTGCCGCGCACGATCAGCGCGCGGCCGAACGTCTCGCCCTCAAACAGCGCGAGATTGATGTAATGGCTGATCTTGAGGATGCCGTGGCGCGCTGAAGTGCCAGCAAGCGTGATGAAGCCGATCATCGATGCGACCGACAGGGGTTGGCCCGCCAACCATAGCGCCACGACGCTTCCCACGAGGCCGAGCGGAATGGCGGTGAGCACGATCGCTGCGAGCCTGGCGGATTGGTAGCGCTGATAGAGGATTAGGAACACAAGCGCGAGCGAGACAAGCGACAGGCCGCCGATCATCATCGCCGCCTCCTCCTGCGCCTTGAACGTTCCCTCCAGCGCGACGACATAGCCCTGCGGCATGGGCGTTTCGCCAATGGTGCGCCGCACGTCCGCGATGATCGCGGCCATGTCGCGCTTGCCGTCTGAATTGGCGGACACGACGATCCGGCGCTGGCCATTCTCCCGCAAGATCTGGTTGGGGCCCTCGGCCTCGCGCACGTCGGCGAACAGGCGCAGCGGCGCAAAGCCCTGCGGCGTCGCGATGAGCAGGTTCTCAAGCCCATTGGTTGAGCGATCCTGATCCGCGATCCGCATGGTCACGTCGAAGCGGCGCACGCCCTCGATGATTTGCGACACGACGCGCCCGCCGGACAGCCCTTCAAGCGCCTCGGTCAATTGCGCCGGGTTCACCCCATAGAGCGAGGCGCGCTCGTAATTGGGCGTGATCTGCACCTGCGGAATGAGAACCTGTTTCTCTGTCTGCAGATCCACGATGCCCGGCACGGCGCGCAGGCGCCCCTGCAATTGCGCCGCCAGCGTGCGCAGCGCGTCGAGGTCTTCGCCGAAGATTTTGATAGCGATTTGCGCGCGCACGCCCGACAGCATGTGGTCGAGCCTGTGGGCGATCGGCTGGCCGATGGAGACCGCCGCCGGCAGGGCGGAAAGCCGCGCGCGGATTTCGGCGTAAACATCCTCCTTCGCGCGCGCGGAGCGCTCGAGATCGACGTCGATCTCCGAGTAATGCACCCCTTCGGCGTGTTCATCGAGTTCCGCGCGGCCCGTGCGTCGGCCAACCGATTTCACTTCCGGCACGTCGAGCACCAGCCTCTCCGCAACAGCGCCGAGCCTGCTCGATTCCGCTAGCGATATGCCCGGGTTGAACTGAACATTGACGACGAGTGTCCCCTCGTTGAAGGGCGGCAGGAAGGCGCGCGGCAGCAGGAAAGCCGCGAAGGCGGCCGCAAGCACGCTCGCCGCGACGGCGAAGAAGACGAGATTGGCGCGCGCGAAACCCCATCCCATCAGGCGCTGCGTTCCAGCCTTCAGTCTCTGCACAACAAAGGAATCGCGCTCCACATGGGCGGGCGCGCGCACGAGAAAGAAGGACGCCAGCACCGGCGTCACGGTGATGGATGTGAGAAGCGAAGCCAGGATCGAGACGATATAGGCGACGCCCAACGGACTGAACAGGCGGCCTTCGACGCCGGCGAGCGCGAAGAGCGGCACGAAGACGAGGATCACGATCATCGTCGCGTAAACAATGCCCGAGCGCACTTCCGCGCTCGCCTGCGCGATCACGAGGCGCGCGGGCAGGGGCTCGCTGCGCGCCCGGTTGTCCCGCAGCCGGCGCAGGATGTTCTCAACGTCAACCACCGCGTCATCGACCAGCTCGCCGATCGCGATGGCGAGCCCGCCCAGCGTCATCGTGTTGATCGACAGGTCGAACAATTTGAAGACGAGCACGGTCACGAGGATCGAGATCGGGATCGCGGTGAGCGAGATGACGGTCGCGCGCCAGTTCATCAGGAACAGGAGCAGGATGACGGCGACGACCGCGGCCGCCTCCAGCAGCACGGTCTTGACGTTGCCGATGGCGCTTTCGATGAAGGTCGCCTGACGAAACTGGATCTGGTCGATGCGCACGCCTGTCGGCATGGATTTCTGCATCGCGGCGACCTGCGCCTCGATCTGGCGGGTGAGGGCGATTGTGTCGGCGTTAGGCTGTTTCTGCACGCCCACGATGACGGCGGATGATCCCATATAGCCGGCGTCGCCGCGCTTGGGGCGGGCCGCGAAATCGACATGCGCGAGCTGGCGCAGCAGAATGTTCTGGCCCTCCCGCGTGGCCACGACGAGGTTGCGCAGGTCCTCAAGTCGGTTCGTGAGGCCCACGTTGCGAATGAGATATTCGCGCGCATGCTGGTCGACGAAGCCGCCGCCTGTGTTGGAGCCGAAGCGGCGCAGCGCGGTCTCAAGCTCGCCGGGACTCACGCCAAGGTCGGTGAGCGCGAACAGATTGGGCGTCACGCGGTATTGGCGCACTTCGCCGCCGATCGGGATCACCTGCGCGACCCCGGGGATCGTCAGCAGCTGCGGGCGCATTGTGAAATCGGCGATTTCACGCAGCTCCATCGGCGAGGCGACGTCGCTGGAGAGCGCGATCAGCATGATCTCGCCCATGATGGAGGAGATAGGCCCCATCTGCGGCTGCACGCCCGCCGGCAAGCGGCCCTGCACGATGGACAGACGTTCCGCTGTTTGCTGGCGCGCGCGATGGATGTCGGTCGACCAGCCGAACTCGATATAGACGATGGACAGGCCGACGCCTGATACGGAGCGCACGCGCGTCGAGCCCGGCATGCCGCCCATCGCGCTTTCGATGGGATAGGTGATGTTCTGCTCGACCTCCTGCGGCGCCATGCCCTCCGCCTCCGTCATGAGCACGACGGTCGGGCGGTTGAGGTCGGGGAAAACGTCCACCGGCAGGCGCGGCAGGGTCATGGCGCCATAGACGACGAGCAGGAGCGCCGCCGCGATCACGAACAGGCGGTTGCGCAGGCTTGCGGAGACGAGAAGATTGAACATGGCGCGCCAGCCTCACCGAACCTGGTTCACGAGCGGCGCGTTGCGCACCACGATCTTGTCGCCTTCCTTGAGGCCGGCGACGACGCGCACGTTCTGGGCGTCGAGCGGTTCCGTGCGCACCGGGCGGGGCGTGAAAATCTCCGGCTCGCTGTGTTCGAACACGACGGTCTGGCCATTGGGCGCTTGCGTGAGCGCGGCGCGCGGCACGATCAGACCGGGCGTCTCCGCGCCCACCTTCATTTCGATGGACACCGGCTGGCCGATGTCGAGCGCGCGCGGGTGATCGAGCGCCTCGAACTGCACGCTTGTATATTGCTGCTGCAATGTGCGGCTGCGTGTGAGATAGCGCAGCCGCACGCGCGCGCCGTCGGCAAGCGTCATGGAGGCGTCGCCCAGCCGGTCGAGGATACTTGGATCGAAGACGAGCGCCTCCACAAGCGGGCGCGCGGGGTCGACGATCTCGAACAACCGGTCCGCGGGGCCGACGACCTGTCCCGCCACCGCGCGTGCGGCGGCGATCACGCCGTCAACGGGTGCGACGAGCTCCTCCTCGCGCGACATGGATTCTATGAGCTCGCGCCTGCGTGCGACCTGTCCTGCAAGCAGGAAGCGCGTCTCCTCCACCTGCGTCGCCGGCACGGCGTTGGATTTGAGCAGAGGCTCTTGTCGCGCGAGTCTTTGACGGTTGAGCGCGATCTGCTGGTCGAGCTCGGCGAGGCTTTGCAGCAATTGCGAGGAATCGATGGAGGCGAAGGAGGGGCGCACGCTGCCCAGCGATTGCCCGGCCTTCACGCTGGCGCCTTGCGGGGGCGCGCCGCCGTCGGGGGGGACAAAACGTCCCGCGATCGTGCTTTGCACGAGGCCGCTGCGGCGCGGATCGGCGATCACGCGTCCGTTAAAGCGAATGGTCGGCGCGACGCTCGTCGTCTGCAGCGTTTGCGTGCGCACGTCGAGCAGGCGCTGGCTTGGTTTCGGCAAGAATACGGCGCCGTCGGCGCGGCGATGGGGCGCATCGCCCTGCGTGGCCGCAGCGTTGGGCGCAGGCGCGTGGTCGTGCCCTTCGTGGGCCATTGCGGCGCTCGCGACGAGCGCGGCGGAGACGGCCAGCGCGAGGCCGAGCGCGGCGCGGCTGCGGCGGCTTCTGGCGGCCCCCAGCGCCAGCCCGAAGGCGAGGCCAATCCCGATCAGGCCCGCGCCGGTGAGCGCGCTGCGGGCGCCTGCCGGCAGGGCGGCGTGCAGCGCGCGCGAGAGGACGCCAGCGCCCTGCGCGCCCGCAGGATCGGGAATCGCAAGCGCGCCCACGAGCAGGTCGGAGGTTTCGCCATCCGTGATCGTGACGAGCGTCTCCTTCTCTCCCGGCGCGCGCAGGCTTTGTGCGACGATCTCATAGGCGCCGTCGCTGCGCAGGCGCGCTGCATGGCTCTCGCCGTCAATCGCCACCTCCACGCGCGCTGTCGTCACGGGCGCATTGTCGGCGGCGTGGTCGAGATAAATCGTCATCCGATCCCCGGCGACGATTCCGACGAATTGATGCGCCTCCGAAACCATGGTCACGCGGGGCGAGGCGGGCGCGCCGGTCTGCGCGGCTGGCGCGGGGGCGCCATGGTCATGGCCTTCATGGGCGAGCGCTGCGCGTAACGGCGCGGCGAGCACAAGTAGAGCCGTCGCTGCGGCGAACGCCGTCTGGCGCGCCCGGATGGTGATCGGCATGGATAGGCTTCCCGGATGACATGAGACGCGCCCGCAGGCGGGCGCAGAAGGCCCCTCAGGGCCGCGGCGTCATGTCAGGGATCTGGGCGGCCGCAGGAGCGAGGCCGGGGCGAGCCCGTCGGGAGACTGATCGTCGCGCAACGCGCTGTCGAGCGCGGCCTGCGAGGGCGCGGCGCAGGCGGCGGGCGCTGGGGCGCCGGGAAAGGCGCAGCAGGAGGGCCCGGTCAGGCCGCAGCAATGGCCCTCGCATGGCGCGGGCGGATCATTGTCCTGCGTGGCGATGCGCGCAGGCGGGGCGGCGGGCGCAGGGGCCGCTTCCGGCTTCTCCGCAATCAGCGACGCAGGCGCGGCTTCTCGCGCGATCTCCTGCGGGTCGTTTTGCGAAATGGTCTGCGGGGCGACGTGAACAGCCGCTTGCGGGGCCGCCGGCGCGGCGATTTGCGCCTGCGCATGCGCATGCGATTTAGAGCTTCCATGCGCCTGGGCGACGCCGCTCGACGCCGCCGCTCCTGCGAGCAGGAGCAGGGCGCAGGCTAGTAGGGCGAAACCCTGCAAGACGATGGCGCGCGCGAACCGCATGGGCGTCAGAATAGGATCGCCCCCCGGCGCCGGCAAGGGGCGGGGCGGTTTGCGCCGATCATCTCTCCGCCGCGACGAACCTGGCGATGACGCGCACCACATCGGCGTCGCGGCCTGCGAAACCATGGTGGCCGCGTCCTCCGCAGGCCTGTCCGGCGTCCACACCGCCGTCGATCCAGGTCGCGCGGGCGCGTCCCGCCGACCAGCCGACGAACGGCTCCACCGCGGACGGCGGCGTGACGACGCAGCCGTCGTTCCGGTGATGGATCACGAGCGTGCGCGGCAGGCCGTTCGGGGAGCCAAGGATCTGGGGAACGGAGGGGCGGCGCTCATGGGGTTCAAGCATGGCGGAGGCGAGCACGAGCGCGTCCGCCCGCACGCCCTCGCGCACGACCCGTGCGGCGCGCAGGCTGCCCCGGCTTTTTGCGACGATGGCGACAGGGCTTGTAAGCCTGCGCAATTCGCTCACGGCGGCGGCGACGCTGGCCTGCGCATCGGGCAGGATCACCACGAAGCCTGCGCGCACGTAATCCTCCCGCGTGCGGACGAGCTGGTTGCCCTGAAGCGCGCGCACCTCGCCGCTCTCCGACAGGTTCAGGATTCCGTCCGCGCCGGGCAGAAGAACGATCCCGCCCCTCGGCTTTCCACGATCGGGCGTGAGCAGCAGCGCGCGGGTGTGTTCGCCGGAGCCAAGCTGCAGCACCGCCGAGCCCGCAAAGGCTTCCGCTGCGCAGGCGAATGTGGCTAAGGCGGCGGCGATGACGATCGCGAGGCGCTGGCGCATGCGTTTCTCCGGATGGAAGGCGCCAAGAGCGGGGCAGGCATTGGCGGAAGGGGTGGGATTCGAACCCACGGTAGGCTTGCACCTACGGCGGTTTTCAAGACCGCTGCCTTAAACCACTCGGCCACCCTTCCGGCGCGAACGCCGGCGCTGTCCTAGTCCAATTCGGCCCCATGCGCCAGCCGGTGAGGCCGCCGCATTTCCGGCGTATTCCCGCCGTTCCCTGCGGTCGCGCCAAAGCCGGCGCAAGGGGACGCGCGTGTTTAAGTTTTCCGTAACGGCCATGTTGCAGGATGCAGCGTCCCTGAGGGCGGCCGGTCGCCGTTCCGGGCTGTTGAGTCTTGCGTACCGCCCGATGGTCGTTCCCCCCAGCGCGGATTCCCGCGCGCCGCAGTTCCGCCAAGGCAGGCCGCTCGCCGCACTCCTGCTCGGCGCGCTGGCGCTGGCCGGCTGCGCCCAGCAGCCGCAGACGACCAAGCGCTCCAAGGAATACTTCCCCGAATCGATCTACGGGCGCGCCAGCCCGCGCGTCGTCGGTCTCGGCCAGCCGGTCCCGCGTGGCGGCGGCCAATATCTGGTCGGCCGCCCCTATCAGGTGGCGGGCCGCCAATATGTCCCGCGCGAGATGAACCCGGGGCAGGGGCAGGTCGGCGGTGCCTCCTGGTATGGCGAGGCTTTCCATGGCCGTCGCACGGCCAATGGCGAGGTCTACGACATGTCGTCGGTCTCCGCTGCCCATCCCACCATGCCGCTGCCGAGCTACGCGCGGGTGACGAATCTCAACAACGGCCGCTCGATGATCGTGCGCGTGAACGATCGCGGGCCGTA
>CAZYBF010000013.1:0-57660 GCA_964645525.1 uncultured Beijerinckia sp.
GCGTCTTGCGCAACGTTTTGATCTGCCTCCGGCGACGCCGCGGCGGCGGCCTGTTTCGCGCGCGCCGCCTCGGCGGCGGCGCTGGCGATCTGCTGCAGCGCCGTCTCCAATTCGGATGCGGCCTGTTCGGACTCCGCAGCGGGAAGCGCGCGGCCCGGCGCGCGCGAAGATTGCTCGATCATCTCCATGCGCTTGCGGATGAACTCAGGCGACGGCGCGAGCGGGCGGCGGGCGAGCGCGGCGCGCTTGGCGTTGAGGCGCGCGGCGAAATCATCCGGCAGCCGCAGGGCGGCCCGCAGGCCCGCGAGCGTTGAAAGCGCATTGGGCCCGCGCGCGTTCTCCTGCGCGCTGGCGACCGCGTCGAGATCCGCGCCTTCCGCCAGCCGCCGCTCGACGCGCTCAAGCGCCGCCACCATGGGCGCGACGTCGCGCGCGCGCACCCGGCGCGCATATTCCTCAAGGAACCATCGTCCGCGCGCAGTCGCCGCGACGGCGCCCTCAATCGCCGCGAATTCCTGTTCGAGGTTCACCGGCTGGAACGCGCTGGCGGCGCCATCCTCCGCCGGCGCGCCGTCAGGCGCCTGCGTCACGAAAGCGGAAACAGGATCGGAAATGGATGTGGCGGCAGAATCGGGACAAGAATCGGGAGCGTCCATGCGGGCTCATCCGGGGCGCGCGCGCCCACAATCGACAAAATGAATCGCAATAGCTTAGATCAAGCCGAATGAAACGCAAGCTCGCCCGTTCGCGCGCCTATTTGCGCGGACGCGGCGGCCCCTCCCGCGCCGGCAGGGAGAGGAGATATTCAGCGATCGCGGCGCGATCTTCTTTCGGCAATTGCGCCATGTTGCGCACCACCGGCGCCATGGACGCGCCCAGAGAATCGCCCTCCGGCGTGAGGCCTGCGTCGAGCGCATAGGCGATGTCGCCCTTCGTCCAGCCTTTCAATCCGTGCGGGGTGATGTTGGGCGTCCAGCCCTGTCCCTCAAGCTCGGGGCCGCCGGCGAAACGATGCGCCGCGACGAGGCCGCCCAGCGCGTTGCGGGGCGAATGACATTCGGCGCAATGGCCGAGCGTCTCCACGAGATAGCGCCCGCGGTTCCATTCCGGCGAGCGCGCGGTGTCCTCGCGCAGCGGCGCGGGCGCAGGCGCGAACATCGCCTTCCACAGCCCCAGCGCACGGCGCAGATTAAAGGGAAACGGCAGGTCGTGGTCACGCGCGCGCCCCTCCACCGGCGGCGTGTCGCGCAGGAAGGCCATCAGATCGCGCACGTCCTCGAGCCGCATGCCCGCATAGCTGGTGAAGGGAAAGGCCGGATAATAATGCGCGCCATTGGGCGACACGCCGGCGAGCATGGCGTTCGCCAGATCCGCTGTGCGCCAGCGCCCGATTCCATCCGTGGGATGGGAGGAGATGTTGGGCGCGTAGAACGAACCGAACGGCGATTTCAGCTCAAGCCCGCCGCCCAGACGCAGCGGATCGTCCTGCTTCGGCGTCATGTGGCAGGAGGCGCAGCCGCCTGCGAAAAACACAAGCCGCCCGCGCGTCGCATCGCCGCCCTGTTCGAGCGCGGCGGCGTCGCTGACGGCCGCGCGCGGCGCGGTGAGCGCCCAGAAGGCGATGAAGCCTCCGCTGAGCAGAATGAGCGCGGCGAGGACGAACTTGCGCATGGGAGACTTGCCTTGCAGATGCGCGCGCGGAAACGCAGGGTCACGAACGAAAACGGCCCGCAGGGCGGTGCGCCGTGCGGGCCGAGAATGACATGGCGGGCGCGCCGCGTCACCGGCGCGCGCGATAATCCTGATGGCAGCCGCCGCAGGAGCGCACGATCTCGGGATAGGTCGCCTTGAAGCTCGCCTCGTCGGTCACTTTCGCCAGCGCTGCGGTGGCGTCGGCCTCGAACTTCGCCCATTTGGCGTTGAAGTCGGCCTTGTTCTCCCAGACCTTCGCAGTGGCCGCGGTGTCGCCGCCCGTCTTCGAATTGTCGGGAAAGAGGCCGGGCATCTGCTTGCCGGCGGTCTGCATGGCGCGCAGCGCCGCCTGCACGGGCGCGACGTCGAAGGGCTGCTCGCCCTTCAGCATGGCGGCCGGGGCGCGCGTGGAATCGCCCACGGCCTTCATCAGCGCCTTGCGCTGGGCGATGGGATCGTTCTGGGCGAGCGCGGCGCCCGCGCCCGCCACAAGGGCTGCGGCGACGGAGAAGGCTGCGAAGGCGACAGCGAACGCAGGGCGCGCGCGCCCGGCCGAAACAGGATTGAGAACCATGTGCGTCATCCGCGTTGGGGGGAAATCAAGGCAAGCCCGGCCGGTAGAAAGGCCTGCGGAAATTCTAGGAGGCGAGGCCCCCATGGCAATAGCGCAAAAAGTCTCGCTCAAGAAGAGCGGGGGCGCGATCAGGTCGAAACCGGCTCGCCCGCGCCGACCCAGGCGAGCATGCCGCCGCCGAAATGGGTGGTGACGTCGTCCCGTCCGGAGGCCTGCGCCATTTCCAGCGCCGTGATCGAGCGCCGGCCCGAGCGGCAATGCAGGACGATCCGCTTGCCCGGCTCACGCGCCGGCAGAGCCTCGGGATCGAAAGCGGAGAGCGGATTGAACAGCGCGCCGGGAATGTGGCCCGCGTCCCATTCCACCGCCTCGCGCACGTCCACAAGCACGATGGACCCATCGGCGAGGCCGCGCTTGAGGTCCTCGAGGCTGACGTCCTCCACGATCGGTCCGCTCATTCCAGCACACTCCGGCTTTTCCTGCGCGATGCATAGCAAGCCCGGGCCCGGCCTTGCAAACGGATCAGCGCGGCCCGCGCACGAGAATGGCGCGGAAATCGTTCACATTGGTCAGGGTGGGCCCCGTCGTCGCCACGTCGCCCAACGCCTCGAACAGGTCGCCTGACGCATTGCGGGCGAGCAGGCCTGCGGGATCAAGCCCCGCCGCGCGCGCCCGCGCCAGACTGTCCGGCCCGATCAGCGCGCCCGCATGCGCGCTCGCGCCGTCGATCCCGTCCGTATCGGCGGCGATGGCGAACACGTGCTGCGCGCGCACGTCGTCCGCCGCCTCAAGCGCGAGCGCCAGCGCCAGCAGATATTCGCTGTTGCGCCCGCCCCGCCCCTCGCCCCGCACCTTCACAGTGGTCTCCCCGCCCGACAGCAGGACGCAGGGGCCGCGGGCGGCGAGCGCAAGCGCCGCATGTTCGCGCGCGACCTCGCGCGCCTCGCCTTCCACCGCATCGCCCAGCATGACAGGCTCGACGCCCGCCGCGCGCGCGGCCTGCGCCGCCGCCTCCAGCGACAGACGCGCGGCGCCGATCACCCGCGCTTCGCTCATCGCAAGGCGCGGATCGCCGGGCTTGGGCGTCTCGTCCTGCGCGCGCTCCAGATGTTCGATCGCCGCGCGCGGCTCGCTGACGCCATAGGCGCGCAGAATGTCGCGCGCCTGCGCGAAGGTCGTGGGATCGGCGACCGTGGGGCCGGAGGCGACGATGGAGGGATCGTCGCCCGGCACGTCGGAGATGATGAGCGTGAGCAGACGCGCGGGAAAGGCTGCGGCGGCGAGCCGGCCGCCCTTGATCGCGGAGAGATGTTTGCGCACGGCGTTCATCGCAGAGATGGGCGCGCCGCTGCGCAGGAGCGCCGCGTTGATCGCCTGTTTGTCGGCGAGCGTGAGACCCGGCGCCGGCAGGGCGAGCAGCGATGAGCCGCCGCCCGAGATCAGGCACAGGCCGAGATCGTCGGGGCCGAGCGTGCGCGCGCGATCGAGAATGCGCTGCGCCGCAGCCAGTCCCGCCGCGTCGGGCGTGGGATGGGCCGCCTCGATCACTTCGATGAAATCGCACGCGACCGCGTGGCCGTAGCGCGTGACGACGAGCCCTTCGAGCGGGCCGCCGTAATGGCGCTCGACGGCGCGCGCCATGCTGGCCGCAGCCTTCCCCGCGCCCAGCACGACGAGCCGGCCCTTCGGCCGCGCCGGCAGATGGGCGGGCAGGATGCGCGCGGGATCGGCGGCGGCGACCGCGCGATCGAACAGCCCGCGAAGAAAGACCGCCTCGTTCATGACGCGCGCCCCTCATGAGAAAGGCGGCGCGTTCCCGCGCCGCCCTCGCAAACTAGGTCGCCTGCGCGCGATTGGCTAGCGGCGCTCCTCGCGGAAGATGGCGAGCTTCTCCTGCGCGCTGCGGTCGGAGAAGGTGAAGAACACCGCGTCGCGCGAGGCGCGCAGCTTGCGCCAAGTCCAGCTGGGGATGGCGACCACGTCGCCCTCGCCCGCAGAGAAGGTCTTGTCGCCCGCCTCAACCTGAATCTCGCCTTCCAGCATCACCAGGGTCTGCCCGTCGGTCGCGCGCAGCTCGCGCGTCTCGAAGCCTTTGGGCGCATAGGTGAGCCAGGCGGCGATGAGCGGCATGGGCCAGCCGCCGTCGAGCGGATTGATGTAACGCAGGGCATGGGCGAGATGGGGATCTGGCTTCTCGGTCGCCGCGACCTCCATCAGCGCCTGACGGCTCGCCTTGTACTTGTAATTGAAGATGGGCGTGGTGGCGCCGAAGGGCGAAGGCGTGGCGAAGGGGCGCATGTTCGTGCCCCAGCGCGCCTGCGACTCGCCGAGCGTCTTGGCGACCATCTGCATCTTGTCGTTGGAATGTTCGCTGAACGCGGTCTCGAAGAAATTGATGATGTGCAGATCGAGCCCGTCGATCCAGATCACGGGCTTGTCGTTCTCCTGCCCGTGATCGTGCCAGGCCCAGTTGGGCGTGATGACGAAATCGCCGCGCTCCATGAGCGTGCGCTCGCCCGCAACCGCCGTGTAACCCATATTGCCTTCGAGCACGAGACGCAGGGCCGAAGCCGTATGACGATGGGCGGCCGCGATTTCGCCGGGCAAAATGAGCTGCATGCCTGAATACATCGTGGAGGTGATGCGCGACCCGCCAGGCATGGCGGGATTTTCGAACACGAGCACGCGGCGCTCGGCCTCCTCGGCGGTGAGCAGGTCGCCCGCCTCCATCAACAGCGCGCGGCATTCGTCAAAGCGCCACACATGGGGCACGAACTTGCTCTTGGGCTCCGGCGGCACAAGGCCCTTCAGCGCCTCCCAAAGCGGAGAGAGATGCTTGGGCGCGATCTTGTCGTAAAACTTCTGGCGATCCTTGGCGGGAGCGGCGGCTGCGGCGGTGGACATGGTCGGCTCCTTTTCTGGCGTTCCCGAATGCGGCGTAACAGGCTGCGCCGGACGATGCGCCGACGCAGATCAATGCGTCAGATCTTTCCCTCGGCCTTCATACGCCAGACGTCCCATGCGCGGGGCACCTGGGTGTCGATGGTGCGCGTGGCGGTCTTCGTCTCGCCCGGCGAGAGCGCGACCACCGGGCCGAGGCGCGAGGCCTCCGAAAGCACGCGCGCGTTCTGCTCGGTGTAAACGGCGCGGAACACCGCCTGTTTCAAGCTGTCGCCGACCGCCGTGGAGCCATGGCCGCGCATCAGGCACACAGCCTCCCCGCCAAGCCGGCGCGCCAGCGCGGCGCCGAGCGCGCGATTGCTGATGAGCAGGTCGTTGTCCTCGCCCGCCACGTCGCGGATTTCAAACACGGGCGCGCAGACCCCGATGAACGAGCCCATGTGCGTGACCGCGCGAAACGGCACGGACGGCACGATCCCGAACGGGATGACCGACATGGAATGGCTGTGCACCACCGACATCACGTCAGGACGTGCGCGATAAATCTCCGAATGGATGTAGCGCTCGAGATAGACCGAGCGCCCATGCGCGTTGACGGGCTCGCCGTCCTCGCCGAACTCCACAATGTCCTGCGCCTGCACCAGCGCCGGCGCCATGTTGCGCGCGAGCAGAAAGCGATCCGGCCGCTTGTCGTGCCGCACGCTCACATGGCCGAAAGCGTCGAGCACGCCCTCGCGCACGAGAATGTGGTTGGCGATCACAAGATCGGCGATGAGCGCGGGATCGGCGGCGGGGCCCGGCGCGCCACGGTCCGCCGCCGGCGCCGCGAGCGCGCCTGCGTCCTGCGCGGGATCGAGCGAAGACGTGCACATCGGCGTAACCCCTCCCCAAAGGCGTCAGCGCCGCTTGGGCCGGCGCGTGACGGATGATAGGCGCGCCCTGTTTTCATTGTCAATATTCTCATATTTTGAGAACGGAGATTTGACAGCGGCGCTTGTCACCCCTAAAAGTCTCGCCATGGGCGCGCGCTGCGCCCTCGAGCGCCGCAACATGGGGAGGGCGTCGCATGGCCGGCTTCAGCCGCTTCCTGGCCGTCCTGCGCCTGTTCGGCGAACAGGCGAGCGCCTGGAGCGCGCCGGAGATTTCGGCGGCGCTCGGCGTGCCGCCCAGCACGATCTACCGCACCTTGCGCGACCTCGTCGCCGCCGGCTTTCTGGAGGCCGCGCAGGACGGCGCCTATCGGCTCGGCCCCGCCTTCATCGAATACGACCGCCTGCTGCGCATCACCGACCCGCTTGTGGCCGCAGGCGCCGGCGCCCTGCGCGACGTGGTGCGTCAGGCGGGGACGCCCTGCGTCGCGCTGCTCTCGCGCCTCTACAACGGGCAGGTGATGTGCGTGGCCGACGAGGCCGCGCGCGACACGCCGTTTCGCCCGAGCTATGAACGCGGCCGGCCCATGCCGCTCACGCAGGGCGCGACGTCGAAAGTCGTTCTCGCGCATCTGCCCGCCCGCCAGCTTTCGAAACTCATCGGCCCGCCGCGCAAGGAGGCCGCCAGCGGCGCCGACGCGCTGCGCCGCGAGCTCGCCGACATTCGCCGGCGCGGCTATTGCGCCACCGCGAGCGAGATCGATCCGGGCCTTGCCGGCATCGCCGCGCCTGTGATCGTGCGCGAGGCCGGCGTGACGGCGAGCCTCAGTCTCGTCGCCGACGATTCCCGCCTCGACGACGCCCAGCGTCGCCGCCTCATCCTGCTCGTCGTCTCCGCGGCGAGTCTGCTTACGGAAGACCTGCGCCAGCGCCACATGACGCGCGCGCCAGCGCAGGCCCCAACACCCATCGCCATGGTGAAATGATGTCTGGTTTCGATTGCGACGTCGCCGTCGTCGGCGCAGGCCCCACCGGCCTCACCCTCGCCAACCTTCTTGGAAAGGCGGGCGTGCGGGTGATTCTCATTGAGCGCAACGACACGACGGTGCAGGCGCCGCGCGCCGTCTCCATCGACGATGAATCCCTGCGCACCATGCAGGCCGCCGGTCTGGTGGAGGACGTGCTCAAGAACGTCGCCATCGATTACGGCTACCAATACATCACGCCTTCCAACCATGTCTTCGCGCAGGTGGAGCCGACCGCGCGCGAATTCGGCTGGACGCGGCGCAACGCCTTCACCCAGCCCGAGTTCGAGGCGGCCTTGCGCGCGGGCCTCGCGCGCTATTCCAACGTGACGGCGCTGTTCAGCCATTGCGTGGAGAATGCGACGCAGGACAGCGATGGCGTCACCCTGCGCGTCAAACAGCCCGACGGCGCCATGCGCGACGTGCGTGCGCGCTATGTCGCGGGCGCGGATGGCGCGCGCTCGCCCTTGCGCAAGCTCATCGGCGCGCAGCTCACCGGCTCGACCTATCGCGAGCGCTGGCTGATCGTCGATCTCGAACAGACGAAGGAGCGCTTCCGCCTCACGCGCGTGCTGTGCAATCCCAAGCGCCCGACGATCTGCCTGCCCGGCCCCGACGGCAAGCGGCGCTACGAATTCATGGTGCACAACGCAGAAACGGACGATTACATCTCAAGCCCCGCGAAAGTGCGCGAATTGCTGGAGATGTTCGGGCCTGACGCGGATTCCCCCATCGTGCGCCGGCAGGTCTATACGTTCCATGCGCGCATGGCGGACAAATGGCGCGAGGGCCGCATTTTCCTTGGCGGCGACGCCGCCCATCTCACGCCGCCCTTCGCCGGACAGGGCATGAACAGCGGCGTGCGCGACGCGCACAATCTCGCCTGGAAGCTCGCCTGCGTGGTGAAGGGGGAGCTCGGCCCCGGCCTGCTCGACACCTATCAGAAAGAGCGCGCGCCGCACGCCTGGGCGCTCATCGAGCTCGCCGTCAACATCGGCAAGGTGATGATGCCGACCTCGCGCCTGCAGGCGCTTCTCGTGCAGGGCGCCTTCAAGCTGATGCGCTTCGTGCCGCCCCTGCACGCCTATTTCGCGCAGATGAAATACAAGCCAAAGCCCTTCTACCGCGAGGGCTTCATCCTGCCTGACGACGGCGGGCTCAATGTGGTGGGGCGCATGCAGCCGCAGCCGCTCGTCGAACGCCTCGACCGCTCACGCGTGAAGCTCGACGAATTGCACGGCGACGGTTTCGCGCTCATCGCCTTCGGCGAGGAGGCGCAGGCGACGCTGGCCGCCTGCGCGGGAGAGGATTTCGGATTGCCGCGCCTGACGCGCATCGCCATCACGCCCCATTCCATGAACATCGACCGCAGGGCCGACCCCGCCATTCTCGCCGTGCGCGAAGTGGACGAATTCTTCGAACAGCGTCTGCCGCGGGGCCGCGAAATCCTGATCATCGTGCGGCCCGACCGCTATGCGGCCGCGGCCTGCGACGTGAGCGAGCGCGCGCGCATTCCGGATTTCGCGGCGCGCGTGCGCGGCCTCGCCAAGGGTACGCTCGACGCGGAATGAAGAGCGCGAACGCCGCGCCAAAACGAAAGGGCGGCCTGCTGGCCGCCCTTCCCTCATGTGCGATTTATGTCGCCTGCGCGCTCATTTCTCGTCGAAATAGAGCCGGCCCGGATTGGTGACGAGCAGTTTCTGCTGCAGTTCGGGCTCAGGCGCGAACAGCGGAATGAGATCCACCAGATCGCCGTCGTTGGGCATGGTCTTCACGTTGGGATGAGGCCAGTCCGTGCCCCAAATCACGCGGTCGGGCGCAAGCTCGCAGATCTTGCGCGCGAAGGGCACGGCGTCGGTGAAGGGCGGGCCGGCGGTGGAGACGCGCTCCGAGCCGCACACTTTCACCCAGCACTTCTCATCGTCCTTGATGAGGTTGACGAGGCAGTCGAACGGCTTCTGGTTCATGCCGCCGGAGGCCTGCACGCGGCCCATGTGGTCGATCGTGTAGATGACCGGCAGTTTGGCGAGCATGGGCGCATATTCGGGCAGATCGATCGCGTCGAAATGCACGTCGAGCGACCAGCCGAAGCCCTTGATGCGGTCCACGACCGTGTGGAACACGCGCATGTCGGGCACGCCGCCCAGATGTTTCACGAAGTTGAACCGGCAGCCGCGGATGCCGCCGTTGTGCAGCTCCTCGATCTCCTTCTCGGAGAAGGTGTCGTCGATATTGGCGACGGCGCGATAGGCGCCATTGCTGGCCGCGATCGCATCAAGGCACACGGTGTTGTCGTTGCCATGGCAGCTCGCGTTGACGATCACCGCGCGTTCAAGTCCGAGCTTGGCCTGCAGGGCGCGGAACCTCTCAAGGCCCGCATCCGGCGGGGTATAGGGGCGATCAGGCGCGAAGGGATATTTGTCGCCGGGGCCGAAGATGTGGCAATGCGCGTCCGTGGCCTTGGGCGGCAGCTTGAACTTCGGCGTCTTGGTGTTGGGGTCCGGCGGCGGAATGGTGGGCGTGAAGTCTCCCGGCGGATTCCTGTGGGCGTTCATTTCTTGTCTGCTCCCCTTTCCTGCGCGTCTGCGATTGCGGCGGCCAGACCCGGATTAAGGCCCAGATCAGCCACCATGGACGCGGCTTCACGCATTTCCGCAGCGCGGCGGACGCCGTGCTGACGTACACGACCGCCCATCGTCTCCGCAAGCTGGCGGAAGTCGATGGCGGGATATGACGCGTCGAGGCTGGCGAACACTTCGTCCTCCACGCCCCACGCCTTCGCGGCGGCGGCGCAATCCACCATGATCGCCTCGAGCCCCTTGATGACGATGCTGCGGCACAATTTCATCGCCGAGGCGCGGCCGGGCTCCGTCGTCACGGGGTCGATCTTCATGCCGAGCGGATTGAGGATGGAGGCCGCCTCCGCAGCAGCAGGCCCGCCGCCGAGAATAGGCACCGTAATCCCCGGCCCCGGCACAGGCGCCATGACGGCGCCTTCCACATATTTGGCGTGCGCCGCATTCACGAGGCCGGCGGCCGTCTTCTTCGTCACCGGCGAGGCGGAATTGATGTCGAAGAAAATCTGGCCTTGATGCAGATAGCCCGCCGCCTCCTTCGCCACGGCGAGCACGGAGGCCGCGGTGACGGCGGAGATGACGATGCGCGCGTCGCGGGCGGCGTCGGCCGCGCTGGCGGCCACGCGCGCGCCCATTTCCGCGGCGGCCGCGCGCATGGGCGGGCCCTTCACGGGATCGTCGAGAAGGATGTCGTAGATCGCGACGCTGGCGCCTCCGCCGGCGAGGAATTCGCGCGCGAAGATCTTGCCGACTTCCCCGAAGCCGATGAGGGCGAGGGACACGGTCTGGGTCATGCGTTTCTCTCCCGGCGGCCCCCGGGGCCGCCATTTGATGACGCGCTTTTCTAAGGCGCCCGGGCGGTTTCGTCACACGCAAAATGCGCCGGCGCGGGAGGCCTTGACGCGCGCCCGCCTCTTGCGCGCAATGGCCTGCCTGCGCGCGCTGCGAACCGGAAGGGCTGGAATGGAAACCTGCGACGTCGTCCTGATCGGCGGGGGCCACAACGGCCTCGTCTGCGCCGCCTATCTCGCCGCTGCAGGCCTCGACGTGCGCGTGGTGGAGCGGCGCGAGATCGTCGGCGGGGCCGCCGTGACGGAGGAATTCGCGCCCGGCTTCCGCAATTCCACCGCCTCCTACACGGTGAGCCTGCTGGCGCCGCAGGTGATCGCCGAACTCGACCTCCCTCGCCACGGCCTGCGCATCGTCGAGCGGCGGGTGCAGAACTTCCTGCCCCTGCCCGACGGACGCGCGCTCATCGCCGCGCCCGGCCGCACGCAAGAGAGCGTGGCGCAATTCAGCGCGAAGGACGCGCAGGCGCTCGACGCCTTCAGCGCGCAGCTCGAGCAAGTGGCCGACGCGCTGCGCAACGAGATTCTGCGCACGCCGCCCAATCTCGTCGACGGCCCTTTGCTGCGCAGCGCGCGCGAAGGCTGGCGCGCGCTCGGCCTTGCGGGGCGCGTGCGCGACCTTGCGCATGAAGAGCGCGTGGCGCTGTTCGAGCTTTTCACAAAATCCGCCGGCGATCTGCTCGACGGCTGGTTCGAGAGCGACCCCGTGAAGGCGCTGTTCGGCTTCGACGCCATCGTGGGCAATTACGCGAGCCCCTACACGCCGGGCTCCGCCTATGTGCTGCTGCACCACGCCTTCGGCGAGGTGAACGGACGCAAGGGCCTGTGGGGCCACGCCATCGGCGGCATGGGAGCGATCACCCAGGCCATGGCGCGCGCGGCGCAGGAGCGGGGCGCGAAAATCCGCTGCGGCGCAGGCGTGCGTGAGGTGATCGTGGAGAAAGGCCGCGCGGCGGGCGTGGCGCTGGACAACGGCGAGCGCATCGCCGCGCGCAGAGTGGTGAGCGGCGTCAATCCGCATCTCCTGTTCACGCGCATGACGCCGCCCGACGCGCTGCCGCAGGACTTCCTGCGCAGAATGAAAGCCTGGCGCAGCGGCTCCGGCACGTTCCGCATGAACGTCGCCCTCTCGCGCCTGCCGAGTTTCACCGCCCTGCCCGGCGCGGGCGACCATTTGACGTCGGGCGTCATCATCGCGCCCAGCCTCGCCTATATGGAGCGCGCTTTCCTTGACGCGAAACTCCATGGCTGGAGCCGCAAGCCGGTGGTGGAGATGCTCATTCCCTCCACGCTCGACGACAGCCTCGCGCCCGCAGGCGCCCATGTCGCAAGCCTGTTCTGCCAGCACGTCGCGCCCGAACTGCCGGACGGCGCCTCATGGGACGAGGCGCGTGAGGAGGTCGCGGACCTGATGATCGCCACGGTGGACGAATATGCGCCGGGATTCGCAGCAAGCGTGATCGCGCGGCAGATCCACTCCCCGCTCGATCTGGAGCGCAAGTTCGGCCTCGTGGGCGGCGACATTTTTCATGGCGCGCTCACCCTCGACCAATTGTTCTCCGCGCGCCCTGCGCTCGGCTATGCGGATTACCGCACGCCTGTTCCCGGCCTTTACATGTGCGGGTCGGGCGCGCATCCCGGCGGCGGCGTGACGGGCGCGCCTGGGCGCAACGCCGCGCAGGAAATCCTGCGCGACGTCCGCGCGCGACGCTAGCGCCCGGCGCTGCGGCGCGCGGCGCGCGACTGCGCGTCCACCCACAACATGGTCACCGCGAACACGGTGAAACACGCGACGGCGCCGGCGAGATAAACAGCTTCGGCATTTGTCATGGCGTCCTCCTGAAGAGACTGCAACAAAACCCCCGCGTTCGCGCAGCCGCATTGATCGACGTCAAAGCCCCGACGCGACCTCAGCAATAATGCAGGATCACCCCCTCGCCGCCGCGCAGGCTGACGCTGCGGCCCACAGGCTCGCGCTCACGATCCAGATAGGTCGAAAGCGTCACGCAGCGCCGGTCCTCGGTCTGCGGCAGCGTCGCCTCACGCTGTTCGCGGCCGAGATTCAGCACGACGATGAGCCGGTCCTGCCCACGCGAGCGCTCATAGGCGAGCACGTCAGGCGCTTCGACGGCGAGCTGCGCGTAATCTCCCAAACTCAGCGCCGCATGGGCGCGTCGCGTCGCGAGCAGACGTCGATACAGCGTCAGAATGGAGGTCTCGTCGCGCGAAAGCCGCGCCACATTGCATTGCTCGTGGCTGGCCTCCAGCGGCAGCCAGGGCTCACGCGAGCTGAAGCCGGCGAACGCGCCCTCGTCCCATTGCATCGGCGTGCGTTCGGGATCGCGGCCGAGCCCCAGGCCGGACTCGTTCTTCTCCCACGGATCCTGCACGCGGTCGGGCGGAACCTCGACCCTGCACAGGCCGATCTCGTCGGCGTAATACAGCGTCGGCGTGCCGCGCAGGGTGAGCAGCAGCATGGCGGCGACGCGCGCCTGCGCCTTGCCCACGCGCGCGCCGATGCGGGGCTGATCATGGTTGCCGAGCACCCAGTTGGGCCAGCCGCCTTGCGGCAACGCGGTTTCGTAATCGTTGATGAGACTGGCGATCTCATGCGCATTCCAGCCCGTCTGGATGAGCTGAAAATTGAACGGCAGATGCGCGCCCGACAGGTCGCGCCCGTAATAGGCCACAAGACGCTCCAGCGGCAGGTAGATCTCACCGATCAGCACGCGGTCGCGATAGGAATCGATGACGCCGCGCATTTGCGCGACCACTTCGTGCACCTCTGGCTGGTCGGCGGAATGCAGCTGAAGCAGGCGATGACTCTCCGCCTGCGTGGATTCGTAACCGAGATTGGGCGGGTTGTCGCGAAACGCCTCGTCCTTGATGAGATGCCAGATCACATCGACGCGAAAGCCGTCCACGCCCCGGTCCAGCCAGAAGCGCAGAATGTCATACATGGCGGCGCGCACCTGCGGATTGCGCCAGTTGAGATCCGGCTGCTGCGGCAGGAATGCATGATAGTAATACTGCCCCGTCGCGGGATCGAGCGTCCAACCGGGGCCGCCGAAATTACTCAGCCAATTGTTCGGCGGGCCGCCGTCAGGCGCGGGATCGCGCCAGATGTACCAGTCGCGCTTCGGGTTGGCGCGCGAGGAGCGGCTCTCCTGAAACCAGGCGTGCTCAATCGACGTATGGTTGGGCACGAAATCGAGAATGACGCGAAGCCCGCGCCCATGCGCCTCCGACAGAAGGCGGTCGAAATCCGCAAGCGTTCCGAACAGGGGATCGATCGCCCGGTAATCGGCGACGTCATAGCCGAAGTCTGCCATCGGAGAGGCGAAGATCGGCGAAAGCCAGATCGCGTCCACGCCAAGCCAGACAAGATAGTCGAGTCGGCGCCGCACGCCCTCAAGATCGCCGATCCCGTCGCCGTTGGAATCCTGAAAAGAGCGTGGATAGATTTGGTAGATCACGCCCCGCTTCCACCATTGCGCTTCCGACATGCCACACCTCTGCGCGGCGCAGGCCGCAGGAAGCGAATGCGCGGCGACGAAAAGCGTTTCTTACAAACCCCAACAGTGTCCCGCGCCGCTTGCGCCATACGCTTTGGGAACCCGCCTTGACCCTGCCCGTTCTGCCCTTGCCTCAGCATGGAGACGCAGGTGGACGCAACAGCGCGCGCAATCGCCAGGCGCTATCCCATGGGCGCCGAACTCACGCAGGAGGGGTGCTCGTTTCGCGTATGGGCGCCCAAACGCGCGCGCGTCGCGCTTGCGCTTGAAGGCGGCGCACGCATCCCCATGGCGCGCGAAGAGAGCGGCTATTTCTCCGTGGCCGCCCGCGTGGAGGCCGGCGCGCGCTACGGGTTTCTTCTGGATGACGACCCAAAAGCCTATCCCGACCCCGCCTCGCGCTTCCAACCCGAAGGGCCGCACGGCCTTTCGCAGGTGATCGATCCGCACGCCTATGCGTGGCGCGACGGCGACTGGCGCGGCCTGCGGCTGCAAGGCGCGGTGATCTACGAGTTCCACGTGGGCGCGTTCACGCCGCAGGGCGACTGGAGATCGGCGATTGAGAAACTGCCGCTGCTCAGAGACGTCGGAATCAACGTTCTGCAGATGATGCCGGTGGCGGATTTTGCAGGCGCTTTCGGCTGGGGCTACGACGGCGTGAATCTGTTCGCGCCCACCCGGCTTTATGGCGAGCCCGACGATCTGCGCGCATTCGTGGACGCGGCGCACGCGGAAGGCGTGGGCGTGATTTTGGACGTCGTCTATAATCACGTCGGACCAGACGGAAACCATCTTTCGCAATTCAGCGACGACTGGTTCACGCGGCGCCATGCGACCGAATGGGGCGACGCTATCGACTTCGACGGACCGCATGCGCGCGACGTACGTGCGTTCTTCATCTCGAACGCCGCATATTGGATCGATGAATTTCACTTCGATGGACTGCGCCTCGACGCCACGCAAAGCATTTTTGATTCCTCACCCGTGCATGTGATCGCGCAGGTCGCGCAGGCGGCGCGGCGCGCAGCCCGGGACAGATCCGTGCTGATCGTCGCGGAGAACGAGCCGATGGACACACGCATGCTAAGGCCCGTTGCGGAAGGAGGCTGCGGGCTCGACGCCATCTGGAACGACGACCTGCACCACAGCGCCGTCGTGGCGCTCACTGGCCTGCGCCAGGCCTATTTCACTGATTATGACGGCGCGCCGCAGGAATTCGTCTCCGCGATGAAATATGGCGCGCTCTTTCAGGGCCAGTTCTACGTGCAGCAAGGAAAGAACCGCGGAACCCCCGCGCTGGACGCGCCGCCCGCCGCCTTGATCAACTTCCTTGAAAACCATGATCAGGTCGCAAACCTGCCGATGGGCCTGCGCCTGCACCAGCGCTCGAGCCCCGCCCAATATCGCGCCCTCACGACGCTTGTTCTGCTTGCGCCGGGAACGCCCATGCTGTTTCAAGGGCAGGAGTTCAACGCGTCCGCGCCCTTCTTCTATTTCGCCGACCATGAGCCTGAGCTCGCCGCGCAGGTGCGCGACGGGCGCATGGAGTTCATGGCGCAATTCGACAATTCCCACGACGAGGCCGTGCGCGCGCGCATGCGCGCGCCGGACGATCGCGCGACGTTCGAGGCCTGCCGTATCGACTGGAGCGAGCGCGAACGAAACGCAGCCGCGCTGCGGTTCACGCGCGATCTGTTGCGCCTGCGGCGAGAGGATTCCACTTTTTGCGCGCAAAGACCGCGCGGGCTCGACGGCGCCGTGATCGGGCCACAGGCATTCATCCTGCGCTATTTCTCAACCACGGGAGAAGACCGGTTGCTTCTCGTCAATCTGGGGCGAGAGATCGTGGGAGGCGGCGCGCCCGAACCGCTGATCGCGCCGCCGCTCGGCCGCGTATGGACGCAGATCTTCTGCAGCGAACATCCCGACTACGGCGGCGTCGGCTCGCCGCCGCTGGAGACGATTGGCCGCTGGCGCATTCCCGCGCAATGCGCGCTGGCGCTGGCGGCGGCGCCGATTTTCTGACGGTTAGTCGCTTGTTTCTTTGGCGCCGGGAAGTTTCGTCATCGCGTCCGATTCCGGACGAATGGCGTTGCGCACGCGCAGGCGGACCGCTTCCGGCGCGCCGATCAATTCGCCGATGATGCGCTGCAGATCCTCGCCGCTCATATAGTCGATCTCGGCGCGCTGGGCTTCCGAATCCTTGATGAACTCGGGATCACGCAATGTGGCGTCGAAGGCCCGCCGCAGGGCGGCGACGCGTTCTTTCGGCGCGTCCGGCGTCGTGGCGACGGGCCGGCCCACCATCACAGCTTTTGAATAAAACTCGACAACCGCCTTGTTCTCCGCGCTGACAGGCAGCGAGAGCAGAAGCGGCGCCGACATTTCAGGGTCCGCCTCAAGCCCCACCTGCACGAGCGGCACGATATGCTTGTCGGCGACGAGCTTCGGCGTTGTGGATTTGTAACTCACCCAAGGGTTCGCGCCGCGCCCCTCCACTTCCTGACGCTCCATCGCAAGATTGACGTCGCGCCCGTCGGGATAGCCGACGACGATCTTGAACTTCGTGCCGAGCACATTGTTCAAGAGCGCCGGCAATTGCGTGGAGATGGAGCCTGCGCCCGTCGAGCCGATGAGCGTCTCGCGGCTGCGCGCGTCCTCCAGCGTCTTCGTCTTCGACGTATGCCAGACGGCGAGCACCTGATTGGAGGCGCTCATATTGCCAATCCAGTTGAACGTGCGCAGATCCGCCTTCAGCGTCGTGTTGAGCCCAAGCGCCTGATCCACCGGCAGGCCCTGGCTCACCATGGTGAGGATGGAGCCGTCCTTGGGCGCGGCGAGCGCGACGTGATTGGCCGCAATGATGCCGCCGCCGCCGGGCATGTTGATCGGCACGATCTGCGGCGCGCCGGGAATGTGGCGGCCCATGTGGCGGCCCAGCAGGCGCGCGTAGGAATCATAGCCGCCGCCAACGCCCGAGCGGATGATGAAGCGAACCTGCTTGCCGGCGTAAAAATCCGAAACCGCGTCGGCGAGCGCTGCGGCTGGAGCCGCCAAGGCTGCAAGACAGACACTAAGCGCAAGCGCGCGCGTTCCCCTCATACGACCCTCCCCTCGATCCGCCGGTGGCTCCGGCGCCCGTGCGCGCCTGCGAAAGGCGCTTTGTTCTTGAGCGATATGTTACGCCGAGCCGCGCGCCTGCGGCAAGCCCGGCTAGCCTGGCGCGCCAAACTCCAGCAAACGGTCGGTCGCGAAGTCATACAGAAGGCCGGTGTGCGTCCAGGCCGGCGCGCAAAGCGCAAGCACGCTGGGCGCGAAATCCTCCGGCGTGCGTAAGGTCGCGGGATCCTCCTCCGGCGCAGCCTGCGCCCGCATGGCGGTGCGCAGCGGCCCGGGGTTGCACAGCATCACGCGCATGGCGCTGTCCTGCGTCTCAGACGCATAAGAGCGCGCCAGCGCATCGAGCGCGGCCTTCGAGATCGCATAGGCGCCCCGGCGCGGCGCCATGCGCGCGCGGCTGCCGTTGCCCGACGTCATGAAAACCGCGCGCCCCGCCGGCGCGGCGCGCAACAGCGCGTCGAACGCGCGGATCAACCGCCAGTTCGCGTTCACATTGGCGTCCATGACGCCAAGCCAGTCGCTCTCCTCGAGGTCCGCCACGCCCGCGCGCCGCCCCATGATCGCGGCATTGCCCACCAGCGCATCGAGACGCCCCCAGCGTTCACGAACGAATGCGGAGAGTCGCATGACGTCCTGCGCCTGCGTGAGGTCGCAGGCGAATGGAATGCAGCGCGGGCCCGCCTGCGCGGCCAATTCCTCCAGCGCCTCGCGCGTGCGCGCCGCAGCCACGACCTGCGCGCCCGCAGCCGCGAAAGCAGCCGCGACCGCCCGCCCCACGCCGCGCGAAGCGCCCGTCACAAGGGCGACGGATCCGGTGAAATCAGGAAGCTCGCCGACAGCGCTCATGCGCCCTCCGCAAGCGGGCCCGCAGGCAGCGCGCCGCAGCGGGCAAGAAAGCCGATCATCGCCGCGTCGAACGCATCCGGCCGTTCGATGCAGCAGGCGTGGCCCGCGTTTTCAATCACCACATGCTGCGCGCCCGGCACGCCTGCGGCCG
Organism: uncultured Beijerinckia sp.; assembly: GCA_964645525.1. GTDB lineage: Bacteria > Pseudomonadota > Alphaproteobacteria > Rhizobiales > Beijerinckiaceae > Terripilifer. The sequence goes on from CAZYBF010000013.1 coordinate 18,118, forward strand.
TGAGCCGGCCAGCGGGCAAGGATTTGTCGAGCGCGCCGTTGATGACGAGCACAGGAGCGCGCACGTCTTTCAACCGCCCGCTCATGTCGCAGGAGCCGCGCGCGCGGAAAATGTTCGCGATGCAGGCGGCGGAAAGATCGCGCGCGTTCTCCACGAACCGACGCAAGAGATAATCGCCCAGAGCGCTCGCTGCGAACTCCGGCGCGACATAGCCGCGCATCAGCGAGAGAAGATAGGCGGCGAGATCCTGCCCCTCGAAGCCTTTCACCAAGGCCTCGACGTCGCGCGGCCCCGCGCTTGATCCTCCCACGAGGATCGCCGCCCGCACCATCTCCGGCCGCTCTATGGCCGCGAGCAGGCTGATGCCGGAGCCGACGCTGACGCCGGCGAAAACGGCGTTCGCAACGCCTTCGTCCGCGCATACGCCAAGCACGTCGTTCATCATGTCATGCAGCGTGAAGGGCTCTTGCGGCTTGTCCGAAAGCCCGTAGCCACGCAGGTCCACGGCGATCACGCGAAAGAACGGCGAGAAACGCGCGACCTGATATTGCCACAGGCGACGGTCGAAGGGATTGGCGTGAACGAGCACCATCGCGGGCCCGTCGCCATGGACTTCGTAATGGATGCGCAATCCGTTGCGAGAACTGTAAGGCACTTCGTCCGCCGTTCAGTTGCCGAAGATCTCGCGCACGCGCTGGCGCACGGAATCGTCCACTTTCACTGTCTCCTGCACGACTTTCAGCAGCGCCTTGTCGTCGGCGGGCTCGATGGACAGATTCATCTTTTTCGCCTCCGCCAGCATATCGGCGTCCTGCGTCATTTTCTGGAAGGCCGCGCGCAAGGCCGCGGTGATCGGCTCAGGCAGGCCGGGCGGGGCGGAATAGGCGCGCCCGATGGCGCCGCCCGAGGCGTAAAGGTTGAGCAGCGCGCGATCCGCGTCGTTCTTGGCGAATTCGAGCAGGGCCGGCACGTCGGGCAATTCGGGATCGCGCTCCGGCACGTCCTGCAGGATGATGCGGATCTTCTTGTCGCGCAGCCAGTCCATGTGCTGCGCCTTGATGACCGCCCAGGACGTGCCCGCGCCATCAACCTCGCCGCGCTCCATCGCAAGCATGCCCGGCCCGGAGGATTGATAGCCCGACACGACCTTGAACTTCGTGCCGGCGATCACGTTGAGCAGTTTCGGCACCGTCTCCGCGAGATTCGCGGGCCCCGTGCCCGCCACCGTCATCTCGATGGATTTCGTATCCTCCACCGATTGCGCCTTCGCCGTGTGCCAGACGAGGTGGATGTTGTTGCTCGAGGCGATGCGGCCGATCCAGGTGAGCTGCGCGGCGTCATATTTCGCGCCGGGATTGCGCAGCGCCTGCTCCATGGCGAGCGTCTCGCCAAGCGCGCCCAGCGCCGTGCCGTCCTTGGGCGCGACGGCGAAAATGTAATTGGCGGCGGCCAGAGAACCAGCGCCCGGCATGTTTTGCGCCGCAATGGCAGGCGCGCCGGGAATGAAGCGGCCGAGATGACGCGCCACAAGCCGGGCGTAGAGATCATAGCTGCCGCCCGGCGCATAGCCGATCACCAGATTGATCGTCTTCCTCGTCTGATAATGCTGCTCGACGGATTGCTGCGCGAGCGCAGGCGCGCTCGCCGCCGTGAGCGCGGCGAGGGAGGCGGCTGCAATCGAAATCTTTTTCATTCGTCTCCCTCCCTTGTTTCTTGCGCGCGCCGCCTCAGGCGACGGTCTGCGCAGCGAGAAAAGCCTCGAAGGCTTTCGTCACCTCAGGCGATTCCAGATGTGCTGCATGGCCGGCGCCTTTCACCACCATCAGCGGCGCGCTGCGCGCGAGCCCGCGCGCATAGGCCTCGCCATGGCTGAGCGGAGTCATGGCGTCGGATTCGCCCCAGGCCACGAAGGCGGGCATGTCTGCGCGCCCAAGCCTGTCGATGAGGCTGCGATTGTAGAAATAGGGCGGCTTGAAGCCGAAGAACGAGCCGAAGCGCAGCATGCCGTAGCGGCGCGTCTCTTCGTCAATGTCGCCGCGCCCGTTGGGGAAGTAGCGCTGCGCGAGCGGCGCGTCGGCGGAGGAGAAGAAGGTTCGCCGCAGCGTCGTGTAATCCACGCCGCGCTCGGGCTGGGCGTGCATGAAGACGTCGGCGATCAACTGGCCGCGAATGAACAGGCCCGTGGCGCCGATGAGGCCGAGACTGCGCACGCGCTCAGGGTGACGCACGGCGATTTCGGCCGCGATCCACCCGCCCGCGCAATGGCCGATCAGGTCGAACCGATCGATCTTCAGCGCGTCGAGCAGTTCGAGATAGCTGTAGACGACGTCATCGACCGAATAGCCTTCAAGCTCGTCGCTTCCGTTCACGCCTGGATGGGCGGGCGCGATCAGGCGCCGATGGCGCGCGAGCTGTTCATGGAAAGGAAACAGGGACCCGGAGACGCCGTGCACATCGGCGAAACCGTGCAAGTAAAGAAGAGGCGCGCCCTCGCCCTGTTCGATCACATTGACGATGCGTCGTCCGACCTCGATCAAGCGTTCGCTCACAGCACCTGCTCCTTCATCGCCTGCTCTTCGGCCTTCGCGAAGATTTTTCCATACATTTCGCCGGTGGACTGTTTCAGCCGCGGCGCCACTTCGGTCCAGAACAGGCGCATGCTCTTGCGCGCCAGCTCGTCAGCCATATTGCCCATGTGGAACTGGATGAGCAGATGGCCCACGTGGGCGTGCTCCAGCACATCCATGAAGCGGCGATAGACCGTGTCGGGCGAGCCGACGATGATCGACTGCGAGCGCTGCAGATCGTCCCAGTCCTGCGTGTCGCCCAAGAGCGGCGTGGTGGGATCGGAATGACGCAGATATTCGCGGAACTCCGAGACGGGGATGTAGGGCACGCCCGGACCGAAGGTGAGCTGGCGGCCTTCGCGGCGCTGATGCCCCTTCAGGCAATTGCGCAGGAAGTACCAGATGCCCTCGCGCGCTTCCTCCTGCGCGATCTTGTCGGTCTCGCCCACATAGGTGGACATGAGAATGCCCATGCGGTTCGGCAGATAGGTCTTGCCGTGCTCGGCGAGCGTCTGCTGGAACTTCTGCACCGACTTCGCGGTCTCCTTGCCGTGGCTGCGGGAGGAGAGGAAATAGCAATATCCGCGCTTGGAGATCTCCACGAGCGTCTCTTTCGAGCGCGCGCCGGGAATCCAGATTTGCGGATGCGGCGATTGCGTGGGCTGCGGCCAGGGGTTCACGTAGCGCAGCGGATAATGCTTGCCCTCGAAGGGGAACGGCCCGGGACGCGTCCACGCCTGCTCGATCAGCTCCACCGCTTCCCAGAATTGTTCGCGCGAGGGCGCGGACGCGACGTCGTAATTGAACGTCTCGGGGCCTGAGCCGGGCGCGAAGCCGGCGATGAGCCGACCGTCCGACATATTGTCCAGCATCGCGTATTCTTCAGCCACGCGCAGCGGGTTCATATAGAGCGGCAGCAGGTCGCCGAGCACGATGATCTTGCCGCGCTTGGTTTTCTGCGTGAGCGCCGCCGCCAGCAGATTGGGCGAGGGCATCAGGCCGTAGATGTTCTGATGATGCTCGTTGAGCACCATGCCGTCGAAGCCGAGTTCGGAGGCGTAGACGAGCTGGTCGAGATATTGCTGGTAGAGGCCGCGGCTGCGCTCCCTGTCCCACAGCGAATTGGGAACCGTCACCCAGCCCGAATCCTGCGTCTCGTCGAAATCTTTCGAGAGATAGGGATAGGACATGAAATGCCAGCAATAGAGCTGAACTTCGTGCGTCATTGCATTCTCCTGGCTCATTACGGGCGCGCTTATTCGGCCGACAAGGCGGCGCGCAATTTCTGGGCGACCGCAGGCGGCTGCGCGTAGATCTTGGCCACCATGGCGGCGAGATCGGCGCCGCTGATCGCGGTGATTTCAAGCTTCTGCTTTTCGGCTTCCTGCTGGGCGGCGGGATCGGCGAGCGCCTTCATGAAGGCCTCGCGAAACGCGGCCACTTTGGCCTTGTCCACTTCCGCCGCCATCACGAAGGGGCGCGTAAACACGCCCTGCGCGTAAAGCAGATCGAGCATGGCCTTCTGTTCTTCGTTCTTCGCAAAGCTCACCGACAACGGCACTTTCTGCGCGTTGAGATCGGGCGTGCCGACGCTTGATTCCTGAACGAGCACGCGCACGAGATTTTTCTCGAACCATTCCGGGCGCTGCGAGCGAATGGATGTCCAGCCCATGCCGCAGATGCCGCTCACTTCGCCGCGCTCGATGGCGAGGCCCACTTCGCGCGTGCCATTGTAGCCGGCTACGAGCTTGATCTTCGCGCCGAGCACGTGTTTGAGGCCGAGCGGCATGTCGCGCGTCGTTCCCCCGCTCGAGCCCAGCATGATCTCCTGGCTATACAGATCCTCGAAGCGCTGCACGGACGACTTGCTCGCCACAAGGCAGGTGAACACTTCGGAATTGGCGCTGCCGATGTAATTGAGCGTGCGCGCGTCATGGCGAATCTGATCGCCCTTCGAGCTGATCAATTGATCGAGCAGCGAGCCCGCCGAAACCGCGCCCACGAACGTGCCGTCCTTCGGCGCGAGATTCGCCACATGGGACGCGGCGGCGTTGCCGCCGGCGCCGGGCATGTTGGCCGCCACCACATTGGGCGCGCCCGGCAGATATCTGCCGATGTTGCGCGCGACGAGCCGGCCGTACATGTCATAGCCGCCGCCTGCGGCCGAACCGATGACGATTTGCACCTGCCGTCCTTTGTAGAAGGCGGCGAGATCCTCGCTCTGGGCCTGCGCAGGCGCGGCGCCGATCGCGAGAAAGCAGGACAAGAGCCCCGCGGCGAACAGGCCTGCGGCGCCGGAACGTGCGGCGTCGGAACACGTGGCGCCGAATGACGGCGCCAAGACGGAACGTTGGAACATGCTGTCCATGGCGTCCTCCCTGCTGCGCGACAAACCTGAGCGGAAGCCCGGAAATGCGCGCCAATCGTTTCCTCATCGGCCTCTTCCTTGCGGCGGGCCGTTCTTTTTAAATGCTAGAGGTTGGCGGAGAGCCGGTCCAGCGCTTTTTCCTGCGTCGCGCGTTCAACGGAACAGGCGAGCGCGGCGCGCAATCGACGCGGTTCAAGCCGCCCGCGCCCATCGCAAGCGAGCCATTCGGGCGGCGGGGGATTGAATGCGCGTTCATAGATCACGAGGCCGGGATTCATGAGTCCGGCGACAAAGCTGAAGGAGCTGCGCGCGGTGATCAGCACCTGCGCGCCCGCGAGCTGGCGCATGGTCCATGGCGCGTCGCAATTGAGGCGCAGCGCGCAGCCCTGCTCCGCATAAGCGGCGAAATCGGCCGGATCGCCCTGGGAGTGCACCTCCACCGCGCAAGCAAGGCCGAGGTCGCGCGCGGCCGCCTGCACCTGCGCGATGCGCGCCAGCACCGCCGCGTCGGGCGTGTAGCGCAGCGAATTGCGCTCGCGTGACACGTCGCCCCGGCGCACATGCGCCGCCACCCGCAGGATCTCGCGCCCGCTCGTCTCCTGCGCAGGCGCTTCCAGCATATGACCCTGCGCAGTCTCCGGCGACGTCTCGCCGGCGTAATCGAACCGACTGCGGAAAAAAGGCGCGCATTGCGTCAGCAGCGCCGGGTAGCGGCGCGTGAGCCACCAGAATTGCTGGAAAACCAGCACGTCCTGCGGCGCGAATGGTTTGGGGTCAACGATGTGCTGTGCGTAGTTGCGCAGGCGATGGCGGGCGGGATCCACGCGTTCGAACCCTTCGCCCAGACGGAATAACTTCTCCCAACGCGCCGTCTCATCGGCGGAAGCGTGATCGACCTCTTCGAACGGGGCATGGACGTAGGCGGCGCCGAACAGGCGCGCGAAGACGATCCCCGACAGGCGCGCGAGCGCCTGCATGCCAATCCCGTCGCTACGCCCCGCGCAAGTGATTCTGACGCCTGGGGGCAAGCGGCCGAGCGATCGGGAGACGACGGCGTGGCCGGCGAAGAAATTCTTATCCACGCGCACGTTCTGGCCGAGGGCGAGTTTCAGCCGAAACCAGGCGTGATGCAGGCTCGTCTCAACGCGATGGCGCAGCAGGATCGCGGGCGTCGAGACAGGCGGCGGAACGTGCGAGGTCATGAAATGGCGGCGCGCGAAAAAATCGGGAAATGCGGAAAGACGAACCGCGGACAGGCTGAAACACACTTATTCAAAAGCAGAAAGACGAATGTTTCATAAATGCGCCCCGACGCCAGCATAGACGCGGCCGTTCGCCCGCGCGGCGTCGCCGACCCCTCCGGGAAAATGCGGGTGTGAAACTTCGTAAGCCTATGTTTCCGCTGACGTTTCCTCGTTTTCCCTTAGTTTTGGCCGAACCGCTCTCAGGGCGGACCCCCGCCGCGTCGCGCGGGCGGGGAAGGTCAGGAAGGAAAACGCCATGTCGGTCTCTAGCGCCAATTCCTACGCTTCTTCGGCGGCTGAATTGCATCTCTCCACGCGGATCGGCGCCCTCGCTGCGCTCGCCGTCTCCATCGCAGCGATTCTGGCGAGCGGCTGGGTCTATTTCACCGCAACGAAAGCGGCGGCTTATTACGGCCTCATCATCGGCGCCACCGCGCTCTCGGTGACCGTGGCTTTCAACGCCTACAAAGTGATCATGGGCATCGGCACGCGCTCCAACCGCAGCATCGGCGCGCTCGCGCTGCTCGCCATGACGGTGGCTTTCGCGGTGTCCTGCATGGCGACGTGGTTCCATGCGCGCGGCATGTTCGCGCCTGTCGTCGCGGGCACGGCGATCTACTTCACGATCTTCGTCGCCTATGCGTGGGACTTCAGCGACACGCCGGAAGGCTAACGCGCACAGCGCTTCTCTTAAACGCAAGAGCCCGGCGCGAAGCCGGGCTCTTTTCGTTTGTGCGCAGCGCGCTCAGTTCTTTTTGCCGTCAGCGCCATATTGCTTGAGGAAAGCGATGAGGTCGGCGACTTCCTGCGGGTTCTTGATGCCTGCGAAAGCCATCTTCGTGCCTTTGATCTTGGCGGCCGGGGCGGCGATGTATTCCGAGAAGGTCGCCTCGTCCCACGTCAGGCCGGAGTTCTTGTTGGCTTCAGAATAATTATAGCCCGCGACGCTGCCGGCCGGGCGGCCGATCAGCCCGTTGAGAATCGGGCCGACGCCATTCTTGGCGGTCTCGCCGATCTGGTGGCAGGCGCGGCACTTGGCGAAGGATTTTTCGCCGGCTGCGACGTCCTGAGCGGAGGCGGCGGCGGGCGCGATCATCAGCAGGGCGGCGAAAGCGCCCAGGACATGCGAACGGGACATTGGAGGACTCCAGAGGTGACACCGTATTTCTACGGCGCCGCCGCGCGTCCGGATCAGCGCCATTCCGGCGGCTAGCGCAGGGCGATCCAGGATCCGAGAAACACCCCGACGGCAAGCAGGGTCAGGCCAGTAAGGAAGATGACGGCGAGAATGCGCATGGAAAGGCCCCGGAGGAGTTCCATCCGCGACGTTACCCGCCCGCCACCGGCCCCACACGCGCGCAAAGGGTCAGCGCGGCTCCCGCGCCCTCAATTGCGCCGCTTGCTGACGCCGGCGCCGCTCACGCCATTCCGCGAACAGGAGCAGAAGGGCGGGTGCGCCCACGATCCAGAGAAAAATGAGGAAATTCGCGCCCTGCGCTTCCATGCGCGCCTCCATGCGCGCGCGGAATGCGGCGCCGACGTTAGGCTACGCGCATGGCGGCGAGGGGTTCCCCCCTCAGCCGGGAATCTCGGGATTGAGGAACGGAAACTCAGGCACCCGCACATCGAAGGCGACGCGGTCCTGATCCAGAAAACGCAGCACGCCGCGCATGCGGCCCGAAGGCGTGCCGAGCGGACAGCCGGAGGAATGTTTGAAGCTGGACTTGCCCTGCACCACGGGCTGCGTGCCGTTCACGCCCGAACCGTGGATCTCGTAGAGCTTCTCTTTCTGATCGTGGACGATCCAGTGGCGCGACGTGAGGTAAATCTTCACGTCGCCGAGATTGTGAATCACGATGTCGAAGGTCCAGTAATAATAATGGTCCTTCGGGCGCGAACGCTCCGCCTGATAGACCGGAAACACCTCGACCGTTACGCCATTCGTCGTCGCGCTATACATATCCGCCGCCTTGCCGCGCAGCCGGACAAGCCCCGGCCCCCCTTCCATTAAGCCGCAGAAAGCGGCGGCAAGGCAAGCCGCCAAGCTTCACATTAATGCCGCGCTTATGCTTGGCCGAGCGGGGGAATTGCTCAAGGTCGCGGCGCGGCGAGCGCAACGTGCGGCCGTCGCGCCGCTTCCCCGCTCATCGTTGAGACGACAATCCCCGCCTTGGCCGCGCGGCGCGGGCGAGCTTAGCCGCCCACGCGGATGAACCATTCGTCTTCGGTGATGACCTCCACGCCGAAACTTTCCGCCTTGGCGAGCTTGGAGCCCGCGCCCGGGCCCGCGACGACGAGATCGGTCTTCTTCGACACCGACCCCGCCACCTTGGCGCCAAGCCGCTCCGCCATCGCCTTCGCCTCCTCGCGCGTCATGCGCTCAAGCGCGCCCGTGAAGACGATGGTCTTGCCCGCGACAGGCGACGTCGATTCCACCCGCTCCATGGGAACCGGCGTGACTTCGCGCAGAAGCGCATCAAGCGCAGTTTCATTATGCGGCTCAGCGAAGAAATCGACGACCGCCTCGGCCACCACGTCGCCGACGCCTTCGATGTTCGTGATCTCCGCCCGCGCTTCCGAGTCCTTGTCCTGCGCGGCGCGCGCGGTCGCGCGCAAAGCCTCGAAGGTTTCGAAATGACGCGCGAGGCGGCGCGCGTTCGTCTCGCCCACATGGCGCATGCCGAGCGCGAAGATGAATCGGTTGAGCGCAACCGACCGGCGCGCGGCGATGGCGGCGAACAGATTGCGCACGGAGGTTTCGCCAAAGCCCTCGAAATTGCGGATCTTCACGAGGCTTGCGGGATCGGAATCGCGCGCCTCAAGCGTGAAGACGTCCGCCGGCGCGCGGATGAGCCCCTTCTCGTAGAAAAACTCGATCTGCTTGTCGCCCAGCCCCTCGATGTCGAAGGCGTTGCGCGAAGCGAAATGCTTGAGCCGCTCGACCGCCTGCGCGGGACACACAAGGCCGCCCGTGCAGCGGCGCACCGCATCGGCCTCGCCCTTCGCGTCAAGCTCGCGCACGGCGGCCGAGCCGCAGGCAGGGCAGACATGGGGGAAGGCGTAAGGCGCAAGGCCCGGCGGACGCTTGTCGAGCGCGACGGCGACGATCTGCGGAATGACGTCGCCCGCGCGCTGCACGATCACAGTGTCGCCCACGCGCACGTCCTTGCGGGCGATCTCGTCTTCGTTGTGCAGGGTGGCGTTGGTCACCACCACACCGCCCACCGTCACAGGCTCAAGCCGCGCGACGGGCGTCAGCGCGCCGGTGCGGCCGACCTGCACGTCGATGCCGCGCAGAATCGTCATCGCCTGTTCGGCTGGGAATTTATGCGCCACCGCCCAGCGCGGCGAACGCGACACGAAGCCGAGCCGCTGCTGCAGAGCGAGGTCGTTGACCTTGTAGACGACGCCGTCGATGTCATAGGGCAGGCGCGCGCGGTTTTCTGCGATGCGCCTGTAATGGGCGACGAGCGCGGCGGCGTCTTCGCACAGCACGGTCTCGCCATTGGTGGGCAGGCCCCAGCCGCGGAACGCCTCGATCATGCCCATCTGGGTCGCAGCCGGCGGCGCGGACAATTCGCCCCAGGCGTAAGCGAAGAAATGCAGCGGGCGCTGCGCGGTGACGGCGGAGTCGAGCTGGCGCAGCGAGCCTGCGGCGGCGTTGCGCGGATTGGCGAACGCCTTCTCTCCCGCCGCTTCCTGCCGCGCGTTGAGCGCGGCGAAATCGCTGCGGCGCATGTAAATCTCGCCGCGCGCCTCCATCACCCGCGGCCAGCCGCGCCCCGAAAGCCTGTGCGGAATCTCGGCGATGGTGCGCACATTGGCGGTGACGTCCTCTCCCTCGTAGCCGTCGCCGCGCGTGGCAGCCTGCATGAGCGCGCCGTCTTCATAGCGCAGCGTGCAGGACAGGCCGTCGATCTTCGGCTCCGCGACGAAAGCGATCGGCTGGCCTGCGCCAAGCCCGAGAAAGCGGCGCACGCGCTCGACGAATTCCTCCGCCTCCGCCTCCTCGAACACGTTCGAGAGCGAGAGCATCGGCACGGCGTGGCGCACCTTGGCGAATTTCTCCGACGGCGCCGCGCCCACGCTGCGCGAGAGCGAAGCCGCGCCGGCGAGCTCGGGGAACTGCGCCTCCAGCGCCTCGTAGCGCCGGCGCAGCGCGTCATATTCCGCGTCGGAGACGACGGGCGCGTCCTTCTGGTGATAGGCGACGTCGTGGGCGGCGATCTCATCATGCAGGCGCGCATGTTCGACGCGCGCCTCGATCGGCGTGAGATCTTCGACGGGAACGGGCTTCTTCATGCGCCCTCACATAGCGCGCGCCAGCGCCGTGGTGAAGCCGGAACCCGCGCCCGGCGGCGGCCTGCGGGTCGGGACGCTTTTCCCTGCGGTCATGCGCGCGTCACGCGCCGCGCATGCGGTGAAGGTCGTGATCGACGCAATTCCGTGACGACGCGACCGGCAGCTACGCGGCCCGCCTCACCCCGCCTGCGCGCTTTCGATCAGACGGCGGGCGGCCGCCCGCGCTTCATCCGTGATCGTGGCGCCCGCCAGCATGCGGGCGATCTCCTCGCGGCGCGCATCCTCGGCGAGCGGCTCGACGCGGGTGGCGACGCGCTTGCCTTTGTCGGCGGCTGATTTGGCGATGCGCAAATGGCCGCTCGCGCGGGCGGCGACCTGCGGGGCGTGGGTGACAGCAAGCACCTGCACGCGCGCAGCGAGCCGTGCGAGCCGCTGGCCGATGGCGTCGGCGACCGCGCCGCCCACGCCGGTGTCGATCTCGTCGAAGACGAGCGTGGGCGCCGAGCCGCGATCCGCCAGCACGACTTTCAAAGCCAGCATGAAGCGCGCAAGCTCGCCGCCGGACGCCACTTTCATGAGCGGACCCGGCCGCGTGCCCGGATTGGTCTGCACCCAGAACTCCACCCGGTCGAGACCGTCGGGCCCGGCGTTGTCGAGCTCGCTTGAGACCTGCGTGGAGAAGCGCGCCTGTTCGAGCTTGAGGGGCTTGAGCTCGCCGTTCACCTTTTTGTCGAGGGCGGCGGCGGCCTTGACGCGCGCGGCGCTCAAGGCGTCGGCGAGCGTGCGATAGCGCGCCTGCGCGGCCTCGGCTGCGCGCGCGAGTTCGACAAGGCGCGCCTCGCCTGCGTCGAGGGATGCAAGGTCGGACTCATAGCGCGCGGCGAGCGCGGCGAGATCGTCCACGGGCACGGAATATTTGCGCGCCGCCGCGCGCAGCGCGAACAGACGCTCTTCGATCTGCTCCAGTTCGCGGGGATCGAAATCACACGCGCGCAGAGCCTCGCTCACCGCCTGCGCGGCGAGATCGACTGCGTTCAGCGCCGCGTCGAGCGCCTTCAGCGAGGGCTCGACAAGCTGCGGCGCCTGTTGCGCGCGCCGCTCAAGACGGCGCATCACGCCATGCAGCAGCGGCGTCGGCGCATGTTCTCCCGACAGCGCGTCATCGGCGTCGCGCAATTCGGAGACGATCTTTTCGGATTGCTGCATGGCCGTGCGGCGCGCGGCCAGCTCCTCCTCCTCGCGCGGCTGCGGAGTGAGCTTGGTGAGCTCCGCATGGGCGTGGCGCAGGTAATCGGCGTCGGCGCGCGCCTTTGCGATTCGCGCCTCCTCGTCGGCGAGCGCCTGCCGCGCCTCGCGCGCGGCCGCCCACGCCTTGCGCACGGCGCCGACCTCGCTCTCAAGCCCGCCGGCCGCGTCGATAAGGGCGCGATGCATGGCGGGATCGACGAGCGCGCGGTCGTCGTGCTGTCCGTGAATCTCGACCAGCGAGGCGGCGATGGCGCGCAGCGCCTGCACGCTCACAGGCTGATCGTTGACGAAGGCGCGCGTGCGCCCGTCGCTCATCTGCACGCGCCGCAGGATCAGGTCGCCCTCGACCTCGATGTCCTGCGCCTGCGCGGCCGCGAGCGCGGGGTGACGCGCGGACAGCGAGAATACGGCGGTGACCTGCCCCTGCGCCTGGCCCTCGCGCACAAGCGATCCGTCGCCGCGCGCGCCCAGCGCCAGCGCGAAAGCGTCAAGCAGGATGGATTTGCCCGCGCCCGTCTCGCCGGTGAGCACGGTCAGCCCGTCCGACGGCTCGAGATCGAGCCGGTCGATCAGGACGATGTCGCGGATCGCGAGCTGAACAAGCATAGGGAACCCAGAATCAGGCGTTCCCGAAACATATCAGGATTGCGAGGTCGTCCGAAACACGCGCGAAATCCACGAGCCGCGATTTTCGCTGGGCTGGAGCCCGCCGGTCTGGAGGAGCGCGTAGGCGTCCTTGTACCACTGGCTGTCGGGGAAATTGTGCCCCAGCACGGCCGCAGCGGTCTGCGCCTCCTGGGTGATGCCCAGCGCGAGATAGGCTTCCGTCAGCCGATAGAGCGCTTCCTCGGAATGGCGCGTCGTCTGATACTTGCCGAGCACTTCGCGGAAGCGGTTGGCGGCCGCCGTGTAATTCTTGCGCGACAGGTAATAGCGCCCGACCGACATTTCCTTGCCCGCGAGCTGGTCGCGCGCGACGAGGATCTTGAACTTCGCCTCCTCGGCGTATTCCGACTTCGGGAATTTCTGCACGAGGTCGTTGAACACCTTCACCGCCTGCTCCGCGCGGTCCTGATCGCGCGAGATGTCGGGGATCTGGTTGTACATCGACATGCCGATCAGATAGAGCGCGTAAGGCGTCTCCGGCGTCGAGGGATAGAGGCTGACGTAGCGATTGCCGGCCACAACGGCGTCATCGTATTTGCGGCCCTCATAGTGGGAATAGACCACCATCAGAAGGCCCTTGCGCGACCATTGCGAGAAGGGAAACTGCTTTTCGAGCTCGGCGAATTTCTTGGCCGCGCCGTCATGGTCGTTGCGCGCCAGGCGCGCGAGGCCCTGATCGTAGATCGCCTCGGCCGGCTCGTCCGGCAGAAGCTTCATTTCATATTTTTCGCCGCCGAACGGATTGAGCGAGTCGAGCGTGGAGCAACCGCCCGCAGCCCCCGCCAGCAGGATGGCGGCGCACAGGCCCGCCAGACGGGCGCCGCGACGGCGGGCTTGCGGAAGCTGCGGCTGAAGGGTCTCGACGCGCTGCATGGTGACTCGCCTCAAGGGAATGTGTCCGCGAGCACGCCCGCCAGACGACGCGCCCGGCGTTGAGGCCGGGCGAAGCATGGGAACGGCTTCTACAACAAAAGCGGCGGGCGCGCCACTCGCGAGCGCGGCCACGCCTATGGAGTCGCGGCCCGCGGAGCGGGCTTTGGCGCTGGATTGTGGCTAATTCGCGCCGTCTCGCGCGAATGGCTCAGTTGAGCTCGGCCGAGAAGGCGGGCGCGGCGGCGAAGGCCGGTTCAGCGCGGCCGCCAAGGCGCTGCGCGCTCGCCTCCACGATCGCATAATTGGAATGGTCCTTGAACAGGGCCTCCAGCACGGCGACGTTCATGCGGTGGCCGCCGCAATAGGAGCGATAAGCGCCGATCAGCGGCGCGCCGGCGAGCGCAAGGTCGCCCACCGCGTCGAGCGTCTTGTGGCGCACGAATTCGTCGGCGAACCGCAAGCCTTCCGGATTGAGAATGCGGCCTTCCTCCAGCGCGACCGAATTGTCGAGCGAGGCGCCGAGCGCGAAGCCCGCTTTCCAGAGGCGCTCGACGTCGCTCACGAAGCCGAACGTGCGCGCGCGCGCGATTTCGCGGCGGAACGTCTTCGCGTCGAGATCGATCGTCTTCTTCTGGCGGCCGATGATCCCCTGCGCAAAGTCGATCTCCACCTCAAGGCGGAAGCCTTCCGCGGCGGGGCGCAGTTCGGAGAAGGCGCGCCCATGCTCCACGCGCACGGGCTTGAGCACTTTCACATAGCGGCGCGGCGCGGCGAGCTCGGTCAGGCCAACGGCGTCGATCGCCTCGACGAAGGCCGCAGCCGATCCGTCCATGATCGGCACTTCAGGCCCGTCCACCTCGACGCGCGCATTGTCCACGCCAAGGCCGGCGAGCGCGGCGAGCAAATGTTCGATGGTGGAGACGGCGCCCGAGGAGGAATCGCCGATGACGGTGCACAATTCCGTCATCGTCACCTGAGACCACTTCGCTTCGATGCTGCGCTCGCGACCGCCTTCAAGCCCGGTGCGCAGGAAGGTGATGCCGGAATTGGCCTCGGCGGGCCGCAGGACGAGATGAGCGGGCGCGTTGGAATGGACGCCTGCGCCGGAGAGGGCGATGCGCCCCTTCAACGTCGTCTGTCTGGCCGGTCTCATGCGTCGCTCGCTGCTGGCGCGTGTAGCGCTGATTTCCACAAGCGCCCGGAGACGCTGAACTCCACAAGCGCCCGAAGGCGCTGAACTCCACAAGCGCCCGAAGGCGCTGAACTCCACAAGCGCCCGGGGGCGCTGGTCGTCTGGTCCGCGCCGGGCGCGGCGAACAGCGACCTCTCCTGGCCGCAAGGCGCCGCCTCCGCGATGAAGCCTGCCGGCCTCCCGCGTCGCATCCGACGCTTTGTCCCTGGGTCGACGCCCGGCCCCGCTTCGGGAGCCTCGACGTCTGGGCCGGCTTCCCGCGCGCGACTTGCCTCGCCATGCGCAGAACCCTGAACCGCCTCGCCAAATTAAGCCTTGGTTCCGCCATTCCAAAATCACGCTTTCTTACCGCGTGTAACAAAGGGGAAAACTAGGCGTTATGCTTAATCGAGTCTGAATGATTTCAATGAACTAAAAAGCCCGCGCCGGGGTGCGGCGCGGGCTCTTTCAAGCCGGATTTCGCTTGCGGCTCAGCTGCTTTGGCGCCGCAGGAAAGCCGGGATTTCGAGGTGGTCGTCCTCGATCGAGCGCGCGGGCGCCGCGCGGCCATGCAGGTCAAGCTGCTGCTGGCGCGGGGCCTGGGGCAGCTGGGCCTGCGGGCGGCGGGCGTAATCCATATGAGGCGCCTGATGGGCGGCCGGATGGGGAGCCTGCGGCTGAGCGGCCGGGCGCGGAGCCGGGATCGGGGCGGCCATCGGCGCCATGGGGGCGCGGGGGCGCGCCTGAACCGGGGCCGGCTGGAACTGCTGCGACTCCTCGGGCAAGGCGCGCGCGAAAGCGGTGAGGCGCTCCAGCAGGCCCCGGCGCTTCTGCTCGGGGTGGCCTTCCGCAGGCCGTTCGCCGCGCATGGCGGCGAGCTGGGCCTGCGCGGGGAGCGGCAGCTCCTCAGGCGTGGGCATGCGCGGGGGCCGCATCACGCGCTCCGCCTGCGGCGGCACGAAGGGGCCGGCGTCGTGGGGCGCGTGGGCTTCGGTCGCGACCGGCGCGGGCGCGGGCGCGGGAGCATAGGCGGCCGGGCGACGGATCGGCTCGATCTGCACGTCCTGAGCGCCCTGCGCCAGCGCCTGCGCGGGCGCATAGGCGGGAGCCTGCTGCAGAGGCGCGGGCGCAGGCGCCGCCGGCTCGGCGTAGTAAGGCTGCGCGGCGGGTTCGGGCGCCGGCGGCGGAGCGAGCGGAGCGACGGGAGCCATGGGGGCGGCCGGCGCGGCCTGGAAAGCGGCGGGACGCTGGCCGGCCGCAGCCTGGGCGCGCAGCTTCTCGGCGGCTTCCGCGATGCGGGTCTCGGCCGCGTTGATCTGCTTGGCGGGCGTGTCGATGCCGGTGGCGACCACCGAGACGCGCACGATGCCGTCGAGCGATTCATCGAACGTGGCGCCGAGGATGATGTTGGCTTCCTCGTCCACTTCCTGCCGGATGCGGCTCGCCGCCTCGTCCACCTCATAGAGCGTCAGGTCGTTGCCGCCGGTGATCGAGATCAGCAGGCCGCGCGCGCCGCGCATGGAGGTTTCGTCGAGCAGCGGATTGGCGATGGCGGCCTCCGCGGCGAGGATCGCGCGGCGCTCGCCGGTGGCCTCGCCCGTGCCCATCATCGCCTTGCCCATTTCACGCATGATCGCGCGCACGTCGGCGAAGTCGAGGTTGATGAGGCCTTCCTTCACCATGAGGTCGGTGATGCAGGCCACGCCGGAATAGAGCACCTGGTCGGCCATCGAGAAGGCGTCGGCGAAGGTGGTCTTTTCATTGGCGACGCGGAACAGGTTCTGGTTGGGAATCACGATCAGCGTGTCCACCGACTTCTGCAATTCGGTGATGCCCGATTCCGCGATGCGCATGCGGCGCATGCCCTCGAACTGGAACGGCTTGGTGACGACGCCGACCGTCAGAATGCCCATGTCGCGCGCAGCGCGCGCGATGACAGGCGCAGCGCCCGTGCCGGTGCCGCCGCCCATGCCGGCGGTGACGAACACCATGTGCACGCCGGCGAAGTGGTCGCGGATCTCCTCCATCGCCTCTTCAGCGGCCGCGCGGCCGACTTCAGGCTGGGCGCCGGCGCCGAGGCCTTCGGTCACCTGCATGCCCATCTGGATGATGCGATCGGCCTTGGAGGACGTCAGCGCCTGCGCGTCGGTGTTGGCGACGATGAAGTCGACGCCCGCCAGGCCCGAGGTGATCATGTTGTTCACCGCATTGCCGCCGGCGCCGCCGACGCCGCAGACCATGATGCGGGGCTTCAGTTCGCGGAGCTCAGGCGCCTTCAGATTGATCGTCATTTCAGCCTCTCGATTTGCTGGGCGCTGCGCCCGTCCTCATGTTTCGTCCCACCCTTGGGCGCGCCGGCCGCCGCGCGGCCCGCCCGCAGGCGCATTCTCAAAAACTGCTCTTCAACCACCGAACCACATTGCCGACGTATCCCTCTCCGCTGGCCGCCTGCAGCATCGGCATACGACGCGGCTCGAAGAACTCGATGCCCGCGTATTGCGGGTAAAGGATCAGGCCTACCGCCGCTGCGAACGCGGGGTTCTTGGCCGATTCCGGCAGGCCCTGAATGCCGAGCGGACGGCCGAGCCGCGCCTGGCTTGAAATGATGCGGCGCGCCGCCTCCGGCAGGCCGGTGAGCTGGCTTGCGCCGCCCGTGAGCACGAGGCGCTGGCCGCCCTGCGGCGCATAGCCCGCGCTCGCGAGCCGGTCGCGCACCAGTTCGAGAATCTCCTCCACCCGCGGCTTGATGATGCGCACGAGGCTGGACTTGGGCAGATGCGTCACCTGATCCCCGTCCTCGCCGACCTGGCTGACCGCGATCGTCTCGCGATCGTCAGAGGGCGAGGAGATGCAGGCGCCGTAATAGGTCTTCAGGCGCTCCGCGTCGGACAGGCGCAGGGTGAGGCCGCGCGCGACGTCCATCGTCACGTGATTGCCGCCCACCGCGATCGCGTCCACATGTTCGAGCCTGTTGTCGGCGAACACGGCGATGGAGGTGGTGCCGCCGCCAAGATCGACGACGATCGTTCCCATCTCCGCCTCGTCATCGACGAGGGAGGCGAGGCCGGCCGCGTAAGGCGTGGCGACGACCGCCTCCACGTCGAGATGGCAACGCTCCACCGCCAGCATCAGATTGCGCGCGGAAGCCGCATCGCTGCTGACGACATGCATCTGCGCGCCCAGTTCCTCGCCGATCATGCCGCGCGGATCGCGCACGCCTGCGGCCCCGTCGAGCGCGAAGGCGCGCGGCAGGGAGTGCATGACCGCGCGGCCCTGCTGGGCGGCGTGAGAGGCGGCGCCCTCAAGGACGCGCTGCACGTCGGCTTCGGAAACGGACTTGCGGCCCACGCGCACTTTCGCGCCATAAAAATTGGAGCCGAGGCGACCGCCGCTGATGTTGACGATCACGCTCTCGACCTGAACGCCGGCCATGCGCTCGGCGGCGTCGACGGCAAGGCGGATCGCCTTCTCGGCCTCCTCCATGTCGATGACCACGCCGCCCTTGAGACCGCGCGAGCGCTGATGGCCGATGCCGAGAATGCGGCAGCGATGGGTGCGGCCGCGCAGCAGATCGGATTGTTCGGCGGGCATGAGCCGCGCAATCAGGCAGGCCACTTTCGAGGTGCCCACGTCGAGCGCGCAGAGGATCGCGCTCTTGCGCGCCGACAGGGGCTTCATGCGCGGAGTGTAATATTGCGCGCTCATGCCGGCCCCCGCTTCGGACGTTTGGCGAGCGACTCGGCGCGCGCGGCGCCGGCTTCCTCGCTCAGGCGCGCGACCATGCGGCCGGGAATGCGCATGTCGATGGAGAGCAGGTCCTTGTCGAGGACCTTCTGCTCACGGGCGAGCTGAGCGAGCGCCGCGATGGCGGCTTCGGGATTCTGTTCGGGCAATTTCACGTCGACGCCGTTGGTGAGCTTCACATTCCAGCGGCGGTTGGTGACCAGCACGCCGGCGCGGATCTTGGACTTGAAATCGCCCGCCGCGTCCACGATGCGCTGGAACTCTGCGACGCGCTCGTTGGCGCCCTCGCCCACCACGAAGGGAAGATTCGCAAGACGCTCGTCGCGCAGCGTGTCGATCGGCTTGCCGTCGGAGGCGATGACGAACACCTGCCCATCGTTCTGCCACAAGGCGAAGGCGTCGCGCTCGACGATCTCGATGGCGAGCTGGTCGGGATAAAGTTTGCGCACGCGCGCATCGAGGATGAGCGGATCCTCCATCAGACGTTCGCGCACCGCGCCGGGATCGAGGAACAGCAGCGAATTGCGGTCTGTGATCTCAGCGGCGGCGAGCACTTCGGCGGGCGAAAGCGTGCGCTGGCCGGAGATCGTGATCTGGCGGACGCCAAAGCCGATGGCGCGCGCGGCGATGTCCTCGAAGGCGCCGTGTTCGGCCACATAGCGATCAAGACCGCCGCCGATGACGCCGCCGTAAAGGCCGACGCCAGCGAACAGGGCGGCGACGAGCGCGAAGCCTGCGCCGCGCCTGCGCGCGAACGAGAAGAAACGCGCCACTGCGGCGCGCGAGCGACGGCGGCGGCGGAACACGAAGCCCCGGCCCGCGTGGCGATGGGCGTCAGGACGCGCGACCGCGTAACCCGCCAGCGCAGGCTGGGCGGGAGATAGCGGGGGGTAGGCCCCCGTCATCGATCGCAGGAGGCGTCTTCCACCATCCATCGAACCAACTCACCGAACGAAAACCCGGCATGCGCCGCGAGCTCCGGAACGAGGGACGTTTCGGTCATACCCGGTTGGGTATTCACCTCCAGGACCACGAGCTCCCCTGTACCATCGGGTCGGTCGTCGTACCGGAAGTCGCTGCGGCTCACCCCGCGACACCCGAGCGCCCTGTGCGCCGTTAACGCCAACTCTTGAATGTGTTGGTAAATATTTCCTTTAAGTTCGGCCGGAAGGATGTGGATTGAGCCGCCTTTTGAATATTTTGCGTTGTAATCGTACCAGCCGCCATCCGCCGCCCGGATGTCGATGACGTCCAGAGCGCGGTCGCCCATCACGGCGCAGGTTAGCTCCCTGCCTGCGATAAACCTCTCAGCTAAAAGGGTTTCCCCGTATCGCCAGTCGGGATCGGCGAGCGCGGCCGGCGGCGCGGCTTCACCTTGGCCGACGATGAAGACGCCATAGGACGATCCTTCCGCGATCGGCTTGAGAACGTAAGGCGGCTCAAGCGCATGAGCGCGCGCGGCGTCCCGCCTGTTAACGATTCGCCCCTGCGGAACGGGCACGCCGGCGGCCGCCATCACGATCTTGGCCATGGCCTTGTTCATGGCGAGCGCGGAGGCGAGCACGCCGGAATGGGTGTAGGGAATGCGCAGCAATTCGAGCAGGCCCTGGATCGACCCGTCCTCGCCCGCAGGGCCGTGCAGGGCGTTGAAGGCGACGTCCGGCTTCAGCTCCGCGAGCTTGCGCGCCACGTCGCGGTCGACGTCGACGCGCGTCACTGCGTAGCCCTCGCCCTCGAGCGCCTTGGCGCAGGCCGCGCCCGAACGCAGCGAGACGTCGCGCTCCGACGACCAGCCCCCCATCAGGACGGCGACGTGCTTGCTCTTGGGAGCGCTCATGGGGGCGGCCTTTCTCGTTCGCGCGGCGTCGGCTGCGCGCCTGTCGTGCATTCGCAGTAAGGCATTAAGCTTACCGGAGGGTGAAAGTGGGGAAGCGCGGCCTTCAGGCGTGCGCGCGCGCCCGCGCCCATGCGCTCAGGCGCGATGGACGGGATCGATCCACTTCACGTCTTCGGGCGCCTCAACAGGTTCGATGTCGAGATTGATCGC
The DNA here is from genome assembly GCA_964645525.1 of uncultured Beijerinckia sp. GTDB lineage: Bacteria > Pseudomonadota > Alphaproteobacteria > Rhizobiales > Beijerinckiaceae > Terripilifer. Next base: position 38,348 of record CAZYBF010000013.1, read on the forward strand.
GGTCGCCTGCCCGTCGCTGCGCACGAGCACGCATTCCAGCGTCTCGTCCTGGCTCGCGTTGATCTCCTGATGCGGCACGAAAGGCGGCACGAAAATGAAATCGCCCGGCCCCGCCTCCGCCGTGAACTGGAGCCTTTCGCCCCAACGCATGCGCGCTTTTCCGCGCACGATATAGATCACGCTTTCGAGCGGTCCGTGATGATGCGCGCCGGTCTTCGCGCCTGCATGGATCGACACCGTGCCCGCCCACAGTTTCTGCGCGCCCGCGCGCGCGAAATCGATTGCGGCGGCGCGGTTCATGCCCGGCGTCTGGGGCGTGTTGGCGTCAAGGGAGCCGGCGGGGATCACCCGCACGCCGTCGTGTTTCCAGCGAGCCGCGTCGTCACTCATGCGAACCTCCTCGCTTAAATGCGCGCGCCGATACGCCGGATCTCCCATTGCAGTTCGACGCCCGTCTTCTCCCTAACGCGCCGACGCACCTCTTCGCCCAATCCCTCGATGTCGGCCGCCGTGGCCGAGCCTCGGTTGATGAGGAAATTGCAGTGCATCTCGCTCACCTGCGCGTCGCCGACGACGAGCCCGCGGCAACCTGCGGCGTCAATGAGCTTCCAGGCGCTGTCAGGCTTGGGGTTCTTGAACGTCGAGCCGCCAGTCTTCTCGCGGATGGGCTGCGCGGCCTCGCGCGCGGCCATGATGCGCTCCATCTCGGCGAGAATGTCGGCGCTCGCGCCGGGGCGGCCCTGAAACAATGCGCTCGTGAAGATCACGTCGTCGGGCGCGCTCGAATGGCGATAGGAGAAACCCATGTCCGCGTGGGAGAACGTGCGCAGCTCTCCGGCGCGGTCCACCCCGCGCGCCTCCACGAGCACGTCCGTCGTCTCGCCGCCATGGGCGCCTGCGTTCATGCGCAAGGCGCCGCCGACGCAACCGGGAATGCCGCGATAGAAGGCGAGCCCGTCGATCCCGGCCTCGGCTGCCGCGCGCGCGAGCTTCATGTCGGGAACCGCTGCGCCGCAGCGTATTTTGCAGCCCTCAAGGATTTCGATCTCGCCGAACGGCTTGCCGGAGAGCCGCACCACGACGCCGGCCACGCCGCCGTCGCGCACGATCATGTTGGAGCCAAGGCCGATGGTCGTCACCGGAACCTCGGCCGGCAGGCGCTGCAGGAAATAAGCGAGATCGTCCTCGTCGGCCGGCGTGAACAGCGCCTGCGCCGGCCCGCCCACGCGAAACCATGTGTAGGGCGCAAGCGGCGCATTGGCGATGAGCGTGCCGCGCAGGTCTGGCGCCTGCGCGCGCAGCTCCTCGACGATGTCGGGAAAGCTCACGCGCCCAGCTCCGCCAGTTCGCCGGGCAATTGCGCGGCCCATTGGGTGATGTTGCCCGCGCCCAGACAAACGACGTAATCGCCTTCTCCCGCGACGCCCGCGACCGTGCGCGCCAGAGCCTGCGGCCCCTCGAGCGCGATCACGTTGCGATGGCCATGCGCCTTGATGGCGGCGACGAGATGGGCCTTGTCGAAGCCTTCGAGCGGCTTCTCGCCGGCGGGATAGACATCGGCCACGATCACGCAATCGGCGTCGTTAAAACAGGTCGCGAAATCATTGAACAGCGCCTGCAGGCGCGAATAGCGGTGGGGCTGGACGACGGCCACGACCTTCTGCTTCGTGGAGGCGCGCGCGGCGCGCAGGACCGCTGCGATCTCGACGGGGTGGTGGCCGTAATCGTCGAAAATGAGCGCGCCCTTCCATTCGCCGACGCGGGTGAAGCGCCGCTTCACGCCGCCGAAACCCGCAAGCGCCTTGCGGATTCCCTCCGACGACATGCCCAGCTCATGAGCGACGGCGACGGCGGCGGTGGCGTTGAGCGCATTGTGATGGCCGGGCATGGGCATCACGAGATTTTCAAGATAGGTCGCCTGCGCGGTCGCGCGGTCGCGGATGAGCACGTTGAAGCGCGAGGCGCCGCCCGACAGATCGACATCGAGCAGGCGCACGTCAGCCTGCGGATTCTCGCCATAGGTGATGACGCGCCGATCCTCGATGCGGCCCACAAGCTCCTGCACCGTGGGATGGTCGAGGCACATCACCGCGAAACCATAGAAGGGCAGGTTCTCGACGAGCGCGCGAAACGCGTCCTTGATGGCGTCGAACGTCTTGAAATGATCGAGATGCTCGGGATCGATATTGGTGACGACCGCAACGTCCGCCGGCAGTTTCAGGAACGTGCCGTCGCTCTCGTCGGCCTCCACCACCATCCATTCGCCCGCGCCCAGCCGCGCATTGGTGCCATAGGCGTTGATGATGCCGCCGTTGATGACGGTGGGATCGAACCCGCCCGCATCAAGCAGCGCCGCGACGATGGAGGTGGTCGTGGTCTTGCCATGCGTGCCGGCCACCGCGATGGAGCGCTTGAGGCGCATGAGTTCGGCGAGCATTTCCGCGCGCCGCACCACGGGAAGGCGCTTCTCGCGCGCGGCGGCGAGTTCGGGATTGTCACGGCGAATCGCCGTCGAGACGACGACCACTTCGGCGTCGCCGAGATTCTGCGCGTCATGGCCGACGAAGACGCGCGCGCCGCGCTCGCGCAGGCGCAGCACATTGGCGTTCTCCGAGGCGTCGGAGCCCTGCACCGCATAGCCCTGGTTGAGAAGCACTTCTGCGATGCCCGACATGCCGATGCCGCCGATGCCGACGAAGTGGATGGGGCCGAGTTCGCGCGGAAGTTTCATGCTGGCTCCTCTGCTCCCCTCAGCCGTGGGCGGGCCCCGCGACGCGGGCGACGAGATCGGCGAGCCGCGCGGCGGCGTCAGGCACACCTGCGCTCTTGGCCGCCGCAGCGCGCCGCGTCAAGCCCTGCGGATCCGCGAAGACGGCTTCAATCTCGCGCGCGAGGCGCTGCGGCGTGAAATCGGACTGGGCGATGACCAGAGCTGCGCCGCTGCGCGCAAGCTCGGCGGCGTTGGCCGCCTGATCCTGGTCGAGCGCGAAAGGGAAAGGCACGAGAAGGGACGCGCGGCCGACGACCGACAGCTCGCTGACGGTGGAGGCGCCCGCGCGGGCGATCACCAGATGCGCCTGCGCCATGCGCGCCGGCAGATCGGCGAAGAAAGGCGCGACCTGCGCGTTGACGCCAAGGCGCGCATAAGCCTCGCGCACGCGCGCCTCGTCCTCCGCCCGCGCCTGCTGCACAAGATCGATGCGCGCGCGCAGGTCCTGCGCGAGCAGTTCAAGCGCGGCAGGCGTCACGTCGGACATCACCCGCGCGCCTTGCGAGCCGCCGGTGACGAGCAGGCGCAAGCGCCCCTCCGCAAAGCCCGGCGGCGACATGCGCGCAGCCTCAAGAACCGCAGGCCGAACCGGATTGCCGACGAAAACGCATCGGTCAGCCACGTCCGCGCCCGCGCCCGCAAGCTGGGGAAAGCCCGTCGCCACGCGCGCGACGCGCCCCGCAAGGAAACGGTTGGCGCGGCCCATCACCGCGTTCTGCTCATGCAGCACGGCGGGGATGCGCAGGAGGGCGGCGGCGGTGAGCGGCGGCACGGTGGGATAGCCGCCGAAGCCCACCACGCAGGCGGGCCTGAGCCGGCGCAGGAGGCGCAGCGCCTGCCATACGCCGCGCAGAAGCACGAAGGCGGCGCGCGCCTTGGCGAGAAGCGAGCCGCCCGTGGGCGTCGCCGCATCCACGCTATGCACGGCGCGGGCGGGAAAGCGGGCGCCGTATTTAAGCGCGCGCGCATCCGTCATCAGCTCCACGGCGTAGCCGCGCCGCGTCAGCTCCTCCGCCAGCGCCTCGGCGGGGAACAGGTGCCCGCCGGTGCCGCCCGCGCAAAGAAGGATGAGCCGCCCCTCGCTCATGCGCGCGCTCTCACGGCGTCACGCGTTCGAAAATCTCCGAACGCGGCCGCCGGCGCGTCACGGCGATGAGAAAACCCATGCCGATCGCCAGCGACAGGAGCGACGAGCCGCCATAGGAGATGAAGGGAAGCGTCATGCCCTTGGCGGGCAGAAGATGCAGGTTGACCGCCATGTTGATCGAGCTTTGCAGGCCGAACAGCATGACAAGCCCCGCCGTCGCGAAGCGGCAGAAGGAATCCTCGTTACGCGAGGCGACGAGGAAGCCGCGCAGCACGATGAAGGCGAAGACGAGCATCAGCGTGAGGCTCGCCAGAATGCCGAACTCCTCGCCGGTGACGGCGAAAATGAAGTCGGTGTGCGAATCCGGCAGAATGCGCTTGAGCGAGCCCTCGCCCGGCCCCTTGCCGAGCCAGCCGCCCTGCACGAAGCTTTCCACCGCGATGTCGCTCTGGAACGAATTGCCGGGATTGGTGGCTGGCCCGTCGGTCGTGTTCAGGAATTTGTCGATGCGCACGCGCACGTGCGGCAGGATCTTGTAGGCGAGCAATCCGCCGCAGACCGCGAAACCGCCGATGCCCGCCACCCACAGCCAGTGCAGACCCGCCATGAAGAACAGGCCCGACCAGACGAGCACGATCAGCACGGTCTGGCCGAAATCGGGCTGCAGCATGAAGGGGCCGACGGTGAGCGGCAGAAGCAGCACGGCGAAGGTGGTGCCCGGCACGTCGCCGCGCCGCGCGCCTTCCGAAAAGGCCCATGCGGCGAGCACGACGAAAGCCGGCTTCACGAATTCCGACGGCTGCACGCCGAAAATCCAGCGCCGCGCGCCCTTGATCTCGACGCCGTAGAGAATGGCGAGCACGACGCCGGCCATGCCCGCGACGAAGAGCAGCAGCGCCGCCCGGCGCACCATGCGCGGCGAGAGGAAAGAGGTGACGATCATCAGCGCCACCGCCGCGCACAGATAGACCAGATGGCGGTTGACGAAATGAAACGTTGACAGGCCAAGGCGCTCGGCCACGGGCGGTGAGCCCGCCATGGTGAACACGACGCCCATCACCATGAGCACCGCAAGCCCCGCGAGCAGCCAGCGGTCGATCGTCCACCACCAGCTGGCGAACGGCGACATTTCAGCGCGTGACACCATCGACGCCCCCTATCGCACTTTCAGCGTCGCCAGTCCGATCATGGCGAGCACGAATGAGAAAATCCACATGCGGATGACGATCTGCGGCTCCTGCCAGCCCATCTTCTCGAGATGGTGGTGGAAGGGCGCCATCAGGAAAATGCGGCGGCCGGTCATTTTGAAATAGCCGACCTGCAGAATGACCGAGAGCGCCTCGAGAACGAACAGGCCGCCGACGATGCCGAGCACGATCTCGTGCTTGGTCGCCACCGCCACCGCGCCCAGAAGCCCGCCCAGCGCCAGCGAACCCGTATCGCCCATGAAGATCGAGGCCGGCGGCGCGTTGAACCACAGGAAGCCGAGGCCCGCGCCGATCACGGCGCCGCAGACCACCGCCAGCTCGCCCGTGCCCGGCACGAAGTTCACGCCCAGATGCGAGGAGAAGATCGCATTGCCCACCACCCAGGCGATGACGCCGAAGGACCCGGCCGCGATCATCACCGGCACGATGGCGAGACCGTCGAGCCCGTCGGTGAGATTGACCGCATTGCCCGCGCCGATGATGACGAAGGCGCCGAACACGACGAAGAACAGGCCGAGGTCCATCACGAAGCCGTTGACCAGCGGCACCGCGAGGCCCGTGACGTTGGCGGGGCCGAACCACATCATCGCGCCGCACGCCAGGACGGCGATCGCTCCTTCGATGGCGAGGCGCGCGCGGCCGGAAAAGCCTTCATGCGATTGCTTCGTCACCTTCAGATAATCGTCGTAGAAGCCGATGGCGCCGAAGCCCAGCGTCACCAGAAGCACGATCCACACGAAGGGGCTCTTGGGATTGGCCCAGAGCAGCACCGACGTGACGACGCCGAACAGGATCATCAGCCCGCCCATTGTGGGCGTGCCCTTCTTGGTGAGCAGATGGCTTTCCGGCCCGTCCGCGCGGATGGGCTGACCCTTGCCCTGTTTCAGGCGCAGAGCGTTGATGATGGCGGGGCCGAACAGAAAGACGAGCAGAAGCGCTGTCACCGTGGCGCCGCCGGCGCGGAAGGTGATGTAGCGAAACACGTTCAGCGGGCCGAACACGTTTGAGAAATCGGCCAGGAAAGTCAGCATGAGGCGCTCTCGGGCTTTTGTTTGGCGGCGAAGGCGCGGATGGCGACCACGACGGCTCCCATCTTGCTGCCGTTCGAGCCTTTCACCATCACCGCATCGCCGGGGCGGATGGCGCGAGGCAGTTCTTCCTGCAGCGCGGCCGAGGTCGGCGCCCACAGGGCGCGACGATGGGGCGGCAAAGCATCGAACAAATTCTTCATAAGAGGCCCAGCCGCGAAGACGAGATCGACGCTTGCTGCCGCGACGGCGTCGGCGAGTTCGCGATGCAATTGCGCTTCGTCGGGCCCGAGCTCCAGCATGTCGCCCAGCACGGCGATGCGTCGGCCGCCCTCGCCCACAGGGCTCGCCGCCAGCACGTCAAGCGCCGCGCGCATGGAGACGGGATTGGCGTTGTAGGCTTCGTCGATGAGCAGGAAATCACCGCCGGGAATGCGCAGCCGCGTCTGCGCGCCCCGCCCCGCAGGCGCCTTGAACTCCGCGAATGTCTCCGCGGCCTCGTTCACGTCCACGCCCATGGCGTGGGCGACGAGCAGCGCGCTGAGCGAATTCAGCGCCACGTGTTTGCCGGGCGCGGCGATGCGATAGGCGAGCCTTTCGCCAAACGCCGTCGCCTCGACCATGTTGTGATTGTCGCGCCGGCGCACGAGGACGAGCCGGGCGTCGGCGTGTTCATGTTCGCCGAAGGTGAGGATGCGCTTGGCGCCGGCGGCCTGCGCGGCGTCGTAAAGGCGCGTGAAATGCGGCGCGTCCCTGTTGATGACGGCGACGCCGTCGGGCGCAAGGCCGCTGAATATCTCCGCCTTCGCGTCCGCGATCGCCTCAAGCGAGCCGAGATTTTCAAGATGCACCGGCGCGATGGCGGTGATCACCGCCACATGCGGGCGCACCATGCCCACAAGCGGCGTGATCTCGCCCGCATGGTTCATGCCGATCTCGAACACGCCGTATTGCGCGCTCTGCGGCATGCGCGCGAGGGTGAGCGGCACGCCCCAATGATTGTTGTAGGAGGCGGCCGAGGCGTGGGTCGGCCCGAAATGGTCGAGCGTGAGCCGCAGCATCTCCTTGGTGGACGTCTTGCCGACGGAGCCCGTCACGGCGGCGATCCAGGCTTTCGAACGCGCGCGCGCCGCTCGGCCCAGACCCTCCATGGCGCTAAGCGTGTCGCGCACGACATAGAGCGGGCCCGAGGCGGCGATGAAATCCACATGCGCCTCGTCCACGACGCAAGCGGCGGCGCCGAGCGCGAAAGCCTTCTCCACGAAGGCGTGGCCGTCGCTGTTGTGGCCCTTGATGGCGAAGAACAGGTCGCCCGGCTCCAGCGTGCGGGTGTCGATCGACACGCCGTCCACGCCTTCGGGCGGGCGGCCGATCAGCCGCGCCTGGAGCGGCGCCACAAGACCGAGGCCGGACCAGAGATGATCATTCATGCCGATTGCGCCAGCGCTCGCCGCGCGGCCTCCATATCCGAGAAGGGATGTTTCACGTCGCCGACGATCTGGCCCGTTTCATGGCCTTTGCCGGCGATCACGAGCGCGTCGCCGGGCTGCAGCAGGTCGATGGCGGCGCGGATCGCCTCGCCCCGGTCGGCGATCTCCCGGGCGCCGGGCGCGCCCGCGAGAATCTGCGCGCGGATTGTGGCGGGGTCCTCCGAACGGGGATTGTCGTCGGTGACGATGACGATGTCGGCGCCGCGCGCGGCGATCTCGCCCATGATGGGCCGCTTGCCGCGGTCGCGATCGCCGCCGCAGCCGAACACCACAACAAGCCGCCCCCTTGTGAGCGGACGCAGCGCCGCGAGAACCTTCTCCAGCGCGTCCGGCTTGTGGGCGTAGTCCACGAACACCGGCGCGCCATTGCGTTCGCCCGCTTTCTCGAGCCGGCCGGGCGCGCCCTGCAGGCTCTCAAGCGCGGCGAGCGCGCGCGCAGGCGGTGTGCCCGTCGCGATGCACAGGCCCGCCGCCACGAGCGCGTTGGAGACCATGAAATCGCCGGCGAGCGGCAGGGCGAGCGCATGCTCGCCGCCCGCGCAAGCCACGACGATGCGTGTCGCGTCGACGCGCGCCTCCACATGCAGCAGGCGCAGGTCGGCGCCCGCGCGCCCCACAGTGAACGTCTTGAGCCCGCGCGCGGCGCACAGCGCTGCGGCGCGCTGGCCCCATTCGCCGTCCACGTCGATCACAGCCGGCTGGCCCGGCGCGAGCAGCGCCTCGAACAGGCGCATTTTCGCGGCGAAATAGGAATCCATGTCGGGGTGGTAGTCGAGATGGTCGCGCGAGAGATTCGTGAACGCGCCGGCCGCGAGCCGCACGCCGTCGAGCCGGCGCTGATCGAGCCCGTGGGAGGACGCCTCCATCGCAAGATGATCGATCCCGCGTGCGGCCAGACGCGCCAGCGCCTCGTGCAGCGCCACAGGATCGGGCGTGGTGAGCGCGCCTTCCTCAAGGCCTGCGTCGGTGACGACGCCCGTGGTGCCGAGCGCGGCGGCGCGCAGGCCCGCATGCGCCCAGATCTGCCGCACGAAAGCGGCGACCGACGTCTTGCCGCTGGTGCCGGTGACGGCGACCACGACGGCGGGCTGCGCGCCATGGAAACGCGCGGCCGCCTGCGCAAGCGCGAGGCGCGCGTCGGCGACGACGATGCAATCGACCGCCTGCGGGCCTTCAAGCGCCCGCTCCGCCACCACGGCGAGCGCGCCGGCGGCGAGGGCTGCGGGCGCATGCACGAGCCCGTCCTCCTTCGCCCCGCGCAGCGCGAAGAAAAGAAAGCCCGGCCGCACGCGCCGGCTGTCGCTGCAAATCCCCGCGACCTCGCGCGCGCCAAGGCCGCCGCGCGCGAGCGCGTCGGCCTGTTGCGGCAAAAGGTCGGCGAGCCGCCTCAACGCCAATTGCTCCCGGAGCTCGGCAGGCCGATCCCCAGTTTCGCGACGGTGGGGAAAGACGTCGTGGGCACGATGGGACGCGGCGGCAGGCCCAGAAGCGGCGTCACGCGCTCGATGATGCGGCCCGTGGTGGCGCCGGCGTTCCAGGCGGCGGTGCGCTGGTTATGCGTCTCGGGCACGCCCTGCGGCTCGTCATAGACGGTGAGGAAAAGATATTTGGGCTTGTCGGAAGGCGCCACGGCGGTGAACGTGGTGAACACGCGATCGTTGGCGTAGCGCCCGTTGACGACCTTGTTCGCGGTACCCGTCTTGCCGCCGGCGAAATAGCCGCGCACGTCGATGGTGCGCGCGGAGCCCACTTCAGCGTTCAGCCGCATGAGATAGCGCATCTGCTCGCTGGTGTCGGGACGGATCACCTGCGGCGCGTCCTCCTGCGCCTCCTCGATAGTGCGCATGCGGAACGTGGGCTTCACGAGCTTGCCGCCGTTCACGAGCGCGCCCACCGCCATCATCGCCTGCAGGGGCGCGACCGCGAGACCGTGGCCGAAGGCGATCGTCATCGTGTTCAGCTCGCCCCAGCGCTTGGGCACGATCGGCTCGGCGCTTTCGGGCATTTCCGTACGCATGCGGTCGAGCTGGCCCATTTTGGAGAGGAATTGCTTGTGCCCTTCCACGCCCACCATCAGGGCGGCGCGCGCCGTGCCGATGTTGGAGGAATAGGTGAACACTTCCGAGACCGTGAGCGCGCGGTTTTGCGCATGGAAGTCGCGGATGTTGAAACGGCCGTAGCGCAGCGCGCCGCGCGCGTCGATGCGCGTGTTGAGATTGACCTTGCGCGCCTCAAGCGCCATGGCGAGCGTGAGCGCCTTGAAGGTGGAGCCCATTTCGAACACGCCCACCGTCATGCGGTTGATGCGGGTGGGGTCAAGAGCGTCGATGGGATTGTTGGGATCGTAATCAGGCAGCGAGGCGATGGCGATGATCTCGCCCGTGTCCACATCCATGATGGCGGCCGCCGCCGCTTTCGCCTTGTAGCGTTCGATGCCCTTGACGAGTTCGTCGCGCACCGCATGGGTCGCCTTGACGTCGAGCGACAGCTTGATGGGCTGCAGGCTCTCGGCGTTCACGCGGAAGCCCGCGCTGCTGAGATCCGCGAAGCCCAGCGTGTCGATGTATTTCTCGATGCCGGCGATGCCGATATTATCGGTGTTGGTGAAGCCCAGCACATGGGCGGCGATGGGTCCATTGGGATAGACGCGCTTGTGCTCGGGCAGAAAGCCCACGCCGGGAAGGCCGAGGCGGAACACTTCCTCGCGCTCCTTGGGCGAGACGCCGCGCTTCACCCAGACGAAGCCTTTGCGCGATCCAAGCTTGTCGCGCAATTCCTTGGCGTCGAGGCTCGGCAGGACGGCGGTGAGCAGCTCCACCGCCTCATCCTTGTCGACGATGTTGCGCGGCTCGGCGAAAACGGAATCGATGCGCACGTCAGCCGCGAGGATCTCGCCGTTGCGGTCGACGATCTGCGGGCGCGCGCGCGAGCTCGCCTCGGCTGCGGCGCGACGCAGGTTCTGCGGCTCAGGCTGCAGGCCAAGCCAGATCAGCTTGCCGCCGATGACGCAGTAAAGCCCGATGAAGCAAAACGCGACGAAGCGGATGCGCCCGCCGCTCTTGGCGATGCGCGTGCCGAACATCGAGCGCAGAAGCACGCCGGCGCGCGCGGCGAGCGAACGCCGCCTCGTCTGCGGCGCGGGCGCATCCTGCGCGGGCGTGGGAGCGCTCGTCATCGCGTGGACTCCTGCGCGCGGCGCGCGGCGGGCACGGCGCCGGTGGTCATGCCGCCGGCGGCCGCCCTCGGCTTGTCTTCGCGCGGCGTGTTGGTGGGCTCGGCCAGGCCGAGAAGCTCGAGCTTGCGCCCGATCGAGTCCACTTTGGGGGCGCGATCGGGCAAATCCATGACCTGCACGATCTGGTCGACGCTCAATTGCTTGAGGTCGAGATGCTGGTCGGCGAGCGCCTGGATGCGCGTGGGCCGCACAAGATGCGCCCATTCCGCGCGCAGCACCGCAATGGCCTCGCGCTCACGATTGTTGCCGTTCTTCAGCTTGGAGATCTGTTCGGAGAAAAAGATCGTCTCGTATTTCACCGTATAGGCGTAGACGGCGGAGCCCAGCAAAGCCGCGACGGCGAAGACGTTGAGCGTGCGCAGGATCATGTCAGCGTCCTCCCCGGCGAGCGGGCTTTCGTCCGCCCTGCGCTTCGCGCGCGGGCAGGCGTGCAAGGCGCGCCCATTCGCCGACAGGCCCAAGCGCGGGCGCCTGCGTGCGGCGCGCGAAGCGCAGCTTGGCCGAGCGCGCGCGCGGATTAGCGGCGCATTCCGCCTCGCCGGGCGCAATCGCCGGGCTTGCGTCTTCAAACGTGGGCGCAGGCGGCGCGGCCTCGCCGGGCAGCAGGCGCGAGCGCGCCTGTCCGCGGCCCGAGCGCTCCGCGAGAAATTGTTTCACGATGCGATCCTCGAGCGAATGAAAGCTCACCACGGCGAGGGTTCCGCCGGGCTTGAGCGCGCGTTCGGCTGCGGCCAGCGCGCGCACCAGTTCGCCGAGCTCGTCATTCACCGCGATGCGCAGCGCCTGAAAGGTGCGCGTGGCCGCATGAATCTGGTTCGGCTTGGCGGGCGCGACGCGCTCGCACAGGCCCGCGAGTTGGCGCGTGGTGCGGAAGGGCTCGCTCTTGCGATCGGCGACGATGGCGCGCGCGAGCCGACGCGCCTGCCGCTCCTCGCCGTAATAAAAGAGGATGTCGGCGAGCTCTTCCTCATCCGCCTCGTTCACGATGTCGGCGGCGCTGCGCCCGGCACGCTCCATGCGCATGTCGAGCGGCCCGTCGAAGCGGAAGGAGAAACCGCGCGCCGCCTCGTCGATCTGCATGGAGGAGACGCCGACGTCGAGCGTCACGCCGTCGAGCTGCGCGAAGCCTGCGGCGCGGGCGGCCTCGTCGAGTTCGCCGAAACGGGCGGGGACGAGAACGAGGCGGCCTTGCGCCTGCGCGACGAGGGATTGGCCGGCGGCGATGGCGTCGGGGTCGCGGTCAAGCGCGATCACGCGCGCGCCGGGCGTTGCGAGAATGGCGCGCGTATAGCCGCCCGCGCCGAACGTGCCGTCGAGATAGACTCCGCCGTCGCGCGGGCCGAGGGCTTCAAGAACCTCTGCGAGGAGCACGGGAATGTGCCGGGCCGGTCCGCCAGCGGGAAGAGAAGACTCCTCGCCGCGACCCGTCGTCATTCCCGCGCTCCTCGAGGCTGCGGTTGTTCCGCCGCGCCCCTGGCGCCGAGTTGTTTCCGCAAGCTGCGCACCTGGTTTCTGGCCTCTTCCAGGTGAGCGCGGAAACGCCCCGGCTCCCAGATCTGAAATTTGTACCCCTGCCCCACGAAGGTCGCCTCGTCCCCAAGGCCCGCATAGGCCTTGAACCGCTCGGGCAGGAGAATCCGGCCCTCCGGATCCGCCCTGAGCACTTCGCCGTCCCCCAGAAGCGCCGTCGAATAGACGTCGTGCTCCGCGGAATAGGCGGCGAAACGGCTCAGCACCGCATCGATCTCCTTCACCAGCGCGAAGCCGCCGCAATCCAGCGCTTCCGCATCCAGCGAAGGATGAACGTAGAGACCCTCGAATCCGTCCCGCGTCAGAACCGCCCGGAATGGCGCGGGAATGGAGACCCGCCCCTTGGAGTCCAGCCGATTGGTGAAATGCGAAACGAACCTGTCCAACGCACGCACCCGACCCCAAACGCCACGCTCCGGCGGGATTCGTCACGATGCGCAGGCTGAAGGGCGAACGGGCCGCGTCGGCTCCGCCCCGCCTCAGGCTACGCGCACATAGGAACGCCCACGGGATGGTTTGGGATAGCATGGGATTACATGGGCCGTCAACGCACGGCTGGCTCGAAACGGGACGATCTCCCGCGATCCCGCATTAAGGCCGGTTAACATTAACGAATGCTTTCCAAGCGTGGTGGAATGGGCCTGAGCGCCCTATTTTTAGAGGCGAAGCTGCGGCAGGGCGCTCGACACCGGGCCGCCGGCCCCCTAACCATTCCTTGAACGCAACCTGAAGCCGCCGCCCTGATGGATCAGCTCGCCCAACGCCCCCGGATCCAGACCGCGACCGTTCCGGCGAAGGTCAAGGGCGCCCGTCCGCCTAACGAAATCGACTTCTGGCGCGGCTACGCCCTGGTCGCGATTTTCATCAATCACATCCCCGGCGTATTCTATGAGCGGCTGACCCATAAGAACTTCGGCTTTTCTGATTCGGCCGAATTGTTCGTTTTGCTCGCCGGCTGGTCGCTGCGCTCGCTGGTGGACCGCCAGTCGCGCGACCTGACGACCGTGCGGCTCTTCTTCCGCCTCGGCTCGCGCGCCGTCATCCTCTACATAGCCCAGCTCGCGATCACCCTGATCGCCATCGCCATCATCGCGGGAACGGCCTTTCTGGCCGACACGAACCTCGTGCTGCAGTGGAACAACGCGGCCGTGGTCTTCGAAGAGCCGATCGTCGCCCATATCGGTCTGGCGATGCTGACCCATCACCTGGGCTATTTCGACATCCTGCCGCTCTATATCGCGCTGATGGTCATGGCCCCGTTCATGGCGGTGCTGCACCGGCTGCTGCCCTTCGCGCTCCTGCCGGTCTCGCTGGCGATCTGGGCGACCGCGCTCGCCACGGGCGTCAACCTGCCCACCTGGCCGGTGGAAGGTCGCTGGTTTTTCAATCCCTTCGCCTGGCAGCTGGTGTTCGTGATCGGCTTCCTGCTCGGCGGCGACAGCGGCGTGACCCGGGTCGTCGTCACCTATCGCGGCGTCACCCGGGCGATCGGGGCCGTCATCGTTGCGCTGGGCCTTGTGGGCACCTATCTGCAATTCTATCCGGATCCGCTGAACGCGCCCTGGCCGGCGCTGTTCTTCGTCGCCGACAAGACGTTCCTCACGCCGATGCGCCTTGTGCACGTGCTTGGCCTTGTGGCGTTCTTCGGCGGCCTCTTCTTTTACGTGCACAAGAAGGCGCGCTGGCTGTCGCGGTTTTTCTCAATGTTGGGACGCAACTCCCTGAACGTCTTTTGCGTCGGCTCGCTCCTTAGTCTTTCGGCCCAGTCGGCGCGTTTCGCCCTCGGCTCGACCTTGTGGGTCGACACGCTTGTGGTAATAATTGGCTTAGCTCTCATGAGCATGACGGCATGGGTGTCGGAATGGCGCGCGCGCGTGACAGCCTGAAGAGAACTGCCCTCGCGACCGCCGTCGCGTCGATGCTGGCGCTCGCCCCCGTGGCCGCCGGCCAAGCTTTCGCCGAACAGGCGCCGGCGCAGCCCACCGCGGCCCAGCCTGCCGCCCCCGCGGCCGAAGCGCCGGCCGAACAGGCCGCCGCAGAGCCCGCCGGCGTCCATCCCATGAGCGCGCAATGTTCCGTTCCCACGGCGGAAATCGCCGCGCCCGCGCCGCTCAACGCCACCATCGACCGGCTGGAGACCAACCAGCCCCTGCGAATCCTTGCGATCGGCTCCTCCTCCACCTGGGGCGTGGGCGCCACCTCGCGGCGCAAGAATTATCCCTCGCAGCTTGAGTCCATGCTCGAGCGCGTGCTCAAGACCGTGCCGATCGAGGTCGTGAACCGCGGCGTGTCCGGCGAGACGGCGGAGACCACCGCCGACCGCCTGCGCATCGAGGCCGCCCTCCTGAAGCCCGACCTCGTGCTCTGGCAGGTGGGCACCAATGACGCGGTGCAGCGCGTCTCGGTCGAGAACTTCGAGCGCACCGTGAAGAACACCGTGGCGATGCTGCGCAAGAAGAAGATCGACGTGGTGCTGGTGGGCCTGCAATACACGCCGAAATACGCGCGCGACGATCATTACTTCGCCATCCGCGAATCCTTGAAGCGCATCGCCGCCGAAAACAACGTGCTCTACGTTCGCCGCTATCAGGCGATGGAATACATCCACAAGACGAAGGCCAATCTGCAGATGATGGCCGACGATGATTTCCATCTCAACGATCTCGGCTATCAGTGCATGGCCGAGCATATCGCGCAGGCGATGACGGCCAATCTCTTCGTGCGCCGCCGCAAGCCGGCGAGCTGATCTCCCCCTGCCCCGGCTGATGACGTCGCCCGCGCCGGGCCCCCGGTCGAGCGCGATCTCCCGCGCCCGCGCGAGCTTCAGCGCGGCGATGGGACGGAACCCACAAAGCACCCGCAAGTCTCCCGCGTGGGAATCTTCTTGCAAAAAATCGGGGTCCGTATAAACTTATCTTTATGTCATCCGACGGCGCTTCCGGGGCCTCCGCCCCCTTTCCCCAGGTTCTGGCGGCCCTTGAGGCGGCCGGCGAAACCACGCGCCTGCGTCTCCTCGCCCTGCTGGCGGAGGCGGAGATCACCGTCACCGAACTGGTCGCCATTCTGGGACAATCCCAGCCCCGCGTGTCCCGTCACCTCAAACTGCTGGCGGAGGCCGGACTGGTGGAGCGCCACAGGGAGGGAGCCTGGGCTTTCTTCAACCTCGCTCAGACCGGCGTGGCCGCCGGCCTCGCCCGCCAGATCGTCGCCCGGCTCGATATGAGCGACGCCGTGCTGGCCGCCGACCGGACGAAGCTCGCCGAGGTGCGTCGCGCCCGGGCGGAGCAGGCCGCGCGCTATTTCGCCGACATCGCCGCCGACTGGGACCGCATCCGCTCCCTGCATGCGCCGGAGGAGGAAGTGGAGGCCGCGATCGAGGCGATCGTGGGCGACGCGCCCCTGCGCGCCGTGCTCGACGTCGGCACGGGAACCGGGCGCATGCTGCAATTGATCGCCCCCCACGCCGAACGCGCCGTGGGCGTGGACCTCAGCCCCGCGATGCTGGCGGTCGCGCGCGCGGGCGTGGACCGCGCGGGCTTGCGCAATGTGCAATTGCGCCAGGGCGACATCTACGCCCTGCCGGTGGAGCGCGACGGCTACGACCTCGTGCTCGTCCATCAGGTGCTGCATTATCTCGACGACCCCGCCCGCGCGCTGAGCGAGGCGGCGCGCGCCGTGCGTCCCGGCGGACGGCTGGTGGTGGTGGATTTCGCGCCGCACGCGCTCGAATTCCTGCGCACCGAACACGCCCACCGGCGTCTTGGCTTCGAGCGCGCCGAGATCGAGGAGATCCTGCTCGAACTCGGATTTGAAATCCTGCCTGGACGCGACCTGAGCGCCGACCGCAGGCTCGCGCGCGAGAAACTCACCGTGTCCCTGTGGGTGGGGCGAGACCCCCGCATCGTCTCCGACGTTCTTCCCAATTCATTGGAGCTTGCGTGATGACCGACGCCGTCCGTCCCAGCCGCGCAGCCGCGCTGAGCTCGCAATTGCGGGTCAGTTTTGAATTCTTCCCGCCGAAGAACGAGGAGATGGAAGCCTCGCTCTGGGCCTCCATCGAGCGCCTTGCGCCGCTCGCGCCGAGCTTCGTCTCCGTCACCTATGGCGCCGGCGGCTCCACGCGCCAGCGCACCCATTCCACGCTTGCGCGCATTCTCGCCGAGACCGATCTCAAGCCCGCCGCCCATCTCACCTGCGTGGGCGCGAGCCGCGATGAGGTGGACGAGGTGGTGCGCGGCTATCGCGACATCGGCGTGCGCCACATCGTGGCGCTGCGCGGCGATCCGCCGGCGGGCGTGGGCACGACGTTCACGCCTCATCCGCAGGGCTACGCCACTTCCACCGATCTGGTGGCGGGCTTGCGGCGCATCGGCGATTTCGAGGTGAGCGTCTCCGCCTACCCGGAGAAACATCCCGAGAGCGCGACCTTCGATCAGGACATCGACGTGCTGAAGGCGAAGATCGACGCAGGCGCCACGCGCGCCATCACGCAATTCTTCTTCGAGAACGAAACCTATCTGCGCTACCTCGACCGGGTGCGCGCGCGCGGAATCGACATTCCCATCGTGCCCGGCCTCGTGCCCGTGCAGAATTTTCGCCAGACCGCGGCCTTCGCGCAAAAGACCGGCGCGAGCGTCCCCGCATGGCTGGCCGCGCGTTTCGAAGGGCTCGAGGACGACCCCGCGACGCGCCGTCTGGTCGCGGCCGCAGTGGCCGCCGAACAGGCGCTCGACCTCGTGGACCGCGGCGTGACCGACTTCCACTTCTACACGATGAACAAGGCCGATCTCGTATTCGCGATCTGCCACATGCTGGGCCTGCGCCCGCAGCCTGCGCAAAAGGCGGCCTGACATGACCGACGCGCCGCGCCCCCACGCCCGCTCCGCCCAGGAAATCCGCGCCGCCCTGCGCGCAGCCGCCGCTGAACGCGTGCTCGTGCTCGACGGCGCCATGGGCACGATGATCCAGGACCTGAAGCTCGACGAAGCGGGATTCCGCGGCGAGCTTCTGAAGGACCATCCGCACGATCTCAAGGGCAACAACGATATTCTCGTTCTCACCCAGCCCGACGCGATCCGCGACATTCACCTCGCCTATTTCCTCGCCGGCGCCGACATCTGCGAGACGAACACCTTCTCTTCCACCTCGATCGCGCAGGCCGACTACAAGTGCGAGGCCCATGTCCACGCGCTCAACCGCGACGGCGCGCGGCTCGCGCGGCAGGCCGGCGACCTTGCGCAGGCGAAGGATGGACGCCGCCGCTTCGTCGCGGGCGCGCTCGGCCCCACCAACCGCACCGCCTCGATCTCGCCCGACGTCTCCGACCCCGGCTTTCGCGCCGTCACATTCGACGAATTGCGCGCCGCCTATCGCGAGGCGACGCTGGGCCTTGTGGAAGGCGGCGCCGACCTTCTGCTCATCGAGACCATCTTCGACACGCTGAACGCGAAAGCCGCCTATGCAGGCGCGCGCGACGCCTTCGCGCAAAGCGGGATCGAATTGCCCGTGATGCTCTCGGGCACGATCACCGATCTTTCGGGACGCACCCTGTCGGGCCAGACGCCGGAAGCTTTCTGGAACTCGCTCGCCCATGTGGACCCGGTGGCGGTGGGCCTCAACTGCGCGCTCGGCGCGCGCGAGATGCGCGCCCATGTGGCGGAGCTGTCGCGCATCGCCGACACGCTCGTGTGCGCCTATCCCAACGCCGGCCTGCCGAACGAATTCGGCCTCTACGACGAAAGCCCGGAATACATGGCCGGCCTGCTCGGCGAATTCGCGCGCGCGGGCCTCGTCAACATCGTCGGCGGCTGCTGCGGCACCACGCCGGACCATGTGCGCGCCTTCGCGCAGGCGGTGCAGGGCCTCGCGCCCCGCAAGATACCCGTCATCGCCCCGCGCCTGCGCCTGTCCGGCCTCGAGCCCTTCACGCTCACCGACGACATTCGTTTCGTGAATGTGGGCGAGCGCACCAATGTCACCGGCTCCGCCCGCTTCCGCAAGCTCATCAAGAACGGCGAATTCGCCGCCGCGCTCGATGTCGCGCGCGATCAGGTCGCCAACGGCGCCCAGATCATCGACGTGAACATGGACGAAGGCCTGCTCGATTCCAAACAGGCCATGGTCTCCTTCCTCAACCTCATCGCCTCCGAGCCCGACATCGCGCGCGTGCCGGTGATGGTGGATTCCTCGAAGTTCGACGTGATCGAGGCCGGCCTGCAATGCATTCAGGGCAAGGCGGTCGTCAATTCGATCTCGCTGAAGGAAGGCGAGGAGAAATTCGTCGAACAGGCGCGCATCGTGCGCAGCTATGGCGCCGCCGTCGTCGTCATGGCCTTCGACGAACAGGGCCAGGCCGACACGTTCACGCGCAAGGTGGAGATTTGCGAGCGCGCCTATCGCATCCTCGTGGACGCGGTCGGCTTCCCGCCGCAGGACATCATCTTCGATCCGAATATTTTCGCGGTCGCCACCGGCATCGAGGAGCATGATTCCTACGGCGTCGCCTTCATCGAGGCGTGCGCGGAGATCCGCAATCGCTGCCCGCACGTCCATGTCTCAGGCGGCGTGTCGAACCTCTCCTTCTCTTTCCGCGGCAACGACCATGTGCGCGAGGCGATGCACTCCGTCTTCCTGCTCCACGCCATTCAGGCGGGCATGGACATGGGCATCGTCAACGCGGGTCAGTTGCAGGTCTATGAGAAGATCGACGCGGAGCTGCGCGAGGCCTGCGAGGATGTGGTGCTCAACCGCCGCGCGGACGCCACCGAACGCCTGCTCGCCCTCGCCGACCGGTTCAAGGGCGCGGTCCAGCAGGCCAAGGGCGCGGACCTCGCATGGCGCGACCAGCCCGTGGACAAGCGGCTGGAGCATGCGCTCGTCAACGGCGTCGCCGACTTCATTGAAACCGACGTCGAGGAGGCGCGGCTCGCCGCCGCCCGGCCGCTCGACGTGATCGAAGGCCCGCT
>CAZYBF010000013.1:57710-61633 GCA_964645525.1 uncultured Beijerinckia sp.
GCAGGTGGTGAAAAGCGCGCGTGTCATGAAGCAGGCGGTTGCGCATCTGATTCCCTACATCGAAGCGGAAAAGGCGCGCCTCGGCGATCTCAAGCCCAAAGGCAAGATCGTGATCGCCACCGTCAAGGGCGACGTGCACGACATCGGCAAGAACATCGTCGGCGTCGTGCTCCAGTGCAACAATTACGAAGTGATCGACCTTGGCGTGATGACGCCCGCCGCCAAGATCATCGAGACCGCGCGCAAGGAGAATGTGGACGTGATCGGCCTGTCCGGCCTCATCACGCCCTCGCTCGACGAAATGTGTTTCGTCGCCGCCGAAATGGAGCGCGAGGGCTTCAACGCGCCGCTGCTGATCGGCGGCGCCACCACGAGCCGCGTGCACACGGCGGTGAAGATCCATCCCAATTACCAGCGCGGACAGGCCGTCTATGTGACGGATGCGAGCCGCGCGGTGGGCGTGGTCTCCGCCCTGCTCTCCCCGACCGCGCGCGATTCCTACATCGAGACGGTGCGCGCCGAATATCGCCGGGTGGCGGACGCCCATGCGCGCGCGGAAGCCGACAAGCAGCGCGTCTCCATCGCCAAGGCGCGCGACAACGCGCTGAAGATCGACTGGGCGTCTTACGATCCGCCGCGCCCCGCCTTCACCGGCGTGCGCGCCTTCGCGACCTATGACGTCGCCGAACTCGTCGAATACATCGACTGGACGCCCTTCTTCCAGACATGGGAGCTGAAAGGGCGCTTCCCCGCCATTCTGCAGGACGAGGCGCAAGGCGCGACCGCGCGCCAATTGTTCGCCGACGCGCGCGCCATGCTCGAGCGCGCCATTGCGGAGCGCTGGTTCGACCCCAAGGCCGTCATCGGCTTCTGGCCGGCCAACGCCGTGGGCGACGACATCCGCCTGTACACGGGCGAATCCCGCACGCAGACGCTCGCGACCTTCCACACGCTGCGCCAGCAGCTCTCCCGCCGCGACGGGCGCCCGCATCTCGCGCTGTCGGATTTCGTGGCGCCGGAAAGCTCAGGCAAGGCCGATTACGTGGGCGGATTCGTCGTCACCGCCGGCGCGAACGAGGAGCGCATCGCGGAACGTTTCGCGCGCGCCAACGACGATTACGCCTCCATCATGGTGAAGGCGCTGGCCGACCGCATCGCGGAGGCTTTCGCCGAGCGCATGCATATGCGCGTGCGCCGCGAGTTCTGGGGCTATGCGTCGGACGAGACGCTCAGCGTCGAACAGCTCGTCAACGAGGATTATCGCGGCATCCGCCCTGCGCCGGGCTATCCCGCGCAGCCGGACCACACCGAGAAGGCGACCCTGTTCGAGCTTCTGGGCGCGGAGCGGCGCGCGGGCGTGAAACTGACCGAGAGTTACGCCATGTGGCCGGGCTCCTCCGTCTCCGGCCTCTATCTCGCCCATCCCGAGGCGCATTACTTCGGCGTCGCGAAAGTGGAGCGCGATCAGGTGGAGGATTACGCGCGCCGCAAGGGCATGGAGATTGCAGAAGCCGAGCGCTGGCTCGCGCCGATCCTCAATTACGATCCCGCCGCCATCGCGCGCGACGCGGCCGAATAGACCTCACACAGACGCGCTGGACAGCGCGTCGATGAGGCTGCGCAGCGTCTTCACCGTCGAGGGATCGGCAAGGCCGTCGACGCGCGCAGGGCGGAAATGGCGCTGGAACGCGGCGACGACGTCCTGCGTCGGCTTGTCATAGACGCCGGTCAGCGCGAGCCCGTAGCCATAGAGCGCGAACATCGCCTGCAAGGCGCGCACGGGCTGGCCCTCGTCCCCCGGCCCGAGCGCGCGCCCGTCTTCAAGCGGCGCGGGCTCCACATAGTGACCAACGCCCGCCCGCGCGAGCTCGCCCCAGGGGAAACGCTCGCCCGGATCGACCTTGCGCCCCGGCGCCACGTCGGAATGGGCGAGCACCCGCGCCGCAGGCACGCGCCGACGCGCCATCACATCCCGGCACAGGGCGATCACGCCGTCGATCTGCGCGGGCGGAAAATCCGGCAGGCCGGCGACATGGCCGGGATTGACGATCTCGATTCCAATCGACAGCGAATTCACGTCGCGCTCGCCCAGCCATGACGACAGGCCCGCATGCCATGCGCGCCGCGCCTCGGGCACAAGTTGCACGATGCGCCCGTCCTCCAGCACGAGATAATGGGCGGACACCTGCGCGCGCGGATCGCACATCCATTTGAGCGCCTCGCCGCCGGGGTCGCGCCGCCATGCGGCCTGCGTCTCATCCGTCGGCAGGCCCGTATAGTGGAGCACGATCATGTCCGCGCTTGCGCAGCCGATCCGCTCGCCATGGTTGGGCGAGGCGACGACGTCGCAGACGAGGCGGGAATCGGGCGCGAAATCCTGCATGCCGCAGGCCTAGCACGAAGCGCGCCCGCCTGCGACGCAAAGCCCGCGCCCGGCGCGAGACCGGGCGCGCTCTGCGGCGCGTTCAGCGATAGGCGCGCACGCAGACGGGGTTGCCGTAGTAATCATAGCCCCAGGCCGCGCAGCGCGGGGCGGTCGCCGCTCCCACGGCAGCGCCGCCCACGGCGCCGATCGCCGCGCCGGCGAGCGCTCCGCCGGGCCGTCCCGTGGCCGCCGCGCCGATGGCGGCGCCCGTGGCCCCGCCGATCAGCGCGCCGCCGGCGGCGCGTTCGCTCGGCGTGTTGCAGGCGGCCAGCGGCAGCGCGGCGGCGAGAGCGGCGGCGAACAGAATGGGCTTCATGGCGATCCTCCTTCCGTGAAACGATCCACCGAAACAACGCGCCCACGCAAAAGGTTCCGCCAGCGCATACGCTCCCCCTTGGTCGCCGCGCGCCCGGCCCGCGCTTGACCCCGCGGGCGGGAGAGCTTACCCCCCGAGCGCCAGTCGGCCGGACGGCCGCCGTCGCAAGACGGAGGAAAGTCCGGGCTCCACGGAGAAACGGTGCCGGATAACGTCCGGCGGGGGCGACCCCAGGGATAGCGCCACAGAGATCGAACCGCCGGCGAAGGGGAGACCTTTCAGCAGGCAAGGGTGAAAAGGTGCGGTAAGAGCGCACCGCGCGGCCGGCGACGGACGCGGCATGGCAAGCCCCACCGGGAGCAAAACCGAATAGGGACGACGAGGCGCCGCAAGGCGCCTGACCTCTCCGGGTCGTCGTCCGGGTTGGTTGCTTGAGGCGGTCGGCGACGACCGTCCCAGATGAATGGTCGTCACGTCGCGTTCGCGCGGCCCTACAGAACCCGGCTTACAGGCCGACTGGCGTCGCCTCCTCGCCCGCGTTCACGCGCTGAAGAAACCCGCCTGCGCGAAGGCGGCGCGCCCCTGCGCGCCCTGCGCATGGGCGAGAAACGCCTGCGCCGCAGCCGCTTCAGCCCCCTGCGCATCGGCCAGCGCGCTCGCCGCGTAAACCGTCTCAGCCTGCAGGCCCGGCGGCAGGAATGCGCCGATCTCCACGCCCGGCGCCGGCGTGATCTCGGTGGATTGTGTGAGGCCGAAATCCGCCGAACCATCGGCCACCGCCGCCATCACCCTGTGGCCGCCTACGCGCAGCAGCGTCTTCGCGCGCGTGGACTCGAGAAGGCCGAGCCGCGCGAGTCCCTCCTCAATGAGCCGGCCGCCGGTGCCACCGCCCGCAGGATCCCCGCGCGAAAAGGCGCGCGCCGCCAGCAGCGCCTGCGCGAAACGTTCAACGCTCGACACATCGGGCGCGGGCTCGCCCACGCGCACGCCCAGCGCAAGACGCGAGGCGCCAAGCGCGACCGGCGCGCCCTGCAAGGCGCCGCGCGCCGCCAGCTCGTCCATCGCATCGCTTGCGGCGGCCACGAGCCCGAAACGCTCTCCGCGCGCAAGCCGCGCCAGCACGCCGCCGGACGTGTCCACCTGAAGGAGGACGCCGCGCCCGTCCTCCTGCGCGCAAAAGGC
>CAZYBF010000014.1:0-40036 GCA_964645525.1 uncultured Beijerinckia sp.
CAGAAATACAGCGCCCGCGACATCATCAAGCTTTACGACGATTGCGGCCCGATCATTTTCCACAAGGAGCGGGGCCTTTTGGGTTGGGTCGCCGGCGTCTTCAAGCCGGCCTACGATCCAAGCGGCCTTGAAGGCCTGCTTGCGAAATATTTCGGCGAAACCACGCTTGCCGAGGCCATTCGCCATGTTGCAGTGCCTGCGATCCATCTCGAAGACATGCGGATGGAGATATTCACACGCCGCGCCGCGCAATCCTCCGCGGACAACAATTTCAGCATGCGTTCGCTCGTGCGCGCAGCGACCGCCGCGCCGACTTTCTTCCCCGCCGCTTCGATCAGCTCGTCGAACGGCGCGCGTCTTGGCACTTATCTCGACGCCGCCACAAGCACCAATAACCCGGCGCTGATCGGCCTTGCGGAAGCCGGCGTCGTGAAGGCGAACGACCGGGTGGTCATGGTGTCGCTTGGCACCGGCAATATTTCCAAGCCCATTGATGCGATGCGCGCGCGCCAATGGGGCGAACTGGGCTGGGTTCAGGCCGTTTTCGATCTGCAAAACGACGCCCAATCCTCTTACACGGAGAATGTGCTCAAGGATTTCCTGATCGACAGCAAGCGCGACACGTTCTTCCGCTTCCAGATCGGCTTGCGCGACATGCCCGTGGCGATGGACGAGACGCGCAAGGACCACCTTGACGAACTCAAGGAAATCACAGCGACGCAGGTGAAGCGGCAATTGCCGGAGATCAACGCGCTGCTTGCGAAGCTGACGGCCTGAGGGGCGGATGTCTGGCGCAGACCTCACCTTGGGATCCCAGGAGCGTGGCCTGTTCCAGCGGCTGCGCGCTTTTTTGTCGTTTCTCATCGAAAAGGACGTGGAGCTTATCGCAAGCTCCGTCGCCTATAATGCGATGCTTGGCTTCTTTCCGGGGCTGTTGCTTCTCAAATATGCGCAGGATGTGTTTGGCGTGCGCGTCGTGCGCTTCAACAACGCCGATGAGCTTTCCAGCATCGCGCCGCAGCCGGTGATCGAGCTTGCGAACTCCTTCCTCAGCCGTGTCGCGGACATCGACGGCGTGAGTTTTTCGTTGTCCGTCGTGCTCTTCGTGGCTCTGATCATCAAGAGCGTAGCCGGAACATTCACCGGCTTTCTCGCTCTTGTGGCGACGCTCACAGGACGAGAGGCGTCTATCCTGCGCAAGAAAGCCCTTTCGAGCGCGGCGGCGATTTGCGTGCTGATCTTCTCTGCTCTTCTTTTCCTGAGCGCCAATCTTGAGGCGCTCACCAATCCTGGCTGGCTCGTCTCTCAGGAGTTCGGGCAAGCGCTTCACCTGCGCCTCGTCTTGTCGATCGGGCTGATCGTGGTCGGCATGGCGGCGTTCTTCCGCATCATCGCCGGCAATATCTATTCGCAGCGCGCGCTCTGGCTAGGGTCTGCCATCACGACGGCCTTGTGGCTCGGCGGCTGCTTCTTCTTCTTCTCTTTCAAGTTCGATTTCGCGGAAGAGCAGCGCCTCTATGGCGCGTTGGCGGCGACAATCGCCATGCTGGTCTGGTTTTACCTGACAGCGCTGACAATTCTCGTGGGGATGGCCTTCTCCTATCTGGTGATCGACGGAAAGAAAATGGCATGACCTTCTCCAGCTTCCTGCATGATCTCGCAAAAAAAGCGGAAGGCCGCGTGCTCGACGAACCTGTCGTGCGCGATCTGGGCCATGAGCTGGATCGGCACGCCGCGGATCATCCTGATGGCGTCGCCGGCTTCTTTGCGCGACTGGGCACCTGGGCCAAGGAGCACCCGGTCACGATCCTTAATTTCCTGCGGCTTGTGCGGCCTGTCCTGCAGGTGAAGAATATTTGCATCGTCACGTCCCATTCTGGCTGCCGCCATGTGCTGGGCGAGCACGAGGATTATGCGGTCATCTATGCTGACAAGATGAAGATGATAACCGAGGGCGATAATTTCTTCCTCGGCATGGATGATGACGAGCCGGCGGGAATGACAGCGCGCAGCGCGATGGCGCTTGTGTTCCGTCGCGAAGACATTGGCGCCGTCGTCGCGCCTGCGATCGAAGCGCTTGCGCAGGAGACGATCGCGCGTTGCGGGCCGCGTTTCGACGCCGTCGCGGATTACCTGAAAGTGGTGCCGGCGCGTTTCGCCATCAAATATTTCGGGTTCAGCGCGCAAGTCGATCCGAAATGGCTGCTGGAGACCACGCAGACGCTGTTCGAATATCTGTTCATCGATGTCGAGAACGATCCCGAGACCGCAAAAAAAGCAACGGTCGCCGCCGCCGAATTGCGCGCCATGCTGGAGCGGGAAATCGCTTCGGGCGGCGATCGCTCGGCGTCCGACAGCGTGCTTGCGCGCGCGTTGAAGCTTTCAGCCAGCGGACATCCCGCGTTCACGGCGCGCGCTATACGTAACGATTTCATTGGCCTTCTCATTGGTCTTGCGCCGACGACGGCGAAATCGGCCGCAATGGCCTATGACCTTTTGACGCAAGATCAGGAGAAGACGGAACGCGCCGCGCGCGCGGCGGCTGGCGCCTTTGCGGATTTTCAGGCGCTTGTGCGCGAGGCCACGCGTCTCAACCCGATCAATCCCGGCCTGTTCCGCAAGGCGCGGCGCGACACTGTGCTTTTGTCTGACGGTCACGAAACAAAGATCGCGAAGGACACGCTCGTCTTCGTCGGCACCGCTGCGGGCATGCGCGATCCGCGTCACGTGCCCGATCCGCTGAGCCTGCAACCCGGGCGCCCGGAGGCCGCCTATCTCACTTACGGCCATGGGCTTCATGCATGCTTCGGCCGCTACATCAACGATCTCCACATTGCGAGCCTGCTGCGGACGCTCTTTGCGTCCGGCGCGCGGCGCGCTGATGGGGCTGATGGGGACCTTCAGTTCGAAGGGCCGTTCCCGCACCGCCTCAGTCTTCAACGATAAACGCGATCAGAAAGGAAAGTTTATGTCTCGTCAGCACTTCTTCGCTCTCGGAGCGATCTCGCTGCAAGCCCTGTGCGCCGGTGGCGCGCTCGCCAATGGTTATCAGGATCTCCACCAGAGCGCGCAGGGCCTGAGCACCGCCTATGCGACCAATGGGGCGGGCGGTTCGGACGTCTCGGCGATTTTCTCCAATCCGGCGTCGCTCACGCGCTTTGACGGCAGCTGGTATTCGATGGGCACGAGCCTCATCCTGCCGCGCGACTCGTTTGAAAACATCCGCGCCACGCCGGGTTTCAATCCCTCGGTCTCGGTTTCGGGCACGCCTTCCGTGCCCAAGCAGTTTCTCAGCACCAGCGTTGGCGCCGCCACCTATTACACGCGCCAGCTGCAGCCTGACCTTTACTTCGCGATCTCGTTGAACGCGCCTTGGGCCACGAAATCGGATTATCCGATCGCCGGCGCGCAGCGCTATGTCGCCACATGGACGGAGCTGACCGCTTATAACGTCAATCCGATGCTCGCCTACAAGGTCAACAATCGTCTCTCGATCGGCGGCGGTCCGAACATCCAGGTTTATGACGCCGATTTCGCCACCATGGTCGACTCGTCGGGCGGCGCGCGCCCCAACCCGGCGACCGATCTTGAGTCACGCATCAAGGCGATCAATACGGCGATCGGCTTCAACGTGGGTCTGGAATACCAGATCACGCCGGCCACGCGTTTCGGCGCGTCCTATCGCTCCGCGATCGTCCACAAGTTCGATGGCGATGTGACGCTGAAGGGCAACCCCGCTGTGCTCGCCGCCGTCGTCACCGGTCTTGGCATGACGGGGCCGGACGGTCGCGCGAGCTTCAAGATCAACACGCCGTCCATCGCCACCTTCGGCCTGGCGCATCAAGCTACTAAGGAGTTGGAGCTTTATGGCAGCGCGATGCTGGTCGGCTGGAGCCGCTTCCGCTCGACGCGCGTGGAATATTCAAACGGGTTCCCGACGACCACGGTGGACAATAACTGGAACAACAGCTGGTATGTCGCCGCTGGCCTCGGCTATCAGGTGACGCGCGAGGTCAAGGTGCGCACCGGCATCGCCTATGACTGGACGCCGACGCCCGACAATGTGCGCAATCCGCGCGCGCCGAACGCCAACCGCGTCTATGCGGGCCTTGGCTTCACCTATCAGTCGGATCCCTCGTGGAAGTTTGATCTCTCCTACGCTCATTGCTTCTTCCAGGACGCGCCGATTGCGCTTGAAGGCGGCAACAACCTTCCGCGCGGCACGCTGAACGGCAACATCAAGATCGATGCAAACATCCTGATGGCGCAGTTCACCTTTAATCTCGACAAGTTCAAGTCGCCCTTCTGACGAGTTGGCGTTGCGGTTCCCCGCTTGGGGAGCCGCGCGTCGTTCTGGCGCGTCACGCGCGAAAGAAACATGCTGCGCTTTTTTCTCACCTTCCTTGTCTGCGCATTTTTGCTCGCTTATGGCGCGTGGGGAGGGCTCGCGCTTTTCTTCCGCGCTGGAGGCGCAGAGGGTGTGCGGCTCGCGCTTGCGGCGGGTTTCGCGCTTGTGGTTCTCGTAGCGATATGGGGTCTAGCCTCGCGGCGTCTCGCGCGCGCGGCGCCAGCGCTTTTGCTATGTCCTGTCGTCTTTGTCTGGTGGGACGGCATTTCCGCATCCAATTCGCGCGATTGGGCGGTCGACGTCGCGCGTCCTCCGGTGGTTCGCATCGACGGTTCGCGCGCTGTGGTTGAGAATGTGCGCGATTTCGCTTGGACGGGCGAGTCCGCCGCCAATCCGGCCTGGGAGACGCGCGCCTATGATCTGGATGGGCTCGTTTCAGTGGATCTTTATGCGAGCCATTGGTCGGGCGAGACCATTGCGCATACTTTCGTGAGTTTCGGGTTTGCGGACGGTCGGTATCTCGCCTGGTCGGCCGAATTGCGCAGGTCCGTCGGGCAGACATACAAGACGCTTGAGAGCTTATTCAAACTGTCTGAACTCATTCTTATCGCCGGCGATGAGCGCGATCTGGTGGGCGTGCGCGCGAAGCATCGAGATGAAGACGTGCGCCTGTTCCCGCTGCGCATTCCCAGAGAAGCGATGCGAGAATTGTTCCTGTCTTACGCGCGCGAGGCCAATGAACTGGCTGCGCAGCCGCGCTGGTACAACACGCTCACTAATAATTGCACCACGACGATTTTCGAACTCGCGCGCATGCTTGATCGGAGCGCGCATTATGACTGGCGCATCCTTCTGCCGGGACATTTCGCCGAATACGCCTATGAACACGGCGCGTTCGGCGCCGACACGTCGTTTGAGGAGCTGAAGCGGCGCTCGCATATATCTGAGCGCGCGCGCAGCGCGCCCATGGACTCTTCCGTGGCTTTTTCGCAAGCGATTCGCGCGGGTCTGCGCTGACGTGCGTCAGTTTTTCCGCCCCGTCTCCGGCACGCGGAAGACGACGAGGAAAGCCACCGTCAGACCTGCCGCCGCCGTGAACAGAAATGCCGAACCATAGTTCGCCTTTTCCGCGATAAGCGCGAAGATCATCGGGCTTAGCGCCGCGCCGCCCTGGCCCGTGAAGCGCCACATGCCGAGGAAACGTCCGCGCGCATGGGCTGGGGCCACATCGGCGCCGATGGTCTGGATTGATCCGCCGGTGAGCGCTTGCAGCGCGACCGCGAGGAAGAACAACGCCACGTACCATTCGAACGGCAGTTTCATAAAGGCGGAGACCGCGAGCAGGGCCATGGCGAGCCCGACGCCGCCGAAACCCGGCGCCATGGTGCGCTTGCGCCCGAAGCGATCCATCATCCAGCCCGCGATGAATCCGATGGGCCAGGAGATGAAGGCCGCAGCTGTCGCAAGCAGACCGATTTCCGCAGCTCCCAGATCATAGGCGAAAGCGGCGTAAAGATGCAGGAGGCCGGCGCTGAGAGGCCCGCGCGTGACGCCTGAGAACAGGGCGATAGCGAAATAGGCGAGCCGCGAACGAATGATCGACCAGGTGGAATCCTGCGTCGGCGATTGTCGCGCGGCCCCTGCTTTCGCTTCTGCGCCTGCGCTCCGTCCGCTCTCGGCTCTCGGCACGGGCCCTGAGGCGCCGGGCCCGCGGTCAGGAAAAGCAAGCGTTGGAACGAGCGCGAGCAACGCCACGCCTGCATAGACGAGAAATGGCGCGGCTTCGCCCCACACGCTTGCGATGGCGCCGCCTACGAGGGGGCCTGCGAGCATGCCGGTATTGTCCATGCCGAACATCCAGCTCACCTGACGGCCGCGTTGGTTTGGCGACGCGCCTTGCGAGATCGCCGCGAGCCGACCCATTAGCCACATCTGCGACGCCCATCCGCCGACGAAACGCCAGACGAGCAATTCTGGAAAGGAGCTGGCGGCGAACACGGCGAGCGCCGCCATGGCGGTGACGATGGGACCGCCGATCATTACGCTGCGCCGGCCAAACCGATCGATGAGCCAGCCCGTGGGCAAAGTGCCTGCAAGATTGCCGAGAAGATGCGCGGTCACGACCCAACTCGCGACGCCGAAGCTGACATCAAATGATTTCGCCAGCGAGGGAACCGCGGGGAGGGCGACGCCGGCGCCGAGCCCGAGCACGAGCGCGGGGAGATAAGTGACGATGAGCGCCTTGAGCGAGAGCGCCTCCATCTCGGGCGCCTGCGCCGGGCGCGTTGCTTCTTCAGCGCCGTTTTGCTTGTGCTGTGAATCGCTCATGGGCGCAGGTTAGCGCCTCGCGCGCCCGCGTGTCTTTACACAACGCGGCGCGCCATTTAAATTGTGAATGGTTAATTCACTGAATGAATAAAGCGGCAGGCTCTGAATCCAGCCGCGCGGGAGGAGCTAAGCTTTCATGAGCGTGTTGGAAACGCCTGTTCTCATCGTGGGCGCGGGGCCTGTCGGCCTCGCAGTGGCCGGCGATCTCGCCTGGCGCGGCGTGCCAAGCCTCATCATCGAAAAGACCGACGGCGCCATCACGCAGCCGAAGATGGACCTCATCGGTCCGCGCACAATGGAGTTCTGCCGCCGCTGGGGCATCGCCGACGATGTCGTGAACTGCCCGTATAATCCGCTCCATCCGCAAGACAATGTGTGGCTGGAATCCTTGCGCGGATATGAATTCGGCCGCGAGCCTTTTCCCGCCCCGCGCCTTGAGCAGCCGCAGCCGCAAAGCCCCGTAAAGCGCGAACGCTGCCCGCAGGACATGTTCGATCCGATCATGCGGCGCTGGGTTGAGCGCATGCCGCTCGCCGATCTTCGCTACCACACAGAGCTCGTCGATTTCGAACAGAGCGCCGATGGCGTGCGCGCGCAGCTGAAAGGTCCGCAGGGCGTCTTCGAAGCGCGCTGTGATTATCTCGTGGGCGCGGATGGCGGCGCGAGCTTCGTGCGCCAGAAGCTCGGCATCGAGATGAAGGGCAAGCCGGTCCTCACCTATACGACGAACGTGATCTTCCGTTGCCCAGAATTCTGGGAGCTGCACGATAAGAAGAAGGGATACCGCTTCATCTTCATCGGGCCGGAAGGCACATGGGCGACCCTTGTGGCGATCGATGGGCATGATCGCTTCCGATTCTCCGTTGTGGGCGACGAACGGCGCCAGACGCTGGGAGAGGAGGAGCTTCGCGCGCTTATCATCCGCGCCATGGGCGGGGATTTTCCGTTCGAGATTCTCTCGGTGTCGCCCTGGGTGCGGCGGGAGCTCGTTGCGGACTCCTATCAGCGCGACCGCGTGTTTCTGGTGGGCGACGCCGCCCATCTCAATTCGCCCACTGGCGCCTTCGGCATGAACACGGGCATGCAGGACGCGGTCAATATAGCCTGGAAGCTCGCGGCCATGCGGCAGGGCTGGGGCGGCGCGCGATTGATGGCCTCCTATGGGGAAGAGCGGCGGCCCGTCGCCCTTCGCAATGTGGAGGAGGCGAGCGAGAATTTGCGCCGCATGATCTCCACCCGCAGCGAGCTGAACGCTGATGTCTTCAAACCGGGCCCGGAGGGCGATCGCGCACGCAAAACGTTTGGCGACGCCTATACGGCGATGATGAAGCGCGAGTGGTTCACGCTCCATATTCATCTCGGCTATCGCTATGCGGGCTCGCAGATCATCGTGTCGGATGGCGCGCAGGCGCCCGACGATCCGCCGATGGTCTATACGCAAAACGCCGTGCCGGGCTCACGCGCGCCCCACGTCTGGCTGCGTCCCGGCTTCTCCACCCTTGACCTTTTCGGCCGCGGCTTCGTTCTGTTGCGTTTCGACCAGATGATCGACGTCTCAGCCTTCTCGGCGGCGGCTGAAGCGTGCGGCGCGCCATTTGAGGCGGTTGATCTCGACCACGAAGAAGCACGCAATCTTTACGAGGCGCCCCTGGTTCTGGTGCGTCCGGATGGAATGGTCGCCTGGCGCGGCGCGCACGCCCGCGACGCGCAATCCACTCTCGACGCCGTGCGGGGAGCCTGACATGCCGCGCGACGCGCAAAGACGATCGGGCGCTCAAAGCGGAATGCCGCTCGTCTCCTCGCTTGCGCGCGGGCTCTCCATTCTCGCCTGTTTCAAAGCGGATTCCAGCGAGCTGACGGTGAGCGAGATCGCGCGGCGGACGGGGCTGCCCCAGCCTACGGCCTGGCGCCTTTGCCGCACGCTGATGGAGCTTGGTTTCCTGGCGCCGATCGAAGGCCGTCAGAGCGTGAAGCCCGGCCTGCGCGTGCTCAGCCTCGGCTATTCGGCGCTTGCGGGCGAAAGCATCGCGGATCTTGCGTGCGGGCGCATGCAGTCCATCGCCTCGCGCTACGAAGGCGCTGTGTCGCTTGGCGTGCGTGACGGGCTCGACATGATCTATGTGCAGCGGCGGCAGGGTTCGCACATCCTGTTCGCGGATCTTCGCATCGGCTCTCGGGTGCCGCTTGCTACGTCGGCGACGGGGTGGGCCTATATCGCGGGGCTCGATTCCGCTGCGCGCGAGCAGCTGTTTTCCGAACTTGAAACCGCGTTGGGGCCGGAATGGCCGCAGCTTGAGGCGCGGCTGCGCAAGGCGCTCTCCGATTACGCGGTGAAGGGCTATGTGGTGAACGAGGGCGCCATGCACGCACATGTGAGCAGCGTCGCCGTGCCTGTGCGCGGACGTAGCACCGGACGACTGCTGGCGCTCAGTTCCGGCGGCATCGCGACGGTCTTTACAAATGACAGGCTTGAGGCTGTCGCGCGCGAGCTGAGATCGCTCGCCGATGAGCTCGCGGAGTTCGTTGACCGTCAGGATGTCTGAAACCAACGCAATAAGGCGCAACAAGCGCGCAGGGGAGAAAGCCATGGGAGGCGTTATGCGGAAGGGAAAATGGACGTCAGGTTTGATGGCGTTGGGGTTAGCCTTCGCCGCGGGCGGCGCAGCGCATGCGTTCCCTGAACGTCCCTTGACGATGATCGTGCCCTTCGCGCCCGGCGGGGCGAACGACATCACCGCGCGGATTCTCTCCGAGCCGCTCGGCGACGCGCTGGGCCAGCGCGTGAT
The DNA here is from genome assembly GCA_964645525.1 of uncultured Beijerinckia sp. Lineage (GTDB taxonomy): Bacteria > Pseudomonadota > Alphaproteobacteria > Rhizobiales > Beijerinckiaceae > Terripilifer. The sequence continues at coordinate 9,463 of CAZYBF010000014.1, forward strand.
CGTGGAGAACCGCGGCGGCGCCGGCGGCAATATCGGCATCACGGCTGCGCAGCGCGCCAAGCCTGACGGATATACGATGCTGCTCGCCTCTACGGGCTTCGTCGTCAATCCTTCGCTATACCAGCACGTCACCTATGATCCGCAGCGCGACTTTGAGCCGGTGGCCTATATCGCGCAATTCCCGGTCGCGCTTGTCGTGCATAAGGGCGCCAAGATCGGCTCCATGAAGGAGCTGATCGAACGCGCGCGCGCGAAGCCGGGCGCGCTGAACTATTCGAGCGCGGGCGCGGGCACAGCGACGCATCTGGCCGCGGAACTCGTAAAGCTGCGCGCAGGCATCCAGATCGTGCATGTGCCCCATTCAGGCGCCGCGCCGGCTCTTCAATCCCTGCTGACGGAATCCGTTGAACTTGGATCAATGTCTGTATCCTCCGTGCAGGGTCATGTGCAGGCCGGCACGCTTGTGCCCCTCGCCGTCACCGGCGCCGAGCGCTGGCCGGATCTTCCGGATGTGCCGACGCTGCAGGAGGCGGGCGTCGCCAACGCCGTCGCCGAAACCTGGCAGGGCATGCTTGTTCCCGCCGGCACGCCAAAGCCCATTATCGATAAGCTCGCGAGCGCTCTCGTCGAGATCGTCAAGCGGCCGGAGGTGAAGCAGAAGCTGATGAACGCCGGCTACAGCGCGACTGGCGGTGGCCCCGAAGCCTTCCGCAAGATCATCGCTGATGAAGTTCCCAAATGGAAGGAAGTGATCGCGCTTGCTGGCATCAAACAGCAATAAGCTTCGTCTCGCTCCCTTTCCAGCTCGCCATTGGGTCTGACCATGAACCACGATCATTTTCGCCTGCGCCGCTTCCTCGAAGAACTCGCTCGCGTGGGCGAGCTCGATATCCATTCTGGCGAGATAGCGCTCGCTGATGTCGCGAGAATACTGCAGGACAGCGACAGGGCGGTCTTGTTCGAGCAGAACGGAGCGGCGGGTCAGCAACTCGTCGGCAATGTCATGTCCAGCCGGCGTCGGCTTGCGCTCGCCTTTGGCGTGGAGCCGCGCGATCTCCTGAAAGAGATCCGCAAGCGACTCGCCCACCGCCCGGAAATCATTGAGGTGAGCCGCGCGGATGCGCCCGTGCAGCAGGTGGTCATGAAGGGAGATGATGTCGATCTCTTCGCGCTGCCCCTGCACGTGCAGCATGGCAAAGACGGCGGACCCTATCTTTCAGCCGGGCTTGATTTTGCGTTCGACGATTCTTCCGGATGGACCAATGTCGGCCTGCGTCGTTTCATGTTGCGCGGGCGCAATACGATGGGCATCGACCTTCTCGCGCCGAGCGATTTGCGTGCGATGTTCCTGGCGAAGCTGCAGAAAGGTCAGAAACTGCCGCTGAGCGTCGTGGTGGGCAGCCATCCAATAGACTATTTCGCTGGCACGATGCGCCTGCCGGTGGATGAGCTGGGCCTCATTTCATCCCTGCGCGGCGCGCCGCTCGCCGTGGTGAAGGGCGTGACGAACGACATTCGCACGCCGGCGGATGCGGAATGGGTGCTCGAGGGCTATCTTGGCGCTGAAGGCTACCATGAAGCCGAGGGGCCCTATGGCGAATTTCTGGGCTATTACGGCGCGCTCAAAATGAATCCGATCTTCCATGTGGAGGCGGTCACGCGCCGCAGTGACGCGGCCTTTCAGACGATCACCATTAGCGGGCCTTCCATGGCGCGCACGGACACGGCGCAATTGTCCACGTTGCGCACAGAGGCGCTGGTCTGGAAGGCGCTCGAGGGCGCTGTGCGTGAGCCGGTCAGCGTTTATGTGCCGCCTGCAACTGGCGGCGTCTTCAATGTGCGTGTCGCCGTGCGTCAGCGCGTGCCGGGCGAAGCGCGCAACGCGATCGCGGCCGTCTTCGCCTGTCAGGCGAATTGCAAGAACGTGTTCGTGGTTGATACGGACGTCGACGTCTTTTCTGATGAGCAGATGGAATGGGCTTTCGCGACGCGCTTCCAGCCCCATCGCGACCTCGTGGTGGCGGAAGGGTTCCGCACCCTGCCGCTTGATCCCTCGCTTGACGAGGGCGTAAAGACCGGCTCCAAGGCGGGTTACGATCTCACTCTGCCGTTTGGGTCGCAGCAGCGGCTGGAGGCGGAAGTTCCATTGCCGCCCACTTATCAGGGCGCGCGTTTCGCAAGCGTGCGTGAGGCGCTTCAAGACGGGCCGAAATACTTTGAGGAAGTCATGGCCGCAGTTGGAAGCCGTGACGGGCGCGACGTGATGAAGGCGATCGACGAACTGCGCAACGCGGGAAAACTGCGGCGCGATACGACGCTTGGGAAATATTCGATCGAAGGGTGAGCCTGATGGGGCAGTCCGCTTACATCGGCCGCAGTGTTCCGCGCATCGAGGATTTACGCCTTTTGCGCGGCGCCGGCCGATATACGGATGACTTCACGCTGGAGGGCGAAGCCTTCGCCGCCTTCGTGCGTTCGCCTAAGCCGCATGCGCGCCTTATGCGCGTTGATGTGAGCGCAGTGCGCAGTATGAAGGGCGTTCTTGGCGCTTTCACCGCGCAGGATTACGAGGCTGATGGCGGACGCCCCGTGCCGCACGCCGCTAATCCGCCCGATGCGCTCGACGTCGCTCTGCCCTCCTTTCATGAGGGCAACGCCGATACGCTGATTGAGTTTGGGCAAGACCCGCTCGCGCGTGGGCGCGTGCGCTTCGTGGGCGAGGCGGTTGCAGTCGTCGTGGCGACCAGCCTGCAGGCTGCGCGCGACGCGGCTGAGAAAGTTCTGGTCGATTATGAAGACCTGCCGCATGTGAGCGATGCCGAAATCGCCTGTGCGACAGGCGGGCCGCAGCTCTGGGCCGCAGCGCCAGGCAATGTCGTCTTGCGCGCATATGCGGGAGATGCGGAGCAGGTCGCCGCCGCGCTCGCCGGGGCGCATCTTGTCGTTCGGAAGACTTTCGTCAATCAACGCATCGTCAATTGCCAGACTGAGCCGCGCGCGGCGCTCGCCCGTTTCAGCGAGGCGGAAGGTTTTGAGGTTATCGCCGGCGGACAGGGCGTCGTGCGCCAGCGTGCCGCGCTCGCCGCCTCTCTGGGGGTCGCGCCCGAGAAGGTTCGGCTGATTTGTCCCGATGTGGGCGGCGGCTTTGGGCCGCGCACGTCGCTGGGCGTCGAGACGCCCATCGTCGCCTGGCTCGCGCGCAAGCTGGCGCGCCCGGTGCGCTGGACGAGCGACCGCAGCGAGGCGTTCCTTACGGATTTTCAGGGACGCGACCTCAAGGCGGAGATGACGGTTGGGTTTGATGCGCGTGGGCGGATCGTTGCGATGCGCGTTGCGCAAATCGCTAACCTTGGGGCCTATCCCGCTTCTTTCGCGCCGCTCGCCAATGGCGTGAGGATCGTCACCTGCGCTTACGCTGCGCCCTGTGTGCGCATGGAGCTGCAGGGCGTTTTGACAAATACGGTCCCCACGGTTCCCTATCGCGGCGCCGGGCGCCCGGAGGCGACTTTCGCGCTGGAGCGTTGTCTGGACGCAGCGGCTCGGCGGCTTGACGTTGACCGCGTCGAGATCAGACGTCGCAATCTCGTCGCGCGGGATCGCATGCCCTACGTCACCGCCGCCGGTCTTACGCTCGATAGCGGCGCCTTCCATGCGAATATGGAGCGCGCGCTGGGCCTCGCCGATTGGCGCGGCTTTTCCGCGCGTAAGCGCGCGAGTCGGCGCGCGGGGCTTTTGCGCGGCATCGGCTTTGCGAATTACATCGAGGCGCCTGTGGGGGCGGCGCGCGAGAAGGTCACGCTGCGTGTGTCGCCCGACGATATCGTGGAGATCGTCGCTGGTACGCAATCAACGGGGCAGGGGCATGCGACGACATTTGCGCAGGTGGCCGCCGATGCGCTTGAGCTGCCTTTGGAGTGCTTTCGTCTCGTCACCGGAGACACGCGGCGCGTGCAGGTTGGCGGAGGCACGCATTCAGACCGCTCGATGCGGCTCATGGGGAGTCTTCTGCTTGAGGCCGGGGAGAAACTGCTCGCGCGGGCCCGCGAAGCGGCGGCCCATGCGCTGGACGTTTCGCCTCATGAACTCACCTATGCGCAGGGCGAATTTCGATCGGCCGGCGGTGGGCGCGCCAGCCTGTTCGAGCTCGCGCGGCTGTGCGCGCAAGGCGCGTTGCCGACGCAAATGGGCGAGCATCTCGATGCGGAGGCCGAGATCGGTCGGCGTATTCCCGCCCATCCCACCGGATGCGCCGTCTGCGAATTGGTGGTCGATCCTGAAACAGGCGTCGCACGGATCGAACGTTATGCGTCGGTCGACGATGTCGGGCTCGCCATCAATCCCATGATCGTCGACGGGCAGGTGCATGGCGGCATCGCGCAGGGCGTTGGCCAGGCCCTCATGGAGGCCTTCACGATCAACTTTGACGGCCAGCCGCTTTCAGGCTCGTTCATGGATTACGCTGTGCCGCGGGCCTGCGACCTGCCGTCTTTCGACGTGGAGCTTGCGCATGATCCCACGCAGGTTGACGCCAACAGGCTGCGCGTGAAGGGCGGCGGCGAGGGCGGGGTCACGCCGGCCATCGCAGCGATCGTGAACGCGCTGGGTGACGCGCTTAGTGAATTTGGAATAGAAGACATTCAAATGCCAGCTACGCCGCAGGCGATCTGGCGACTGATCAAACATGCGAAAGCGCGCGCGCTCTCGCCTGACGGAGGATTGAGGACATGAGCGTCACGCCACAGGATTTCGCCGCCGCCTCGAACATGCAGGAATTGTACGACCTTCTTGCCAAATGCGACGTGCAGAATGGTTGGAATAAGCCCGAACCCTCGCTCTGGCCGCTGCCGACGATCGATTTCAAGCCCGCCTCATGGTCCTATGTGCAGGCGAAGGCTGCGCTCGACGCCGCTGGTCGCTTCGTCAATACGGAGCTTGCCGAGCGGCGCAATTTAATTCTCGCAAACCCCACGGTGCCCGGCAATAAATATCCCACCGTAAAGACGTTGGTCGCCGCCTATCAGATGGTGAAGGCAGGCGAGCAGGCGCGCTCGCATCGTCACACGGCCAACGCTTTGCGCCTTGTGCTTGAGACTGGCGCGAACGCTTTCACAATTGTCGATGGACGCAAGATCCCCATGGAGCCCGGCGACGTGCTGCTCACGCCAAACTGGTCCTGGCACGGCCACTCCAACGAGGCCTCGTCGAACGCTTATTGGATGGATTTTCTCGACGTGCCGATGATCCATCTCAACGGGCCGATGTTTTTCGAACATCATCCTGAAAAGGTGGAGCCGGCGCATGACGTATTCGCCGATTCGCCCAATCGTTTCTCATTCGCCCAAACGCGCGAGCGCCTCGCCGCCGCGCCGGAGATCGCGCCCGGCGTGCGGCGCATTGAGCTTGGGTCTCCCGCCATGCGCACGATCGGTCTGCACGTCTATCGGTTCGAAAAAGACGCTTTGCTTGAGATCGGCAAGTCCACGCTGAGCGCGATCTGGGCGCCCATCCAGGGCAAAGGGGTCGGAGTTTTCGAAGGCGCCTCATTCTCATTCGCGAGAGGGGATGCGATCGCGGCTCCCATGGGGTTTTCGCAGGAATGGCGCGCCGAGGAGGAGACTTATCTGCTGCGTGTCAGCGATGAGCCTTTTCTTGCAAAAAACGACTGGCTGCGTTCATTTTGACGATGGACGGGCGTCCCAAACCCTTAGTGGGATGTTTCCCATCGTCATGGGCGCGGCTCGATAGAGGGTCTTCTTTCGGCTTTGGTCAAAAAAGCTGGTCGGCGTCGCTGGAATGGCTTGATCCTGCGGCTTGATCTTGCTCAAAACAAATGGCCCCGGTCCGTGTCGCCGATCGGTGGTCGCCAACTCAACAGGTTCGTCATGGTCAGGGATTTCGTTCGGCTGTTCAGTCTGCTTACAACGCTCGAGCGTGAGTTCGGGATCGCGGGGCTCGAGAAGGAAGAGCGCGCTGTCTTCGACTTCATCGTGCATTCCATCGCCGAGGGAAAATATCCGACGCGGCTCGACGTCGTGGCGCAGCGCATCGCGTCGCGCGCGAGCACGTATCGGCATATCGCGGCCCTTCAGGCGGCCGGGTTGATCATTGAGATTGGATCGGGCAAGGCGCTTTCGCTTGATCTTTCTCCCAAACTTGATGGCTTTGGCCAGAAGTACAAGCTCGTCCCGAATGATTAAGGCGGCCAAGGTCGTCGCGTTCATCGCGCTGGCCCGTCTGGTCGCGCTGGGCGCGTTTAGCCTTATCGACGAAGAATTCGAACATAGCGAATGGGTTAGCCGGCTCTACCTGCCGGCGGGCGTGAATGTGCTGCTGACGCTCGCCTTCGGGCCGCTGGCGGCCTTTGGCGTCGCGCTTGGATCTCTCGCATGGAACCTTGCGTTTGAAAATGTGTCTGTCCCGGGAGCGTTAGCACTGGCGGTCGCCTCGGGATTAAGTTGTGCGCTGGCGCTTTTGTTGTTCTCGCGCATGTTCCCCCATTGGAGCATGCCTTTGTCTCTCTGGCGCATTGGCGCATTCATTTTAGCCTACGCTTTTTTCAATGCGGTTGTTCACACTGTCGCTTTTCAGCTGCTCCCCCTTCCGACGAATGTCGGTCTAGTGGGCGTGGGGTGGATGTTCGTCGGAGACCTTTTGGGCGCCTTCGTCCTGTTCCTTGTAGCCAATGCGATCACTTCCGCCTGGATACGTGTTCGATCGCGTGCGCCGCACGGCTGAAATCGTCAGCCTGCGCCCTGGCGCGTCTCCTTCATCGCCTGATATCGGTTGAGAAGCGTCTCCACGATCCTTTCCTCATCTGTCTCGCCGGCCCCGTAGCATCGCAACACATTGAGCGCGATTCTGTTGGGTTCTATATCGCTCAGAGCGAGGCGGCATCGATCAACAGCTCGCCCCATGGATGCGACTTCGTTTGCATCGAACCAGTTTTTTTCTTGCGATTCATTCATCACGACACCTGTTTGCGATGACGTATGATCTCGTCGCAGCGTGCGCGCGTCAAAGCTTTATCGGCTTTATACGTCTTACGGCTGCGTGGGAGCGCGCCCTGCTCAACCGCGTCTGCGCGCGCAAAAGGAGGGCACGCGCGTGCATGGCGCGCTTATGTCCAACTTGTGTGAGAGCGGATACGGACTGGCGTGCGCAGCGCTTTTGCGGCAGCGCTCATCCGCACTCTCCTGAAGAGCTATGCCGATTTCCCGTTAATCCATTCGGATAGCGTTCGCGCGAGCCGTCAAACAAATGGCCGCGTATCAGGGGTTGTCGTTCATTCTTATTAACAAGCGCTGCCGTTGAGGAAGTAACCACGTCGGCAAACTGCCTCACAAAACTAGTGTTTTTAGAAGATCGCTATTCTATGTTGATCTTCGTCAACGTATCGGAAACCATAGTCTCCAATTGTAACTATGAAATGGATTGGCGGGGCTTTCAGCCAACTCCTGTTCTCGATGCGATCGATCAGGCATGCACGCCGCCGGCGACATGCAAGACATCAGTAATGCGTCTGAGGTGCGATATGAGCAATCGAATTAAGGAACACGTCCGCTCCGCGATCTTGATCGATTCCCGCCCTTTCCGACGCGCTGGCCTTGTTAACGTTCTCGCATCCTGGGCGGATGAGGAGGGCTTCAGGCTGCAGCAGAGCGACGGCGCGACCTTCGCCAACCTTGATGGCGGCGATGTGGGCCTCGTCATGCTGAGTGTTGGCGGCGAGGGCTTATCCAACCCACAGGTGGCGCAAGCGGTCAGCGATGCGCGCGCGCGCTTTGGAGAGGCTCCGATCGCGCTGTTGTGCGACTCTGCGGAGGGGCCGCACATTCGCGCCGCCTGCGAGTCCGGCGTCGACGCATATATCCCAACCTATCTGGAGCCCGGAACGGCGCTGAAAGCGCTGTCTTTCGTGGTTGCTGGGGGGAAGTTCTTTCCGCCTGAGAGTCTCTTTGAGCCCGCTGGCGCATGCGCGTCGCGATCCCTTCAGGACGGCGCGGTTCGTCTCACCCAGCGCCAGTTCGACATCATTGAGGCTCTCCAGCTTGGGCATTCCAACAAGATGATCGCGCGGCGTCTCAACATCGCTGAGGCGACGGTCAAGATCCACATCCGACAGATCATGCGCAAGCTAGGCGTCAATAACCGCACGCAAATCGCGCTTGCGGCGCTGTCGCGCCGCGAATGCGTCTCAACCGCAGCGCCCGAGCTTGCTCCGCGCGCCCCCAGCGATCAGCTCGCCTGATCTCTACGTCTCGCGGAAGCTTCGGGCGAAAGCCTGTTTGAACGGTTCGATCAGATATTCGAAGAAGGTGCGTTCGGTGGTGACGATCAGAACCTCCGCCGGCATGCCGGGGACAAGATCCACGACTGCGTGCTTGTGCTGGAATGACGAACGGTCGACCTCCACGCGCGCGAGGAAATAGGGGGGCGTGGCGTTTGAATCCTGGATGCGGTCCGCTGAGACCGACACGACCTTGCCGGATATCCTCGGCAGTCCACGGTTCGAATAGGCCGTGAGGTGGATCAGCGCAGAAAGCCCCTTATGCACCACGTCCACGTCCGTCGGCGATACGCGCGCATCGATCAGCAAGCGGTCTTCAAGCGGCACGATGTCCAAAATCGGCTCGCCGCGCTGGACGACGCCACCCTCCGTTTTAAAGCGCAGATTGACGACGGAGCCGCTTACAGGCGCCGTCACGGTGGTGCGAGCAAGAACGTCGCGGCTTGATGTGAGTTTCTCTCGCGTCACGGATAACTCGAGCCGCACCTGATCAAGATGAGACGAAATCTGGTCGGCGCGCTGCGCGTCGAGATTAAGCAATTGGGTTTGCGTCTCGCCGATTTGCTGCCGCACCTTTGCGATCGAGCCAAGATACTCGCCCTCTCGCCCGCGGATTTCCGCTTGGGCGCGCTGAAGACGTAAAAGTTCGGGCTTTGAGATGATGCCTTTCGTCTGCAATTGCTGTTTTCCGCCCAGCTCCTCTTCCAGCAGCTCGAGCTGGCGCGATGCGCTTTCCAATTGGGCCCCTAGAGCGCGGATCTGTTCGTTCGATTGTTCGATGCGTTGCGCAAGAATTTTCCTGCTTGTCTCATGGCTCCGGCGTCGCGTCTCGAAAATCGCGCGCTGGCCCTCGACGATCTCTGCGAGAGAGGGCTCGTGCTGATGTGCGCTCACTTCTTCAGGAAAGGCGATCGTCGGGCGGTCGATCTGCTCGGCCTGGAGGCGCGCCTGCGTGGCGAGAAGCGTTCGGTACTGATTAAGCAGCGCTTCATAGGCGGTGGAGGCCTGCACGCTCTCAAGTGAGAGAAGTGGCTGGCCCGCAGTCACCACATCGCCATCACGCACATGAAGGGCCGCAATGATGCCGCCTTCATAATGCTGAACCGTCTTGCGGCTGCCGTCGGGACTGATGAGGCCGGGAGCGATCGCGCCCGCTGGCAGTCGCACGAAACCGCCCCAGGTTACGGCTCCCCCCACAAAGGCGAGCGCGAGCGCCGCCGCAAGGCGGATTGGCCGGCGCACCGAATGGCGCAGATCAAGGTCGTCTACATGCGGGCTCGCGATGATTTCGCCGCGCGGAATGGAAAGCGGGTTGCGCTGTTCGTCGCTCATTCCTGTTCTCCTTTGCCGGGCCGTGGGGTTTCGGCGGAGCTTGCGACCGCGCTTGGATTGGCGGCTGCGCGAAGGCGCGCCAGCACCTCCGCGCGCGGACCGAACAATTCGACGCGGCCGTCACGCAGAAGCAAAATCTTATCCGCCTGCGCCAGCGTGGACGGACGATGGCCGACGATCACAAGGGTCACGCCATCCTGCTTCAGTTCCGCGATCGCGGCGGCGAGCGCGGATTCGCCAGCCTGATCGAGGTTGGCGTTTGGTTCGTCGAGAACCATGACGCGCGGTCCGCCATAGATCGCGCGGGCGAGCCCGATGCGCTGACGTTGTCCGCCTGACAATCGCGCGCCGCCGTCGCCAATCTGGGTGTCGTAGCCGTGCGGCAGCCGCTGGATCATGTCATGCGCATGGGCGATGACGGCGGCGCGCACCACTGCGTCATCATCAGGCACGTCCATGCGCGCGATATTGTCGCGCACGCTTCCGGCGAACAACTCGACATCTTGCGGCAGATAGCCGATGTGGGCTCCAAGATCATCCATGTTCCAATGATGAAGCTCAGATCCGTCTAGCCTGATTTCGCCGGACGTTGGACGATTGATGCCCACAAGCAGGCGGCACAGGCTTGTTTTGCCGCTCGCAGAGGCGCCTATCACCGCCACCGCCTCGCCCGGCGAGAGTTCAAAAGACACATCTTCAAGAACAAGCGCTCGCGCGCCTGGCGGCGCGTAACTCACGTTGCGCAACGAGACGCGCCCAACAGGCGTGGGCAGGCGCATGCGCTTTGGTTCCGGCGGAAGCGCGGACATGCGCCCCTTGAGGCGGGAATAAGCGACGCGCGTCGCAGCGAAACTGCGCCAGCTGCCCATGGCGGTCTCCACCGGCGCAAGCGCACGCCCCAGCAAGATCGACGCGGCGATCATGCCACCAGCCGATAACTCGTTGCGCAAGACGAGAAAGGCGCCCAGACCCAAAGTGGCGGACTGGACGAAGAAGCGGAGGAATTTCGTGAAGCCAAGCAGAACGCCATTGCGTTCCGCCGCAACCTGCTGCGCCGCGAGCGCTGCGCCGTTGCGCGCCTGCCAGCGATGGAGCATCGCCGGCGCCATGCCCATGGCGCGCACGACCTCAGCGTTGCGAATGGCGGCTTCCGCCTGTTGTAGCGTCACGATCTGCTCGGTGTTGGCCTGATGGTTCGCCTTCTTGGTCACAAGTTCATTGACGACGCTGAATCCAAGCAGAGCCAGCGCGGAGACAATGGCGAGGAGGCCGAGCCAGGGGTGTAGAAGCCAGACAAGCAGGATGAAGAAGGGCGTCCATGGCGCGTCGAAAAACACCATCAGCGAGGGCGAAGAGAGAAAGGACTGCACCTGAGCGAGATCGCGCAGAGGCTGCGCGCCTGCGCCGTCGCCCAGCAGGCGCGCACGCACGCACAAGTTCAGGTAGACGGGGCCAAGGCGGTTGGCGAACCAGGAGCTCGCGCGCGTCAGCATGACTGAGCGCAGGGCTTCAAGCGCGCCCATTAGCAAAAGCGCGGCTGCGAGGAGCAGGGTCATCATCATCAGGGTCTCGACGCGGCCTGATGTGAGCACGCGGTCATAGACCTGCAGCATGTAAATGCTGGGCGCCAGTACGAGAAGGTTGATGAGAAAGCTGAATACTCCGGCCTTCCATGCGACACCGCGGCACGCGCGGATCGCATGATCGAAGTCAGCGCCAGCGCGCGCGTCCGCGCCGCGATTGGAGCGTGCGATCATGATGGGTTTCCTCTGCGCCTTGCGCGCGATGATCAGGCGATCAGGTTCGCGTTGTAGAACAGATCATTCTGCAGGAACGTGTTCATCGCTGTCGTTGCTTGCGCCTGGGTTAGCGTCGCCGTCGCGCCCAGCGCCACATAGGTCTGGTGCGTGGAGCCGGTGAGGTTCACCGCCCAGGTGAGCGTGCCGCCGATGTTGATCTGCGCGAGCGCGCCGGTGGTGGGCGAGTTCACGAACACATCCTCGCCCGCTTGATAATCGGCGATGATATTGCCGCTCCCGCCGAGAATGCGGAACACGTCGGCGCCGGCGAGGCCGCCGTCCGCATTTCCCTCGCCATAAATCAACTTCGCGCCGGTTCCTGTCGCTGAAAGGATGTCCGCGCCGCTTCCGCCGCGCATCACGTCATTGCCGGAACCGCTGACGAGCTTGTTGGACGCCGCGCTGCCGATCAGAAGATCGTTGGCGTTGGAGCCGACGATGCTTTCGAAACCGGAGATCAGGTCGCCCTGCGCCTCGGAGGCGCCGGCCTGACCCGATGTGGTCTGGCCTTGCGTTTGCGCTGTCGTGCTCAGCAGGACTGCGACTCCATATTGGGACGCGGAATAATCGAGCGTGTCCACGCCGTCGCCGCCGATCAATTGGTCTGCGCCCAGTCCGCCGCGCACCACGTCGTTGCCGGCGCCGGCGTCGATGACGTTCGCGACTGCGCTTCCGATGAGCAGATCGTTGAAAGCTGAGCCGATGAGCCCCTCGATGTTCGACAATTGATCGCCCTGCGCATCGCCCCCTGCGCCGGTCGTCGTCGCGACGCTGGAGAGCGACACGTTCACGGCGGAGGTCGAGCCGGAATAAACTGCGTAGTCGAAGCCGGCGCCGCCATCCAGCGTGTCTGCGCCCGCGCCGCCGTTCAGCACGTCGTTGCCGGCGCCCCCGCTCAACGCATTGACCGCGGTGCTGCCCTGCAGCGTGTCGTTGAACGCGGAGCCGATTATGTTCTCCACCTGGCTGATCAGGTCGCCTTGCGCATCGCCGCCCTGTCCTTGGGTTGCGATGTTTGGATCAGGATTGGCGGTGAGGCCCACGATGACGCCGGCGGTGGAGGCTGAGTAATCGATCGTGTCGACGCCGTCGCCGCCGATGATGCGGTCGGCGCCTGCGCCGCCGGCCAGCACATCGTCGCCGCCGCGTCCCTCAAGCCGGTTCACGCCCGCCGAACCGGTGAGGCGGTCGGCGGCTTGCGAGCCAATGAGATTCTCGATGTTCGAGATCTGGTCGCCTTCGGCGTCTCCGCCCACGCCTGTCGTCGTCGCGCCATCGATCAGGGCGACCGTAACGCCAAGGCTGGAGGATGAATATTCCGCGGTGTCCACGCCGTCGCGGCCGTCTATCACGTCGGCGCCGGCGCCGCCCATGAACGTGTCTGCGCCAATGTCGCCGGTCAATTGATCAGCAAAGGCCGAACCGATGACGCGCTCTATTGAGGTGAGGCGATCGCCCTGCGCATCGCCACCCACGCCCGAGCCTTCGCCGCCAGTTCCGTTGAGCGCGACGGTCACGCCCGCGCTGGAGCCCGAATAATCGGCGGTGTCGAAGCCGCTATTGCCAGCGAGCAGGTCGGCGCCTGCGCCGCCGATCAGGGTGTCGTCGCCCAGATAAGCGTCGATCTGATCGTCGCCAGCGCCGCCTTCGATTTTGTTTGCGAACTCGTTTCCGACGATTGCGTCGGCGCCGGCGCCGCCGATCACATTCTCGACATTGCTCACGCTGTCGCCCAGCGCTGCGCCGGTTCCAACGCCGGTGCGCAAGTCAAGGCCGACGGCGCCGCCCGCGGCCGCGTAATCGACTGTGTCAACGCCTGCGCCGCCATCCATCACATCAGCGCCCGCGCCGCCGATCAGCGTGTCGTCGCCATCTCCGCCTGCGATCAAATCATCGCCGAGCCCGCCGTCGAGCCGGTCGGCGCCTTCGCCACCGTCGAGCAGGTCGGCGCCGTCGCCCGCCAGGAGCTCATCGTCTCCGGCGTCGCCATACATCTTGTCTGCGCCGGCCCCTCCGTTGAGAAAATCTGCGCCTGCGCCCGCGCGCAGGACATCCGCGCCATTGCCCGCAAGCAGATCATCGTCGCCTTCGCCGCCGTCGAGAAGGTCGTCTCCGTCGCCTGCGCTCAGAAGGTCGTCGCCATAGCCGCCGAACAGTTTGTCGTTGCCAAATCCGCCCAGCAACGTGTCCTTTCCGCCGCCGCCGGCGAGCAGATCATCGCCGAAGCCGCCGTCGAGGGTGTCGTCGCCGCCGGTCGCTGAGCCCTGCACGCCGTCGGGCACGCCGTCGGCGTCGCTGTCGTCGGCGAGGCCGTTCTTGTCGGCGTCGACCATTTCGTCTCCGAAGAGGACATCGTCGCCATCCAACCCGCGCAACACGTCAACGCCCAGCCCGCCCGTGAGCTGATTGTTCAGCTTATTGCCGCTCAACGTGTCGTTGAACTGCGACCCGATGGCGTTTTCGATATTGCTAATCACGTCGCCAGTGGCGTGTCCGCCGCTGGGCCGCGCGGTTTTTGTGGGGTCGAGCGGCAGGCTCAGCAAAACAGCGGCGTTGGAGGCGGAGTAGTCAACCGTGTCGACGCCCGCGCCGCCATTCAGCGTATCCGCGCCCGCTCCGCCGATGAGCAGGTCATCGCCCGCGCCACCGTCGAGCGTGTCGGCGCCGTCGCCGCCGTCCAGAATATCGTTTGTTTCAGCCGCAACGAGGCGATCCGCGCCCGCTCCGCCTTCGAGCCAGTCATTTCCGCCATCGCCTGCGCGCACAGTGATCTGATCGTCGCCGGCGAGTCCGGAGATGCGATAGGAGCCGGGCAGCGTGTGGAAATAGACGTCGGCGAGGGCGGTAAGCGTCTTGAGCATGTAAAGCATGTGTGTCTCCCGCTCCATAAGCGCGCAAGAAGATGACGCAAGGATAGGCGCGCGCCGAACATGCTCCAATCGCGTGAAAGGCGGATAGTCTTCGGGAGTAGTCGATAGATCTCATGGCTGCGGCGGAAGATAAAAAAGAGCCCCGGCGAACCGGGGCTCTCTCTATCTCTGACGAGTGCGATGATCAGGCGACAGCCGAATAGCCGCTGATCACGATGCTCGAATAGTCATCGGACGTCACCACAGCGATGTTGACTTCCGTGGCGCCGTCGTCGCCAACCGCCTGAACGTCGACGTAGAAGGTGGCGATGTTGCCATCGATGTTCACGTCAACGTCGATATCCGCGTTGATGTCGAGGCAAGCGTCATAGCGCGTTTCGATCGAGAATTCCGATCCAACGTCGGAATGGAAGTCGTAGTTGACGTCCACATCCCAGTTAAAGTCGTCGTTGCCCCAGTCGCACCAGTTGAAAGTCATAGCATGTCTCCATTGAACGTTATTGGCGTTAAGCCAACACGATAATGGTAAGTCGCGTGAAGCACGTTTCGCAAAGCAGCAAGAGGCTTATCGTACTATCGGTTAGCGTGAGGCGCGAATGCGTCGTGATGGGTTTTGGAAAAACGCGGAAAGGATCCGCCTGCAAGGCAGGCGAATCCAATAGAGGAAAACGAAACACTTCTGTCAGAACAGCGAGTGGAAGAACTCGAATAAGCTATCTGTTTGGGTGCTGACTGTCGTCGTTGTCGTCGCGCTTGAATAAAGATTCTCCACGGTGATGGCGCTGACCTGCGTCTCTGTAAGCGTGTCTGCGCCGCGCGCTGAGGCGTCCACATTGAATGTCGCCAGATTACCGCTGACGCTGGCTGGGCGCGTTGTGATTGTCGTTTCCGTCACGTTCTCGACGATCCTGGGCTTCAGGTCGATGCCCTGAAGGTCAATCGAGAGGAACGATGTCGTCGAGGAGGCGTAGGACCAGGCGCCCGCGCTGTCCTGACCTGCGCCATTCACATTCGTATTGCGCTGAATCAGCAGATCTCCGGGAGGCATTGTCGCCTGCGTCGCCGCGGAGGCGTAAGGGGTAGATCCGGTGGATTGCGCCAGCGCTGTGGCGCTGACGGTCCCGCGCGTGATCGCCACTATGCCGACATCCATTGTCTTGAGCGTCGTCGATGTTGTGGCGAGCGTGTTTTCGCCCACCGCATCGGCGCTTGCGTTCGCGATCGTTGTCGTAGCTGGTTGCTTCTGGAAGAAACTGGCGAGGCTTGTCTCCGGCGCTGACTTGACAGAATCTGTCTTCAGTGAGGAGAGGGTTTGCGCGAGGTTCGGTTTTAACAATTTTGGAAGCGGCATACGTCTCTCCTGGTTCGATCGCTTTTGGCGTCTGTCAGTGTTCGTTGTTCACGTCGTCGTGCGTGTGGCCGTTCGTTTTGGGCGCAGTGATCAGGCGTGAGAGCGCCTGAGCAGCGAGGAGGCCTTCGGGCGGATCGCCCGCATCAAGGCAGACCGCGCCTGGTTCTTCCTCGTGCGCTTCAGGCGGCAAAATTCCGTCCATCGAGCAGTAAAGCGCCACCTGTGTGCGGTTGGAGGCGCCCAGCTTGCGCATGATCTGGCGGATGTGCAGTTTGACCGTCGCTTCGCACAGGCTCAGCTGGCGGGCGATCATCTTGTTGGATTTGCCCTCGCGCAATTGCGCCATGACGCGTATTTGGGAGGGCGTGAACAGGGCGGTCGCGCCTGCGCCGCTCGTGCGGCGAACGGACGGGCGCGCAGCGCTCGAACCTGCACGGTTGAGCAGAACGGTGGGCGGGAAGAAAGAGCCTCCCGCCAGCACGAAGGAAAGCGCCTGCAGCGCTACGGGCGGCTCTGTGCTCGTTGGAATGAATCCATGCGCGCCGCTGCGGAAGGTGGCGATCACTTCCTCGGACGTCTCACGATCGGAGACGATGGCGATGCGCGCTTCGGGCGCATTTTCTTTCAGTATCCGAATAATATTGGCGGCGAACGGATCAGCGACGCTCATCGCGCCCAGATTGACGATGGCGATGCGCAGCGCCGCGAGTTCCGTATCGGTGGCGAGCGCCTGCGTGTGCTGGAGCGCGAGGGCGTTCTCCAGCGCCCAGTCCCGCAGCAGCGAAGCCAGGCCTGCGCGGCGGAAGGAGAGCGCGTCGATGACAAGAGACACGCCCGGGGCGTGTTGTTGGTTCAGGTCGGCCATGCGAGAGAACTCCGGTCGGCGATCGTCCGGCGCGTATCGCGTGCGAGGCGCCGCCAGAGGAAAAGGATGCGGCGCGCATTACGATGAGACAATCGCGCGGAAGTGGGCGCACCTGTCCATCGGGAGGCCTCCTGATGGAGCCATGCAAGGGCGCCGCCCCCTTGCGACTGCCGAAAGGATGATGGCCCGTGGCGCCCCCGGAGGCATGCGCGCCTCCCCTTTGGAGTTGCGCCGGAAGGGGGAACTTTCGCGCATCGACGCGTGGCGGATCCTCGGGAGAATAGTTTCGGTCGGCGTTGCGGCTCAGGCGTGGCGTGGTAGGAAGGGTCATGCAGATTCAAGGCTCCCCATTCTGGAGATTCTCGCTGGCCCTGTACCGCACGCCCGGCGTGCCGGATGCTTGTTTGGACGTGCAGGATTCCTGCGGCGCGGACGTGAACGTCGTGCTGTTCGCGCTTTGGCTCGCCAGCGAAGGGCGCGTTTTGAGCGATGCGGAGCTCGCGGGCGCCGACGCCGCGGTTGCGCCATGGCGCGAGGAGGTGGTGCGCTCCCTGCGCGGCGCTCGTCGCGCCCTGCGTGCGGCGCCTGCGGCGTTCGACGCCGCCGGCGCGGCCGCGCTGCGCGATCAGGTGAAGAAGGTCGAGCTTGAGTCGGAGCGGCTGCAGCAGGAGGCGCTGTTTGCGCTCAAGCCCGCCGCCGCCTGGGGCGCCCCGGCCGATCCGCTCGCCGCCGCCGCGCGTAATCTTGACGCGTGCGAGCGCCTGCTCGGGGCGCGTTTCGCCGCCGCCGCGCGCGACGCGCTCACGGAGGCCTTCGGGGCGCTTATGGCGCAGCGCGGCGCGGGCCATTGACGCGGCCTGCGGGAGAGGCCAAGCCTGTGCGAGACGTCAAGCCTGTGCGAGCGGGTGGGCGGGCGCCCTGAGCGCCGCGATTGGGGGAGAATGCGTGTCGGATACATCGGTCAAGCGGATCGTCGTGGGCATCAGCGGCGCTTCGGGCATCATTTACGGCGTGCGGGCGCTGGAGCTTCTGCGCGCGGCCGGCGTGCGCACCCATCTCGTCGTCAGCAAGGCGGCCGAGATGACGCTTGCCTATGAGATGGACATGAAGGCGAAGGACCTGCGCGAGCTCGCCGACGAATACCACCCCATGACCGACATCGGCGCCTCGATCTCCTCGGGTTCGTTCCGCACGTTGGGCATGTTGATCGCGCCTTGCTCCATCCGCACCATGAGCGAGATCGCCACCGGCGTCACCGGCTCGCTGATGAGCCGCGCCGCCGACGTGGTCCTCAAGGAGCGCCGCCGGCTTGTGCTGGGCGTGCGTGAGACGCCCCTGCACACGGGGCATCTGCGCACGATGCTGCAATTGTCGGAGATGGGCGCTGTCATCGCGCCCGTGGTGCCTGCGTTCTACAACCGTCCCGAGACGCTCGACGACATCGTCAATCATTCCGTCGGCCGCATGCTCGACCTGTTCGACATCGACTCCGGCATCGTCAAGCGCTGGAAGGTCGAGCAGGCGAACAAGGGCGAGGGCGCCTGAGCGCGCTGGAGCTCACATGCGCAGACGCGAGCCTGCGCCTGTGCGCGCGCGGAGCTGAAATGCGCGCCTGGCGCGCTGGCGGTCTCGATCTTCTCTGGTCGCCCGATCCCTCCGTTTGGAACGCCGTGTCGCCCGTGCTGTTTCCTGTCGTCGGCTGGTGTCGAGACGGAATGGCGCGCGCGAAGGGGCTGGCGAGGCCCATGCCCGTACATGGTTTCGCCGCCGCGCGCGATTTCGCCTGCGCGCGCATTGACGACGCGCGCATGCGCTTCCAGCTTGAGGACGATGCAGGGACCCGCGCGCATTATCCCTATCGCTTCCAGCTCACGCTCGAATATGCGCTTGAGCCGCGCGCGCTGACGATCGAGGCGCGGGTGAGCAATCCCGGCGACGAGCCCATGCCTTATGCGTTCGGCCTGCATCCCGGCTTCCGCTGGCCGCTGTTCGGCGCGGCGGCGCAGGCGCATCGAATCGTCTTCGCGCAGGCCGAGGCGGCGCATACGCCGGTCATCGCGCCGGGCGGGCTGTTCTCGCAGGCGCGACGGCCCATTCCGCTTGAAGGCCGCGCGCTGCCCCTCGCGCCGGAATTGTTCGCGCAAGAAGCCCTGTGCTTTCTCGACGCCCACAGCCGCAGCCTCGCCTATGAGGGGCCGGCTGGCGCGATCGAAGCGGAGGCGGAGGGTTTCGCCCATTGGGCGCTGTGGTCGCGGCCGGGCGCGCCCTTTCTGTGCGTTGAGGCCTGGACAGGCCACGGCGATCCCGTGGGTTTTGAAGGCGAGCTTGCGCAAAAGCCCTCCATGATCCTGCTGGCGCCGGGCGAGACGCGGACGCACAGGGTCTTTTTTCGCCTGCGGCTTGCGTGATCGGCTGGCCGAAAACCTTGGCGCCGGGGCGCATGTCTGCGAAAACGTGCGCCGGTGACATCGACGGCCCGGGCGACGCCCGGCGTGGAGGGGCAGCGTGGCGGGCGAGGCGTTTCTGATCGACGGCAAGGCCGTCTCGGCGAAGGTTCTGGCGGAGGTCGCGGCCGCGTCGCAGGCGCTGGGGGCGGCGCACAAGCCCGGCCTCGCCGTCGTTCTCGTGGGCGAGGATCCCGCGAGTCAGGTTTATGTGGGCGCCAAGGGCAAGGCGGCCGCCTCCTGCGGCTTTCACTCGGTGCAGCACACCCTGCCGGCGACGACCAGCGAGGCGGATCTGATGGCGCTCGTGCGCCAGCTCAACGCTGATCCTGCGATCCACGGCATCCTCGTGCAATTGCCGCTGCCGGCCCACATCGATTCCGCGAAAGTGCTGGAGGCGATCGCCCCCGAGAAGGACGTTGACGGATTCCATCCCGTCAACGCCGGCCTGCTCGCCATCGGCGAGACGCAGCGCGCGCTTGTGCCCTGCACGCCCGCAGGCTCGCTGATCCTGCTCGATCACGCCGCGCAGGCGCTCGGGCGCAAGCTCGACGGCCTCGACGCCGTGGTCGTCGGCCGCTCCAATATTGTCGGCAAGCCGATGGCGCATCTTCTTCTGGGGCGCAATCTCACCGTCACCATCGCACATTCGCGCACGCGCGATCTTGCGGAGACGGTGCGGCGCGCCGACGTGGTGGTGGCTGCGGTTGGGCGGCCCGAAATGATTCAGGGCGATTGGATCAAGCCGGGCGCCATCGTGATCGACGTGGGCATCAACCGCGTTCCCGGCGAGGGGCTCGACAAGAACGGCAAGCCGCGCACGCGCCTTGTGGGCGACGTGGCTTTCGAGGCTGCGCGGCTGCGGGCGGGCGCCATCACGCCGGTGCCCGGCGGCGTGGGGCCCATGACCATCGCCATGCTGATGAAGAACACGCTCACGGCGGCCCAGCGCCGCCGCGCATGAGGCGTCGATGAGCACGCTCCTGCGCGTCGCGCGCGTCTCGAAGGCCTATGGCGCCACGCGCGCGGTCGAAGACGTGTCGCTTGAGATCGCGGGCGGCGAGTTCTTCGCGCTGCTCGGCCCGTCTGGCTGCGGCAAGACGACGCTCATGCGCATGATCGCCGGTTTCGAGACGCCGGACGTCGGCAGCGTATATCTCGATGGCGAGGACGTGACCCAGGCGCCGCCGCATAAGCGCGCGGTCAATCTCATGTTCCAGTCCTATGCGCTCTTTCCGCACATGGATGTGGCGGCGAACGTCGCCTATCCGCTGCGCCGGCAGGGTCTCGCCGCAGGCGTCGTCGCGCAGCGCGTGCGCGACATGCTGCGCCTCGTGCAGATGGAGGGCTTTGAAGCGCGCAAACCGCACAGGCTGTCGGGCGGACAAAAGGCCCGCGTGGCGCTTGCGCGCGCGCTGGCGGGCGGGCCAAAGCTCCTGCTGCTCGACGAGCCGCTCGCCGCGCTCGACCGCAAGCTGCGCGAGGAGACGCAGTTCGAACTGATGCAGGTGCAGCGCGACCTGCGGCTGTCGTTCCTCGTCGTCACCCATGACCAGAGCGAGGCGATGGCCATGGCCGGGCGCATGGCGGTGATGCGCGAGGGGCGCATCGCGCAGCTCGGCGCGCCGCGCGATGTCTATGAGCGTCCCGCATCCGCATGGGTGGCCGATTTCATCGGCGCCGCCAATCTCATCCATGGGCGCGTGCGCGCGCTGGCGCCCGGGCGCGCGATGCTCGACACCGAGCTCGGCGCGCTATCGGCGGTCGTGGATGAGCATGCGCCGCCCGCGCAGGATTCATCCGCCGTCATCGCCGTGCGCGCGGAACGGCTGCGTCTGCACGCGACGCGACCTGATGACGAGAACGCGTTTGAGGCCGAAGTGGTGGATGAAGTCTATCTCGGCGGCGTCATCGAATGGCGGCTGCGCGCAGGGCAGGGCGCGGTCGCGTTGCGCGCGAGCGCTCTTGCGGCGCAGGCGGGGGCGGACTCATGGCGGGGCGCCCGCGTCTTCGTCTCCTTTCCGCGCGAAGCGGCGCGGGTTCTGCCTTCATGAGGCCGCGCGGCTTCTCCTTTCGGCGCTTGGCCTTCGGCGCGCCTCTGGTCTGGCTCGCCGCGTTCTTCATCGCGCCGGCGCTCATCTTGTTGAAAATCTCCTTGTCCGTCTCCGTTCTCGGCCAGCCGCCCTATGAGCCGCGTTTCGATCTTGCGAATGGCGTCTCCGGCTTTCTTGAGAGTCTGCGCGGCCTCACGCTTGAGTCTTACGCGCTTATCTTTCAGGACGTGATGTATCTCGACGCGCTGCTGGGCTCGCTGCGCGTGGCGGGGTTTGCGACCCTGCTCGCCCTGCTTATCGCCTATCCGCTGGCGCTGGCCATGGCGCGCGCGCCGCGCGCATGGCGGCCTGCGCTCATCATGCTTGCGGTGGCGCCGTTCTGGACCAGTTTCCTGATCCGCGTTTATGCGTGGATCATGATCCTGAAAGACGAAGGCCTGCTCAACATCGTCTTGCAGGCGCTGGGGCTCATCGATGCGCCGCTGCGCATTTTCGCCACCGAGACCGCGGTGGTGATCGGCGTCGCCTACGCCTATCTGCCGTTCACGATCCTGCCGATCTACAATGCGCTCGACAGGCAGGACCCGGCGCTCACGGAGGCCGCGCGCGATCTCGGCGCCTCGCCGTTGCGGGCGTTCTGGACGATCACCTTCCCGTTGTCGCTGCCGGGCGTGTTCGCCGGCGCGCTGCTGATGTTCATTCCCGCGAGCGGCGAAGTGGTCATTCCCGATCTTCTCGGCGGATCGGACACATTGATGATCGGACGCGCGATCTGGAACGATTTCTTCGCCAATCGCGACTGGCCTGTGGCCTCGGCGGCGGCGATTTTGTTGCTGCTGGCGCTCGTCGCGCCCATCGTCGCCTTCCAGCGCGCGCAGATGCGCGAAGCGGAGCGCGTATGATGGCGCGTCTTGGTCCCGGCGGCGTCGCTGCGCTCGTTCTCGGCTTCGCCTTCATCTATGCGCCGATCGTGCTTCTGGCGCTCTACAGTTTCAACGCCTCCCGGCTCGTCACCGTCTGGGGCGGCTTCTCGCTGAAATGGTATCCAGCGCTGCTTGAGAACCGGCAATTGCTGGAAAGCGCCTGGTTGAGCCTGAAGGTCGCTGCCGTCTCCGGCGCGCTGGCGACGGTTCTGGGCGGTCTGGCTGGCGTCGCGCTGGCGGATCGCATGCAGCGTGGGCGAAGCGCGCTCGCCGCGCTTGTCTATGCGCCCATGGTGATGCCGGAGGCGACGATCGGCCTCGCCCTTCTGCTGCTCTTCGTCGCGCTCGGCCTCGATCGCGGCTTCTGGACGATCGTCGTCGCCCACGCCACGTTGGGCATGTGTTTCGTCGCGGTGGTCGTGGCGGCGCGAATGCAGACCTTCGATCAATCGCTGCGCGAGGCGGCGATGGATCTCGGCGCGAGTCCTTTCACGGCGTTCCGCACCGTGACGCTGCCGCTGATCGCGCCTGCGCTGATAGCGGGCTTCCTGCTCGCCTTCACCATTTCGCTCGACGACGTGGTGCTTGCGACCTTCGCCTCCGGGCCGGGCTCCACCACTTTGCCGATGCGCATCTATTCGCAGATGCGGCTCGGCGTCTCGCCGGAGATCAACGCGATTTCGACGCTGATTCTTGCGTCCGTGGCGCTTCTGGCGGTCGCGGGGCTCATGCTCTCGCGCATCCTGCGCGGGCCTGCGCGCTAGAGAGCGCGCGCCTCAGCGATCGGCGCCTGCGTCCGGGCGTGCGTCTTCGGGCGCAGCCTCGGCCTCGCGCGCGGTCTCGTCCTCGCGCACGCGTTCGGGCGGCAGGAGCGGGGCGGCCGCGCGGGATCGGCGGATCAGCCGGTCGGCGTCCACCGACAGGCTGGGTTCGTCCCACGAGCCTGCGACGTCGAGAAAGAGCACGGGCTCGCGCTTTTGCGCGCCTGCGCGCGGCGGCGCGGCGGCGACGCTCAGGCGCAGCGTGCGTTCAGGCGCAGACGCCTCGCCCGCAATGATCATCTCCATGCCGTGTCCGACGATTTGCGCCTGTTGTAGCCTCAGCGCTCCGCGCGTGAGGCTGGCGTCGAATTCGGCGGAGGTGAATTTCGTCTGGCCGGAGCGCATGTCGGCGGCGATGGAGAGCGGGCGGCGTTCTGCGCGGCGCACCGCCTGTTCGATATCCACGCCCGCAAGCTCGCCGCGGGCCAGGCTGACGCGCAGCGCGCCCGAAGCGCTCTGCATCAGCGCCGCCGGCGTCTGGCCGAAGGCGGAGAGGCTTATCTCGCCATTGGCCGCGCCCGAGATGCGCGCCTTGCCCGAAAGATCGCGCAACAAAGAGGCGGTCTCGACGCCGGAAAAAGTGGCGGCCATGCGCATGTCGAGCCCGTCGGCCTCGCGCAGCGCGAAGCGGCCGCGCAGCTTGCCGCCATAGGCCTGGGAGTCCGCGAGCACGGCGTCGAGCGCGCCCGCGTCGATTTTGATCAGCAGGCCGGCGTCGCTCATCACGAAGCGGCCGAAGCTGGCGCGGGCGGCTGAAATGCGCAGGTCCGCGTCGAAGCCGTTGAGCGCGGCGGCGGGCAGGCGCTCGCGGCTCCAGCCGCCGTCCGCGCCAATGAGCGCGTTCCATCCAAGGTCCGCGCTCGAAAGGTCGAGCGTGCGCGCCGCCAGCGTGCCCGACAGGCGCGGGCGCTCGTCTCCCGTGCGCAGCGTGAGCGATCCTTCGAATGGGTTCTGATCGAGGGTGAGCTTCACGTCGGCGAGCGACATGGTTTGCGGCAGGGCGCGGAACTGGCCGCTGAGCGCGAAGCGCTGCATGCGGGAGGGCGCGAAGGGGCGCGCGTCGATGATCGCGAGCAGGCTGCGCAGGCGTTCGGAGGCTGAGGCGAGGCGCGCCTCCACGAGCCAGCGCGCGCCGCCCGCCACAGCGCCGTTGAGCGACAGATTGAGCACGTCGGAGGCGATCTTCAGCGTGAAGGGCGAATCCTCGCCGCGCAGCGTCGTCGCCGGGCGGGAGAGGAGCCCCTCCACTGTGAAGCGCTCGCCCGCATGCATGAACGAACCGGCGGCGGACGCGTCGCCGCGCCATTCGAACGCGAGATTGACGTCGCGCAGCGCGCGCGTCGCGCCATTCTCGCCGCGCAGGCTGATCTCGCCGCGCGTAAGCGTGATCGCGTCGGGCGCGGAGGCGGGGCTCTGGGCGAGCAGGGCGAGGCCGCGCAGCGCGCTCGCCACGTCGCCAAGCGCGGCAGTCTGCGCGGCGAGCGAGGGCTCCACGAGCCGCAGATGCGCGAATTCGAAGCGGCCGGAAAGCAGCGCCGCGAGCCGCAGGCGCGCGACAAGGCGCGGGACGCGCAGTTCGAATCCGCCATCGGGGCGGCGCGCTCGCACGTCGGCGAATTCGATCTGGGGAATAGGCAGAAGGCGCAGTTTCGGCGCCGTCGCGGCCTCGGCTTGCGCGCCGAAGGCGGCCTGCGCGGCCTCGGCGAGGCGAAGCGCCGGCGCCGGGCTCGCTATGCGCCAGGGAATCGCCGCCGCTCCTGCGGCCAAGCCACAGGCGAGCGCCGCCGCCGCCCATTTGAATGTCTTGTCCATGCGCGTCCGCGCTTGCCCCCAAGCCGCGCGTTCATACCGCGCCCGAGAGACGATATCGAGCGCCAATCCAGCTTTTCCATGGCGGCGCCCGCCGCCGGCGCGGGCGGGGGCTCAGGGCATGGCGGTGGTCTGGGGAACCGCCTGCAGCGCGGCGAGGAAATCACGTTCCCGCGCCTGCGGCTTGACGCCGGCGGCGCGCTCCATCTGCCGCAGCGAGGCGCGCTCGCGCTCGGGCAGGTAACGAGCCTGCGCGAGCGTCTGGAAGTCGTTGCGGCTGTAGGGCGGACGCGCTGAACCCTTGAACACGCGGAAGCCCGCGACGGTCATCACCCGGTCGCCGCGGCGCAGCGTCGTGTCGTTCAGCAGCGCGGCCGCATGGTCCGCCGCGCCGCAGGAACAGGTCTTGTCGCGCACCGAGGCGTAGCGCATCGCCACGGGCAGGGCGGAGTAAGGCGCCCCGTCGCGCGCGGAGACGGCGGTCGAAATGTCTGCGCCGGTCATGTGGTAGACGCGGGTGGGCGCGCGGGGGCAGGCGCGCGCGCAGGCCTCTTGCGCGCTCGCGCCGCTCTCGGGCGCGGGGAAGAACGCGCCGTCGCACAGGCGCACGCAGACGGCCTGGCTGGAGACGCGTGCGGGCGCGCGGTTCGCGGCGGCCGTTTTCGCCGGGGCGGGGTTCGCGTGATGGGCGAGGCCGCTCGGCCATTGTGCGCCCGGCGCGGGCGCATAGGCGCTGGCCAGCGGCGGCAGCGCCGCCTGGCCGGGCAGGCCGAACGTGGCTGGAGGCTGCGGCTTTCCGGCGATGCGGGCCGCGCTGCGCTGCCCGCTCTGGGCGGATCTGGCGTCGCCGGCGGGCGCGGCGGACGGGGCGCTCGCCTGTGTGCGCGAGCGCTCCTGCCGCCAATAGGCGGCCGGGTCGTCGTCAACCGAGGCGAGGACGGCGCCAATCTGGGGGTGCAGCGCCGCCACGCCGGCGGCGACTGCGACGAAGCCCAGCGCGAGCGCGACAACAGCGCGGCGGGGGAGGCGTTTCGACGCGAGGGCCATGCCCGCGCCTTCGGACTGTGCACTCAACAAGTTACGCCCTCATCGCAAGCGTTGATCCATGGCCTCGCCCAAGGCTTAACATGATCTTCACCAGACTCGCAAACGGGCGACCGCATTTTTCCCCCGTAACCTTGATTTCGCGCATGGCGGCGAACGCTTCGCGTCGGCAGGCATTAGCGAAGACGAGGCCAGATCCGGAGCGGTCGACATGAGCGAGAATGGCGTGGGCATGCGCAAGATCACCCTGGAGGAGGCGCGGGCGAAGGGCGCCCCGGCCAGTCCGCCGATCCACGGTTATGTTTTCGTCGCGCCGCTGGATGCGGACGGCTTCATTAATCCGGAGGCCTGGCGCAAGGAGCGGGCGCGCTGTTTCGTGCATCGACTCGAGCGCGGGCAAATCGTTGAGCGCGGTTTGCTCATGCACCGGCCGGGCGGGGCGGGCGGCGCGGCGTGGGCGTTCGATTACGAAGCCGGAAGCAGCGATGACGACGAGGTGGGCTATCGCTTCGCCGCCCATGCGTTCCGGCCCGGCGAATATGTGTCGCTGCGCGACGGCGAAGGCGAATTGCGCACCTATCGCGTCAGCGCGGTCGCGGCCGCTTGAAAGCGAACGGCGCCGGAGCATGTCCGGCGCCGCTGATCGTCAGCCTGTGCGGGCGGCTATTCCGCCGCAGGCGCCGGCGCCGGCTTGCCGGGAAGCGCGGGCTGCGCGTCCTCGCTGGGGCGCGAACGGCCGGACAGATAGCTGTCCACCCGGTCGAGATAGATATAGACGACCGGCGTGATGTAGAGCGTGAGCAACTGCGACAGGATGAGCCCGCCCACCACCGCCACGCCGAGGGGCTGGCGCAGCTCCGCGCCGGCGCCCGCGCCGATCGCGATGGGCACGGCGCCGAAAATCGCGGCCAGCGTGGTCATCATGATGGGACGGAAACGGATCAGCGCCGCCTCGCGGATGGCGGGCGCCGCGTCCATGCCCTCGCGTCGTCGCTCGATCGCGAAGTCGATCATCATGATCGCGTTTTTCTTCACGATGCCGACGAGCATGAGGATGCCGATGATCGCGATCACCGACAGGTCCATCTTGTAGGCCTGCAGCGCCAGCAAAGCGCCGATGCCTGCGGAGGGAAGACCGGAGAGAATCGTCAGCGGATGGATGTAGCTCTCATAGAGCACGCCCAGAAGAATATAGATCGTCAGCACGGCGGCGATGATCAGCGCCGTCTGGCCGCGCAGCGCTTCCTCGAACAGCGCGGCCGCGCCCGAAAAATTCGTCGTGATCGTCGCCGGCATGCCGACTTCGCGCTCGACGCGGCGGATCGCCTCGTTCGCTTCGCTGAGCGCCACGCCAGGCGCGACATTATAGGCGAGCGTCACGGAGGGCTGCTGCGACTGGCGGTTGACGGTGAGCGGCCCGACGGAGCGGCGCACGGTCGCCACCTGATCGAGCGGCACCAGCGGCTGGCTGGAATTGGCGGTGGACGTCGTCCCCGCGCCTCCGCCAGCGGCGGCGCCCGCGCCTGCCGCCGTCGTGGTCGCCGAACCGCCGCCGGCGCCCGCGCGGATGTAGACGCGCGCGAGCGAGGAGGGATCTTCCTGGAACTGTTTGTTGGCGACGAGGATCACCTGATAGTCGGCGGACTGGGTGAAGATCGTCGAGATCTGGCGGCTGCCGTAGGTGTTGTAGAGCGCCGCGCGGATCTGGTCCGTGCTCAGGCCGAAGGCCGCCGCCTTCTCGCGATCGATGTCGATCGTGATTTCAGGATTGCGGATCTGCAGGTCCGTGTTCACGTCGCGCAATTGCGGCAAGCCGCGCATGCGCTCCAGCATCTGCGGCGCCTTTTCGTAAAGCGCGCTGAGATCGCCCGATTGCAGCGTGAACTGATAGGCCGCGCGCGCCTGACGCCCGCCGCTCAGATTCATGCTCTGCACGGGCACGAAGACCGCGTTCACGCCGGGAATGGTCGCAGTGGACGCGCGCA
Organism: uncultured Beijerinckia sp.; assembly: GCA_964645525.1. GTDB lineage: Bacteria > Pseudomonadota > Alphaproteobacteria > Rhizobiales > Beijerinckiaceae > Terripilifer. The sequence goes on from CAZYBF010000014.1 coordinate 37,047, forward strand.
GCCGCGTGATCACGCCGGAGATCGGCCCGCGCTCCTCCTTCGGCTTCAGCGACACGAACATCGCGCCCTGATTGCCGCCGCCGCCCCAGCCGACCGCCACCGTCGCATAGGCGACCGCAGGGTCCTTCATGACGATCGCCATCACTTTCTGGTTCAGTTCGGCCTGCAGCGCGAACGACGTGTCGGGCGCGACCTCGGTCGAGCCGGAGAGGAAGCCCGTGTCTTCGGTGGGGAAGAAGCCCTTGGGCATCGTCGTGAACATATAGACGCTGAGCCCGAAGGTGGCGAAAGTCACCATCAGCATCGCGAAGCGATGGCGCAGCACGAGATCGAGCGTCACGCGATAGGCGCCGTTCAGCCCGTTCAGCATGGCGTCGATGCCGCGATTGAGCGCATTGTCGGAGGCGTGCATGTTCGCCGGCTTCAACAGGCGCGCGCACAGCATCGGCGTGAGCGTCAGCGACACGAAGCCCGACACGAGGATCGAGCAGGAGATCACGACGGCGAATTCGCGGAACACGCGGCCCACCACGCCGCCCATCAGCAGCACCGGGATGAACACGGCCACCAGCGACAGGGTGATCGACAGAATCGTGAACGCGATTTCCTTCGAACCCTTCAGCGCCGCCTCGAAGGGCTCCATGCCCTCCTCGATGTGGCGCATGATGTTCTCAAGCATCACGATCGCGTCGTCGACGACGAAGCCCACCGCCAGCGTGATCGCCAGCAGCGAGATATTGTCGATCGAATAGCCGAAGGCGTACATGAACGCGCATGTGCCGATCAGCGAGACCGGCAGCGCGAGCGTGGGAATGATCGTCGCCGCCAGCGTCTTCAGGAACATGAAGATCACGAGAACGACGAGCGCGATGGAGAGCGCGAGCGTGAACTGCACGTCGTGCACGGATTCGCGGATCGTGAGCGAGCGGTCGAACACGATGCGCGCTTCGATAGACGGCGGCAGCTGCGCCTCATAGACCGGCATGCGCGCCTTGATCGCATCCACCACCGCGACGGTGTTGGCGTCCGACTGGCGATAGATGGCGAGCATGATCGCGCGCTCGTCGCCGAACCAGGCGGCGGTGCGGTCGTTCTCGACGGAATCGCGCACATTGGCGATTTCGCCCAGACGCACGGGCGCGCCGTTGCGCCAGGCCACCACGAGGTCGCGATAGCCGTCCGCGCGTTCGATCTGGCCCGAGGCTTTCAGCACCGCGTCCTTGGTCTCGCCGCGCAGGCTTCCCACCGGAGAGGCGGAGTTGGCGTTGGCGACGGCGGTGCGCACGTCGTTGAGCGTTAGCCCGCGCGCTGCGGCGGCGTCGGGATCAGCCTCGATGCGCACGGCGTATTTCTGCTGACCGAAGATCGTGACCTGCGCCACGCCGGGGATCTGGGAGATCTGCTGGGCGAACACCTGCTCTGCATAGTCATTGGTGACGGGCAGGGGTAGGGTGGGCGACTTGAGGACGAGGAACAGGATCGGCGCATCCGCTGGATTGACCTTGCGGAAGCTCGGCGGCGCCGGCAGTTCCGGCGGCAGGCGGCGCAGCGTCGAGGTGATCTGCGTCTGCACGTCGAGCGCGGCGCTGTCGATGTCGCGGTCGAGATCGAATTGCAGCGTGATGTTGGTCTGCCCGTTCGACGAGCGCGACGTCATCTGCGTGATGCCGGGGATGGTCGCGAAGGCGCGCTCAAGCGGCGCGGCGACCGAGGAGGCCATGGTTTCGGGATTGCCGCCGGGAAGGCTCGCCGACACGCTGATCGTGGGGAAGTCCACGCGCGGCAGTGCGGCGACCGGCAGCTTCAGATAGGCGAACACGCCGAAGATGATGAAGGACATCATCAACAGCGTCGTCATCACCGGACGGCGGATGCACAGTTCAGGCAGAGACATCAGCTGTCCCTCTTGGCGTTGGCGGGTCTTGGTTCGACGCGCGCTCCGTTCACGAGCGAAAGGGCGCCTTCCACGACGATGGACTCGCCGCCCTTCAATCCTTCGCTCACCACGTCGCGTCCCTCATGGGTGCGCGAGATGACCACGGGGCGCATCCGAGCGACGCCGTTCTCCACGACGTAGACGAAATTGCCGACCTGTCCCGCCTGCGTGGCGCTGCGCGGAACCGACACCACGTCCTGCTCCACCCGCAGCGCGATGCGCAGGTTGCACAATTGGCCGGGCCAGAGGAATTCGTCGGCGTTGTCGAAGCGCGCGCGCACGGTGATCGTGCCGGTCGCCGCGTCGATCGTGTTGTCGACGAAGGCGATCTTGCCCTTGGCGGCTTCTTTCGATCCTTGCGGGCGCGCTTCCACCATCGCGCCTTGCGCCGATTCCGAGGCCCGCAGCTCCGGCAGAAGCCGCTGGGGCACGGAGAAGGTGACGTAAATCGGTTTCGTCTGCACGATGGTTGCGATGGCGCCGGTCGTCGTCGCGTCGCCGGCGCGGATGATGTTGCCCGCCTTCACGCCGATGAGCCCGACGCGTCCGCTGATCGGCGCGCGGATCGTGTAATAGGACAATTGCACCTTCAGGTTTTCGATCTGCGCGCGGTCGCCCATGATGAGGGCCTGCGCGGCCGCCACCTGCGTGCGCGCGTTGTCGAGATTGACCTTGGTGCCCGAGGAGCGCTCCAGCAATTCCTCGAAGCGCGCGACGTCGCGGCGCGCCTGTTCGAGGGTCGTCATGTTGCGCGCGAGGCTCGCCTCCGCCTGTTTGATCTGCGCCTCGATCTGGCGGGAGTCGAGAACGGCGACCACTTCGCCTTCCTTCACCACCGCGCCGTCGGCGACTTTCACTTCATCCACATGGGCGTCGACGCGCGAGCGCAATTGCACGGTGGCGAAGGCCTGCACCGTTCCAACCGCCTCGACGACGACGGGAAGGGCGCTGCGGCTTGCGGTGTCGAGGATGACGGGCACGGGCGGGCGACCCTGCGGTCCGCCGCGTCCTGCGCCACCTTGTCCGCCGCCTTGCGCGCCGGCCTGTCCGCCGC
>CAZYBF010000014.1:40136-49106 GCA_964645525.1 uncultured Beijerinckia sp.
TGTCCGCCGCCTTGCGCGCCGGCCTGTCCGCCGCGCTGGCCGTTCTGCTGGTTCGGCGCGTTTTGCGATTGCTCCTGTTGCGCGACGGCCGTGGGGCGGGCGTAGGCGGGCAGGATTGAATCGAGCCCGAGGGCCGAGCGAATGGCGGCGAATCCGGCGCCGGTCCCAGGGATCACCGTATTGGCGGCGCCGGGCCAGAACAAACCGATCAGGAACAAGAATGCGCCAAGGCCGATCAACGACCGGCCGACCCTACCCAACTTCATCGCTCACCCTCCGAGGGCGGCCCCCCCGCCTCGATTATCGTTCCGGCCCAACGTCCTAGAGGCCGGCCCCATTCCGGGAGAGGATTAACATAGGGCGCGGCGGCGCGAACGTTACTCTTTATTAACCTGAATGGAAATTGGATCACGCGCCGACGCGCTTTCACGCTGCGCGCGTCCGAAGGCGCCGGCGAAGGCGATGCCCAGCCAGCCCGCGATCAGGATCAGGCCGCCGGCGGGCGCGGCCATGGGAAACAGGCGGGCGCCCAGAAAAGCCCGCGCCGCAAGATCGCCTGCGAAGAGCGCGGCGCCCAGCAAAAGGGCGCCGGCGGCGAGCGTTCCGCCACGTGGCGTCAGGGCGCCGGCGGCCAGTCCGGCGGCGGCGGCCGCATGGACGAGCAGGAAGACCGAAGCGGTCGCCAGATTGTCGCCGCCCATATGCGCGCCAGCCGCAGCGAGCGCGACGCCGGCGGCGCCCGTCAGGCCGGCGAGGGCGAGCAGGACGCGGCGGGCGGGGCGCAAGGCTAGACGCCCAGCACGCGCCGACCGAAGCGGATCGCGCGTTTGAGACGACGGCGGTGTCGCTCCATGAAGCAGAAGGAGCGGCCCGACGTGGTCATGCCTTCCAGCGTGTCGAACAGAGCTTCGCCTCGGGTTCGCCAGATGTCCGCCCGGCGCGCGACGCCGGCGCCGACGCCGATCTCGTACAATCCGCGCTTGCGCAGATCCTCCAGCATCAGCGCCATGAGCACGTCGCCCGGCTCGCAAGCGGCCACGTCCGGGTCGGTCTCCGCGCTCTCGAACATGGCGTGGAAGCGGCCCAGATGGGCGCCCCCGCCCATGGCGGCCACGATGCGGTCGCCGACCGCCAGCGCATGCAGCTCCACCGCCGCACGGCCTTCCGTCAGTCCGTCCACGCAGACGCGTTCGAAAAAGGCGCGCGCCATGGAATTGTCGAACCCGGTCTTGCCCCCCGTCGCCAGAACCTGCGCCTCCTTATGGGCGAAGAAGGCCTGGATCACTCTGTGGGCGGTCGCCTCGTCGTGCGCGATGATATGTTCGAGCCGCCCGCCCATGGCGAGGGCGTCCCCGCATTTCACCAATCGCTCCCGCGCGGCTGGGTTGGCCTGATCGATCACCTCCACATCCGGCTTCAGATGCATGGCGGCGAGATAGTTGAGCCCCTTGTCGGCGGACAGCAGCCGCATCGGATTGGGCAGGCCGCGCCAATCATAGGGCTGGGAGGTGAGGGAGAAGGCGTCCGGCCGCAGGATCGTGGAGGCCGCGTGACGCAGGGTCGTCTGCATGAAGCGGCGGGTGAAGGAGGCGTTGGGATTGTAGAGCGGCAGGTTGGCCTGCGAATCGCGGCCGCCGAGGAATTCGGCGAGCCGCAGCCCGCCCGCGACGCTGACGCCAAAGGGGAAGAGCGCGGCTGGCGTGCCGTCAGGCGCGCGCGCGACGATCAGCATGGGGGTGATGCGATGGGCCTGACCCACCGTCTCAGTCCAGGGGCGCAGCCAGCGCTCGGTCTGGAAGACGGTGGCGGGGGCGACCGCCTCCAGCTCGCGCCAGGCCTCCATGGCCGGCTCGAAGGAGTCGAACACTTCAATGGTCGGCTTTCTCACGACTTTTCCCTTCACGGCCGGAGGCGGCGCGTCATTCGCGGCCCCGTTCCATCCAGCGGATCAGCGGCATCATGGGCAGGATCCAGGCGAGGCCGATCACCGCGTACCAGATCCCCTGGACGAGCTTGGAGGCTTCCTGGAGGGGGCGCGCCTGTGAGACCGCCATCGCCAGAAGGGCGTAGACGACGACGAACAGCACCATGACGGCGGCGCCGATCAGTTTGCGTTGACGCCTGCGAAGTTCCACGATGCGCTCCGCTGCCTATGGGTGCGACGCCGGCGCGCGTTTACGCCGGACCGTTACGGCTCTATGTCTGCCGGGCCTAATTCGTCAACCGGCTTCGTCACCTGCGCCTTCGCAGGCTCGGTGACCGCCCTCGCCACGAAGGTCGCTCCATGTCCCTCGCCGCGCCCCTCGACCGTAGCGCCCCCGCCGCCCTCGACCCGGAGTCCGCCGCCGCGGATATGGCCGCGGTGCGCGTCTGGCTATGGGCGGTCGCGGGCCTTGTGTTTCTGATGGTGCTGGTGGGCGGGGCGACGCGGCTCACCGAGTCCGGCCTGTCGATCACCGAATGGCGCGTGGTCACAGGCGTCCTGCCGCCGCTCTCGGAGGCGGCCTGGCTCGTCGAGTTCGAGAAATACAAGCAAATTCCGCAATATACCCAGATGTTTCCGACCATGACCCTGCCGGAGTTCAAGGTCATCTATTACTGGGAATGGGGCCATCGCCTGCTGGGCCGGGTGATCGGGCTCGCCTTCGCCCTGCCGCTCGCCTGGTTCTGGATCCGGGGGCAGGTGAGGGGTAGCCTGCGCTGGAAGCTGCTGGGCCTGCTGGCGTTGGGCGGATTGCAGGGCGCGGTCGGCTGGTGGATGGTCACATCCGGCCTTGTCCACCGCACGGAAGTGGCGCCCGAGAGGCTGGCCACCCATCTCCTGCTCGCCTCCTTCACCTTCACGGCGCTGGTCGCCATCGCGGTCGGGCTCAAGCGGGCGCCGGCGCCCTCCGTGGCCGAGGCCCGGGCGGCGCTTGCACTGCGCCGGCCCGCCGCCGTCCTGCTCGCGCTCGTGCTGCTGCAGATCGGCGTCGGCGGCCTTGTCGCGGGTTCGCGGGCCGGCCTCACATACAACACCTGGCCGCTCATGGACGGGGCCTTCATGCCGGCCTGGGCGCATATGACCAATCTGGAGCCCGCCTGGCGCAATTGGTTCGAGAACGTGGCCGCGGTCCAGTTCCAGCACCGGATGGGCGCCTATGCGGTCTTCGCCTTCGCCTGCTGGCACGCCTGGCGCGCGGTCAGGCTCGCGCCCGGCACGGGCGCCGCCCGGCGCGCGCTCGCCCTCGTCGGCATGGTCGCGGCGCAGGCCGGATTGGGGATCGCAACCCTGCTTTCGGTGGACGGGGAGATCCCGCTCGGCCTCGGGCTCGCCCATCAGGGCTTCGCCATTCTCGTGCTGGGCATGGCGGCCGCGCATTGGCGCCGGATTGTCCAATCCACGTGAGGTTTTCAAAAATTATATAGAAAATAAAATAGGTTGAGGCTTTTTCCTCAACCTATTTGGCAACCTGCTGTCAGCCGAAGATCGACACGCCGATCAGCCATCCGTGCAGTTTCAGCATGGCGAGGAAGGCGACCGTGCCGACCGCCAGCGCGATCACGTCGCCCTTGCCGAACGGGGCCGGCGGCGCGCCCAGATCGCCCCGCCGCTTGACGGCGATACGGTCGTAGACCGCCCAGCCGAGGAACGAGCCGAACAGGATCATCGAGCCGAGGTCGCCGTTGGCGAGCAGATGCGCCAGCGCCCAGGCCTTGACCCCCACAAGCATCGGATGCTTGAGCTTGCCCTTGATGAGGCCGGCCGGGGAATAGGCGGCGGCCAGCGCCACGAAGGCCGGCCACATCAGAAGCGAGGCCGCATGGCGCATGCCTGTCGGCGGCTCCCAGACGGGTATGTAGCCAGCCGCCCGATAGGCGCCGAAGCCATAGACGATGAGCGCAAGCCCGATGGCGGAGGCGATGGAATAGCCGGCCTTGTAGCCGGTCTCCCCCAGTCGGTCGATAAGCCCGGCGCGGCGCGCGCGCAGGGTGGTGAGCGTGTGGACAGCGAAGAAGACGACAAGGCCAAGAATGAGAATCGACATGGGGCGCCTCGGAACGGATCTGACGGCAAACTAGTCCTCGGGCGCTGTCGTGGAAAGCAGCGGCTTTTCCCATGGTCCATGTGCGAGGCGGGCCTTCCGTCGCAGCCCGCCGCCGGATAAGACGGAAGGCAACCGGCCCCGCGCCGGACCCGGGAAACGCTTCAGGAACCGCCCCATGGACCAGGATCTCGCAGATCGCCTCGCCATTCGTCAGCTCATCGACAATTGGGTGCTCTGGCGGGACGCCGGCATGTGGGAGCAGTTCCGCACCGTCTGGCATCCGGAGGGGCGCATGCTCGCCACCTGGACGCAGGGGACCGGCGACGAGTTCATCGCCATGAACAAGGAGGGCTGGGCCAAGGGCGTCAGCATTCTCCACTTCCAGGGCGCCCATACGAGCGAGGTGCGGGGCGCCCGCGCCATCGCCATGACCAAGATGCACATCAACCAGCGGGCCAAGGTCCATGACGTGCTGGTGGACGTGGTCTGCACCGGCCGCTTCTACGACTTCCTCGAAAAGCGGAACGGCAAATGGGGCTACATCCTGCGCCAGCCGATCTATGAAAAGGACCGGATGGACCCGGTGACGCCCGGCGCCAGCGTGCCGCTGGAGCAGGACCTGCTCGAGAGCTTCCCCGAGGGCTATCGCCACCTCGCTTATCTGCAATCGAAGATCGGCTATCCGGTGAAGAAGAACATGCCGGGCCTCAAGGGCGAGCGCGTGGAGGCGCTTTATCGCGCCGGCGCCGCCTGGCTGGCGGGCGAGCCGCTCGCCTGGGGACATGACTGACCGGACCCGACGTCGACAAGGAAGAGGACGCGACCATGCGCAACTTCAACGAGAAGACCATCACCGACGCCGTGATCCAGCGGTTCTCCACCTCCACCGATCCGCGGGTGAAAGAGATCTGCACCTCGCTGGTCAAGCACCTGCATGATTTCGTGCGCGACGTGCGCCCTTCCTATGAGGAATGGGAATACGCCATCGATTTCCTCACCCGCACCGGCAAGATCTGCGACGGCGCGCGCCAGGAGTTCGTGCTTCTCTCCGACACGCTCGGCGTCTCCATGCTCGTGGACGCGGTGAACAATCCCGTGGGCGGCAATATCACCCAGTCCACCGTGCTCGGCCCCTTCTATGTCAACGACCCGGAGGTCTTTCCGCTGGGGGCCGATATCGCCGGCTCCATGCGCGGCACGCCGGCCTATGTCTCCGGCAGCGTCTCCTCCGAGGACGGTTCGCCGCTCGGCGGGGCGATCGTCGACGTCTGGCATTCGGACGATGACGGCTTTTATGACGTGCAGCAGCTAGAAAAGCTTGGCGGACATGCAGGCCGCGGCCGCTTCATCGCCGACGACAAGGGCCGCTTCCATTTCTGGACGGTGAAGCCGACCTTCTATCCCGTGCCCACCGACGGGCCGGTGGGCGAGATGCTGAAAGCGCAGGGCCGTCACCCCTGGCGGCCAGCGCATCTGCATTTCATGATTCATGCTCCCGGCCATCGCAAGCTCGTGACCCACGTGTTCGACCGCGCGGATAAATATCTCGACAGCGACGCGGTGTTCGGCGTCAAGGACGAACTCGTGCGCGATTATCCTGAACATCCGCCGGGCGTTGCGCCTGACGGCAGCAAGCGCGACGCGCCCTACGCCACCATTGAATATGATTTCGTGATGGCGAAAAGCGCCTGAGGCGAGGGCGGGCGCTTGACGTTTTGTTCACCCAAACCTTTATGCGGGGCTTAATACTCACGCTTTAGCATTTCGCCAATTGACTGGATGGCGATTGCTATGACGAGTGTGTTTCAGGCCGCGCAGACCGCGCGCCCCCCATTGTCGCGCCTTTCGCGACTCCTCCTGCGCGCGCGCCGCTGCGAAAACGGCGCGACGGCGATTGAGTTCGGAATCCTCTTCCTGCCCTTCGTCATGTTGATGATGGCGCTGCTGGAGTTCGGCTTCCAGATTTTCGTCGCCTCCAATTTCGACAATGCGCTGCGCGACGAGGCGCGTCGCATGCAGGTGGGCGTTTCGCAAGCCGAAGGCCTCAGCCGCGAGCAGTTCCGCCAGCGCGTTTGCGACCGCCTCGCCTTTCCCATCGACTGCGCGAGGGTGGGCGTTGACGTGCGCACGATGACCAGTTGGGCGAGCGTGCTCGAAACCTGGTCGATGAACGGGGGCAGCTACAGGGTTCTGCAGCCGCCGAGTTTCAACCAGGACCAGAACACATTCTGCATGGGGACTGACAATACGATCGTGCTCGTGCGCGGCGCGGTCGAGATCCCTGTGTTCGCCGGCCTCTGGCTTCCCAAGCGGATACCCGTGGGCGATTCCAGCGTGAGCGCGATGGTGTCGAACCATCTGTTCCGGGTCGAGCCCTATGGCGCCACCAATCCGGGAGGATGCGCATGAGCGCGCAGGAACCCGCAGGCGTGTTCATGCTTGCGCGCAAGGCGCGCGCCTTTGGAACATGCGCCCGCGCCGTCGCGGCGGTGGAGATGGCGCTCGTCACGCCTTTCCTGTTGCTGATGTTTCTCGGCTCTGTGGAGCTCTCGCGCTATTTCATGATCGCCAAGCGCGTCTCGAATGCGGCCGCGAACATGGCGAACCTGCTGGCGACCAGCAAGACGGACCTCACCGAAGCCGAGCTGCTTTTCATCTCCCAGGCGCGCATGCTCGTGCCCTCGATCGCGGAGGACACGCCTCAGGGCTTTTCCTATGCGGACAAACATCCGGTGGCGCTCGCCAGCATCGAGTTCCGACCCACTGTCGCGGGCTGCCAGGACGGCTGCACCTATGAGGCCTTTGTCACTGACAGTTTCATGCTTGCGGAAGGCGTGGGGCGCGCGTGCGGAAAGCAGACGAAGATCGATGACGACGCGCCGTCCTCCTTCGCAGGCGTTCCGGCGTCCCTCTACGGGCCGGGCTCCGCAGTCGTCGTGGATTTTCGCTACAGCTACACGCCGCTGTTCGGCTCGCGGTTCGTTCAGGCGTTCACCATCCACCGCGCCGCATTCATGGCGCCGCGTTATGCGTCCACCGTGAAATTCAAGCGGCACATCGTGAACAGACTTCCGGTTCGCTGGTGCTGAAAGGGGTTCCCATGTCCTGCTTTTCGCCTCACGTGCTTGTTTCCAGACTTATGGGCGGCGTTCATCGTTTCAGACGCGATGAGGGCGGCAATTTCGCGGTTATGACGGGCCTCATGATCCTGCCGCTGATCGGCATGGGCGGGCTGGCGCTGGATTACTGGAAAGCTTCGACCGCGAAGAGCGCGCTTGAGAACGCGGCCGACGCGGCCGCGCTGGCGGCGATCAATCGCGCATCCGCCGTCATGCAGCTCGCGACCAAGGATTCAGCCGCCGCCATCGCTGCGGGCATCGAGGCCGGGCGTAGCCAGTTCCGCGCGAACGCCAACAAGATTCTCGACACATCCGTCACCGAGCCTGTCGTGACGGTGACCTATAACGCGCTGACGTTCTCCTCGTCTGTGAGCTGGAACGGGGTGACGAAGGCCAATTTCGCAGCCCTGGTCGGCGCCGGCGACTTCAGCCTGTCGGGGGCGAGCCAATCCTCCGTGACCATGCCGGGCTATGTGACGATCCACATCCTGATCGACAGTTCCGCCTCCATGGGCATTGCGGCGAGCCAGCCGGATCAGGTGCGCCTGTACAACGAAGTGGGATGCGCGCTTTCCTGCCACATCGATCTTCCGCCCGGACACAGCGAATACAAGCGCTCCGGCGGCATCTCGACCTATGATTATGCGCGCGCGCGGGGGATCGACACGCGCATCGACGTGGTGCGCAATGGCGTGCGGCAGATCGTCGAGCGCGCAAAGGCGATCCGCAGCAAGCCAGACCAGTATGCGATCGGCGTTTATCTGTTCAGCGGCGATCCGGTGGAGCTGATCGCGCCCACGACCAATCTCGACGCCGTGTTGACCGCCACGGATCGTATCCTGATGGCGCGCGACGGCGGATCGACGGACGTGCAGACCGCGATGACCTACGTCACTGACAAACTTCGCGTCGCCAGAAGGGGCGATGGAACGAGCATCGAGAAGCCGAAAAACTTCGTCCTCTTCCTGACGGACGGGATGAGCTCGCGCTCAGCCTACAATGTCGCAACGCGCACATGGTATCACGATCAGGAGATGACGCCGTTCCAGCCCACGTTCCGGTGGGACACGAGCGGGCTCAATCCGGCGCATTGCGACGGGCCGAAGTCGCTCAGCCACGTGACGCTGATGCCGCTGAACATCGAATACATCATTCCCGCGGCGAACATTCGCGGCGACCACGTCGAGGGCCGCTTCGATTTCATCGAGAGCCAGATCCTGCCCCTGCAGGACGAGCGCTTCCGTCAATGCGCCACGGGCGGCAAGTTCTACAAGAGCCGGACGTCCGAGGAGATCATCAGCGCCCTGCAGGCCATGTTCGAGGAGACGATCCCCAAGGCGCCGCGCCTCGTGCGCTGAGCCGGGGATCAGGCGGGAGGCCGCGCGCCGAGGCGCCGGATCTCCACCTTGATGCAGCGGTCCATCACCATCATGACGCCGCGCGCCTGCGCGCGGGCCGCGGCGGGCGCGTTCGTCACCCCCAGCTGCAGCCAGATCGCGCGCGGCGGGGCGGGCAGGGCGAGCGCCTCGTCCACCGTTTCCCCCGCCGCCTCGGAATTGCGAAAGACGTCGACGATGGCGATGGGCGAAGGCACGTCGGCGAGCCGCGCATAGACGGGCGCGCCGCCGATCTCCTTGCCCGCCAGTCCGGGATTGACGCCCACCGCAGGGAAGCCGCGCGCAAGAAGATCGAGGAAGACCGCGTGGGAATCGCGCGCGGGATTGTTCGACAGGCCGACGAGCGCGATCACGCCGGGGCTTGCGAGCACGTCGCGCAGGAATGCGTCGGAATAGGCCTCGCTCATGAATGCTCCTTGCTTGCTT
>CAZYBF010000014.1:49206-56935 GCA_964645525.1 uncultured Beijerinckia sp.
GCTTGCTTCTTTCGCAGGACTTGCGTCTTTCGCAGGACTTGCGGGCGCGCCGGGTCCATGGCAAGCGAGCCGCAGGTCAGGATCATCCGATGAAGCGCCTCTCCGCAGACGAGATCAACGCCTTTTTCGCCGTCCATTTCGGGCAGGTGGCGCCCGATTACGTGGTGGAGGAGACGGGCGACATGTTCGCCCGCGTGCGCCAGCTTTTCAGCGAGCGCCGGCTGCGCCCGGGCGGCACGGTGTCCGGCCCCTCCATGTTCGAACTGGCGGACGTGGCGATCTATGTCGCCATTCTCGCGCAGATGGGCGTGGGCGATGATCCTGCGCGCGCGCATCTCTCGCAGGGCGCGCTGACCGTCACCACCAGCCTCAACATCAATTTCCTGCGCAAGCCCGACCCCACCGATCTGGTGGCGGAGGCGCGGCTCATGAAGCTTGGGCGCCGGCTTGTCGTCGGGGAGGCCTGGCTGCGCTCGGCTGGCCGCGAGGAGCCGGTGGCGCACGCCACAGCGACCTATTCCGTCCCGCCGGCCTGAGCGCATCTGCTACAGTCGCCCCGTTCGAATCGGGACCGGCGGGCGCCGGGGCGGGGATTTCATGACGGGCTTTCCTTATCGGCGCGTGCATTTCATTGGCGTCGCGGGCGTGGGCATGAGCGCCACGGCTTTATTGCTGCGCGACCTCGGCGTCGCGGTCACGGGTTCCGACGAGGCGATTTATCCGCCGATCTCCGACGTTCTGGCGCACGAGAAAATCGCCGTCCGCACGCCTTATGCGGCCGCCAATATTCCGGCGGAGGCGGATGCGATCGTCATCGGCAAGAACGCGCGCCTTGTGCCGCAGACCAATGCGGAGGTGGCGGAGGCGTTCGCGCGCGGGGCGCCGATCCTGTCTTTCGCCGACGTGCTGGGCATGCTGGCGGGCGAGCGCACGCCGATCGTGGTCGCCGGCTCTTTCGGCAAGACGACCAGCGTGTCGATGATGGCCCATTGCCTGCTCGAGGCGGGTCTCGATCCCTCGTTCATGATCGGCGCCTCGCCCTTGTCGCCGCCCACCGCTGCGCGCATCGGCAAGGGTCCGCTGATGGTGCTGGAGGGCGACGAATATCCATCCTCCAACACCGACGACCGTTCGAAGTTCTTGCACTATCGTCCCGCGCATCTGCTTCTGACGCCGCTCGCGCACGATCATGTGAACGTGTTCCCCACGGTGGAGAGCTATCTCGCGCCCTTCCATCAACTCGTCGCGCTGGCGCCGCCGGAGGCGACGATCCTCGCCTCCACGGGCGGGGAATTGTCCGCGCGCTTCCTCGCCGCGCTGGCGCGCAAGGTCGTGACCTATGGAATCTCGGCGGGCGATTGGCGCGTGCGCGACATCGACTGGGGCGAGCGCACGCGCTTCACCATCACGCACGAGGGCCGCGACGTCGTGCGGGTGGAGACGGGCCAGCTCGGCCTGCACAATATCGAGAACATGCTGGGCGTCGGCGCCTTTCTGCTGACCCGCGGCCTTGTGGACGCGCAGGCCTTCGCCGCCGCCATGGCCTCCTTCAAGGGCATCCGCCGCCGGCTCGACCGCAAGTCGGACAAGACGCGCATTCCCATGTTCGAGGGTTTCGGCTCCTCCTATGACAAGGCGCGCAGCGCCATCGCCGCCATGAAGCGGCATTTCCCCGAAAGGCGCCTGCTGGTCGTTTTCGAGCCGCACACCTTCTCCTGGCGCAACCGGGCGACCCTGCACTGGTATGACGACGCCTTCGAGGGGGCGGCGGAGGTCTTCGTCTGGCGGCCGGCCGAGCAGGGCGCGGGCACCCACGATCAGGCGAGCCAGGAGGAGATCATGGCCCGGCTCAAGGCCGCCGGCGCGCGCGCCCATGCGCTCAGCGAGCGGGAGGAGGCGGTCGCGCGGATCGGGGCGGCGCTGGGGGAGGACGCGGCGGTCCTGTTCCTCACCTCGGGCCCGCTGGGCGGGCTGATCGAGGCCGTGCCGGCGCTGGCGGAGGCGCGCTTTCCGGCCGCCTGATGCGGTATTATAATACCGCATACAAAAAAGCCGCGTGAAACGGGGTTTTTTGGGCTTTTCCCTTGACGCGTTCGCGCCCGCGCCTCTATAAGCCGCCATCCCCGAGCGGCCCGCGCCTGCGCGGCCCTCCGAGACAGGAAATTCGATATGTTCGGCAAAACCACCTCGACCCGTACGGAAGACGTCGAGAAGAAATGGGTGGTGATCGACGCCAAGGGCCTCGTCGTGGGCCGTCTGGCGACGATCGTCGCCATGCGCCTGCGCGGCAAGCACAAGGCGTCCTTCACGCCCCACATCGACGACGGCGACAACGTCATCATCGTGAACGCGGACAAGGTCGTGCTGACCGGCCGCAAGCGCGACCAGAAGATGTACTACCACCACACCGGCTTCATCGGCGGCATCAAGGAGCGCTCGGCGAAGTTCATCCTCGAGGGCCGCTTCCCGGAGCGCATCGTGGAGAAGGCGGTGGAGCGCATGCTTCCGCGCGGCCCGCTCGGCCGCCAGCAGATGGGCAATCTGCGCGTCTACAAGGGCGCGGATCATCCGCACGCCGCCCAGAACCCGACGACGCTCGACGTCGCCTCGCTGAACCGCAAGAACTCCAGGAGCGCCTGACCATGGCCGACACCCTTTCCTCCTTGCAGGACCTCAAGGGCGCGACGGCGGCTCCGGCCCCCGAGGCTCCCAAGTACGAGCAGAAGCTCGACAAGCTGGGTCGCGCCTACGCCACCGGCAAGCGCAAGGACGCGGTCGCCCGCGTCTGGATCAAGCCGGGCTCCGGCAAGATCACGGTCAACGACCGCGCGATCGACGTCTATTTCGCGCGCCCCGTGCTGCGCATGATCGTCCAGCAGCCGCTGGCGGTGGCCAAGCGCCTCGGCCAGTACGACCTCATGGTCTCGGTCGCTGGCGGCGGTCTGTCCGGACAGGCCGGCGCGGTGCGCCACGGCCTCGCCAAAGCGCTCACCAATTACGAGCCGGAGCTGCGCTCCGCGCTCAAGAAGGAAGGCTTCCTCACCCGCGACTCGCGCGTGGTCGAGCGCAAGAAGTACGGCAAGAAGAAAGCTCGCCGCAGCTTCCAGTTCTCGAAGCGCTGATCGCCTTCCCCACCATTTGCGAAAGCCGCCCTCCGGGGCGGCTTTTTGCGTTTCGGGGCGCGCGCGCCGCCGGTCGCGCCGGGCCCTTGGGCCCGCGCGCTTGGCTTCCGCGCGAATAGGGCTATTGTTCCTGCTCACAAAAACGAGGGGGGACGTTTGGGATGCGCAGGGAATCGGCATTTGCATTGTTCGCGGCGGCGGGCGTGGCGCTCGTCGGCGGCCTTTATCTCTCCGCTTCCTTCCCCTCCCAGGCGCAGGCGCAGTCCCAATCCCAATCCCAGTCCCAGTCCCAGTCTCGGCAGGGCGCCGGTCCGCGCGGCGGGCAGGCTAGCGGCGTCGCGGTGGAGGCCGAGAAGGTCGCCATCGGCGAAGTGACCGAAGACATTCGCGCGGTGGGCACGCTGCAGGCCAATGAGGCCGTGGTGATCGCTCCCGAAATCGCGGGGCGCATCGCGCAGATCCAGTTCGACGAGGGCGCCAGCGTGAAGGCGGGCGACGTGCTCATCGAACTCGACGCCACCATCCTGCGCGCCGAACTCGACAAGGCGCGCTCCGACATGACGCTGGCCGCCGCCAATCGCGATCGCGCGGAAATGCTCGCCGACAAGGGCAGCGGCACGCAGCGCGCGCGCGACGAGCAGAACGCCGCCTTTCGCGCCGCGCAGGTGAACCTCGCGCTCGCCGAGGCGCGCCTGCAGAAGGCCACCATCAACGCGCCCTTCGACGGCGTGGTGGGCCTGCGCGCGGTGAGCCCGGGCACATTCGTGCAGCCCGGCCAGCGCATCGTGGAGCTGGCGCAGGTCAATCCGTTGAAGGTCGATTTCCGTGCGCCGGAGACCTACGCCTCGAAAGTGCGCGCGGGCCAGACCGTGCTCATCGTCTCCGACGCCGCGCCCGGCCTGACGTTCGAAGGCAAGATCTACGCGATCGATCCTTCCGTGGACGTGAACGGCCGCGCGATCCGCATGCGCGCCAATGTGCCCAATCCCAATGGCGCGCTTGCGCCGGGCTTTTTCGCGCGCATCCGCGTCATCACCGAACAGCGGCCCAATGCGGTGCTCGTGCCGGAATCCGCGATCTTCCCCGTGGGCGGGCGCACGCTCGTCTATCGCGTGGTGGAGGGCAAGGCCATGCAGCGCGAGGTGCGCCTCGGCCAGCGCATGCCCGGCAAGGTGGAGATACGCGAGGGACTTGCGCCGGGCGACGTCGTCGTCACCTCCGGCCAGCAGCGCCTGCGCGACGGGGCGAACGTGAATGTCGTGAACGCCGGCTCGGGGGCTTGATCGATGTTTGAGATCTTCATCCGCCGCCCGGTCTTCTCCACCGTTCTCAGCCTGCTCGTGCTGTTGTGCGGCCTTGTCTCCTACGGCCAGCTGACGATCCGCGAATATCCCAATATCGACCAGCCCGTGGTGAACGTGCGCACGACCTATCCGGGCGCGAGCGCGGAGATCATCGAAAGCCAGGTCACGCAGGTGCTCGAGGCCTCGATCGCCGGCATCGCGGGCATCGAGATCATCACCTCGAGCAGCCGGCCCGAGGAAAGCCAGATCCAGGTGCGCTTCACGCTCGGCACCAGCCCCGACACGGCCGCCAACGACGTGCGCGACCGCGTGGGCCGCGTGCGCAAGCAATTGCCCGCCGAAACCGAAGAGCCCGTGATCGCGAAAGTCGAGGCCGACGCGCAGGCGGTGGTCAATATCGCGCTGCTGAGCGACCGGCACAATCCGCTCGAATTGTCCGATTACGCCGCGCGTTTCATCCGCAACCAATTGCAGAACCTGCCCGGCGTTTCTGAAGTGCGCATTTTCGGCGAGCGTCGCTACGCCATGCGCATCTGGGTGGATCGGCTGCGCCTCGTCGCCCACGGCCTCACCGTGCAGGACGTGGAGACGGCGCTGCGCCAGCAGAATGTCGAAGTGCCGTCGGGGCGCATCGAGGGGCCGGACCGCGAGTTCACCGTGCTTGCGCGCACGGGCCTTTCGACGCCTGAACAATTCCGCCGCATCGTCGTGAAGGACGTGGACGGCTTTCCCGTCACGCTCAACGATCTTGCGCGCGTCGAGCTTGGGCCTTCGGATGAGCGGCGCACCTCGACCTTCAAGAGCGAGACCGCGATCATCCTGGGCGTCGTCAAACAGGCGACGGCCAATCCGCTCGACGTGTCGCTGGCGCTGCGCAAGGTGCTGCCGCAGATCCGGCGCGACCTGCCTGCGGGCATGAACATCGACGTGAGCTATGATCGCGCGGTCTTCATCGAGGAATCGATCAAGAACGTCTATAAGACCATCGCGGAAGCCGCGCTGCTCGTCGTCGTCGTGATCTTCCTGTTCCTGCGCACGCTGCGAGCGACCATCATTCCGCTGGTCACGATTCCGCTCTCGCTGATCGGCGCTTTCACCATAATGTCGGCGCTGGGCTTCTCCATCAATGCGCTGACTCTGCTCGCCATGGTGCTCGCCATCGGCCTCGTGGTGGACGACGCCATCGTCGTTTTGGAGAACATCCACCGCCATATCGAGGAGGGGCTTGAGCCCCTGAAGGCGGCGATCATCGGCATCAAGGAATTGTCGGGCGCGGTCATCGCCATGACCCTGACTCTGGCGGCGGTCTATGCGCCGGTCGCCTTCTCGCCCGGGCGCACGGGAAAATTGTTCACCGAATTCGCGCTCACTCTCGCCGGCGCGGTGTTCGTGTCAGGCTTCGTCGCGCTGACGCTGAGTCCGATGATGTGTTCGAAAATGCTCAAGGCGCATGAGAGCCACGGGCGCTTCTACAATCTCATCGAAGGCTGGCTGGAGGCGCTGCGCTCGGGCTATGGGCGCCTGCTCGCCTGGACGCTTGCGCGCCGCATGGTCGTCATCGGCGTCGCGCTCGCCGTGACGGCTGGCGGCTACGGGCTGTTCAAGTCGCTGAAATCGGAGCTTGCGCCCATCGAGGATCGCGGCGTGCTCTACACGACGGGGCTTGCGCCGGAAGGCTCGACCATCGATTTCACCAACCGCTATTCGGCGCAGATGCAGGAGCTGCTGAAGGACATACCGGAGGTGGAGAGCTATTTCGTCATCATCGGCTCGCGCGCGGTGAACGAACTCATCTCCTTCTCGCGGCTCAAGCCCTGGGGCGAGCGCAATCGCAGCCAGATGGAGATCGCGGCGGAATTGCAGCCCAAGCTCGCCCTCATTCCCGGCGTGCGCATGGCGGTGAATAATCCCGGCTCCTTCGGCCAGAGCCCGCGCGCGCGCCCCGTGGAGTTCGTCATCCAGACGGCGGAGGGCTACGACAAGCTCGAGGAATTCGTCGCCGCAGTGATGGAGGAGGCGCGCAAGAGCCCCGCCTTCGTCAATCTCGACAGCGACCTCGATCTCAACAAGCCGCAATTGCAGGTGGAGATGGACCGCACCCGCGTCGCTGACCGCGACGTGAGCGTGCTGGCGGTGGGGCGCACGCTGGAGACGCTGCTGGGCGGGCGCAAGGTGACGAAGTTCATCCAGAACGGCGAGCAATACGACGTCGTGGTGCAGGTGCAGTCCGACGACCGGCGCACGCCCGGCGACCTTGAGGACATCTATGTGCGCGGGCGCAACGGCTCGATGGTGCAGCTCACCAGCATCGTCTCCACGCGGGAATCTGTGGCGCCGAAGGAGCTGAACCGGTTCAACCAGTTCCGCTCGGCGACGATCACGGCCAATCTCGCGCCCGGTTATGCGCTGGGCGAGGCGCTCGCGATCATGGAGCAGGCGGCTGCGAAAGTCCTGCCGGCCTCCGCGAAATATGATTATGCCGGCGTGTCGCGCGAGTTTCGCGAGTCGGGCTCGAGCCTCTATTTCATCTTCCTGCTCGCGCTGTGCTTCATCTTCCTTGTGCTGGCGGCGCAGTTTGAAAGCTTCGTCGATCCGCTCATCATCATGTGCACGGTGCCGCTGTCGCTCACCGGCGCCTTGCTGGCGTTGAAGCTCACGGGCACGTCGCTCAACATCTACAGCCAGATCGGGCTCGTGACGCTGATCGGCCTCATCACTAAACATGGCATCCTGATCGTGCAGTTCGCCAATTCGCTGCAGGAAGAGGGCGTGAGCAAGGCGGCGGCCATTGCGCAGGCCGCCTCGCTGCGTCTGCGTCCCATCCTGATGACGACGGGCGCCATGGTGTGCGGCGCGATTCCTTTGGCGCTCACCAGCGGCGCAGGCGCGATGGGCCTGCGCTCGGTCGGCTGGGTGATCGTGGGCGGCATGTCGCTTGGCACGCTGCTCACGCTGTTCGTCGTGCCGACGGCCTATCTCATGCTGGCGCGCGACCGTTCGCGCGCGGCGGCGCAGGCTGGCCCTGCGCTGGCGCATCAGCCGGCGGAGTGAGGGGGCGCATTTGCGCGGCGCTGAGCGAGGCGCCGCCGATGGGCCCGGCCGGCGCGCGCGCCTGCGCGAGCCTGTCGTCGCCCTCCACCTCGCCGCAGGCGGTGAGGCCGTCGCAGCAATGGGAATGGCCGCAGCCGCCGCATTCGATGCAGGGCTGCGAGCGCCCCGCGACGAGGATCATTCCGGTTCCCTTGCAGAAGGGGCAGATCATGGGCGGCTCCAGACTCAGTTTTCTCGAGGCATTGTAGCGCA
>CAZYBF010000015.1:0-55188 GCA_964645525.1 uncultured Beijerinckia sp.
GCACCATTTCACCGCCAGAGCCTGTCAGCATCGCGCTGGACCGCGCGCGTCCCCGCGCACGCTCACGCCTTGCGTTCGTACCAGTCCTTGCTGGCGTTGACGATCTTCACCACCGACAGCATGGCGGGCACTTCGATCAGCACGCCCACCACCGTCGCCAGCGCCGCGCCGGAGCCCAGGCCGAACAGGCTGATCGCCGCCGCGACCGACAATTCAAAGAAATTGCTGGCCCCGATGAGCGCCGAAGGTCCCGCCACGCAATGGGCCTCCCCGCAGGCGCGGTTGAGCCAATAGGCGAGGCCTGCGTTGAAATAGACCTGCAGCAGAATGGGAACCGCCAGCAGCGCGATCACCAGCGGCTCAGCGAGAATGCGCTCGCCCTGAAAGCCGAACAGAAGGATCAGCGTGGCGAGCAGCGCGGCGAGCGAGAAAGGCGACAGACGCGCGAGCAGCGCCGCAAGCCCCTTCTCGCCCGCGCGCGCAAGCACGCGCCGGCGCAGCGCCTGCGCGAGGACGACCGGCACGACAATGTACAGCGCGACCGAGAGAAGCAGCGTGTCCCAGGGCACGACAATGGCCGACAGGCCCAGCAGCAGGCCCACGATGGGCGCGAAGGCGAACACCATGATCACGTCGTTCAGCGCGACTTGCGAGAGCGTGAAATGCGGCTCGCCGCGCGTGAGATTGCTCCACACGAACACCATCGCCGTGCAGGGCGCCGCCGCAAGCAAGATCAGCCCCGCGACGTAGGAGTCGATCTGATCGGCGGGAAGCCATGGCCGAAATGCATAGCCGACGAAGAACCAGCCCAGCAGCGCCATGGAGAACGGCTTCACCGCCCAATTGACGAACAGCGTCACGCCGATGCCGCGCCAATGGGCGGTCGCGCCGCGCAGGGCGGTGAAATCGATGCGCAGCAGCATGGGCACGATCATCAGCCACACGAGCGCGGCGACCGGCATGTTGACGCTGGCGATTTCAGCCGCGCTCACCGTGGCGAATAAGCCTGGCGCCGCATGGCCCGCCGCAACGCCTGCGACGATGCAGGCCGCGACCCACAGGGTGAGATGACGCTCGAAGAAAGACATCAGCCGCTCGCAACGTCCTGTCTGGCGCCTTCTTTCGCGCCTTCTTGCGCGCCTGCGCTCGCGCCTTCTTGCGCGCCGATCTCCTTCAGCCGGCGCGCCAGGCTCGCCTGATCGAGGCTGGCGACGGGCAGGCTCACGAAGGCGAGGATGCGATTGCGCAGCAGGCGAAAGGCGTGTTCGAACGCGGCCTGTTTCAGCATGTCGGGCCCTTCCACCGCGGCGGGATCCTCCACGCCCCAATGGGCGGTCATCGGCGCGCCCGGCCAATAGGGGCACGCCTCGCCGGCGGCGGCGTCGCAGACGGTGAAGACGAAATCCATCGCCGGCGCGCCGGGCGCAGCGAATTCGTCCCAGCTCTTGGAGCGATAGCCCTCCGCCTCATAGCCATGGGCGGCGAGCGTCTTCAGCGCGAAGGGATTGACGACGCCCTTGGGCTGGCTGCCGGCGGAGAAAGCGCGAAAGCGCCCCGCCCCCTCCTTGCGCAGAACGCCCTCGGACAAAACCGAACGCGCGGTGTTGCCGGTGCACAGGAACAGGACGTTGTAGATGCGCTCGCTCATTCACACGCTTCTTTCGTGGTCTTGCAGGAGACAAGATCGTCGAGCAACGGCGCGCAGAGTTCCGTGCGGCCGGCGCAACAATCGGTGAGAAGGAAGCCAACGAGCGCGCGAAAGCGCTCAATGTCGGCGCGGTAGAGAATGGAGCGGCTGCGGCGTTCGCCCCGCACAAGCCCCGCGCGCGCCAGCACCGCCAGATGGGCCGACATGGTGTTCTGCGGCGCCGACATGGCGCGCGCCAGATCTCCCACGGGCACGCCCTCGGGCTCGCGCCGCACCAGCAGGCGGAAGGTTTCGAGCCGCGTAGGCTGGCCCAGCGCGGACAAAGCGAGAATGGCGTCTGTCTGATCCATATATCCAGATTACTCGATATATTATGACAGGATCAAGACACTCGTCTGGCGCAGCGGTCAAGCCATGCTAGCATCCAAGGTATTGGGGGGACCAACCTCCTACGCATGGGGGGCGCCATGTCGACTTTGATGACGACGATCCGCAAGCCGTTCGAACCGCGTTTCATCTGTCTTACGCTTGCGGTGAGCCTTTTTCTGCTTGGGCTCGCGGGAGCGCTCCACGATCCCTCCTCCTGGCTCGCCATCGGCGCGCTTGGCGTGGGCGGCGCGTTCACCGCGCTCGGACTGCATGACTACTTCCAGACGCGCCACGCCATATTGCGCAATTATCCCATCGCCGCGCACCTGCGGTTCCTGCTCGAAGAGATACGCCCTGAGATGCGGCAATATTTCTTCGAGGACGAAAAACACGCGCAGCCCTTTTCGCGCGACAAGCGCTCCATCGTCTATCAACGCGCGAAGGGCGCCTTGGACAAGAGGCCGTTCGGCACGAATTACGACGTCTACGCCGACGGGTTCGAATGGCTCACCCATTCGCTCACGCCCTCGCCCACGCCCGATTCCAATGTGCGCGTGCGCATCGGCGGGCCGGAATGCGCGGCGCCTTACGACGCCTCGCTGTTCAACATTTCCGCGATGAGCTTCGGCGCGCTCAGCGCCAACGCCATTCGCGCGCTCAACAAGGGCGCGGCGCTTGGCGGTTTCGCGCACGACACGGGCGAGGGCGGTTTCAGCCCGCATCACGCGGCGGGCGGGGGCGACGTGATCTGGGAGATCGGCTCGGGCTATTTCGGCGCGCGCGACGAAGCGGGCCGTTTCTCGCCTGAGCGTTTCGCGCAGACGGCGGCTGATCCGCAGATCAAAATGGTGGAGCTGAAACTCAATCAGGGCGCCAAGCCCGGCCACGGCGGCGTTCTGCCGGCCGCCAAAGTGACGCAGGAGATCGCGCGCACGCGCGGCGTGCCCATGGGGCAGGATTGCGTTTCGCCCGCGCGCCATTCCGCATTCTCCACGCCTCGCGAGCTGATGATCTTCATCGGCGAGATGCGCCGGCTTTCGGGCGGCAAGCCCGCAGGCTTCAAGCTCTGCATCGGCCATGAATGGGAGTTCCTCGCCATTTGCAAAGCGATGGTGGAGACGGGGATCTATCCTGATTTCATCGTCGTCGACGGATCGGAGGGCGGCACGGGCGCGGCGCCTCTCGAATTCATGGATCATCTCGGCAAGCCCCTGCGCGAGGGCCTGACCTTCGTGCGCAACGCGCTCATCGGCATCGACGCGCGCGAGCGCGTGAAGATCGGCGCGAGCGGCAAGATAGCCTCCGCCTTCGACATGGCGCGCGCTGTCGCGCTGGGCGCCGACTGGTGCAACAGCGCGCGCGGATTCATGTTCGCGCTCGGCTGCATCCAGTCCCAGTCGTGCCACACCGACATGTGCCCCACCGGCGTCGCCACGCAGGACGCCGGACGCCAGCGCGCGCTCGTCGTGCCCGACAAGGCGCGACGCGTCGCCGACTTCCACCGCAACACGCTTCACGCGCTCGCCGAGCTGACGGCCGCAGCCGGGCTCGACCATCCCGCCCGCTTCGAGGGCCGTCACGTCACGCGCCGCCTGTCGCCGCATGAGACGGCGACCTATGCGCAAATCTATCCGCAGATCGAGCGCGGCGAGCTGCTGCAGGGCGCGCGCGATCCGCGGCTGCGGGAGGCCTGGAGCCTTGCGCAGGCGGATTCCTTCGCGCCCGTGCGCTGACGCCGCTTGAGCGTGAGCGACGCCGCCTCTTTCGCCGGCGGCGTTTGCGGCTATTCTCGCACCCGTCGCGAACGGAATGCGGGCGAGCGGGAATGAGCGGGCGGACGACACGCGCGAAACGATGGGGCGGGCTGGGGCGCGCGGGCGCCATCGTGCTGGCGCTATGCGCGGGCGGACTCGCCATGACGACGCCAGCGCGCGCGCAATTCGCATCGCCCCTGCGGTGCTGGGTGGAGCACGACCAGTTTCTGCTCGATCCGGACGGGCGCGCCATCGCCTGCGAGGCGGTCTACACGATCGTCGAGATCCAGAAGATCGTCGTCAACGACGGCAAGTGCGTCGAGGCGCCGCTCTGGCTGCGCGCGCGAAACCTGCCGACGTCGGAACGCACGATCCTGTGGCGGCGCTATCGCGAGGGCGAGCGTTTCCGCTTCTTCGTGCTCGACGAGAAGGGCGCGCCGGGCGGGCTGCCGAAAGCCTGCCAGGTGCGCAATTACACGATCAAGGCGAACGACGTGGAATGGGTGTGGAACGCGCGGCGCCGCTAGCGGCTCACTTCAGCCGCTCCCACACCAGCGCGTTCTTGTTGCCCACAGGGCGCAGCACAACGCGGTCGGGCCCTTCGAACTCATAGGCGCGCACATAATCGGGCGTCTTGTTCCAGCCCGGCGACACGCTGCCGAGGCGATGATGCACCACGACCTTCTTCGCCTCATCCACCGTGAAGGAGCCGAAATAGGCGGTGTAGCCATGCAGCGCCGCCTTCGCCTCATCGCCCGTGGGCTGCGCGCCCGCCATGCCGACGGGAGGGCGATCCGGCTGGATCTGCGCGGCCATCCATCCGCTCTCGTGATAGGTGATGAGGCCGAGCGGATTGGCGCCGCGCTCAGGCCGCACCTTGCCGTCGCTCGTGGTCTCCACGAGCCGCCAGGTTCCGAACAATTTCTTCGCGTCCTCGCCCCATGCGGGCCGCTGGAAGGAAGCCTTGCCTGAATCCTGCGCCGCTGCGGGCGCGCCTGCGGTGAGCGTCATGGCGATGGTGATCCCCGTGGTGGCGACGGCGGCGCGCAGCGCGGCGACGCAACGAAGTCGGAAAGCGTGCATGGATGGCTCCTCTCTTGCGGCGCCTGCGCGTCAGCGCGCCTCCCCGAGCACCGCGCGCAGTTTCTCTTTCACGGAAGCGGGCGCGTTGGCGATGAGGTCGAGCATGCGCAAGGCCTCCTCAGGCCCAACGGGACTGACCTCCACGCGCAATTTCTTCGCGTCTTCGATGAATTCGGGGTCATTCGCAGCCTCCATGAAGGAGGCTTGCAAGGCCTTGGCCTGCGGCGCAGGAACGCCCGGCGGGCCGACGAAGGGGCGCGCGAGCATGTAAGGAATCTCGGAGGCCGCCACCAGAAGGCGCGAAGCCTCGTCCTTCGCCATTTCCTGCGCAGTCGGAACGTCCGGGAACATGGGATGGCGCGTGGTGCGCGCGAATTGCAGAATCGGCGTGACGACCGAATCCTTGTCGAACCAGTGCGGCCGCGACGCGCTCACCGCCGATATGCCGACGAAGCGACCATGAATCTCGCCGCGCTCGATCGCGGGATTGAGCGCATTGCTGTCGGGATAGCCGGAGATCATCTTGATGCGCGCGCCCAGCGCGTCGCGCACCACCAGGATCACGTCGCTGCTGGTGGAGCCCTCCGCCGAACTTCCCAGAATAAGCTCGGGCCCGCCGGGGCGGATGATGTCCTCGATGCGCTTGGCGGGCGCGTCCTTGCGCACCCACAGGAGATTGGCGTCCTCGCGCACGCTGCTGGGCGAGCCGAGCCAGGTGAATTTGCGCGCGTCGAACATCACGTTCTTGTTATCGCCGAGCACGCCCATCATCGGCATGTTGCGCGAAATGGTGGCGATGGCCGTGCCGTCGCGCGGCGCGTTGTTGTAAATGTAATTGGCCGCGCGCAGCGAGCCGGCGCCCGGCATGTTCTGCGCCACGAGCGAGGGCTCGCCCGGTATCTTGCGGCCCATATGGCGCGCCAGCAGGCGGGCGTAAACGTCATAGCCGCCGCCCGGCCCATAGCCGATCGTCAGCGTGATCTGCTTGCCCTTATAGAAATCCGCGGCCGCGTCGGCCCGGACGGCGTGCGGCGCACAAACGAGAAAAGCCGCCGCGAGCGCCGCGGCCGCAGCCGACCCGCGCTTGCCCCAAGCTTGCATGTCGTCCTCCCCACTTTTCGTTGGGATCATTCTGTGCGCGGTCGGGCGCGCCCGCAAGAGCCATCTTCGTTCCTTTGGACGAACGCGGAAGCGGGGAACAAGCCCGCGGCGAACGCTTTGTCGGGCAGGCGCGCGCCGCGCCGGCGCCAGACCCACATGAGGCTCCCATGAGAAAGACCGCGCTCCTCGCCGCGCTCGCAGCCTTCGCCCTCGCCCCCGCTCTCGCGCAGGAGAAGACCGACGACCATCACCCCTCCGGGCTTGAAACCGCGCCGCAGGAGCGCGCTCCCGCGCCCGGCGCGGCCCAATCCGCGCGACCGGGCGAACCGGGCGCGGGCGGGCCCATGGGCGAAATGCGCGCCATCATGCAGCGCATGCACGACGAGATGATGCGTCAGGCGAGCCATGCGGACGCGGAGGAAGCTTTCGTGCGCGGCATGATCCCGCACCATCAGGCGGCCATCGACATGGCGCACGTGGTCGCCCGACTCGGGAAGGACGAGGAAATCCTGAAGCTCGCGGCCGACGTTGTGCGCGAACAGACGCGCGAGATCGAGGAAATGCGCGACTGGCTCAAACGACACGGCCGCGAGGCCTCGCCTGCCCCGCAATGAGCGCGGCGCCGTTCAGCAGCCGCTGACGAGATTGCGCGGCGCGCCTTGCCCGAAGGCGCGCACGTTGCGGGCCGTAGCCTCCACGATGCGCATCATCGCGTCCGCGGTGTTATAGGCCACATGCGGCGTGACCACGACATTGGGCATGTGCAGCAGCACATGGCTCGCCAGCAATCCACGCAGGTCGCCTGAGGCGCAGGTTTGCGCGCCCGCGCGGAAGATCTCCGCCTCGTCGCGC
Source organism: uncultured Beijerinckia sp. (assembly GCA_964645525.1). Classification (GTDB taxonomy): domain Bacteria; phylum Pseudomonadota; class Alphaproteobacteria; order Rhizobiales; family Beijerinckiaceae; genus Terripilifer. Next base: position 6,808 of record CAZYBF010000015.1, read on the forward strand.
AGCAAGGGCTCGTCAGGCAGCACGTCGAGCCCAGCGCCGCGCAAAAGACCCGCATTGAGGGCATCCACCAGCGCGCTGACGTCGACGAGATCGCCGCGCGCGGTGTTGATGAGCACGCAGCCGCGCTTCATGCGCGCGAATTGCGCGCGGCCCACGAGGCCGCGGTTTCGCGCGCCGCCGGGCGCATGCAGGCTCACCACATCGGCGCGCGCGATGAGATCGTCGAAGGCGACATAGTCGAAGCCAAGATCGCGCGCGAGCGCCGGGTCGGGCGCGGGATCGCTGGCGATCGCATCCATGCCGAAGCCGCGCGCGATGGCGATCACGCGCCGGCCGATGCGCCCTGCGCCCACAACGCCCATGGTGCGCCCCGCGAGGTCGAACCCGCGCAGGCCCTCTCCGGCGAATGCGCCGCGCCGCGTCGAGTCCACCGCCTCAACGAGCCTGCGCGAGACGGCGAGCAGCAGCGCGAACGTATGCTCGGCCACGGTGCGGTCGCCGTAATCGGGCACGTTGCAGACGAGGATTCCCCGGGCGCGACAGCCGTCGAGATCAATATGGTCGTAGCCGGTGGAGCGCGTCGCCACGAGCCTGAGGGCGGGAAAGCGCGCAAGCGCGGCCTGCGACACGCGCGAATGCACGAAGGGACACAGGACCTGCGCATCCGCGTGCAGGCCGGGCGCCAGAGCCTCGAGCGGATCGGGGGAAAAGGCGAGCTCATGCTCGCAAAGCCGCTCCTCGAAAGCGCGCCGCTCCCAGTCCTCGCATTCCACGATCACGATCTTCATCGCGCCCTCGGCCTCGCAAGCCCACGGACAACGCAGCGCGCGCGGACGCGGTTCGCGCCCGCGATTGCGCAGGCGCGGACGGCGCCCTAAGAGCGAAGCGAAGCGGGCCCTTGCGCCCGGCGCGAGGAGAGAGCTATGGCGGCGCTGGGCGGACCGGGACGGCCTCTGACGGTCAGGCGCTGGTTGTCGAGCACGCCGCGCCGCACATTCGTGCTCTATCCGCTGCTGATCGCCGCCATCCATTTCCAGCTCAACGGCAAACGTTTCGACGTCGAGCCCTGGGGCGTGGCGCTGCTTGTGTGGGGCTATGCGCAATATCGCTTCAGCGGGCTCTACCGCAGCATGAAGGGCGGCGGCGGACCCGGCCTCGACAATCCGCCGCAACGTCTCGTCACAAGCGGGATCTACGCCTTTGTGCGCAATCCCATGTATCTCGGCCACCTGATCTTCATGACGGGACTGGCCGTCATGTTCCGCTCATGGCCCGCGGTCGCGCTGCTCGTGTTCCATCTGTGGTGGTTCCAGCGCCGCGTGCGAGAAGACGAGGCGCATATGGAGGCGCTGTTCGGCGACGCTTTCCGCGATTATTGCGCGCGCGTGCGCCGCTGGGGCGCGTTCTAGGCGCGCGCTATTTCATCGCCTCGCGCGCCCGCTCCACGACGGCTTTCGGCGCATTGAGCGTGCGCGCCACGATCTCCTCCATCTCGCGCCATGGCAACGGCGAGACATCGAGCCGGCTGCGCTCGGCGTCGGCGAGGAAGGCGGCGTCCTTCATCGTTGCGTCGAACGCCTTGCGCACGGCGGCGACACGCTCCTCGGGCGTGCGCGGCGGCATGAAGAAAGGCCGGCCCAGCGCAGGCGCGAGCGACAGGAACTCGAGCAGCCGCCGGTCCTCCTCATTCGTCGCCAGCTCATGCAGGATCGGCAGATTGGGCAGGTCGGCGGCCTTTTTGAGACCGATCTGCGCCAGCAGGTTCACCTTGCCCTGCTGCACCCAGTCGCTGGTCACTTTGAGCGCGGCCCAGGAGACGGCGCCGCGCCCATCCACTTCGCCCTTCTCGATGGCGTGGTCGAGCTCGTTCGAGCCGGGATAGCCGCTCACCACCTTGAACTTCGTGCCGAGCAACATGTTCATCACGCGCGGATAGACGTAAGTGGGCGAGCCTGGCCCGCTTGAGCCCATCACGCCTTCGATGCGCCGAGCGTCGTCGAGCGTGCGCACTTTGCTCGTGTGCCATGTCCAGGCGACGTTGACCTCCTGATTGGGGCTGCCGAGCCAATAGAACTTCGCCGCGTCGAACTGCACGCCCTGCTCGCCCAGCGCCTGATCGGTGGGGATGCCCTGATTGGGCACGCCGATCATCGTTCCGTCGAAAGGGCCGCGCTGGAAAAGCGCGTTGGCGAGCACGCGGCTGCCGGCGCCGGGCATGTTCTGCACGATGAATTCAGGATTGCCGGGAATGGCGCGGCCCATGTGGCGCGCGATCACGCGGGCGTAAAGATCGTAATTGCCGCCCGGGCTGAAACCCACCGCAATGGTGATCTTGTTCTTGCCGTAGAACTCGGCGAGCGCGCGCTCGTCTGCGCGCGCGGGCGTTGCGGCGGCGGCGAGCGCTGCGAGGCTGAGGCCGGCGCAGGCGAGAAGGCTTGTGGGCGCAAATGCGCCTGCGGGCGCGCGGCTGCGATGGATGGTCATGCGTTTCCTCCCGGGCCGTCTTGCTCGCGGCCGCATTCGCCGGCCATAATGCCAGCGCAACGAGAAAACTCAAGCTTTTGGGGGGATGATGTCGGCAAGCCAGAACGCCTACCATACGATCGCCGTGACGCGCGCGGGACAAGTGGCGACGATCCGCCTGCAGGCCGCCAACCGCAAGGCGCGCACCGGTCCGCATGTGGAGGTGGGCGCAGCGCTCGCGGAGCTGCGCTTCGACAATTCCGTGCGGGTGATCGTGATCACCGGCGACGAGAACGGCTTTTTCCTGCCGCCCAAGGACAGCCCGAAAGCTTCAGGCCACACGCCCGGCCACGACTGGGATCTCACCCAGGGCATGCAGCGCACCTATCAGACGCTGCTTGAAATTGAGAAGCCCGTCATCGCGAAGGTGAACGGCCGCGCCATCGGCTTCGGCTCGAGCCTCGTCTTCGCCTGCGACCTGATCTACGCCGCGCAGGACGCCGTGTTTTGCGACCATCATCTGGGCATGGGCCAGACCTCGCAGGGCGGACGCGGCGATTTCGGCTCCGTGCCCGGCGATGGCGGCACCGCTTTCGTGCCGCTGCACATGACGCCCTGCCTCGCGAAGGAATATCTCTGGCTCGCGACGGAATTCACAGGCGAGGAGCTCGCCCGGCGCGGCGTCATCAACGCGGCGACGCCGGCTGCGGAGCTCGACGCCTGCGTGGACGCGATCTGCGCGAAGCTTCTCACCCGCACGCCCCATTCGCTCGCCCTCGCCAAGCGCGCGGCCAACAAGCATTACGTCGACCGTTTCAACGCGACCTACGATCTCGCATGGAGCTATGAAGTGCTGAACTTCTACCAGCTCGGCCAGTCGCCCGACGCGCGCGGCGTCACCGAATTGTGAAGCCCGGCCCTTCCGTCCGCCGGGCGAGGCGGCTATAGAAGCGCCATGCTCTCGCAAAAGGCGCGCTACGCACTGAAGGCGATGATCGCTTTGGCGAGCGCGCCACGCGGCGCGCCGCTGCAGACGCGCGAGATCGCCGAGCGCGGGGATTCCATTCCCCGCAGCTTCCTCGAACAGATCCTGCTTGAGCTCAAACGCCATCGCCTCGTCGAGAGCCGGCGCGGCAAGGAGGGCGGCTACATGCTCGCGCGCGGGCCGGCCGAAATCTCCATCGGCGAGATCCTGCGCACCATGGAGGGGCCGCTTGCGCCCCTCACCTGCCTGTCGCGCAATTCCTACAAGCGGTGCGACGATTGCGCGGAGGAAACCGCCTGCGGCCTGCGGATCGCCTTCTCGGAAGCCTTCGCGGCCCAGCTCAAGGTTTTGGAAGGCACGACGCTCGCCCAGGTAGTGGCGCGGGCGCATGAGGCCCGCGCGCTCGGCGCCGCCTCCGGCGATTTCTTTATCGGCGCGGATATCTGACGGCCGCTCAGGCGTTTAGGCGCTGCTCGGATTTGAGCTTGCAATCTTGATTAATCTGGTCAAGATAATCGGGTTTGGAGATCGCATCCATGCCAGAGACCGCCATTCGCCGCTTTCGCCGGGCTTTTGACATTCTCGCCGTCGCCGCAGCCTTCGCCATGGTTCTGTTCGTCGCCTTCGGCGCGCGCGCGCAGACGACGCTGCTCAACGTGTCCTACGACCCCACGCGCGAGCTCTACCGTGCGGTGAACGCCGCCTTCATCGCCCATTGGAAGACGACCACTGGCGAGACGATCACGATCCGCCAGTCCCACGGCGGCTCCGCCGCTCAGGCCCGCGCGGTGATCGACGGGCTCGCCGCCGACGTCGTCACGCTCGCGCTGTCTGGCGACATCGACGCCATCGCCGCGCGCACCCCGCTCATTCCCGCCGACTGGCGCTCACGCCTGCCCAACAATTCCACCCCCTACGCCTCGACCATCGTGTTCCTCGTGCGCAAGGGCAATCCAAAGGGCGTGCGCGACTGGGGCGATCTGGCGAAGCCTGGCGTGGGCGTCGTCACGCCCAATCCCAAGACCTCCGGCGGCGCGCGCTGGAATTATCTCGCCGCATGGGCGTGGGCGGAGAAGGCCTACGGCGGCGATCAGGCGAAAGTGCGCGAGTTTATCGGCGCGCTGCTGCGCAACGTGCCCGTGCTGGACACGGGCGCGCGCGGCTCGACGGTCACTTTCGCCCAGCGCGGCGTCGGCGACGTTCTGCTCGCATGGGAGAACGAGGCTTTCCTCGCGCTGCAGGAATTCGGCGCCGGCAATCTCGAGATCGTCACGCCGAGCCTGTCGATTCTCGCCGAGCCGCCGGTGGCGCTCGTGGAGGGCGGCGTGGACCAGCGCGGCGTGCGCAAACAGGCGCAGGCCTATCTCGAGTTTCTCTATTCGCCGCAGGCGCAGGCGCTGATCGCCAAGCATCATTATCGCCCGAGTCGCCCCGAACACGCCGACCCGGCCGATCTCGCGCGCTTCGGCAAGACGCAGCTTGTGACGATCGACAAGGATTTCGGCGGCTGGCCGAAGGCGCAGGCGCTGCATTTCGCAGACGGCGGAACGTTTGACCAATTGTACAAGCCGGCGCGTTGATGACCTCATCCCCAAAACGCATGCGCTGGCCCGAGCCGTCCATCCTGCCCGGCTTCGGCCTCTCCTTCGCCATTCTCACGAGCGCGCTTGTCGCGCTCGTCCTCGTTCCGCTGGCCGCTCTCGTGCTGAAGGCGGGAGGCGCGGGAATGAGCGAGATCGCAGCCATCGCCACATCGCCGCGCACGCTGTCCGCGTTGCGCCTGTCCTTCGGCGCGGCGGCGCTGGCGGCGGCGTTCAACGCTGTGTTCGGCCTTCTCGTGGCCTGGGCGCTCGTGCGCTACGACTTTCCCGGTCGCCGCGTGCTGGACGCAGCTATCGATCTGCCTTTCGCGCTGCCCACCGCCGTCGCCGGCGTCGCGCTGACGGCCCTGTGGGCGCCAAATGGCTGGTTCGGCGCGCGCGCGGCTGAATGGTTCGGCGCGAAGATCGCCTATACGCCGCTCGGCGTCGCCATCGCGCTCGTCTTCGTCGGCCTTCCCTTCGTCGTGCGCTCCGTGCAGCCGGTGCTGGCGGACCGGCGCCGCGACGTGGAGGAGGCCGCCGCCCTTCTGGGCGCAAGCCGCCTGCGGACCGCCTTTCGCGTCGTGCTGCCCAATGTCGCGCCCGCCCTCATCACGGGCGTCGCGCTCGCCTTCGCCCGCGCCGTCGGCGAATACGGCTCGGTGATCTTCATCGCCGGCAATGTGCCGATGGTGTCGGAGATCGCGCCGCTGCTCATCGTCATCAAGCTCGAGCAATTCGACTATGCGGGCGCAGCCGTCGTGGGCGTGCTGATGCTGGCGATCTCCTTCCTCTGCCTGCTCGCCATCAATGCGCTGCAGGCCGCAAGCCGGCGGAGGTTCGGCTATGTCTAGCCTTCCACGGCTGGGGCGCAGCGCATGGCGGCGCGGCCCGCTGGCGGCTGACGCGCTGCGCGACAGCCCCCTCGCGCGAGCGCTCGTTCTGGCGACCGTCTTCGTCTTCGCCTGCGTGTTTCTCTTCGCGCCGCTCGCCATCGTCTTCGTGGAGGCCTTGCGGCCGGGGTTCGGCGCCTATCTGCGCAACCTCGTCGATCCCGATTCGCTCGCCGCCGTGCGGCTCACGCTTCTTGTGGCCGCCATCGCCGTGCCGCTCAACGTGATCGTGGGAGTCGCCGGCGCATGGGCGGTCGCGCGTTTCCGCTTCCGCGGCCGCAACCTGCTTGTGACGCTGATCGACCTGCCCTTCTCCGTCTCGCCGGTGATCGCGGGCCTCGTCTATGTGCTGCTGTTTGGCGCGCAGGGCTATTTCGGCCCCTGGCTGAAGGCGCAGGGAATCGACATCGTCTTCGCCCTGCCCGGCATCGTTCTGGCGACCATGTTCGTCACCTTCCCCTTCGTGGCGCGCGAACTGATCCCGCATATGGAGACCATCGGCTCGAGCGAGGAAGAGGCGGCCCTGCTGCTCGGCGCCTCGCCCTGGCGGATGTTCTTCTCCATCGTCCTGCCGAACGTGAAATGGAGCCTGCTCTATGGCGTGCTGCTGTGCAACGCGCGCGCCATGGGCGAATTCGGCGCCGTCGCCGTCGTGTCCGGCCGCATCCGCGGCGTCACGACCACGATGCCGCTGCATGTCGAGATTCTCTACAACGAATACATGGGCGCCGCCGCATTCGCGACCGCCTCCCTTCTCGCCCTGCTCGCGCTCGTGACGCTCGCCGCCAAGACGATCGTCGAGCTACGATTCGAAAAATCCCTCGCCGCCCATGCGCGCGGCCCGGAGTGAGTGATGTCTGTGGAACTGTCGATTGAAGGCGTCGAAAAAAGCTTCGGCGACTTCCCCGCCCTGCGCGGCGTGAGTCTGAAGGCGAAGGCGGGCGAACTCGTCGCGCTTCTGGGCCCGTCGGGCTCAGGCAAGACGACGCTTTTGCGCGCCGTCGCAGGCCTTGAGCAGATCGAACGCGGCCGCATCCTGTTCGGCGCGCAGGACGCATCGGGCCTCACCCTGCGCGAGCGGCGCATCGGCTTCGTGTTCCAGCATTACGCGCTGTTCGCGCGCATGAACGTGTTCGAGAACATCGCCTTCGGCCTGCGCGCCCGGCCGCGGCGCGAACGCCCGGGCGAGGCGGAGATCCGCGCGCGCGTAGGCGCATTGCTCGATCTCGTGCAACTCAGCGGCCTTGAATCACGCTTCCCCGCCCAATTGTCCGGCGGCCAGAAACAGCGCGTCGCGCTCGCCCGCGCGCTCGCCATCGAACCGCGCGTCCTGCTGCTGGACGAACCCTTCGGCGCGCTCGACGCGCAGGTGCGCCGCGACCTGCGTCGCTGGTTGCGCGACCTGCACAAGCGCACCGGCCACACCACCCTCTTCGTGACCCACGATCAGGAAGAGGCGATGGAGCTCGCCGACCGCGTGGCGATCCTCCATCAGGGACGTCTTGAGCAGGTGGACGCGCCCGACGACATTTATGAGCGCCCCGCCTCGGCGTTCGTTTGCGCGTTCACCGGAGAGGCCAACGCCTTCGCGGCGCGCGTGCAGGGCGGACGGGCGCTCGTGGGCGACTTCGCGACGCCGATCGCAACATCTGGCGCGCCCGACGGGCCGGCGACGCTGCTGGCGCGCCCGAGCGATCTCGCCCTCGACACGGCCGGGCTGGCGGGCGTTGTGACGGGACGCCGGCGCCATGGCGTGAGCCTGCGCATTGAGATCGAAAGCCCGCACGCCAGAGGGCCGGTGGAAGTGGACGCGCGCCCGGAGGATGCGCTCGCGCGCGAGGCAAGCGTGGGGGCGACGGCGTTCATCCGCATTTTGCGCGGCCACGTCTTCCCGGCGTGACGCTCACACGAGCGAACGCGCGGGCGCCTGCGGCGCTTCAGGCGTGAAATCGAGCCGGCCAAGGGCCTCGCCGCGCTTCTCGATCTTGCGCGCGGAGGTCTGCACGCCCTCCACATCCTCCTGCGCCTGCCGGAAATGAGTGGCGAGCTTGTCGGCGCGATCGCGCAGGCGCGCGACGTCCTCCGCCATGCGCGCGACCTCGATCTGGATCTTGCCGGCCTCCTCGCGCATCTGCGCGTCGCGCACGATCGCCTGCATCACCTGTATCGCCATGGTGAGCAGCGAGGGCGAGACGAAGATCACCCGCGCGCGATGAGCTTTTTGCACCACGTCCTCGAAATGTTCATGCACGTCGGCGTAGATCGATTCCGACGGCACGAAGAGGAAGGCGACGTCCTGCGTCTCGCCGGGCAGGAAATAGCGCTCGGCGATGTCCTTCACATGCTTGCTCACGTCCGCGCGCACCCGCGCCTGCGCCTGTTTGCGCGCCTCATCGTCGCGCGCCTCGCGAAAGGCGGTGAAAGACTCCAGCGGAAACTTCGCGTCCACCACCAGCCGGCGCGGATCGCCCGGCAGGCTGATCGCGCAATCGGGCCGGTTGCGGTTGGACAGCGTCGCCTGAAACTCATAGGCGCCGGCGGGCAGGCCATCGCGCACGATCGCCTCCATCCGGCCCTGTCCAAAAGCGCCGCGCGCCTGCTTGTTGGCGAGAATGTCCTTCAGCCCCAGCATGTCCTGCGACAGGCGCGCGAGATTGGCCTGCGCGCCGTCGATCACCGCAAGCCGCTCGCCGAGCTTGGCGAGCTGGTCGGCGGTTTGCCGCGCGCTCGCCTCCAGCCCCTGCCCCACGCGCGCGCCCACATTGTCGAGCCGCTCCGCCAGCACCCGCGACAATTCCGACTGGCGCGCGCTCAGCCCCTCGGCGGAGGCCTGCACGCGCCCGGCGAGTTCGGCGTTGAGGCGCGCGAGCTCCGCCATCTTGTCGTCGATCTCGCGCTGGCGCTCGGCGCCGGCGGCCTCAAGCGCGGCGCGCTTGCGATTGGCCGAGGCGACCGAGAACGCAAGCGCGAAAAGGACAAGGAGGGCGATGAAGGCGGCAAGCGCCGCGATCTGGAGAAGCGGCCCGAGGGCTGCGAAATCTTGTGCGAGTCGGTCCATGCCTCAGCCTAGGCCAACGCGGCGGCGAATGGAACGAAAAAAGAACATCGACTCCGCGCTTCCCGCCCGCGCTCTTGTGCGGGACGCCAAAAGCCGACAAGGTGCCGCGGCCCCGGGCACACGGGGATCAGGGGTTGGAACTGCAATTTCGAGGGGAAACCATGGCATTGTCCCGCACTCTCGCCGCGCTGGCCGCCGGCGCCGTCGTCGCTCTTTCCTGGACGCAGGACGTGCGCGCGCAGGCGCCGAACTGGCCGACGAAGCCCGTGAAGCTGATCGTGCCCTTCGCGCCCGGCGCCGGCGCCGACATCGGCGCGCGTCTGGCCGCCGACGCGCTCTCGCGCAAATGGAACCAGAGCGTCGTGGTGGAGAACCGCCCCGGCGGCGACAGCCTCATCGCGATCCGCGCGGTGGTGGGCGAGAACGACGATCACCAGTTTCTCTTCACGCCCACGGGCAATTTCACGCCCCATCCCTATCGCCACGAAAAACTCGGCTACGTGCGCGAGCGCGACCTTCTGCCGATCGCGCGTTTCTCCAACACGATTCTCGCAGTGGGCGTTTCCGAACAGCTCGGCGTGAAGACGCTGCAGGAATTCGTCGAGCTGGCGCGCAAGCGTCCCGGCGAGCTCAATGTGATGACGGTGCCGGGCATCACCGACGTGGTGTGGGACAATTTCACCACCGAGCTCGGCCTCAAGTTCCAGAAGGTGAACTTCAACAATCTGGGTCAGGGCGCGGCCGAAATGGCGGCGGGGCGCATTCAGGCCGTCATGTCCGCCTATGCGGTGATGCAGCCGGTGATCGGCAACGGCGCGCGCGTGCTCGCCGTCAACAGCCGCACGCGCGCGCCCGCGCTGCCAAACGTGCCGACCGCGATCGAGGCGGGCGTTCCCTCGCTTCAGCTTGAAGGTCTCGTGGGCATGTTCGGCCCGCGCAGCGTCAGCGCCGCCCTGCGCAAGCGCATCGGCGAGGAAGTGGCCGAGGTCGCGCGCATGCCGCAGATCGCCGAAAAGCTCGTCGCCAGCGCGCAGGTGCCCAACCCCGGCGGCGCCGAGGAGTTCGAGAAGGACATCGCCGAACAGGAGCGGCAGGTGGCTGAAATCGCCAAGCGCATCGGCCTCACGCGCAAGGACTGAGCGCAGGCCCTTTTCAGCGGGAGCTGAGCGAACGCGCCGGAGATTCCGGCGCGTTCTTCATTTGAAGGCGGCGGTTCTAAGCCTCGTCCGCCTGCGCGGCGCGACGGCGGATGAGGTGATCGAGGCTGTAGCGCCCCGGCCCCAGCGCGAAGATCAGAATGAATCCGCCGAAGATCGAGACGTTCTTGAAGAACTGGCTCTGCTGCGCGCGGAATTGCGCAGGATCGGCGAACTCCCAGAACCGATGCGCGGAAAGGGTCGCCACGATCATGAACAGGAACATGATGAGGCAGCCATAGCGCGTGGCGAGACCCGCGATGACGAGCGCGCCGCCGAACAATTCCACCGACGCGCCAAGCGGACCGAAGAACCATTCCGCCGGCCAGCCGCGCGTGGAGTAAGGCGCTACGCCAGTGAGCTTCAACACGCCGCTGAGCACGAAGATCGCGCCGACGAAAATACGCCCTGCGAGCAGAAACGCGTCGAGATGGCGCGCGAACGGATCCGCATAGGCGAGAAGGGGCGTGGGCGAGGCCCGGTCGCCTGTCGATGGCGCTTCCATGATCTTTTCCTCCCTTGGCTGCGAGGCGAAGCCTCTCGACGCGAACTTTGACAGAGCTGCGCGCGCGAGGCAAACCTCGGGCTTGACGCACAGGGCCTCACGACCGATGTAGGCTCACGCCTCATGCGCGAAGACGCGAGGCCGCAGGGAAGGGGAGACGATGAACGGGAGCGCTACTTTCAAGCCTCGCAGGCGGGATCATTCGCTACGCGCCATCACGCTCGCGCTGGCCGCGTTCAGCCTTGCGCCGCAGGCTGTCGCCCAGACCGGAGCGGGAGAATATCCCACGCGCACGATCACCATCATCGTGCCTTTCCCGCCTGGCGGCTTCGTGGACGCCTCCGCGCGCCTCCTGCAGCCCGAGCTTGAGAAAAGACTGGGCCGCAGCGTCGTCATCGACAACCGCAGCGGCGCGGGCGGCGCCGTGGGCACGCAGGCGGTGGTGCGCGCCGAGCCCGACGGCCACACCCTGCTCGCCGTCGCCTCCTCCCATGCGGTCGCGCCCGCGGTGAACCCGAACCTCTCCTACGACACGGTGAAGGACCTTGCGCCCATCGTCATGGTGGCGCGCGATCCCATGCTGTTCGTCGTCAACCAGAAGGTTCCCGTGAAAAGCCTGAAAGAGCTCGCCGAGCTTGCGAAGACCAAGGCGGGCGGGCTCAATTATTCCTCGCCCGGCTTCGGCAGCCAGACGCAGTTCATCGCGGAATTGTTCAACCTGCGCGCCGGCGTGAAGATCACCCATGTGCCGTTCCGCGGCGGCGCGCCCGCGCTGCAGGCGGTGGTGCAGGGCGACGTCGAGTTCTCGATTCTCTCCGGTCAGGTGACCCTGCCGCAGATCGAGGCCGGCGCGATCCGCGCGCTTGCGTTGGGCGGAAGCGAACGCGATCCGCGCACGCCGAATACGCCAACCGTCGCGGAGGCGGGCTTCCCCGACGTGGTGGCGATTCAATGGGTGGGCTTCTTCGCGCCCGCGCGCACGCCGCAGCCGATCATCGCGCGCGTGAACGCGGCGATCAACGATGCGCTGCGCGAACGCAATGTGCGCGAACGTCTCGCCGCGCAGGGCATGACGGCGCTGGGGGGCGGGCCTGAGATTCTCGGTCAGGCGGTGGAGTCCGAAGTGCCCCTGTGGAAGGACATCGCGCAGAAGGCCAGCATGAAGCTCACCGACTGAGGCTCAGCGCCCGGTCGCCATCCGCATCACCGCCTGCGCGTCCGCCGCTCCATCGCCCGCCCAGGCGACGAACTGGTCCGGGCGCACGAGAACGAGCTTCGCCTCATAGGCCTCGCGCCCGTCCGCGCATGTGTCGCGAACGACCTTGAGCGGCGCGCCGAGCGCGCGTGCGGCGGCTTCGAATGCGCGCACGTCCGCCTCCTGCGCGCCGAAGGCGAGCAGCGCATAGCCCTGATCGAGCTCCTCAAAGACGTTGCGCCCGCCGGTGAGCGGCTGCGGGGAGAGATGATGGCCGGCGCGCGCCTTATGCATGTGCTGGCCATGGGCGCCGCATGTGGCGCCGGGCGGGCCGGCGACGACAGGCGAGCCCGCGTAATTGGGCTCGTAGCGCTGCGCGCGCGAGCCGCCCTCGCTCTCGCGCGAACGCCAGGCCTGCGCGAACTCCGCCTCGTCGCGCGCGGGATTGTAGCGATCCAGGAACTTGGCGTCGTCCCTGATGCGCGCGGCGATGAAATCCTCGCCCGTGTCGCGGAACACCGGTCGGCGCTCCGCGCCATAGGAGTCGAGCAGGTTCTCGCCGCCCCACCCCGCCAGCGCGCCGTGCAGTTTCCATGACAGATTGCGCGCGTCTTCGAGCCCGTTGTTCAGGCCATAGCCGCCATAGGGGGGATGGGTGTGCGCGGCGTCGCCTGCGATGAAGACGCGACCGGCGCGATAGCGCTGAGCGACGGAGACCCGCAGGTCCCAGAAGCCGATGTAATCGTAATCCGCCTTGAAGGAGAAACCGGCGGAGCGTTCGATCACGGCGTGCGCGTCGAAGCTTTTGTCCTGCGCGGCGGCGGCGGGCACGGGCGCGTGAAAGAACCAGCCCTCGCCCACGTCGATGCGGCCGAAGAACTCCCAATAGCCCGCATGGCGCGGATGCATCACGCGATAGGTCGAGCGCGGGGGAAAACGCTCGAGCCCGTCATGCAGCTCTTTCGAGCGGAAGACGGCGAGCAGCATGATCTGGTCGAAATCCGTGCCCTCGCGTTCGATGCCCACCTGTTCGCGCACGAAAGAGCGGCCGCCGTCGCAGCCCACGAGATAATCGCCGCAGATGGTCGCCTCGCCGCCTGCGCCGTCCTGCGCGACGCGTACGCGCACGCCATGCGCGTCCTGTTCGATCGAGGTGGCGGTCCACCCCATCATGGTCGTCACGTTCGGCAGCGTCGCAAGCTTGCGGCGCAATACTTCCTCCACGCGATATTGCGGCAGGCGTTCATTGTCCTGGAAGTAGAAGGGACGCACGACCTCGCGTCCAGCGGTGGCGTGCCAATAGGGGCTCATGAGATCGCCATAGGCGGTCACCTCGCCGATAGGATAGCCCTGCGGCATGGCGCGCGCGGCGCGGATTTCGTCCACCACGCCCCAGAAGTAGAAATGCTCAGCGGTGCGCTGGGTGAGGTTTTGTCCTTTGGGAATGTTTTGCAGCGTGGTGCGCCGTTCGATCAGGACGCAATCGATCCCGCGCAAGCCAAGATCAAGAGCAAGCCCCGCGCCGACAGGCCCGCCGCCGACGATCACAACCTGATGCCGCTTCTCCATGGATTTCCTCGCCCCCTTTCACTCCGGGCCTTATGCACCGGCGCAGGCGAGGAATCCAGTCAGCGCTTCACCACACGCACGCGTCCATTGCGCGCGAGGCGAGCGAGCGCGGCCTCGTCCAAGACGCGCAGCCGGCGCCGCTCAGCCCTTGGGGGACTTGCGCGCGCGCTCGCAGGACTGGGGAGCTGATTGTTGCTTGCGGGGAGCGGGCGCGCCGCGACGCGGCATGCCGAGCGCCTCGCCGCAATCCAGCGAGAAATTGCGCATGAGCAGGGCGAGCCGCTCCTCACGCGACATGTCGCGCAGCCGTGCGATGGCGGTGCGTCGCGCCTGCGGATCATCCGCCTCGGGAAGAAGAGACTGCGCCTGCAGCCTCGGGTGCTTGCGTGGGTCGGTCATCTTCGCCCCCTTGAGGCGCCGGCGGCTTTACGCCCGCCGACGCTGTGCTTGTGCGCGCGAAAGGCCGCGCGCGCTTTGATTCGCATCAAGCCGTCACCGGCCAGCCGCCACGCGCGCCTGCGGCTCAGGCCCGCCATCCAGCCTTTGGTCGATTTCGCCAAGCAGGCGCGGGATCTCTCCGAAAGCGGTCGCGATCTCTCCCTGGAAGCGGCCAAGCCAGGCCTCCGCGCTGGCGGCGCGCGCCTCGGCCTGCTGGGCCTGGTCGCGCAGCCGTTCGGCCGCATCCGACATGGCCCGCAGAGCGTCCTCGAGGCTGCGGCGCTGTTCGACCTCCGCGCGCAATTGAGCCTCGAGCCGCTGGATCGCCTCCTCGCGGGCGAGGTTCTGCTCCTGCAGGTCGCGAATGCCCGCATGGGCCATGGCGAGCTCCGAGCGGTAGTAATCCGCCTGCTGAGCCGCATAGGTCTCCACCTCGCGATAGCGGGCGCGCATGCGCTCCAGCGCGTCAGAGGCCGCACGCACGAGGTGGAGCGCGTCGCCGAAATGGTCGGCCCCCTCGCCGGCGGCCGCTACGAATTCGCCCGACGGCTCCTCGACGGCAGGCTGCGCCTGGATGCGCGGCAAGACCGCCCGCGGCCGACGACCCTCGCCGGCGACGGTCGGCGATTCGGCGTCACGCTGTTCACCTTCCAATGCCATAACGCGTCCTTTCGAAGCGGAACATGTAACTGAACATTGCACAATGCTCACGACAGCAAAAGGCGTAAACGACGGTTATAAACCGGAAAAGCCACGCAAAGCGTGGCCTTGTGTTTACGATTGCAATTCTAATGTAACCTTGGCTTTTCCGGCGGCGGCCTCAGGGAGTCTTCTCCGCCGGCGCCGGCTTATGCGGAGCGGGCTTGCGGGCGATGCGTCTCTGGGCGGCCAGACGCTTGCGGAACCCGGCGCCGTCATCGTCCTCCCGCGTCCCCCCCGTCTCCGCCATGCCTGCGATCAGAAGCCTGAGGCGCTCTTCCTGCGAAAGCTTTCGCAGCGCGTTGATCTCGCCGCGCGCGGCCTGATCGCCAAGACGGGTCGTCTGCGTCACGTGTCTCTCCCTGTCGACGAAAGCCCCATGTCAACGAACGCCGCGCGAAGCGGTTCCGCTCAGAGCGCGAATCGCGCCAGCAGGCCGAGGCCCGCGCACAGCGACAGCACCAGCGGCACGGCGAGCTTGAGCCGCAACAGGGCCGCGCCCGCGACGATCGACAGCGCGAGCGCGCCCGCGTCCAGCGAGGCGAGGACGGGCGCCGGCAGGTTCAGCGGCCCGGCGCGGAACGCGCCCACCTCGCGAAAGAGCACATGCAACGCGAACCAGATCGCGAGGTTCAAAATCACGCCCACCACGGCGGCCGTGATCGCGCCCAGCGCGCCGGCGAGTTTGGCGTTGGCGCGCAGGCGCTCCACATAAGGCGCGCCAAGGAAGATCCACAGGAAGCAGGGCGTGAAAGTGACCCATGTGGTCAGCGCAGCGCCCAGCGCGCCCGCGATCATCGGATCAAAGCCCGGCGCATGGCGCCATGCGGCGATGAAGCCGACGAAGGAGAGGACGAGAATGAGGGGGCCGGGCGTCGTCTCCGCCAGCGCGAGCCCGTCCACCATTTCGCCCGGCGCAAGCCAGCCGAGCGTCTCCACCGCCTGCTGCGCCACATAGGCCAGCACCGCATAGGCGCCGCCGAAGGTCACCACCGCCATTTTCGAGAAGAAGACAGCGATGTTCCAGAACACGCCATCCGGGCCTGCGGCCGCAGCGATGACAATGAAGGGCGCGACCCACAAGGCGCCCCAGAAGGCGATCACCTGAAGCGCGCGCGCAAGGCTTGGTGCGGCGCGCGCGGCGTCGCCCTGCATCGCAGGCTCATCATCCCGCGCGCCCCCGCCATGGACGGGCGCAGCGACAAGATGGGGAAAGAGATAGCCCAGCGCGCCGGCGGCGAAAACGACAAGCGGGAATGGCGCATCGAAAGCGAAAAGCGCGACGAAGGCCGCGCTCGCAAGCGCCACCGAGAAGCGCGTCTTGAGCGCGCGCTTGCCCACGCGCCACACCGCCTCGACGACGATGGCGAGCACGGCCGCCTTCAGCCCGAAGAACAGCGCGCTCGCCCATGCGGTCTGCTGATGGAGCGCGTAAAGGGCGGCGAGCGCGAGGATGATGAAGAAGCCCGGCAGAACGAACAGCACGCCGGCGACGACGCCGCCGCGCCAGCCATGCAATAGCCAGCCCACATAAGTGGCGAGCTGCTGCGCCTCCGGTCCTGGCAACAACATGCAATAATTGAGCGCATGCAGAAAACGCGCTTCCGAGATCCAGCGCCGCTTCTCCACCAGTTCGCGATGCATCAGCGCGATCTGTCCCGCCGGCCCGCCAAAACTCAGAAGGCCTATGCGCAGCCACACGCCCACCGCCTCGCGAAAGGACGGATGGGCGGCCGGCTCATAAGGGGACGCTGGATCACGAGATTTGAAAGACATGACGCGCCTGAATGGAATATGGGCCGTCGACGGCATAGACCAGGCCCGCCGGCAGGCCAAGCGTCATATGGACCAAGCGTCAGGACGGATCGCCGGCTGCGCATGGCTGGAACATCCATGGCGCGCCCCGGTTGTCTTCGCCCATGGAGACCGCTTATGCAGCGCGCCGAGCTCAAAGAATGGAAGGATCGCTATTTCGCGCTCGATTGCCCAGAGTGCGGAACGCGCTGCCACGTGATCGTCACCTATGACGGCGCAGAGACGCTCGCCGAGGAGACCGGCCTCTGCCATGCGTGCGGCGCGCCTGTTCATCGCGAGCGCTGCTTCATGATCTGGGTCGCGCCGAGCCGCGCGGAAGTCGAACGGCGCGTCGCGCGCGCCGCCGTCCTTGCGCGCATCCTGTGAGACTTCAGGGCCGCTCCAGCCGCTTCGTCATGAGCGCGCAAAAACAAGGATCAGACGCTGTCGCTGAGGGGGCTGCGCCGCGCGCGCGCGCGCCGACGGCGATTTTGGCGCGCAGCTGGCGCGACATCCTTCAGCGCCTCGCCCATGAGATGGCGCGCGACCGCGTGTTTTCGCTGGCGGCGGGCGTAGCGTTTTACGCCGTGCTCGCGATCTTTCCCGCGCTCGGGGCGAGCGTCACGCTTTACGCGCTGTTCGCCGACGCTTCGCAGGCGGCCGCCCATCTTGATCTGCTCGCAGGCGTTCTGCCGCCCGGCGCAACGGAGCTGCTGGGCGAGCAGATGACGCGCATGGCCGCAGCCGCCGGCACGCTGGGCTCGGCGCTGGTCGTCAATCTCGCGCTGTCGGTGTGGAGCGCGAATGCGGGCGTCGCGGCGCTATGCGACGCGCTGAACGTCGTGTTCAAGGAGGAGGAAAAAAGATCCTATGCGCGTTTTTACGCGCTGACGCTTTTGTTCACGCTGTTCGCGGTCGTGTTTCTCGCGCTGGCGCTGGGGCTGATCGTTATCCTGCCCATCGCGCTCAAATATCTGGGCTGGGGCGGCGTGGGCGAACAGGCGCTCGCGCTGGCGCGCTGGCCCGCGCTTTACTGCGCCGCGCTGGGCGTGCTCATGCTTTTTTATTGTTACGGGCCAAGCCGCACGCCGACCCGCTGGCGATGGGTGAGCCCGGGCGGCGCCTTCGCCGCCGCGCTCTGGCTTGGCGCCTCCATCGCCTTTTCTTGGTATGTGACGAATTTCGACAGCTACAGCCGCATGTATGGTTCGCTCGGCGCGATCATCGCTTTCATGATCTGGCTGTGGCTGTCGAGCGTCGTGGCCTTGCTGGGCGCAGAGATCGACGCGCAGGCCGAATGGCGGACCGCGCAAGACGCCGCGCGCTTTCCGCAAAAGCCTATGCAAACGCGCGGCGCCTGTGTCGCCGACACGCTCGGCGAGGCGCAGGAGTGAGGGAGCGCGACGCTATTGCTTCTCGACGCCCGCGCTCTCCATCATCTCGCCCCACTTCTTCGTCTCCTCGACCATGATCTTGCGCAGCAGCGCCTGATCGCCGGGATAGGGATCGGTGGCGAGATTGTAGAGGAAGGTCTTCGTCTCGGGCCGGCGCACGATTTCGTTGAGCCAGCCTTCCAGCTTGGCGACGATTTCCTTCGGGGTGGCCTTGGGCGCATAGGCGCCGAAGGAAGCGGGAATGTCGTAACCCTTGTAGCCGAGCTCATCCATCGTCGGCAGATCAGGCGTGACGCCGGAGCGCTCGAGCGTGGTGACGGCGAGCAGCTTCATGCGCCCGCTGCGCGCCTGCCCGACGGCGAACGTGCCGTCCGCGATCACGAAATCCAGCGAGCCGTCGAGATCGGCGACCGAGTCGCCCATCGACTTGTAAGGCACGCGCGTCGCCTTGCCCTTGATATGGCCGAGCAGCAGCTCCGCCGCCAGGATCGCCGTCGTGGTCGTGCCGCCATAAGTGGCCTTGCCGTCGCGCGCCTTGATATGCGCCACGAGGTCGGGAATGGAATTGATCGGCGACTTCGGTCCCACCGCATAGATGAAGGGCAGGATGGCGAGCGTGGTGATCGGCTCGAAATCGCGGATCGGATGATAGGTGGGATCCTTGTAGGCGTGGATATTGCCGAGGAAGGCGATGTTGGGCGCGATCAGCAGCGTGTAGCCGTCGGGCTTGGCGTTGGCGGCCTGATTGGCGCCGATGTTTCCGCCCGCGCCCGGCCTGTTGATGACGACCACGGTCTGGCCGGACACCTCCTGCAGCTTGTTGGCGTAATAACGCGATATCGTGTCCGCGCCGCCACCCGCCGCATAGCCCAGCATGATTCGAATGTTCTGGCTGGGCCAGGCGCTTTGCGCCAGCGCCGGGGCGCTCGCAGCGCATGCGGCCGCAGCCGCGAGGCCGGCGGCGCCCAGAAGACGACGAGCGTGGCGCGACGCGCGCGCGCCGCCTGTCGAGAAAGAAGAAAGAATGCTGGCGAACGCCCGATTGGTCATGTCGTTTCCCCCATGTTTTGGGAAACGATACCCGCCCGCAGCGGCGCGGACAATCATCAAAGATCCACGCCAGAGATCCGCGCCAAAACGCCGCGCCGAGACCTCTGTTCAGCCTGTGACGCGCTCAGGCCTGCGCGCCTGCATGAGCGCCGCCTTGACTGGGCACGCGCCCACATAGCCGCGCCAGGCGAGGAAGGCGCCCGCTGCCACCGCCGCCGCGCTCAGCATGCGGTTGGGCCGCGGCCGCGCGCCGGCGGCGGCGAGGCCAAGACCCGCGATCAGATAAACCGCCCGCTCCATGGTCGACAGATTCGCGCGCATCCGCGCCCTCCGGGCTTCGCCGCAGCCAAAACCAAAGGCGGACCGGTTTCCCGATCCGCCTCCGAAGGAACCGCCTGACGTTCTGCAACGTCCTGCAAGCATCCTGCCTCGCTAACGCGGAACCGGCGCGGCGGTTCCGCAGGCGCAGGCTATTTCACGATATAGGGCCACACTTCGAGCGCGCCGCGATAGACCATCTCCACGGCGACGTAGAGGATGACCGCGAGGCCGACGTAGGCGATCCATTTATGCTTCTGCAGCAGGCGCGCGATGAAGGTCGCCGCGATGCCCATGAGCGCGATGGACAGGACAAGGCCGAAAACGAGCACCCAGGGGTGGTCGCGCGAGGCGCCCGCCACGGCCAGCACGTTGTCGAGCGACATGGTGACGTCCGCCACCACGATCTGCCAGGCGGCCTGGGCGAAGGTCTTGGTGGGCTGGCCGCCGGCGACCTGGCCGTCGCCGTCGATATCCTCGCCGGAGACGGCTTCCGCGCCCTCCAGCTCATCATGGCCGGCGCGCAGTTCACGCCACATCTTCCAGCACACCCACAAAAGCAGGACGCCGCCGGCGAGCAGCAGGCCGACGATCGCGAGCAATTGCGTGGTGACGCCCGCGAAGATGATGCGCAGGACGGTGGCGGCGATGACGCCGATGAGAATGGCTTTCGCGCGCTGCTCCTTGGGGAGGCCGGCGGCCGCGAGGCCGATGACGATGGCGTTGTCGCCCGCCAGCACTAGGTCGATCATGATGACCTGAATGAGGGCGGACAACGCATCGGGGGTGAAGATACTAGCCAGCATGTCTACCATGGGATGCCTTTCCGATCGAAACAGACCTTAGCAACCCTGGTTCGTATCCCCTTTCGCCGCGAGGTTTCGCGTGCGACGGCGGGGCCGCCGAAAAGAGCCGCTCTGATCGTTCCAGTCCGACATCGCGACCCGTAAGGTCGCCAGAGGGGCCCGGTCTGGTCCTTGCTGGTTATCACTCCCGTAGCCCCCCGAGTAGTCGTGCATCCCGGGGGAAGGACTCTCGTATTTCTACGTGGCTACAAATTCAGGGGCCCCGAGGGCTCGCCGGCGGGCCCGAAATCCAGATCCTGATAGCGCGCGAGACGCCGGGCGAGAGAGGAGCCGATCTTGCCGTGCACCTCCACGACGCTGAGCGACTGGGCGACGCGCTTCACGCGCGTGGCGGACTTCTTCGCCTTGCCCTTCGCTTTCGCCTTCGTCTCCACGAGTCGGGCCTCGAAAAAGATCGGCTTGTTGGCGCGCGCGGCCGCAGGCAGCAGACGTGCGGCGGAGCTTGTCGGCGCGTCGGCGAGCACGGAGAGGAATTTCTCCGCGCCCTTCGGCCCCAGAAAATGCACGAGATAGACTTCCGCGTCGGTGATCGCGCGGCCCATTTTGGCTTCAAGCCTCTCCTGCTCGCGGCGCAGCATCGCCGCAGCCAGCAGCGTCGAGAGAAACGGATCGCGCCGCAGGGCGAGCAGGCGCGCGCGCGTCTCCTCGCCCGCGCTCATCGACAGGCAGGCGGCGGCGGCGGCCGCTTCCTGCGCCAGCCCGAACTCCGCGCCGAAATCCCGCAGCGCCTTCAGCCAGGTCGCGTCAATGAACTGAAAGAGGCCCGTGGCGCTCGACGTGCTGGCGCGCGCGGCGACGACGAAGCTCGACTCCTTGTCGGCGATCGCCATCAATAGACGCGGATCAACGCCGGCGATGAAAGCCGCGTTCAGAATCGTCTCCACCAGATCGCGCTTCAGACGCATGGGCCCGAAAGAATAGACGCCGGTCGCCTCGTCGAAGGGCAGGCGGATGTAAACGTCGCCATAGCGCAGAACGCCGGGATCCGGATCTTCCGAGAAGGCGTCCGCCGGCAGGACGCCGAACGGCGAGGCTGGCTGCGCGGCCTGACGCAACGCTTCATGCGCCGCTTCATGCGACGCTTGCGCTTCGCTAAGCGCGAGCGCGGCGGGAAGGTGATGGGAAAGAGAGGGATCATGGTCGAATTGCGCGGGATGGGGCGCCGCCATGGGAACGTTTTGCGCAGGAAAAGCGATGACCATTCCAGCAAGGACGAGAACGCTGCGAAGCGCGGCCTGACGCGCCGCCTGTGCGATTGAGGGCAAATTCCCGTTCCTTCCTGTAGCCGCGCGTCTGAACCCAGGCGCAGCGGTTTCTCGCTGCGCGTGATTTTGGGTAGTTTGGCTAAGAGGCGAGATTCAGGCAGCGGCGCCTTCGCCGCGCGGAGCCGCCTGCGCGACAAGCGCAGGGATTTCGAGATTGATCTCCAGCAGCGACACGGAATCGCGGTGGCGCACGTCGATGTCCACCTTGTCGGGATCAATCGCGATGTGGCGCGCGATCGCCTCCAGCACGTCGCGATGCAGCCGCGCGATCAGCTCCTGAGAGGGCGCGGCGGAGCGGCGTTCATGCTGCAGCAGGATCTTCAGCCGCTCATGGGCGACCGGCGCGGAGGACCGGCGCGAGAAGAAGCGAAGGATGTTCATGGTCATGCCGCCCTCCGCGCAAAGAAGCGGCTGAACAGGCCCCGGCGCTCGGCGGGGCTAACGACCGGCGAAGGCTCGCCCGCAAGCCGCCGCGCGGCCTCGATATAGGCTGCTGCGGCAGGGCTGCCGAGATTGCCGATGGACACCGGCGCGCCGACATTGGACGCGCGCAGCACGTCCTTGCTCTCGGGCACGATGCCGATGAGGGGAATGGAAAGGATGTCGAGCACGTCGTCCACCGCAAGCATGTCGCCGCGCGCCGCGCGGGCCGCGTCATAGCGCGTGAGCAGGAGATGTTTCTCCATCCGCTCGCCGGCCTCCGCTTTCACGGTCCTGGAATCCAGAAGGCCGATGATGCGGTCGGAGTCGCGCACCGAGGACACTTCGGGATTGGCGACCACGATGGCGAGATCGGCGAAACGCATGGCGAGCGTGGCGCCCCGCTCGATCCCGGCGGGACTGTCGCAGATGATCCAGTCGAAGCGTGTGCGCAACTCCCCGATCACCTGCGCCACGCCCTCCTCCGTGAGCGCGTCTTTGTCGCGGGTCTGCGAGGCGGCGAGCAGAAAGAGCGTGTCCACACGCCGGTCGCGGATCAGCGCCTGCGACAGATTCGCCTCGCCGCGCGCGACATTGATGAGGTCGAACACCACGCGGCGCTCCGCGCCCATGACGAGATCGAGATTGCGCAGGCCGACGTCGAAATCGACGACGACCACCTTGGCTCCGGTTTGCGCGAGGGCGGCGCCGAGAGCCGCCGTTGTGGTCGTCTTGCCGACCCCGCCCTTCCCGGAAGTGACCACTACGACTTTCGCCATGTTCTTTTCTCTCCTCTAGTCGAATGGGGTGACGCGCATCGCGCCGTCTGCGAGACGAATCTGCACGGACTGGCGACGCAGACGCGGCTCGATATCCTCGGCGGTCTGGTAGAGGCCGTTGATCGCGATGAGTTCGGCATCAAGTCGGCGACAGAAAATGCGCGCGCCTTCGTCGCCATAGGCGCCCGCCATCGCGCGTCCGCGCAGGGCGCCGTAGACATGGATCGATCCGGCGGCCACGATCTCCGCGCCGGAGCCCACGGAGCCGATCACGATCACGTCGCCCTCCGGATTGACGATGCGCTGGCCCGAACGCACGGGCGCGTCGACGATCATCGGCGCGCGAACTCCCAGGCCGCAGGGCGCCTCCTGCGCCTGATCGCAAGCCTTCTGGTTCGTGTGCTGGCTCGTCTGCGCCCCGGCGGCCTCGCGCCCGCCGGCAAGGCGCGGCGGCAAATCCTCAACGGCGCCGCCCTTAAAGGCGCTGTCGTCAGCGTCGCTCTCGGGAGCGTCCCAGTCGGCCAGCGCGCCGTCGAGGCCCAGAATGCGCAGCCCGCGCCGCTTCACCTCGCCCACCAGCGCGACCGCGGCTGCGCGGGTCAACGACAAACCATCAAGGTCAAGGATGACGGGGCTTGCTCCAAAGAAGGCTGGCGATCGCGCGAGGCAGGCGTCCAGCCGCGCGAGCCAGGCCTCGATCGGGGCCTCCGGCGTCAGCGTGAGGGCGAAGTAAGAGCGTCCGCGAAAACGGATCGCGGTGGCGTCAGTCACGGTCATGGCGGCGCTAAGGGGTTAAATTCACTGTGCTTTGGTGTGCGCCCGCATGGTTAACGGATGGTTAATTCGGCCCCCCGCTGGAAAAAATCGGGGGAACGCGGGCGCATGCGGCGAGTTGAACGCATCCAGACCGCCGGGCGAGCAAAGGCCCCCGACAAGGATGGAAATGAGGCGTTCGCGGATGGGTTCGCACATGGACGGGCGATTCGCGCAAACAGGACGCCGGCGCCCGGACAGGCGCGCGCTGGCGGCGGCGGCCGTGTCGGCATGCGCGCTCGCCCTTGGCGCGCTCGCCGCAGTCCACGGCCGCGAGGCCGCGCGCGGCTTTGGGGCTTTCCTGAAAGCCCATGTGCTGGAGGCGCCCGTCTTGAAGGGCCCGCGCATCAACGCTGAGCGGGCCGACCAGCGCACGCGCGGCTGAATCCCCCTCACCGCGCCCTGCGCCTGCGCGCGAGCGAAGAGCGCGCCCAAGGCGCGCTCAGGAAAACATATGTGCGGCGCCGCGCGGGCGCGATTGATTGGCAAAGGCGACTCACGTGGAATTCAATATTCGTTAGCCACTGGGGATCAGGCTTTCCGTCGGACAAGAACATCTTGGCCGATACGGAAGTTGTCACATCATGAACGCTCAGCGCGCCACGCCCCGTCCTGTGATCCTTCTCGTGGAGGATGATCCCTTCATCCGATGGGAAAGCGCGGACGCGCTGCGACAGGCGGGTTTCGCCGTGCTCGAAGCCGCGGACGCGGACAGCGCGATGGCTATCCTTCAATCGCGCGGCGACGTAAGCCTGCTCTTCACCGACGTGGAGATGCCCGGCGTGATCGACGGCCTCGAACTCGCCCGGCGCGCCCGCGACATGTGGCCGACGCTGCGCATCCTCGTCACCTCGGGGCGCGGCGCCCCGCCCGAACGCACCCTGCCCGTACGCGGGCGCTTCGTCAGCAAACCCTATGCGCAGGACGAGATCTTGCGCGACATCGACCGGATGCTGGCGGCCTGAGCGGCGCCGCAGCGCGCCACCCTTGCCAGTCTGCGCGCCTTCGCTATTGTGCCCGCCGTCGAACAAGGCTGGCGGAGGAAAAGCGCATGGCGCAACTGGTTCTGGGCGTGGGATCCTCACATTCCCCGCTGCTCAATTCTCCGCCCGAGGATTATCCCCGACACGCTGAAATCGACGCCAGCGGCCGCAAGCTGCTCGACCGCAACGGCGAGCCGCGCACGTTCGGCGAGCTCGTCGAACTGGCGGGCCCCGCGATCGCCGACCAGATCAGGCCCGAGATTCTCGCCGAGCGCGCGGCGCGCTGCACGGCCAATATCGAGCGGCTGGAGCGTGAGATCGCTCAAGCCGACCTCGATGCGCTGATCGTGATCGGCGACGATCAGCACGAGCAGTTTATGGAAGACAACATCCCCGCTTTCCTGATCTATGCGGGCGAGACCATTCTCAACAATCCGCTCAACATGCCCGAGGAGGCGCCGCAATGGTGGCGCCGGGCGCGCTCGCAATATCATTCTGACGCGCCCCGCGAGTTTCCCGTGGACGCGCCGCTCGCGCGCCACCTCATCGGCCATCTGATGGACCATGAGTTCGACGTGAGCTTTTCAAAGAAGCTCGGGCGCGATCATGGCGAGGGCCACGCCTTCGGCTTCGTGCACCTGCGCCTGATGAGCGAGAAGGTCACGCCGATCGTGCCGGTGGCGATCAACACCTATTTCGCGCCCAACCAGCCGCGCCCGGCGCGCTGCTATGATCTCGGCCGCGCCATCGCGCAGGCCGTGCGCGCCTATCCGGGCGAGGGACGCATCGGCATTCTCGGCTCCGGCGGCCTGTCGCATTTCACCGTGGACGAGGAGCTCGACCGCATGCTGCTCGAAGCCTTCCGCACGAAGGATGCGCAGGCGCTGCGCGCGATCTCGCCCAAACGGCTCAATTCGGGCACGTCGGAAGTGCGCAACTGGCTCACCGTCGCCGGCGCCTGCGAACATCTCGACACGCGCTGGCAGGACTATGTGCCGTGCTACCGCTCGCTTGCGGGCACCGGCTGCGGCATGGGTTTCGCCATCTGGTCCTAATCGCTGAGCAGGTGGCCGCAGCCCACTTCGCGCGCCCAGAACTCCCATCCGCGCTTGAGCGCGGGCGAGGTGATGTCGAGCTGCAGGCGCGCCTCGATCTCCCCGCGCGAGAGCGCCTTGTATTCGCCCATGCGCATCGCGTTCATCAGCACGCGCGCGTTGCGGGGAATATAAACCGCCAGCCGCACGAGGTCCGAGGCCGACAGGCCGGCGAGCACGAATCCATGCCCGCGCATCAGCGCCATGCGGTTGCAGCCGAGGCACCCGGCGAGGTCGCGCCCATGGGCCATGTTCGTGACCAGCAGGTTCGTTCCATCGCCGAACTTGTCGGCGATGTCCCACACCGGCACGTCCTCGCCGATGTCGCCCACCGCATGGATCACGGGCCGGAAGCGCGTGGTCTTTGAGATCGAGAAGGGCAGCAGATCGTCGGCGTGCGAATGCAGGACCGCCATCACCTCCGGGCGCTTCTCATAGACGCCGCCGTGGATGAATCGTTCGAGATAGAGCGGGCGCGTCTCGGGCTGCGCGGGCGTGCCGTCCATGTTGAAGACGATCACATCGTCCACATCGACGATGCCGGGGCTCATGGAGACGGCGAGCAGATATTTCGTCGGATCGAGCGGATGGCGCAGGCTCACGTGCCCATAGGCGTCGAGCACTTTCTGCTCTGCGAGAATGCGATTGGCGATGACGACGTCGCGCCGCGCGCGCTCGACCGGATCCATATGC
This sequence comes from uncultured Beijerinckia sp., assembly GCA_964645525.1. Classification (GTDB taxonomy): domain Bacteria; phylum Pseudomonadota; class Alphaproteobacteria; order Rhizobiales; family Beijerinckiaceae; genus Terripilifer. Next base: position 32,858 of record CAZYBF010000015.1, read on the forward strand.
TCCTCCCTGTTTGAGGCGCAGAATGCCGCAGCGCGCGCGCCAAGGCAATTGGGCCGGCGACGGTTCAGACCATGTAGAAATCGAGCATGGTGCGGATATAGTCGTTCTGCAGCGTGATCGTCTTGCGCGCGATCAGCCATGCGCCGTCAGGCTGGCGCGCCAGCTCATGCTCCGCCAGCGCGAACACATGGGTGGAGTCGCGCCGCTTCACGTTGAAGGCGTGGGTGACGGCGACCGAGCGCACGCGCAGCCGGTCCTCGGAAAGCGGTTCCGCGAGCACGTTGGAGATCGTATGCGCCGTGCGCGGCAAGGGCGAGGAGGCGAGCGAGCGCCCGCCCTCCACCCGGCGCACGCGCTCAGCCAATTGCGCGCGCGTGCAATGCACGAGCGAGAGCTCCGTCTCCGGATCGCGCGTGGGCCGGCCCTCATCGGTCCAGGCGGGAATCCAATACACGGCGTCGGGCGCGTAGAGCGCGAGCCAATCCTCGAAGCGCTGTTCGTCGAGCGCGCGCGCTTCCTCATACAGGACGCGCGCGGCGAGCGCGTCGCATGCGGCGGGCGTCATGGCGCGCCTCCCTTCAGCAGAAGCTCGCGCCAGGCGCGATAGACGCCGTGGAACACGGTTTCGTCGCCAAGGTCGAAAGCGCCGAGCACGCTTGTGAGCGGCGCGATCCCCAGTTCGCGCGCATGTTCGTCAGGCCCGCTGCGCACGGCGGCCATGCCGCGCGCGTAACCTTGGTGGTAATCGATCACGGGCGTCGTATTGCCGGCCTGGCAATCCTCATAGGCGGTGGCGTCATCGGGCGTGGCGAGGCCGCTGGGGTTGAAGAACTCCTCATATTGGCGGATGCGCACGGCGCGCGCCGCCTTGTCCTCGCCTTTGGGCGCGAGGCAATAGGTCGTCATCTCCGTGCGGCCCGGCGCGAGCGGGCGCCAGATGCGCATTTGCAGCGAAGCGTTCTCCGCGAATTGCACATTGGGGAAGATCGTCAGATTGCGCGTGTAAAGCATCCATTTCGCGCGCGTCGCGCCGACCCGGGCCGCAAGCGCGTCGCGTTTGGCGAACAGCGGGCGCGCATCGGTGGAGGGCGTCTCGCCCCAGATCGCCGCATGGCCGTTGGGGAAGCAGAAAGCCCCGCGCGACACGCTCTTCTGGTTGAAGTTCTGATAGATCGACGTATGGCCGCCGCCCGCCGCGTCCGCCACGCGCCCCGCGCTCGCCGCCCGGCCCCGCTCCGCCAGAATCTGCATGTAGGAGGGATGGGTCGAGGTGAAATGATACGGATCGGTGCCGTTTTCGAGCTGCAGTTTCCAATTGCCCTCGTAGACGTAACGCACCACGCCGGGCACAAGCTCCAGACCCTCTTCGCTCTGGTCGACGATCAGGTCGAGCAGCGTGCGCACGTCGCCCAGATGCTCCTCGATAGACGGGACGTCGGGATTGAGGCTGCCGAACAGAAAGCCGCGGTAATCGCCCAGACGCACGCGCTGCAGGCCGTGGTCCTGCGCGCGGAACGCATCGGTGTATGCGCCTTCCTTCTCGTCTTTCACGTCCACGCAGGCGCCGGAACTGTCATAGACCCAGCCGTGATACTGGCAGGCGTGGCGCTTCGCGTTGCCCGCCGCGCGATGGCATACGAGCGCGCCGCGATGGCGGCAGGAATTGACGACGCAATGGACCGCGCCCGCCGCGTCGCGCGTCACGATCACCGGCTGGCGGCCGATATGGGTCGTGAAGAAATCATGCGGGTTGGGAATCTGACAGGCGAGGCCGAGGAAAACCCACGAGCCCTCGAATATGCGCTGCATCTCGAGATCGAACACGGCCTGTTCGCGCACCGCCGCGCGGCTCACGCGGAACACGCCCTCCTGCGGCCTGTCGTCCACGAGAGCGGCGATCTGCTCGTCGCTCCACGGGCGCTTGAGCTGGAGATGGTCGTCCACGGCGCTTTCCTCTTGCAAGGTAAGTATAATATTCTTATACGTGTCGCTCATTGTGGAATTACAGGCCGGATCCGTCAAGGCGGCGGAGCCTGGCTGGCAGGCGAAGGGGCGGCGCGGTGGAATTCGTCGGCAGCGTGAGCGGGGACGCGGATCGGCCGGGTGGACATCAGCCTGAGGGCGCGCGCGCGACGCGGCGATCGGAAGGCGGCGGCGGCATCCGCTCCATCGAGAAGGGCGCGCTCATCCTGCGTTGCATGCGCGACGCCGGCGGCCCGCTGCGCCTGAGCGACCTTGCGCGGCGCGCAGGCATGAGCCGCAGCATGGCGCATGGCTATCTGGTGAGTCTCGTGCGCGCCGGACTGGTGGAGCAGGACCGCGACACGGGCCGCTACGATCTGGGCGAAGACGCCTTGCAGCTGGGGCTGGCCGCGCTCACCCGCACGGATTTCATGAAAGTGGGGCGCGAGACGCTTGAAAGCCTGTCCGCCCAGACCGGAGAGACCGTCGTGCTCTCGGTGTGGAGCGAGGAAGGCCCGGTTCTCGTCGCCAAGATCGACGGCCGTCGCCCCTCCATGTACGAGGTGCGCGTGGGCGGCGTCGCCAATCTGCTCGTCACCGCCACCGGCCTCGTCTTTCTCGCCCACAAGCCCGCCGGCGGCGCAGCCGAGCTGATCGAACGCGCGCGCGGGCGCGGTCTCGACGGCGGCTTCACGGATGAGAGCCTGCAGGCCACGCTCGCCCAGATCCGCCGCGAGGGGCTCGCCACCTCCCGGCCCGCTATTCTGCCGGAAGCCTCGGCGCTGGCGGCGCCCGTCTTCGACCATTCCGGCCAGATGCGCGCCGCGCTCACGATCATCGGCCCCTATGGCGGGCTCGACACGGCGCCGGCGGGCGTGAACGGCGCCGCGCTGCGCGAGGCCGCCAGCCGCCTGTCGCGCCGCCTTGGCGCGCGCACGGATGACTCGACGCCCGCGATTTAAATTGAAAAACAGCGCTCGAAGGGCCATGTTGTGCGCATCCGCAGCGCCGCGCGCGCATGCGGGCCACTGGAGACCGCCACGCTGAACGACCGATTGAGCGACCGACTGAGCGAGACCGCGAAAACCCCCGCCCCCGGCCAGCCGGGCGCCCTCGCGCCGACCGCCGTCGCGGACAGCCCCCTTCTGCAGGACGTGCTGACGGCCCTCGACGACGCGAAGGCGGAGAACGTCGTCTCCATCGACCTGGGCGGCAAGAGCACCATCGCCGACGCGATGCTCATCGCCACCGGCCGCTCCAACACCCATGTGGGCGCCATCGCCGACCGCGTGGTGAAGGCCTGCAAGGCCGCGGGCGCGCATACGCCGCGCATCGAAGGCCTGCCCCATTGCGACTGGGTTCTGGTGGATGCGGGCGACGTGATCGTCCACGTCTTCCGGCCGGAGGTGCGCGCCTTCTACAATCTCGAGAAGATGTGGGGCGGCGACCGGCCGACCGAGCCCGCCAACGGGCCGCGCGCGGTCTGATCCGCCGCCATGAAGCTCATTCTCGCCGCCGTGGGCCGGCTGAAGGCCGGACCTGAGCGCGAACTCGTCGCCCGCTACGCCGAACGCGCGCAAACCTCCTGCCGCGCCGTCGGGCTCACGGGTTTCGAAATCCGCGAAATCGACGAAAGCCGCGCCCGGCGCGCCGAAGACCGCAAGAGCGAGGAAGCCCGCGCGCTGCTCGCCCTTCTGCCGGCCCATGCGCGCCTGGTGGCGCTGGACGAACGCGGTCGCTCGATGGGCAGCGAGGCCTTCGCCGACGATCTCGGCAAGGCGCGCGACGCGGGCGCCGGCGCCTATGCGCTTCTCATCGGCGGACCCGACGGCCTCGACGAAGGCCTGCGCGCCCGCGCCGACCTCGCGCTCGCCTTCGGCGCCATGACATGGCCCCACCAGCTCGTGCGCGCGCTCGCCGCCGAACAGGCCTACAGGGCGCTCACGATCCTGGCGGGTCATCCCTATCACCGCGCATGAGCCGCATGCGCGTTACGCGGGCGGCGCGGCGCATTATGCTGGGGCCTGCGCTCGGGGCGGCGATTCGCCGCCGCGCCCTGCGCGCCTGAGGAAGCGGATTTGAGACGCACGCCCGCCTTCGCCCGCATCAGCCTCGCCTGCGCGATCTGTTTCGCGCCCGGCCTGACGACGCATGCGCAGGCCCAGACGCCGCCCGCGCCGTCCGCGACGCCGGAGACGGAGCGCCGCCAGCAGGCGATCGAACGCAGCCAGCAGGACCTGCGCGGCGTCGAGGACGAAATCCGCCTCACCGCCGAACAGCGGCGCAAGATCGAGGCGGACGTGGAGATGATCCGCAGCGACCGCGCGCGCTTGTCCGCCGCGCTGCTGCAGACGACCGCGCGCGTGCAGGCGCTCGAGGCGGGCGTGAGCGAAATCGAGCGCCGCCTCGAAGCCTCGCAGTCCGGCGAGGAAGCGATCCGCCGCTCGCTGGAGCAGCGGCGCGACGTGATCGCGGATATCCTCGCCGCGCTTCAACGCCTCGGCCGCCGACCGCCGCCCGCCATTCTCATCAGCCCGGACGACGCGCTGCGCGCCATCCGCATCGCGATCATGCTGGGCGGACTGATGCCGGAACTGCGGATGGAGGCGGACGCGCTCGCAGCCGACCTCACCGAACTCGTGGAGCTGCGCAAGCGCATCGCCGCGGAGCGCGATCAGCGCCGCGTGGAGCTTGCCCGCCTCGCCGACGAGCGCCAGCGCGTGTCCTCCATCATGGAGGCGCGGCGCGACGCCCAGGCCCTGGCGGAACGCGCGCTCGGCGAACAGCAGGAACGCGCGCGCACGCTGGCGCGCCAGGCGCTGGACCTGCGCGAGCTGATCGCGCGGATGGAGGACGAGACCGACGGCGGCCGGCGCGCGGCGGAGGCGGCGCGGGCGGCTGAGGCCGAACGCAAACGCCTCGCTCTCGCCAGACCGCAAGATCGGATTCAGGATTCCTCCCGCTCGCTGGGCGAAGCCACGCGCCTCGCCCCTGCGGTGGCCTTCGCGCAGGCGCGCGGCCTTCTGCCGCTGCCCGTATCGGGCGAAATCCGCAAGGCGTTCGGCGCGCCCGACGGTTTCGGCGGCTCCGAGCGCGGCCTTTCCATCGCCACGCGGCCGGGCGCTCTGGTGGCCTCGCCCGCGGACGGCTGGGTGGCTTTCTCCGGCCCCTATAGAACCTATGGGCAACTCTTGATCATCAACGCCGGCGACGGCTATTATATCGTCTTGGCCGGCATGGATCGCATCAACGTCGCGGTTGGCCAGTTCGTCCTTGCGGGCGAACCCGTGGCCTCGATGGGCGAGGCGTCGGGAAAGACGGCGGCGGCGATAGCGATCGGCGCGGCTCAACCCGTTCTCTACGTCGAGTTTCGCAAGGACGGCGCGGCGATTGATCCAGGCCCCTGGTGGGCGAAGTCGGAACGAGAAAAGGTTCGCGGATAATGCGCAAAGTTGCACTGCTTATGCTCGGCGCCGCTTTCGGAGCGGGCGCGGCCACGCTGGCCACGAACGCGCGCCTTATCCCCGCGGTCATCGCGGCCCCCTCCGAGACCTACCGCAGCCTCAACCTGTTCGGCGACGTGTTCGAAAAAGTGCGCTCCGATTACGTCGAGCGCCCCAGCGACCAGAAGCTGATCGAGTCCGCCATCAACGGCATGCTCACCGGCCTCGATCCGCATTCGAGCTACATGGACCCCAAGAGCTTCCGCGACATGCAGGTGCAGACGCGCGGCGAGTTCGGCGGCCTCGGCATCGAGGTGACGCAGGAAGACGGGATGGTGAAAGTCGTCACGCCCATCGACGACACGCCCGCCTCGCGCGCCGGCATTCTCGCAGGCGACATCATCAGCGCCATCGACGACGAATCCACCCAGGGCCTGTCGCTCAATCAGGCCGTGGACAAGATGCGCGGCGCCATCGGCACGAGCGTGAAGCTCACCATCACCCGCGGCGGGGCCAAGGAGCAGCGCGAGTTCCGCATCACGCGCGACCGCATCCAGATCCGCGCCGTGCGCACGCGCCTTGAGGGCGAGGACATTGGCTATATCCGCATCACGCAGTTCAACGAACAGACCTTCGACGGGCTGAAGGGCGCGATCGCGAAGTTCCAGGCGGAGATCCCGGCCGACAAGTTCAAGGGCTACATCCTCGACCTGCGCAACAATCCCGGCGGCCTGCTCGACCAGTCGATCGCGGTCTCCAACGCCTTCCTCGAGCGCGGCGAGATCGTCTCCACCCGCGGCCGCAACGCCGAAGAAACGCAGCGCTACAACGCCCGCCCCGGCGACCTGTCGAAGGGCAAGCCCGTCGTCGTGCTGATCAACGGCGGTTCGGCCTCCGCGTCTGAAATCGTCGCCGGCGCCTTGCAGGATCACAAGCGCGCGACGATCATCGGCACGCGCTCCTTCGGCAAGGGCTCCGTGCAGACGATCATTCCGCTCGGCCAGAACAACGGCGCTCTGCGCCTGACGACCGCGCGCTACTACACGCCTTCGGGCCGTTCGATCCAGGCGAAGGGCATCGACCCCGACATCCAGATCCTGCAGGACGTTCCCGACGAGCTGAAGGGCCGTGACAGCACCAAGGGCGAGGCCTCGCTGCGCGGACACCTGCGCAATGGCGAGGATGAAAAGAGCGGCTCGCAGGCCTATGTGCCGCCGGACGCGACCAAGGACAAACAGCTGATCGCCGCCGCCGACCTGTTGCGCGGCGTGAAGACGGCTGCGCAATTGATGGAGGCGGCGAAGGAAGACGCCGCGCCGAAGTCCGCCAATTGATCGCTTGCGACGGGCGCGCGTCGCCCGTCGCTCGCCTCGCGTCGCCCACCTGCGTTTCCTGACGAGTCTCGTGTTCGCCGCGTTCGCGCACGCACGATGTGAAAACGCGCGCTGAAAACGCCCGCCGCGCGCAAGCGTGTGCGCCGCGTGCGCGTCGGCGTCTTTTTTCCAGCGTTCATGTTTTTTCTCGCCTGACGCCGCGCGCGCCGGGCGCCATTTGATTCCAAGGAGCCTGCATGGCTGACGCCGACGACATCAACGCGCCTCTGGGCCTCAAGGCAGACGCTCCCAAGAAGGGGCGCGGCGCGCCCTGGCTTTTCATCGGCCTTGGCGGCCTCGCGGCGCTGGGCGCGAGCCTCGCCGCCTTCGCCTATGTGATGGACGAGCGGCTCGACCGCGGGCTCGACCGCGTGGCGGACGCGGCGGCGCGGATCGAAAGCTGGAAGCCTCCGGCGCCTGCGCCCGCCCCCGCGCCTTCCGCCGCCGCTGCGGTCGATCCCGAACCCACGGGCGTGATCCGCATGCGCCGCACCGCGGAGGCGGTGGAGGAGGCCAGCGGCGTGAAAGTGGTGCGCCAGGGCGGCGGCGCGCCGGAGGCGCTCATCATCACGGTGCCGCAGACGCAGGTGGCGGTGGGCCTCGCGCCCGCGCCCGATGCGCGCCTCGTCGAGAAGGGCCGGCACGGACCGCTGCCGCGCATCGCCCTCGACGGCGCAAAGCCGCTCGACGTCTACGCCCGCCCCATGATGACGCCCGCAGGCCTGCGGCCCGGCGCGCCGAAACTGGCGATCGTGATCGGCGGCATGGGGCTGAACCCTAAGGCGACGGAGGAGGCGCTGGCCATTCTGCCGCGCGCGGTGACTTTGGGCTTCGCGCCCTATGGGCCAGACCTTGCGCGCCAGACCGCGCAGGCGCGCAGCCTCGGCCACGAGATCCTGCTGCAGGCGCCGCTGGAAGGTTTCGGCGGCGCGGATGAAAGCCCCGGCCCGCATCTGCTGCGCGTCGCCGATCCGCCCGCGGAGACGCTCGGCCGCCTGCACTGGCACATGAGTCGTTTCGCCGGCTATGTGGGCGTGGGCGGGCATCTGGGCGGCAAGTTCACCGCCGACGCGGCCGCCTTCTCCCCCGTGCTGGCGGAGATCGCCCAGCGCGGCCTGATGTATTTCGACGACGCGACCTCGGTGCGCTCGCTCGCCGCGTCGCTGGCGGCGGAGGCGTCCGCGCCGCTGCTGCGCGCCGATCTGGCGATTGACGCGCGGCTCGAAGCGGTGGATGACGCATTGATCCGCCTCGAGCGGATCGCGCGCGACAAGGGATCGGCGGCCGGCTCGGCCACCGCCCTTCCCGTGGTCGTGGAGAAGATCGCCCGCTTCGCGCGCGCCCTTGAGGCGCGCGGCGTCGCCCTTGCGCCCGCAAGCGCGCTGGCGGCGGTTCCCCGGCCTGCGAGCGCGCGCGCGACGCCATGAATGGGCCGCCCAGCGCGGCGGAAAGAGAACGCAAGTGACGACGCAAACGCCGCAACCGCCCTATCGCCCCTGCGTGGGCGTGGTGCTCGTCAATCGCGCGGGACTCGTGTTCATGGGCCGGCGCGCGAACAAGGCGCTCGTGGAACATGTGGCGCCGGGCTTCGAATGGCAGATGCCGCAAGGGGGGATCGATCAAGGCGAGGATCCGCGCGCCGCCGCCTTTCGCGAATTGCGCGAGGAGACGAATGTGACGAGCGCCTCGCTCATCGCCGAGGCGCCCGACTGGTTCGCCTACGACCTGCCGCCCGACATTGCGCAAAAGGCCTGGGGCGGTCGCTATCGCGGCCAGACGCAGAAATGGTTCGCCCTGCGCTTCGAGGGCGAGGACTCGGAGATCGACGTGGCGCAGCCCGACGGCGGACGGCACAAGGCGGAGTTCGACGCCTGGCGATGGGAGCGGCTCGAACGCACGCCCGAACTCGTGATCCCGTTCAAACGGCCGGTTTATGAGCGCGTCGCAGCCGCTTTCTCGGGCCTCATCTGATCAGAAGGCGTAGCCGATCCGCAGACCGGCGTTGGTGACGCCGCGGTTTGAATCGCACAGGCCCGCGTTGGAGGCGTGTTCGATCGTCGCCATCACGCGCCATTGCGGCGCGAAGCGATAGCCCAGCGACAAAGATTCGTGGAAGGCGCCGCGGCAGCCCATGGCGTTGCGTCCCGGCGTCTGCGCGTCGCGCCCATTGTGAACGGCGCCGCCAAAAGCGGCCTCGAGGAACACGCCCTCGTTCAGATGCAGGCGCCAGAGGAAGCCCGCATAGGCGAGGCTCGTGCGCGCGCCGAAACTCCATGTGCCGCCCACATGCAACCGCGGCGTGAGCCGACCGAGCGGACCGGAGCTGGGATCGAAGGGCGCGAGGACAAGTTCGCCGTTGACGTCGGCGGCGCCCTTCTCAGGACTCACCGGGTCATGGGCGTAAAGGCCGAGGCGGATCTCCTCGAGGAGAGGCCGCTGGGGCGCCGGCGCCGCCAGCCGGCCAAAGGCCGGGCCCGTCTCGGCGGCCAGCCCCTGCCCAGCGGCGAGGAGCGCCAGCAGCAATCCCGCGAGGCCCGCGCGCGCCCGCCGGAACGCCGCCGGCGTGTGGTCCGCCGCTTCGCGCATGCACGCTCTCCTGACGCTCGCTTGCGCCGCAGAGGCGCCCGGTGAAATGAAAAGTAATCAAAACGCTTACAAACACAACGCAATTTTGTGAGCAATCATATAATCTTAAGCTATAGCTTGCTTGTGCGGGCGAACGCCTTCACGCGCGGTTAACCATAAGCGCCAAGCCCTTCTAAACAGTGAACCGCGGGAAAAAGCGGCTTGCCGGCCTGCGGCGAAGCGGCGAATGTGGCGGCGTTAACCAAAAGTCGCATGGTTTGGGGGCGCGTATGCTGGAACGACTTTTCCAATTGCAGGCCAACGGCACCACGGTGCGCCGCGAAGTGATCGCGGGCGTCACCACCTTCCTGACGATGGCCTACATCATCTTCGTCAATCCCTCGATCCTGCAGATCGCGGGCATGGATTTCGGCGCCGTCTTCATGGCGACCTGTCTGGCCGCCGCCTTCGGCAGCGCCTTCATGGGCCTTTACGCGAACTACCCGATCGCGCTCGCCCCGGGCATGGGGCTCAACGCCTATTTCACCTTCGGCGTGGTGAAGGGCATGGGCTACACGTGGGAGGTCGCGCTTGGCGCGGTCTTCATCTCAGGTCTGATCTTCCTGCTCATCTCGGTGGTGAAACTGCGCGAGATGATCGTGAACGCGATCCCGATCTCGATGAAGCTCGGCATCGCCGCCGGCATCGGCCTCTTCCTCGCGATCATCGCGCTCAAGAACGCGAACATCGTGGTGGACCATCCGGCCACTCTCGTGACCATGGGCAATGTGAAGAGCCTTCCGGTTCTGCTCGCCGCGCTCGGCTTCGCGCTCATCGCGGCGCTGGCCTCGCGCAAGATTCCCGGCGCGATCATCATCTCGATCCTCGCGATCACCTTCGTGTCGATTCCGCTCGGCCTGACGGAGTTCAAGGGCATCGCCTCCGCGCCGCCCTCCATGGCGCCGACCTTCCTGAAAATGGATCTGAAGGGCGCGCTCGACGTCGGCCTGTGGGCGATCATCTTCGTCTTCCTGTTCGTCGACCTGTTCGACAACACCGGCACGCTGATCGGCGTCGCCCATCGCGGCGGCTTCCTCGACAAGGAAGGCAAGCTGCCGCGCATCGGCAAGGCGCTGATCGTGGACTCCACCTCCGCCTCGGTCGGCGCGGCTTTCGGCACGTCCACCACGACGAGCTATATTGAAAGCACCGCAGGCGTGGACGCGGGCGGACGCACCGGCCTCACCGCCGTCGTCGTGGCCCTGTGCTTCCTGCTGGCGATCTTCTTCGCCCCGCTCGCCGGCACCGTGCCCGCCTTCGCCACGGCGCCGGCGCTGCTCTATGTCGCCTGCCTCATGTCGATGAGCCTCAAGGACCTCGAGTGGGACGACGTGACGGAGTTCGTGCCCGCCATTGTGACGGCGATCACCATGCCGCTCACCTTCTCCATCGCCCATGGCATCGGCATCGGCTTCATCTGCTACGCCGCGATCAAGATCCTTGCGGGCCGCGCCAGCGAGATGAAGATCGCCGTGCCGATCATCGCCGGCCTGTTCGTGGTGAAACTGGTCGTCGGCTGAACGACGACGCCGCGTAAAAAGAAACGGCCGGGCGCGCGCCCGGCCGTTTTTGTTTGTCTGCGCACGCGCCGCTCAGGCGCCCGGCGCTTCCTCGCCCTCGGTCTCCGCCGGCGGATCGACGGTCACGCGCCGCGCCTTCACGTCCACATGCGGCGCCGCCGCCTTTGTGAACGGCACGAGCAGGCCGGAGCCGTCCGCGCGCAAAATGTCGAGAATGTCGCCGGCGCCGTAATTGAGCACGTCGCGCACGCGGCCGAAAGGCGCGCCGTCGACGCTCACCACGTCCATCCCGATCAGATCGGCGACGTAGAACTCGTCCTCCTCCGTCTCCGGCAGGGCCGCGCGGGGAAGATAGAGATCGACGTTCGTCAAGGCTTCCGCGGCGGTGCGGTCGCGCACGCCGGCGAGGCGCACGACGAGCATGTCGTCCTTCACAAGCCGCGCGCTCTCGATGCGAAAGGCGCGTGCGCCGCTCTCGTCGCCCAGCCCATCGTAGGAGGCGAGCGCCAGCGGATCGCCGGTGAAGGATTTCACGCGCACTTCGCCGCGCACGCCATGGGGAGCGCCGAAGCGTCCGACCAGAATGCGCGGCGAAGAGCTCATGCTGCGGATTATTCCGAAGCGGGCGCGGCGGCGGCGGCCTCAGCGGCGGAGGCGGCGGCGGCGGCGCGCTCCTGCGCCTTGCGCTTGGGCTGCGCCTTCTGCGGATTGTTGCGCGCTTCGCGCTTCATCACGCCGAGCGTGTCGAGCAGGCGCGTCACGCGGTCGGTCGGCTGGGCGCCCTTGGCGATCCAGGCCTTCGCCTTCTCGACGTCGAGGACGAGACGGGTCGCGTCGTCCTTCGCCTTCAGCGGATCGAACGTGCCGATCTTCTCGATGAAGCGGCCGTCGCGCGGCATGCGCGAGTCGGCGATCACGACGCGATAGAAGGGGCGCTTCTTGGCGCCGCCGCGGGAGAGACGAATCTTGAGGGACATGCTTTCTTCCTTTCAGACTTTCGCATTCATGCGATGGATGTGAGACGTTTCACTTCTTCTTCCCCCCGAAGGGGTTGAATCCGCCGAGGCCGGGAAGGCCTCCTTTTCCAAAGCCCGGCAGGCCGGGCTTCGCCGCAGGATTGGCGAACGGATTTGCGCCGCCGAGGCCCGCGGGCGGCTGGCCCGGCAGAGTCGGCATGTCGGGCGGCAGGCCGCCGCCGCCCATCTGCTTTTGCATCTGCGCGATTTCCTCCGGGCTCGGCATGCCGCCGCCAAGCCCGAACATCTGCGCCATCTTGCCCATCGGCCCGCGCTTGGCGCCGCCCATGGCCTTCATCATGTCCGCCATCTGGCGATGCTGCTTGAGCAGGCGGTTGAGGTCCTCGACCTTCGTGCCCGAGCCCGTCGCGATGCGCTTCTTGCGCGAGGCTTTCAGTATGTCGGGATTGCGCCGCTCCTGCGGCGTCATCGACATGATCATCGCGCGCTGGCGTTTGATCATGCGATCGTCCACGCCCGCCTTGGCGATCTGGTCTTTCATCTTCGCCACGCCCGGCAACATGCCGAGAATGCCGCCAAGACCGCCGATCTTCTCCACCTGCGCCAATTGTTCGGCGAGGTCGTCGAGATCGAACTTGCCCTTGCGCATTTTCTCGGCGATCGCCTGCGCCTTTTCGGCGTCGATCGTCTGCGCGGCCTTCTCGACCAGCGCGACGATGTCGCCCATGCCGAGAATGCGGTTGGCGATGCGCGCGGGATGGAAATCGTCGAGGTCTTCGATCTTCTCGCCGGTGCCGATGAGCTTGATCGGCTTGCCGGTGACAGCGCGCATGGAGAGCGCGGCGCCGCCGCGTCCGTCGCCGTCGGTGCGCGTGAGCACGATGCCGGTGATGCCCACGCTCTCGTCGAAATTCTTCGCGAGATTGACCGCGTCCTGACCGGTGAGGCTGTCGGCCACGAGCAGGATTTCATGCGGGCGCGCGGCGGCCTTGATCTCCGCCATCTCCGCCATCAGCGGCTCATCGATATGGGTGCGGCCTGCGGTGTCGAGCAGAACCACGTCGTAGCCCTGCAGACGCGCGGCCTGTTCGGCGCGCTGGGCGATCTGCACCGGCGTCTGGCCCGCGACGATGGGCAGCGTGTCCACGCCCACCTGGCGGCCGAGCACGGCGAGCTGCTCCTGCGCGGCCGGGCGCTTCACGTCGAGCGAGGCCATCAGCACCTTGCGCTTCATGCGCTCGGCGAGACGCTTGGCGATCTTCGCGGTGGTCGTCGTCTTGCCCGCGCCCTGCAGGCCCACCATCATGATGGCGACGGGAGGCGCGGCGTCGAGATTGATCGGATCGGCGTCGGCGCCCAGCGTCTCGACGAGCACGTCGTTGACGATCTTCACGACCATCTGGCCGGGCGTGACGGATTTCACCACCTGCGCGCCGACCGCGCGCTCGCGCACCTTGTCGGTGAAGGAGCGCACCACGTCGAGCGCCACATCCGCCTCGAGCAGGGCGCGGCGCACCTCGCGCAGAGCCGTCGCCACGTCCTCCTCGCGAAGGGCGCCGCGTCGGGTGAGCGCGTCGAATATGCCGGAGAGCTTTTCGGAAAGGCCCTCGAACATGGCTGTCTCCTGTGACGTCGGAAGCGTTCAAAGCAAAACGCGCCCGGGGGCGCATCGCGCTGCCGGGCGTTGGCCTCCAGCCTCCGGGGCTGGTGGGCTTTGGCTCAAGAACGTCTCTGACGAGAGTTTGCGCGGTTTTAAGGGCGCGCCCGGCGGGAGTCAAACGAGGGCGGGGGCAAGGGGTTGCGCCCGAACAGCTCCAGCTTGACTTTTATCTTCACCCTGACGCCCCCGCCCCGCGTTCCCCCGGAGGAAAAAGACTGGCGGGCCGCCTCCGCAGGCGCTTCAATTGCTTTCCCGCCCCGCCCGCAATAGACCTCGATCCATGCTGCGTTACGCCAACCCGGCCAATTTCCTGCGCCTCGCCGCCGCGCTTATCCCCGCGGGGGCGGCCCTGTCCGCGCTTCTGCTGGCCGCCGGCCTCTACATGGCCTTCTTCGTCGCGCCCGCCGATTACCAGCAGGGCGAGACCGTGCGCATCATGTATGTGCATGTGCCCGCCGCCTGGCTCGCCCTGTTCTGCTGGGGCATGATGTCGGCGGCCGCGCTTGGCACGCTCGTCTGGCGCCATCCGCTCGCCGACGCCGCGCAAAAGGCCGCGGCTCCGCTCGGCGCCGCCTTCACCTTCGTCTGCCTCGTCACCGGCTCGCTCTGGGGCAAGCCCATGTGGGGCACATGGTGGGTGTGGGACGCGCGCCTCACCTCGGTGCTCGTGCTGTTCATCATGTATCTCGGCCTCATCGCCCTGTGGCGCGCGATCGAGGAGCCCGCGCGCGCCGGACGCGCCGCCGCGATCCTCACGCTCGTGGGCGCGGTGAACCTGCCGATCGTGAAATTCTCCGTGGACTGGTGGAACACGCTGCATCAGCCCGCCTCCGTTTTCCGCATGGGCGGACCGACGATCCATCCCTCGATGCTCTGGCCGCTGCTCGTGATGGCGCTGGCGATGACGCTGCTCTTCCTCACGCTGCATCTCATGGCGACGCGCAACGAGATCCTGCGCCGCCGCCTGCGCCGGCGCGCCATTCTCGCCGCGGAGGCCGGCGACGCGCCCGCGACGCAGGGAGCCGCCTCATGAGCGCGCATGGCTGGTTCGTTCTCGCCGCCTATGCGGCGGCCATTGTCGCCATCGGCGGCGTCGCGCTGGCGATCATCCTCGATCATCGCGCGCTCAACGCCGCGCTCGCCCGCCTGCCCGACTCCGACGAGGAGGGAGCCGCGTGAGCGAGGCCTCCCCGCGGCGCAAGCTTCTCGCGCTTCTCCCGCTCGCCGCCTTTCTTGCGCTCGCCGCCTTGTTCTTCTCGCGGCTGGGCGTGGATTCGCAGCGCCTGCCCTCCGCGCTCGTCGGCAAGCCGGCGCCCGCCTTCACCCTGCCCGCCCTCGAGGGCGCGAACGTGCCCGCCTTCTCGGATGCGGATCTGCGCAAGGGCCATGTGACGCTCGTCAACGTCTTCGCGAGCTGGTGCGGCCCCTGCCGCGACGAACATCCCTTGCTGATGCGGCTCGCCGCCGACGAGGGGCTGAAGAAGGCTGGCGTGCGCATGGCGGGCCTGTCCTACAAGGACGATCCCGCGAATGCGCTGCGCTTCCTGCGCGAGCTGGGCGCGCCTTACGACATGATCGGCGTGGATCGCGGCGGACGCGCCGGCGTGGAATGGGGCGTCTATGGCGTGCCGGAGACATTCGTCGTGCGCGGCGATGGAACCATCGCCTATAAACACGTCGGCCCGATCACCGAGCAGAGCCTGCGCGAACGCCTCCTGCCGGAGATCGACAAAGCGCGCGGCCCGCGCTCCTGACGCAGATCTTGCCTGACGCAGATCTTGCCTGACGCCGCCTTCGGCTGACGCAGCCTTGACGCGCGCGCCCGCACGCCACATCTCGAACCCATGAATCGCCGCAGCGCCCTCAAGACATTCGCCGCGCCCGCGCTTGCAAGCCTTGCGGCTGGCGTGGGCTTCGTGGGCTATCGCGCAAGCCGCAACCCCTATTACGAGGGGCCGCAAAGCGCGCATTTCGACGGGCTTCGCTTCCGCATCGAAGGCTTCTCCCGCGACAAGCCGTTCACAGAACTCCTGCGCTGGCGGCTGGAGAACGCGCGCGCGCCATGGCCCGAGAGCTTTCCCGCGCCCGCGCGCGACAAGCCCCCGCAGCGCGTGGAGGGCGCGCGCCTGCGCGTCTCTTACGTCGGCCATGCGAGCTTTCTCATCCAGACCCACGGGCTCAATATCCTGATCGATCCCGTCTGGTCGGAGCGCGCGAGCCCGGTGGGATTCGCCGGGCCGCGGCGCGTCAACGAACCCGGCGTCGCCTTCGACGACCTGCCGCCCGTCGACGTCGTCCTCGTCTCGCACAATCATTACGACCATCTCGATCTCGCCACCCTGCGCGCGCTCGCGCGAGGCGGCGCGCCGCGCGTGCTCGCGCCATTGGGCAATGACGCGATCATCGCGACCGCAGGCGTGGCGAGCGAAACCCACGACTGGGGCGCGAAGGCGGAGATCGGTCGCGGCGTCTTCGCGCATTTCGAGCCGATCTATCACTGGTCGGCGCGCGGGCTGATGGACCGGCGCATGGCGCTGTGGTGCGCCTTCGTGATCGAGACGCCGTCGGCGAAAATCTATCACGTCGCAGACACGGGCTTCGCGGACGGCGCCTTCTTCCATCGCATGCGCGAGAAGCACGGCGGCTTCGAACTTGCGATCCTGCCGATCGGCGCCTATGCGCCGCGCTGGTTCATGCGCGACCATCACATCGATCCGGAAGAGGCCGTGCGCATCATGCGCATCGCCGGCGCGCAGCGCGCGCTTGGCCACCACTGGGGCACGTTCCAGCTCACCGACGAGCCCATCGACGAGCCGCCGCAATTGCTCGCCCACGCGCTTGCGCGCGAAGGCCTCGCGGCTGACCGCTTCCCCGCGCTGCGGCCCGGCGAAACGCTGGAGCTCTGACTAGGGCCGTTCGCGCAACAGGCGGCGGATGATCTTGCCCGTCGTCGTCATCGGCAATTCGTCGACGAAATCCACCTGACGCGGATATTCATGCGCGGACAGGCGCGTGCGCACGAAATCCTGAATCTCCGCGGCCAGCGTGTCCGAGGGCGAAAAACCCTCGCGCAGCACCACGAAGGCGCGCACGATCTCCGTGCGCAACGGATCGGGCTTGCCGACGGCGGCGGCCAGCGACACGGCGGGATGACGCAGCAGGCAATCCTCCACCTCGCCCGGACCGATGCGATAGCCTGACGACGTGATCACGTCGTCGTCGCGCCCGACGAAGAACACATAGCCGTCCGCATCCATGTGGCCCTGATCGCCGGTCGTCATCCAGTCGCCGATGAACTTGCGCGCGGTGGCCTCAGGCTGGCGCCAATATTCGAGGAACATCACGGGATCGGGCCGCGCGATGGCGATTTGCCCCTGCTCGCCGGGCTCGCACAGCGAGCCGTCGGGACGGATCACGCCTGCGCGATGGCCGGGAATGGGCTTGCCGATGGCGCCGGGCCGGCTCACGCCCAGCGCCGCGCAGGAGCCGAGCACCAGATTGCATTCCGTCTGGCCGTAGAATTCGTTGATCGACAGGCCGAGCGCCTCGCGCCCCCAGCGCCAGGTCTCCGCGCCAAGCGATTCGCCGCCCGAGGCGAGCGTGCGCAGCGACAGGCGATAGCGCTGCGCGGGCCGCTCCACGGCGCGCAACATGCGCAGCGCCGTGGGCGGGATGAAGGCGTTGCGGATCTGCATCCGCTCCATCAGCGCGAAAGCCTGCTCCGCCTCGAAGCGCGGCGCGCGATGGGCGACCACGGGCACGCCGAACATGAGGGCGGGAAGAAGCGCGTTGAGCAGGCCGCCGGCCCAGGCCCAGTCGGCGGGCGTCCACATGAGGTCGCCCGGCTGGGGGAAGAAATCATGCGGCAATTGCACGCCGGGGACATGGCCCGCGAGCACGCGGTGGGCGTGCAGCGCGCCCTTGGCGGGCCCCGTGGTGCCGGACGTGTAGATCATCAGCGCGGGATCTTCCGCCCCCGGCCGCCATTCGGGCAGGTCCGCGAGGGAGGCGCCTGCGATGAGCGCGTCGAACCCGAGCGCCTCGCCCTGCGCCCCGTCCACGCTGACGAGCAGCTCCAGCTCCGGCAGGCCGGCGCGCAGGGCGCGCGCCTTGGCGAGCCCGGCCGCATCCGTCACGAGGGCGCGCGCCCCCGCGTCGCGCAGGCGATGCTCCAGCGCGTCCACCCCGAACAGGGCGGCGAGCGGCAGGGCGACGCAGCCGAGCTTGTAGGCGGCCAGATGCGCGCTCACGGTCTGCTCGCATTGCGGCAGGAGGATCGCCACCCGATCGCCCCGGCGCAGGCCGCGGGCCGCGAGCGCGGCGGCGAGAGCGTCCGAGCGCGCCTTCAGCGCCCCATAGGTGGTCGTGACGAGCCCGCCGCCGCTGGCGTCGAGAATGGCGGGACGGTCGGGCGCACGGGCGGCCCAGCGCTCGCAGCACATGTCCGCAATGTTGAAGCCTTCGGGAACCTCCCAGCGGAAGGCGCTGGCGAGGGCGTCGAAATCGCGCAGATCGGGCAACAGCATGAGCGCCTCCCTGGCGGCCGATTAGCCCGTCGCCGCCCTCCCCGCAAGCCCGCGCCTCCAGCTCGCCGGAGGGAACCCATGTAATCCTGCGGGCGGCAAGCCACGTAAGACCAAAAGAGAAAGGCGCGCGCTTGAATCGCAGCGGCGGCGTCCCCATCTGATTGAGCTGTGGTCGTCCGGGCCCCTCTGGCGGAGATGGTTCTCCGCGATGTCGGCGAACGCCTCTTTTGAACAAGAGACGGAGCAACCGGAATGGAATTCCTGTTTGTTGAATGGTTGGGCAAGCCGGTCTGGATGTGGGCCGGCTTTCATGTGCTGGTGGCCGTGCTTCTGGCTTTCGACCTTGGCGTGCTGCAGAAAATCACCGGCGCCAATGATCGCGGCATGGGCGTGCGCGAAAGCCTGCTGCTGTCGCTGTTTTACGTTTCGCTCGGCCTCGCCTTCGGCGGCTGGGTGTGGTACGCGATCGCCCCGCAGTCGGGCCTTGAATATCTCACCGGCTTCGTGATCGAGAAATCGCTATCGATGGACAATGTGTTCGTGATCGCGATGATCTTCGGCTATTTCGCGATTCCCACGAAGTCCCAGTACCGCGTGCTGTTCTGGGGCATTCTCGCGGTGATCGTGCTGCGCGGCCTGATGATCGGCGTCGGCGCGGCGCTCGTCGAGCGCTTCGGCTGGGTGCTGTATATCTTCGCCGCCTTCCTCGTCATCACCGGCGTGAAAATGCTGTTCGCCGGCGATGAGCAGTACGATGTCGAGTCGAACCCGGTCTATCGCTTCCTGCGCAAGCGTTTCCGCATGACCGACCGGCTGCATGGCGAAGCGTTCTTCGTGCGCCAGCCCGATCCCGCCACTGGCAAGACGGTCAGCTTCATGACGCCGCTGTTCGTGGTGCTCGTGATGGTGAACGTCGCCGACGTGATCTTCGCGGTCGATTCGGTGCCGGCGATCTTCGCCATCACCACCGACACGTTCATCGTCTACACGTCGAACATTTTCGCCATCCTCGGCCTGCGCGCGCTCTATTTCGCGCTCGCCGCGATGGTGGAGAGGTTCAAATACCTCAAATACGCGCTCGCCCTCGTGCTTGTGTTCATCGGCTCGAAGATCTTCGTGGCCGACATGCTCAACCTCGCCAAGATCCCGCCCTCGATCTCGCTGGGCGTGACCTTCGCGATCCTGGGCGCGGGCGTCGCCTTCTCGCTGTGGCGCACCGCGGGGGAGGCGCGCAAGCCCCAGGTCTGACCCTGACGAAGCGTCACAATGTGTCGGCGGCCCCTGCGGGGGCCGCCGTTTTTGTTGCTAAGGTCGAGCATTAATAGTAAAGTCCAAGGTAGTTATTGTTATCAAAGGCGCCTTATCGCGCCAGCCGACCAAAAAGCCCTTCTCCGTAAGGCCGCGGCCCGGCGTCAGTCCCCGACAAGGGTCTCCGGGGGCAGTTTCGCAAAGCGTCACAGTTCATGTTCTGCGACGACCCATCGACGGATCGGGAAAAATCATGATGAGCGATTTTTTTAAGGGATTTAGCAGAAACGCCAAGAGCGACGCGCCGGCTCAGGCGCGCCCCTTCATCCGATCCCCGTTCGAAAACCGGGGAGACGCGGAGAACCTGCCGGCCCAAGCGCGGGACCAGCGCCCGAAATATGACCAAGGGGCCCCTGCGCAGGAGGGGTCCCGGCCGGGACGCCCCCCTCTGGGCGGGTTCGATCACGGCGCCCCCTCGGAACCGGTCATGGATGAGTACGATCAGGATGGTTTTGCGAGCGAACGGCCCGAACATCGCCAGAATGCGCGCCAGCCGCAGGCCAGACGGACGCAGCGGCCGCGACTGGATGGGCTTGAGAAAGAATCCCTCGGCGGCTTCCATGAAGCCCTGCGCCTGAAATGCGAAAACGTGGTCTTCAAGTTCAGCGAGCTGAACGCGACCATGTCCGCCGTGGACGATCTGTTTCGCGATTTCGCGAAAATCTCCGAAAGCCTTCAGGAGCAGACCAGCGCCAACCTGGAGCTTGAACGCGAAAACGCGCGGCTTCGCGCGCAGCAAGACGAATTGCAGGGGCGCGTGGGCGCTCTGGAGGACGAGCGCGGCGAGACGGAGCAGAAACTGCGCAGCGCCGAAACTATGGCCGACAACCATCGCACCGAGATGCGCCGCGCGACGGAGCTGATCGCGCAACTGGAGGTGCGGGCGGAGGAAGCGACCGCCGAGATCAATGGCCTGCGGCGCGAGCTCATCACTCTCCAGCCGCTGCATGCGGATCTCAACGAGCAAACCATTCGGCTGCGCCAGCGCATGGACGAGGTCACCCATGAACTCGCCGCCGCACGCGCCGGATCCGACGCCCTTGAGCTGCGGCTGATCGCGGAAAGCGAATCGCTGGAAAGCGAGCGCAAGGCGCTGCACGAGCTCAACGGCCGCTATCTCGACGCACGTCAGCAGCTGTCGCAGAGCGAACAATCGCAGGCGCGCCTGCGCATCAACGTGGAGCAATTGCAGGCTGAGGTCGCGCAGCTCAAGGAAAGCGACCGCATATTGCGGCTCGCCGCGGAGGAAGAGCGCACACGGCGCGAGACGGAAGGCTCCGCCTATGAGTCGAAACTTTTCGCCATGCGCTCGCGCTCCGAACTCGTCGAACGCTTGCTCGAGAAAGCCCGCGAGGAATTGCGCGCGCTTGTCGACGCCAGCCGTCGCGTCGAACAATTGACCGCGCGCCTGAACCAATCCGAGGAAAGCCTCGCCAGCGCCCGCAACGAACTGGTGAAGACGAAAGACGAAGTCATGTCGCTGCAGGCTTCGAGGGACGCGCTGTCGTTGCGTGTGGATGAATTCGCGCGCAAGCTCACCGAACAGGAAGCTGAAAACCAGCGCATCATCGCTGAGAAGCTCGATCAGAAGCGCGACATGGAATTCGCCATCGCCGCCCATCAGAAAGACGAAAAGAAGCTGCAGGCGCAGATCCGCAGCCTCGAAGACCAGCTGCTCAAGGAAAAAAGCGAGCGGGCCTATGCGGAAGGCGCGCTCGACACAGCCCGGCGCGACCGCTTGCAATTGCAGCGGCTCGCCAATGATCTCAAGCGCGAGGAAATGTTCTCCCTCGTCACGCCCGGGGAACCGGCCGTCAGCGAGCCCACAACCCTGCGCCGCCCCTGACGGCGTCGGGAAGGTGAAAGATCGTAAAACCGCCGCGACTGGAAAGCCGCTTAGGCGCCCTCCCATATGCGCGAGCCGCATGAACGGGCGCGGGGCGCTTGCGGGGCGAAGAAGCTGAGTGGCGCCACGGCGCCTGCGTAAATGAGCCGAAGTGCGACGGATCTTCCATCGGCGCGGCGTCGCGATGGGCGGCGCGCTCAACAAAAAGGGCTGCTCGCGCAGCCCTTTTTCGTATTCGTCGTCTCAAGATCCCAACGCGGCCCTTGCGGCGCGGCGCAACGATGGCCTTACAGGCCGAGCGCCGCCTTCACCTCGCGCAGTTGCGCGATCTTCTCGGCGGCGGCGCGCTTGCCTTCGTCGGACTGCGCGTCGTTGAGGTCTTCCTCCGCGTTGCGGATCTCCTGCTCGATGCGCGCGAGATCAAGCTCGGCCACCGGCACCGCCTGTTCGGCGAGAATGGTGAGGCCGCTCGCGGACACATCGACGAAGCCGCCACGCACAAACAGGCTCTGCTTGCCGCCCGGCGCGTCCACCTCGACGACGCCCGGCTTCAGGGTCGCCATGACGGGCGCGTGATCCTTCAGGATCGTGAACTGGCCTTCCGCGCCGGGAACGACGACGGCCTCGACGTCGCCTGAAAACAGCAGACGCTCCGGCGAGACGAGTTCGAAGTGGAATGCGGCCATTTTGATCTCTCCGGCGCTCGCCCTCTCCCGCGCGGGGAGAGGGGCGCTCTTGCGTGATAGGGCTTACGCGGCCTCAGCGGCCAGACGCTGCGCCTTCTCGACGGCTTCCTCGATCGTGCCGACCATGTAGAAGGCGGCTTCAGGCAGGTGGTCGTACTTGCCGTCCACGAGACCCTTGAAGCCCTTGATCGTGTCGGCGAGCGAGACGAGCTTGCCCGGCGCGCCGGTGAAGACTTCAGCCACGTGGAAGGGCTGCGACAGGAAGCGCTCGATCTTGCGGGCGCGGGCGACGGTGAGCTTGTCCTCTTCGGACAATTCGTCCATGCCCAGAATCGCGATGATGTCCTGCAGAGACTTGTAGCGCTGCAGGGTCTGCTGCACCTGACGAGCGACCTGATAATGCTC
>CAZYBF010000015.1:55198-56116 GCA_964645525.1 uncultured Beijerinckia sp.
AGGTCGAGTCGAGCGGGTCCACCCCCGGATAGATGCCCTTCTCCGCGATGGAGCGCGACAGCACGGTCGTGGCGTCAAGATGCGCGAAGGAGGTGGCCGGCGCCGGGTCGGTCAGGTCGTCGGCGGGCACGTAAATGGCCTGCACCGAGGTGATCGAGCCCTTGGTGGTCGAGGTGATGCGCTCCTGCAGGGCGCCCATGTCGGTCGACAGCGTCGGCTGGTAACCGACGGCCGAGGGGATACGACCGAGCAGCGCCGACACTTCGGCGCCGGCCTGCGTGAAGCGGAAGATGTTGTCGACGAAGAACAGGACGTCCTGGCCTTCCTCGTCGCGGAAATACTCGGCGACGGTGAGGCCGGAGAGGCCGACGCGTGCGCGCGCACCCGGGGGTTCGTTCATCTGGCCATAGACGAGCGCGACCTTCGAGCCGGGACCGTCGAGCTTGATGACGCCCGATTCGATCATCTCGTGATAAAGGTCGTTGCCCTCACGCGTACGTTCGCCGACGCCCGCGAAGACCGACACGCCGCCATGCGCCTTCGCGACGTTGTTGATCAGTTCCATGATCGTCACGGTCTTGCCGACGCCCGCGCCGCCGAACAGACCGATCTTGCCACCCTTGGCGTAGGGCGCGAGCAAGTCGATGACCTTGATGCCGGTGACGAGGATCTGCGCCTCGGTCGACTGGTCGATGAACTCGGGCGCCGCGCGATGGATCGGGGAGGTCTTCTTGGCGTTGACCGGACCGCGCTCGTCGATCGCGTCGCCGATGACGTTCACGATGCGGCCCAGCGTCTCCGGCCCGACCGGCATGGAGATCGGCGCGCCCGTGTCGGCGGCCTCCTGGCCACGCACGAGACCGTCGGTCGAGTCCATCGCGATGGTGCGGCAGGACTGCTCGCCGAGATGCTGCGCCA
>CAZYBF010000016.1:0-36444 GCA_964645525.1 uncultured Beijerinckia sp.
CGAAGAGGACAAGAGCCGCAAGGGCGACGCCCGCCGGCCCCGCCAGCCATGCGCCAGCGGGCAACGCCCGCAAGGCGACGAAGAGCAGCGGCAGAGCCGCCAATTGCGGCACGTGGTCGGAGGGAAGGCCGCGCGCCGCGCCGCCGCCGAACAGGAGGCAGGCAGCCAGCGTCGCCAGCGTGAGGGGGAACATAAGACGCTCCCCAACTCCCGGCGTCTCACGCGCGGATGCTTCGATGTAGGCGCTCGCCGACATCAGCGCGCGATCAAGGGCTCAGGCGCGATTTGTTCGACTGGCTGGCGCCGACGACGACGCCGGTTCCCAACAGGCCGATCACGCCAGCCGCCGCAAACGGCGCAACGTCGAAGCTGGACCCGCCGGCTGCGGCGCCTGTACCGGTTCCCAGGGGGCTGGGAACAGGCGTCCGCACGTTTCCGGAGACGCCCGCTCCCGACGACTGGCCCGACGTGGCGGGCCGCGGGCTCGCCTGCGGGGTCGACTGCGCCTGCACGGCGCCGACGTCACGCTGGGTCAGGCACAGGCCGCCCTCGCCCCCCGCCGCGATGGTGGAGACGCTGCGCGGCGGCAGGGTGACTTCGCAGGACCCGCCCAGCGTGATCCGCGCCGAGCCCGTGCGCGCGAGAATCCGGTCGCCGGGGCGCAGGGCCTCTCCGGCGGCGAGTTCGATCACGCGGCCGGCGCGCTGCAAAATGATGGGGCCAGCGGCCTGCACGACCTGCCCTGCGGCTCCGGCCGCTCCGCAGGTGCGCTGGGGGGTGGAGCCCCCGGCCGGAGTGGTCTGGCAGGAGGAGGCGTCCTGCGCGAGAGCGCCCGCGGGCGCGGCCACCGCCAGCGCGGCGCCGAAAGCGAGGCCCAACGCGAGCGCGGGGCCGGCGTGAGCGCGGCGCGCGAGATTGGCAGGGAGGGCGGAATGGGACGCTTCGGTCATAAGACGCTCCGGTTGTGTCTTGAGCTTCACAAAGCTTGTAAAGCTCTAGTTCATGTTTGACAAGGGCTGATCCGTTTCTTCCACCGTCACGGCGGCGCGCGGTTCGATGACGAGGCCCGCATAGGCGGCGCCGCCGCTGGCGATCTGCTCCAGCGCCACGCGCGCGGCGAGTTCAAGTTGCAGCGTCTGGGCGACGCAGCCCTCCGGCACGATGAATTCGACGACGAAGGGGCGCCAGGCGACCTCGCCGGCCAGAAGGCCCGTCTCCCGCAGCGTCTCCCCGTCCTGGGCGCAGAGGATTCGCCATTTGAGGCCGCGCTCGGTGCGCAGGTTCATGGCGCGCTCAAGACCGACGAAACGATATTCGCCCGGCGACAGCATCATCATGTGGCGCACGTCGCGATAGGGGACGCGTCCGCCGAAGAAATCGATCTGCAATCGGCGCCGGCCTGGCTCGCCCACCACGCGAGTCACGCGCCCGGGCGCCTCCGTGATCGTCCAGTCGAAAGGCGTGTTGCTCACGGGATATTGAAACCTCGAGTTGAAAAGCGGCCCCGCCCGCGCAAGCCGGTCCGCCGGCATGGTCTCCGCCCAGACGGCGTAGGCGTCCTCGAACATGCGCTCCTCGACCAGCCGCTCCAGAAAGGCGCGCATCTCCTCGGGTTCGATGGGCGCAGGCCCGGCTTTCAGCGCCTGATGAAGGCTCCACAGGAAACCGATGTCCGCCTGCCCCGCGAACAGGACGAGCGCGCGCTCGCGCCAGGGCGGCGGCGGCGTCTGGGCGAGCGCCTGCGCCAGCGCGGGCGCCGCCGCCTCGACGCCGATAAGCGGCATGAGCGCGCGCAAGGTCGAATCGACGCGCGTGGGGGCGACGCGCAGCACATGGTCGAGCCGGCGCACGGCGCCCGCATGATCGCCCGCCTTCAGCGCGTCCTCGAAGAGCCAGGCCTGCGCCGGCTCGTCGCGCGCGAAAGCGTCGCCCGCCGCCTGCATGAGCGTTCGCGCCTGCGCCTGGCGCGCGCGGCTCGCCTCCACCAGCGCGAGCGCGGTGAGCAGGCGCGGAGCGAGCGGATTGGCGCGCAGCGCTTCGCGCAGCATGTCGTGCGCGCGCTCGATCTCTTCGATCTCCTCGTTGCCGACGGCGCGGTCGGCCGCAGCGATGGCGAGCGCGGCGCGACGCGAATCAAGTTCGAAAGCGGCCTCAGGCTTGCGCGCGCCCAGCGCGTCGCCCACCGCAAGATAGACGCCATGCCACAGGAAGAAGCCGCCAAGGATGAGCGCGAGCGCGAAAGCGGCGCCCCGCGCGAGCGGCCCGCGCGGGGCCAGATGCGCTGTTCGCACGGTCTCGCCCGCCTCCGGGCCAAGGGAAGGACTTGCGAGGGGCTTCATACGGGGTCCTCCGAACGCGGCGACTGCGGCGCCGGCATCCAGCGCAAGGCGAAGGCGGGAACGAAGCGCCGCAGGATTGCGCCAAACGCGCGGCCCGCCTGCGGCGCGTCGGCGTCGCGCCCGCGCCGGCGCCGCAGGCGCAAGGGTCTGCGCACCCATTTCATCAAATTGGCGGCGGAGCCGGGCGCAGGGTTCTGTGCGTAAAGTCGCGCCTCGCTCCCCTCTCCTTCCCGCCGCGCGACGATCCCCCAGGCGTCGATCACGCGCCGCGCGAATGGCTCGCGCCAGCCTACGCCGGCGCGGTCCGGATGCAGCCACAACATGAGCAGGCGAAAATGATCGCGCGCAAGCTCGCGGTCTGCGCCCGGCGCGAGGCCAAGAGCGCGCCAGGGGCAGGCCTGCGGATGCAGCACGACCTGCTGCACGTAGAGCTCGCAGGCGGCCAGGAGGTCGCGCCGGCGCACGGCGCCGAGCGGGCGGGCGAAGTCGCGCGCGCGCTCCATCGCATCCGCGTCGCCGGCCAGCACGCGCAGCACGTCGATGACGTCGTCAGGCAAAGGCCGCGCGCGCATGCGCGGGGCCAGACGCGGCGTGCGCGCCAGCGCCAGCGCCGCGTCCAGCGCACAGCCAGCCCGCGCGGACGTCGGGGCGCTCATTTGCGCTCCAGCGCTTTTTCAGGCGCTCGGCCGTAGGCGTAATAGCCATCCCCATGCGGCTCCGAGCCATAGCGCCCATAGCCGTATTCATACCCGTAGCCGTAGCCGTACCCATAGCCATAGCCGAAGCCCACGACGGCGGGATCGAACTTGTTGAGCAATCCGCCAACCATGCGAGCGCGCGCGAAATGCAGGCGCCGCATTGCGTCGCGGGCGATCACGCGCCGCGTGCGTCCCGCCTCCACCACCATCAGCACGCCAGAGACGACGCTGCCGATGATGGTCGCATCCGCAAGACCCATGACTGGCGGCGCATCGACGATCACCACGTCGAACGTCTCCGAGGCGGCGGAAATGAGCGTGGCGAAGCGCGGGCCCGACAGCAATTCCGCAGGATTGGGCGGCGGCGGACCGGAGGAAAGCACGCTCACTCCGGGCACGCCGCAACTCTGCGTGAGGCTCGCGTAATCGCCGCCGCCGGACAGATAGTTCGACAGACCGGCCGCATTCTCCACGCCAAGAAGTTTATGCGCAGAAGGATTGCGCAGGTCCGCGTCGATCAGCAGGACGCGCAGCCCGAGCTGCGCGAAATTGCCCGCGATGCAGACTGAGGAGGTGGACTTGCCCTCTCCCGGCCGCGACGACGTGACCATCAGCGATTTCGGCGCGCCGTCGGCGGTGGAGAACTGGAGCGCCGTGCGCAGCGAACGATGCGCCTCCGCGAAGGCGGACATGGGATCGTCGCGGATGATGGTCAGGGCCTGCGCATCCGTCTCAAGCAAAGGCGCGACGCCGAGCACCGACAGGCCGAGACGCTCTTCAAGCTCCTCAACGCTCTTGAACGTGTCGTCGAGCGCTTCGCGCACGACCACCGCGCCAGCGGCCGCGAGCAGGCTTGCGATCAGGGCGAGCGACAGGTTGATCGCGAGCGAAGGCCGGTCATGCGCCATCGGACGCTCCGCGCGGTCGATGACGGAGACGTTGTTGGTGTCCACGTCGCCGGCGACCGCGAGCTCGCGGAACTGCTGCAGGAGCCCTTCGTAAAGCGAGCGCGCCGTGTCCACCTCGCGGGCCAGAATGTTCAGCTCGACGCTGCGCCCGCGCGCCTCAAGCGCGTCGGCCTTCAACTCGTCGAGCTTGTCCTGCAGCGCGCCTTCCTGCGCGCGCGCCGCCTCGTATTGCGCGCGGATCGCGTCCTTGACGAGAGCGACCTGCGCCTTGATGTGGCGCTCGGTGTCGGTGATCTGCGCGCGCAGCGCCACCATTTCGGGAAAGGCCGGCTTCAGCACGGCGAGCTTGTCCTGATAGACCGCGGTGAGCTGCGCCAGCCGTTCACGCGCGGTCTGGATCACCCGGTCGGACTGCGCCTGCGGCAGTTCGAGCCCATCCACCGACTGGGCCTGCACCCATAATTGCTCCTGCTTCACGCGCTCCGTCGTGGCTACGGTGAGCGCGGCCTGCACGCCCTGCAGGCTCAAGTTCTGGGATTTCTGCTCGTCGATCTCGACGATGCCGCGCTGCTGGGCGTATTCGATGAGCTGTTTCTCGCTGTCCTGCAGCTTGATCTTTAATTGCTGCAGCCGTTCCTCAAGGAAATTGCGCGCATGCTGCGACACGCCGAAGCGGCGATCGAGCAGCGAGCGCTCGTAATGCTCCGCGATGGCGATGCTGATGCGCTGCGCCCATTCGGGGCTGCGGCTGGCGAAACGAATGCGCACCAGCGAGGACATGGGCACCGGCTGCACGGTGAGTCCGTCCATCACAAGTTTCACAGCCTCGCGCTGACGCTCGCGCAGCAGATCGGGATCGCTCTCCTCCGTCGCGCCCGCGCCGAAGGACAGGAGGCCGCCGCGCTCCCCTTCCAGATAGCCCGACTGGGGCAGATTGAGCGCGGTGACGACGCGCTCGGCGAGCGACCGGCTGCGGATCAGCTCATATTGCGTCTGATAGAATTGCGGATCGGCGCCGCCATCCACGAGGGGCTGCTGCGAATTGACGACCTTGGGCGCCGCGCGGTCGATCTTGACCACCGTCGCCGCGCTGTAGACGCGCGGGGTGAGCGCGGTGACGATGAGACCCAGCAGGAGACCCACGCCCACGAAGGCGGCGATCATCATGCGATGTTTGAAGGCGAGAGACAGAAAGCGCAGAAGGACGTCGCGCAGCGCCGACTGACGCGGATCGACCTCGCCAGCGAAGACATGCGTCGACAGCTCCTGGCCGCCCTCGCCATCGCGCTGCGCGGGCGCAGGCCCTTTCCGGTTTGCGGGAAGCTGATGGAAATTCATGCGTCAGGCCACGAAAAATGGAAAAAAGGGCGAAAGGCTCAGAACAAACGAAACAGGCCGGCCACCGGCAGCGCCTCGCGGAATTGCTTCCACGCCGTGCGCGCCGTCGACTCGTCCACCACGACAGTGTCGCCGCCATACACCGGCGGATCGACCGCCTGCCCCGCGCGAATGGCCGCGATGTCGAACCGCGCGACGGTGCGGCCCTTGTCGGTGGGGCGGAAAATCATCACGCCGGACTGATCGGCCGTGTCGGTGAAGCCCTGCGCCTCCGCGATCACGCTGAGCAGGGTCGTGGCGCCTTTCATCTGCACGAAGCCGGGCTTGCGCACAGCCCCGTCGACGGTGACGCGCAGACCCACCGCATCGCGGATGAAGACGCTCACCTGCGGCGATTGCAGATAGCGCGCGCCGAGCCGGCGGGTGACGTCCGCCTCCACCTCACGCACCGTGCGCCCGGCCGCGCGCACGCCGCCGATCAGCGGCAGCGAGATCATGCCGGCGCCGTCCACCTGCACCGTGCGGTTGAGGTCGGGCACCTGATAGACGGAGACGTCGAGCACGTCCTGCGCCGCGAGACGATAATCCGCGCGCTGGGGCGTGACGGGAGCCGCAGCCGCCGCGGGAAGCTCCGCGCCTGACGTCCCCGTCGCGGCGGCGCGCGCGCCCGCATCCGGCGCGCGCTGGGCGGAGGAACGTCCGCTCTCCTGATCGGCGCTGGGATCGGGCGACAGGCCGGCGAAATCCCCGCCCGGCCCGCAGGCGCCGAGCGTCACGACGGCGAACAAGGCGAGCGCCAGAGCGCTCTGGCGAGAAGGCGACGCCGACCTCATCACGCGCTCCGCCACAAATGCGCGAAGGACCGCCACAACGAGCCGGCCGAATCATTGGCGGCTTGCGGACGCGGAGGCTGCGGGGCCGAGCCGAGGGGCGCATCGGAAAGCGCCGCATGGGGACGGTGAATCAGCAGATTGTCGGCCTCGGCCGCGCCCATCCGCCGCGTCAAAGCCTCGCGGGCCTGCGCCAGACGCGGCGGACGCGCGACCGGATCATGCGCGTCGCTCGCCACCACATGAACCATGCCTTCATCAAGCATGCGTTCGGCCCAATAGCGCGCGCTCGCGCCGAACCGCCCCTCCAGCGAGCCGGCGGTGATCTGCATCCAGACGCCTGCGCGGAAAAGACTCCTGATCAGGCCATAGTCGCGCTCGATCCAGGTGAGCCGCTCCGGGTGGGTGAGAATGGGCTGATAGCCGCCGGCGGCCAGATCGAAGAACAGGGATTGAAGCCGCGGCGGCGCCACGTGATGGGGCGGCTCGATCAGCACGTAACGCGAGCCGTTCAGCGACAGCGCCTCGCCCGCGCGCAGGCGCTGGACGACGTCGGGCGCCACATGGACGTCGGCCCCCGCCACGAGCTGCAAGGGCAGGCCCGCTTCGTCGACAGCCGCCTGCAGCGCCTCCACGCGGGCGCGCACGTCCGGCCCGCGATTGTCGTAAACGCCGGGCATCATATGCGGCGTGCAGGCGACGACCGTGACGCCTTCGGAGACCGCGATGCGCGCCATCTCAAGCGCTTGGGAGAGATCCGCCGCGCCGTCGTCGACGCCGGGCAGCATATGGCAATGAATATCGAGCAAAATACGCTCCGGAAACAAAATGAAAAAACACTATTAACTGGTTAAGCTCACGTCGTCAATCCGCGCGCCGCTGCGGCGCCCGCGTCGGCGGCGCGTCATTGTGCGTCAAGCCCCGCGCGCCTATGATCCTGCGAATAAAATATGGGAGGAAAAATTGATTCACGCACTCGCGCGCGGCGCCGCATTCGCAGCGACAGCCATGCTTCCGATCGCTTTCGCCCATGCGCAGGCCCCCGCCGATTTCTACAAGGACAAGACCATCACCATCATCGTGGGCTATGGCGCCGGCGGCGGCTATGACGTTTACGCCCGCGCTGTGGCCCGCCATATGGGCCGCCACGTGCCCGGCGCGCCCGGCATGATTGTGCAGAACATGCCCGGCGCAGGCTCTCTGCGCGCGGCCAACCATATTTACAACGCCGCCCCAAAGGACGGCACCGCCCTGGCGACCTTCGGCCGCAACATGCCGATGCTGGGCGTGCTCGGCGGCAATTCCAACGTGCAGTTCGACGCGCGCAAGTTCACCTGGATCGGCTCGCCGACGAGCGCGCAGGATGATTCCTACATGCTGTGGGTGCGCCGCGACGCGAAGGTGAAATCGCTCGAGGCGGCGACGCGGCCCGGCGGCGAGCCCCTGCTGCTGGGCGGCACGGCGGAAGGCTCCACCGACACGGACGTCGCGGTGCTGATGCGCATGACGATCGGCCTCAACGCGAAGGTCATCACCGGCTATCCCGACAGCAATGCGATCAACCTCGCGCTGGAGCGCAACGAGATCGAAGGCCGTTTCATCGGCAAGTCTGCGGTCGCCTCCACCAAGCCCGAATGGCTGAAGCCGGGCAGCCACATGGTTCCCTTCCTGCAATTCGCGCGCGCCTCGCGTCACCCGGACTTCCCCGACGTGCCGACCGCGCGCGAGAAAGCGAAGGACGCGACCGCGCTGCGCCTCGTGGAGCTCGCCGAGATCCCTTATGTGCTCTCGCGCCCCATCGTCGGCCCGCCCAACGTGCCGGCGGAACGCGCCAAGGCGCTGCAGGACGCGCTGATGGCCATGTGCCGCGATCCGGTCTTCCTGCAGGAGGCCGACAAACTGAAGATCGACGTGAGCCCCGTCGGCCCGGCCGAAGCGCTCACCATGCTCAATCAGCTCGCCGAGGCGCCGGCCGAACTGAAAGAGGAGATCAGGAAGCTGCAGGGCGGCGGCTGAGGAGCGACCATGCGCACGCGTGAAATCGGCGCGACGGGCCTGCGGCTTTCCGTCATCGCGTTCGGCTGCGGCGGCAACGCCGGACTTATGGTGCGCGGCGAGCCTGCGGAGCAGACGCGCATGGTGGCGCGCGCGCTTGAGCTGGGGATCAATTATTTCGACAACGCACCCGACTATGGCGCCGGGCGCGCGGAAGAGGCGCTGGGGCGCGCGTTGAAAGAGATCGGCGCCCGCCCCTTGCTCAATTCGAAAGTGGAGATCCGCGCGCGCGACCTCGGCGACGTCGCCGGCCATGTGGTGCGCTCGGCCGAAGAAAGCCTGAAGCGGCTGGGCGTCGAACAGCTCGACGTGTTCCAGATTCACAATGGCCCGGCGCGCATGGACCCCGGCCTCACGGGCGAGGTCTATACGCAATTGCACATCGACCATTTCCTCGGAGCCAATGGCGCGATGGAAGGGCTGGAGCGGCTGCGGCGCGCGGGCAAGATCCGCCTTGCGGGCTTCATCTGCCGCGGCAATGACGCGCCCGAGGTCGTGCGCCTGATGGACACGGGCGCCTTCGCGCTGATCAATACGCCCTATACGCTGTTCAATCCCACCGCTGGCGCGCAAAAGCCTGCGGGCCTTACGACGAAGAAGGATTTCGGCGCCGTGATCGCCCACGGACTTGCGCGCGGCGTGGGCGCGGCGATCTATTCGCCGCTGGCGGGCGGCTATCTCACCGACGACGCGCTGCGCGGCGACGCCCGCCATCCGCTCGCCCGCGGGCCGCGCGATGCGCCGGAGGTGGGCGAACGTTATCGCGCCATGGCGCGGCAGGTGAGCTTTCTCGCGCGCGAGAACGGCCACACGCTCGCGCAGGCGGCCTATCGCTTCATCCTCGACCATGCGGGCGTGACGACAGCGCTCGGCGGTTTCTCCTCCATCGAGCAGCTGGAGGAGATCGCCGCCATGGGCGAGGCGAGCGCGCTGACGCAGGAGGAGCGCGCGCGGCTGCAGGCGATCTGGGAGAGCGACTTCAAATCATGAAAAAGGCCGGGCGCGAACCCGCCCGGCCTGATCCGCTCGCAGACGCGGCTGCGTTTATTCGGCGGGCTCTTTCTGCGCCTTCGCATTCGCCGCGATCTGATATTCCTCGACGCGGCGATGCAGATCCTTCACGAGATCGAGCGCGGGGCCATAACGGTCCGCGTCGTCGTCGCCGAAGCCCTTGTGGTACATTTTGCGGAAGGCCTGGCTGAAGAACAGCGTGCGCGTGGCCCAGTCGGGCGCCGCCCAGTCGTCATAGGGCGACATGCAGGATCCAAACAGCATGTCCGTCTCTTCACGGAAAAAGTTCATTGGATCCTCGCCGCGCTCCACGCGCGCGATCTGCTCCTCGAGCTGCTTGCGCAGGAAGACGATGGGAATGTCCGTGCGGCCCAGCAATTCCTGCGAGCGATCGGTGATGGAGCCTTGCGCCACCCACACGATGGCGTCCTGCGCAAGCACGTAATCGAGAATCTTGCGGCCGTGCTCGTCCTCGGTCGGCGGCTCGTACCAGGGCACGTTGTCCTGCTTGGGCGCCTCGACGCCCGGCGGCGCCGCGTAGACCTGATAGCAGATGTGCAGCGTATGCGTGTCGTCGATGGGCACGCGGATCTGGTATTCGCTGCGCGGCGAGCCGGTGCGCCCGGTCTGCGTGTAGAAGGGGAACATCACGGTCGAGTGCCGGTCCACGCGGTCGTCGGGCGAGCCCAGCGCCTTCGAATAGACGATGCCCTTCTCGAAGCCATATTCGGTGGGCTTGGCGTAAAGCTCCTTGATGCCGTCGGCCCAGCTCTTGCGCTTGTGGATCGTGTGGTCGCGGGTGTCGCCGGAGCGCTCTTTCAGCTTGCCGTCGCGCTCGAGCACGTATTGGAACAATTCGCCATGCGCCCAGACGCTGTGCGTGGGGTCGCCGGTGTTCTCCTGGCATTGCAGCCAATTGCAATCGAGCACGTTGAAGGCGATCTGGCGCACCGCGTTCGGCCACACGAACAGGTCCCATTTCGGCAAGGCGGGCGCCGGCAGCGGGCCCATATAGGCGAAGATCATGCCGCCCAGCGCCTTCACCGGATAGCCCTTCAGCTTGCGCCCGATCTTGCCCTTCGGGTTGAGCTCCATCGGACGCTCGGCGCATTCGCCCGTCGCGTCATAGAGCCAGCCATGATAAGGACAGCGCAAGCCGCATTCGTCGGGGATGCCGTACTGCATGTCCACGAGACGGTGCAGGCAGCGCTCCCCGATCAACCCAAGATTACCGCTCTTGTCGCGGTAAAGCGTGAGGTCCTCGCCCAGCAGGCGGACCCTGCGCACGGGGTTTTCATCGAGCTGGCTTTCAGCCGCGAAGGGAATCCAATAGCGGCGCATCAACTCGCCGCAGGGCGTGCCCGGGCCGACGCGCGTCAGCCTCTCGTTCTGTTCAACGGTGAGCACCGGCTGTCCTCCCTGTGTTCGTCGCGCCCGCAAGGCGCTTGTATGCGGTTGAAAATGCCACCCGGACGCGAGGGGGTCAACCAATCGCGCGCGTTGACGGCGCCGATGCGCGTGCCGCAAACTGTTCGCAAGAGCCTGCGCAGGAACAGGCGGATCAGGGAGGACGCGATGAAGGCGGGAACGGTCATTCGCGCGGGCGCTGCGTGCTGCGCCCTCATGCAAGCCGTCGCGACGCACGGCGCGCGCGCCCAGACGCAGGACCCGCTCGCCGATTTCTACGCAGGCCGGCAGGTGCAGGTGATCGTGGGCTATGGCGCCGGCGCAGGCTACGATCTTTACGCCCGCATGCTCGCGCGCCGGCTTGGCGCGCATCTGCCCGGCCATCCGGTGATCGTGGTGCAGAACATGCCCGGCGCAGGTTCGCTGCGCGCGGCCAATTTCGTGCACGCCGTCGCGCCGAAGGATGGCTCCGTCATCGCCGCCGTGGATCGTCAGGTCGCCTTGTCCGCCGCGCTCGGCTATGCGGCGAACATGCAGTTCAAGGCGGGCGAGATCGCATGGCTCGGCACGCTGTCGAGCTATGCGGACGATTCCTATAATCTGTGGGTGCGCAAGGACGCGCCCGCACGCACGCTTGAGGAATTGCGCGCGCCCGGCGGGCCGCGGCTCAAGGTGGGCGGGGCGAGCGTCTCCGCCGGCGCGGACACAATGGCTTTGGTGCTGCGCGACGCGCTGGGGCTCAACATCGATCTGGTGAAAGGCTATCCCGACGGCGCCGCCATTGCGCTGGCGGTGGACCGCAACGAGGTCCACGCCTCCACCGCAGGCGTTTCCGCGCTCGCCACGCGCCCGCAATGGCTGTCGCCCGAGGGACCGGTGCGCCCGCTCGTGGCGGTCGGCCGCACGACACGCCACCCGATGTTTCCCGACGTGCCGCTCGCCATGGAGCTTGCGCCTGACGAACAGGCGCGCGCGATGATCCGCATTCTCGAACTGCCCTATCGCATCGCGCGCCCCTATATGACGACGCCCGGCGCGCCGGCTGAACGCATCGCCGCGCTGCGCAAGGCGTTTCTCGCCACCGCCGCCGATCCCGCTTTTCTCGGCGAGGCGCAGAAAGCGAAGATCGACGTGAGCCCGTTGTCGGGCGAGGAAGTGGCGCGGCTCGTCGGCGAGATCGAGAACGCGCCCACCGCCGCGAAGGCGCAGATGCGCGCGCTGATGGGCGGCGACGGCGCGCCCGCGCCTTAGCCGACGCGCACGCTCAACGCTTGAGGAAGGGGATCGACAGGTCGGCGACCATCTTCTCCGCGTCCCACGGCACGAGATGCTTGCAATCGGGCGCGATATGTAGGTCGAGCTGCGGGTAAATCTCTTTCAGCTTCGTCGCGCGCTCGAAGGCGTTGGCGCGGTCGTTGCGCCCATAGATCAAGAGCAGCGGCTGCGGGAGATCGACGAGGCGGCGCCAGATCGGCTTGTCCGTCGAGGGTTTCTTGTTGCCGGAGGGCAAAGCGGAACGGGCCACGAAGGTCTCGAAATTCTTCCCCACGCTGCGCGCATGGCGCAGCGCGAGCTCGTCGGGCGTGATCAGCTCATGATGGAAGAGATTGGCCTCGAGCAGTTTGCGCGTGTCGTCGATCGTGGGCTCATGGGTCGCCATGCGCCGTTCAAGCCGCTGCTGGGCTGCGCCTTCGAGCCCTTCCTTCTGCTCCTCGAGCGGAGGCAAAAGGCTGCCCGTGCCAAGGACGACGATATGCGAAACCCGCTCAGGCGCCTCCTGCGCGATCTGCACCGCGATATTGCCCGCCTGCGAATGGGCGACGAACGCCGCGCTTTTCAAGCCCAACGCATCCATGAAGGCGAGCACGGACTTGCGGCGGAAGCCCACCGAATGGTCCTGCGGCGCATCCGAAAGCCCAAAGCCCGGCTGGTCGAAGGCGAGGCCGCGCAGGCCTGCGGCCGCGAAGGCCGGCAGATTGCGCAGAAACACGTCGGCGGAGGAGCCGAGCGAGGCGCCGTGGAGGAAGATCACGGGATGGCCTTCGCCGGCCTCGAGATAGCGCAGCGTCATGCCGCCGGCTGCGATGCGTTTGTCGGAAATGGTCATGGGCGCGCGCTTTTCATTCGTCCGTGATGTCGATCCACACAGCGCCGGGATCGGCGATCTGCAGCTTGCCGGAGGCGGTGCGCTCGAAGAAGGCGCGCCGGGCGTTGGCTTCCTTGCTGCCGCCAAGCGGCATGGGGGCCAGATAGGGATTGGAGCCGGCCACCGCCTGCATGTCGGCGATGAACGCGTCCATGCTCTCCACCTTCACGCCGATATGGTCCGGACCCGGACGCTTGATCGACATGTTCTCGAATATGGGAATGGACCAGGGCAGAATCGCCAGCGTCACGCGCCCGTCGGTGAGCGCGTAGCCGCCCTGCTCCACCTTCTGGTTGGAGGTCTGCAGCTCAAAGACCTCCGCATAGAACTCGGCGCAGGCTTCGGCGTTGGGCGTGCGGATGGCGAATTTGTTGAGATAGCGGTCCTGCGTCCATGCCTTCTCGGCCTGATCCGCGTAAATCTCGTTCAGCTTGCTCGTCTTCTCCGCAAGATCGAAGACGTTGCCGTCGGGATCATGCCCGGAATATTGCGCGAAAGGCCTGGTGGACGGGCGTTTCACGATATTGGCCTTGGTGAATTTCTTCTGCATGCGCGACAAGGCCGCGTCCACGCTGTCCACCTTCATGCCGAAATGGTCGAGCCCGCCCACATAGCCGTCGCGCAACGGGTTGATGTTGAGGCCCACATAGCCGTCGCCCACCGAGACGCCATTGGCCGGCCGGCTCACCTTGCCCGAAGGCTTGAGCCCGAACATCGCCTCATAGAACTTCGCCATCATCGGCCAGTTCGGGCTGTTCATCGCCATGTGGTTGATGTTCGCGAACATCGCGGTCCGTCCTCCCGGAATTGATTTGGCCGCCATCATAGGCAGACGACCCGCGCGCGTCGAGAGCCGCGCCGCGCCGTTTTGCGGAACGAGGGGCCGGTTGACGCGCCGCGCGGGGAGGCGGACAATCACGGAAAAATGGGAGGAAACAGGCATGACTCGGGAGATGCGGCGCAGCGGAACGGCCCTCGCAGGCCTTCTCACCGCAGCGACGATCGCAAGCGCCGGCGTGATCCTGGACGCTGCGTCCAGCGCCGCGCGTGCGCAGACCTCCTTCGCGGGCAAGACGATGGACCTCATCGTCTCCACCGGCGCCGGCGGCGGTCAGGACAGCGCGGCGCGCGTCGTGGCCCGTCACTGGGCGAACCATCTGCCGGGCAAGCCCACGATGGTGGTGAAGAACATGCCCGGCGCCGGCCATATCCGCGCCGCGAATTTCCTCGCAAACCAGGCGCCGAAAGACGGCACGGTCATCGGCGCCATCGTGCCCGCCTTCCTGCTCGCGCAGGTGATCGAGACAAGCAAAGCGATCCAGTTCGACGCCGCGAAGTTCCAGTGGATCGGCGCGTCCTCGGCGAACAATTCCACCGTCTATGTGTGGAGCTCCTCGCCCGCGCGCGACATGGCGGACGCGATGAAGCAGGAAGTGCTGATGGGCGCCACCGGCGCCGGCTCCTACACGCAGATCTATCCAATGATCCTCAACGCCGTGGTGGGCACGCGCTTCAAGGTGATCGCCGGCTATGGCGCGACGGCGGAGGTCAATCTCGCCATGGAGCGCGGCGAAGTGCACGGACGCGCCGGCAACAACTTCAACAGCCTGCGGATGGAGAACCCGGAATGGCTGCGCGATGGCAAGGTGCGCTTCCTCGCGCAGGTGGGGCTGACCCGCGATCCGGACTATCCCGACCTGCCGCTTTTGCATGAATTCGGCAAGACCGACGAGGACAAGCGCGTGCTGCGCCTTTTCTCCGCCGACATCGCGGTGGGACGCCCCTTCATGGCGCCGGCGCAGACCCCGCCCGCGGTGGTCGAGACGCTGCGCCGCTCGTTCGACGCGACCATGGCCGATCCCGCCTTCCTGAAAGACGCGAAGGATGGGCGCGTGGAAGTGGGCCCGGTGAAAGGCGAAGAGCTGCAGGCCATCGTCGCGGAGATCGTCGCCACGCCGCCGGAAGTCGCAGCGCGGGCGCGAAAAGCCCTCGCGCACGACAAATAACCACGCGCCGCAAGGAAAAAGATAGAAACTCGGGAGGAGACATGTTCGCCAAGATCAACCACGTCGCGATCGTCAGCGACGATTACGCGCAGCTCGCCAAGTTCTATGAGGCGGTCTTCGGCATGAAGACCTCCGCAAAGACGCGCCCCGCTCGCGCCACGACCGTGGGCGACGGCTATGTCGGCCTCAACATCAACCCGCGACGCGCAGGCCGACGCGCCGGGCTCGACCATTTCGGCATTCAGGTGGAGGACGCCGAGGCCGTCTATGAGCGCCTGCGCAAACGCTATCCCAGCGTCAAATGGCTCAAGCGGCCCTCGACGCGGCCATTCGCCGGCGTGTCCACCCATGACCCCGACGGCAATATGTTCGACATCTCCCAGAAGGACATGACGAACCGCACCTCCGTCTATGTGGAGAACGACGGCGCGGACATCACGCCTCGCCATATCGACCATGTGGCGCTGCGCACGATGAACCCGGACGCCATGGCGGAGTTTTACCGCGACGTCTTCGAGCTTGCGCCTTCAAACGCCCATGCGCGCGAAGGCGACAAGAACCATTATCTCACCGACGGCCACATGACCCTCGTCATCATGCCGTGGGACATCGCCGATTACGACGGGACCGGGATCATCACGCAGGGCATGGACCATATCGGCTTCAAGGTGGAGAGCCTGCCGACGTTCAAGGCCGAACTCGAAAAGATCGCCGCCGACAATCCGCGCCTTGCGCCCGCAGCCCTTGCCACCGGCTCTGAGGGCGAGGCGCTGGCGAAACTCTTCGCGCGCTCCTGCCCGATCGGCTCCATGCAGATGGCCGATTGCGACGGGATCATGATCGACGTGCACGAATGACGCAAAGCGCGCCCCACACAAAAACCAAAGGGGCGCACGAACGAGCCGCAGGCAAGAGCCCAAGGGAGGACACGCCATGCTGAAAGCCTTCAGGACAGCCGCAATGGTCGCGGCTTGCGCCTTCGCCGCAGGACCGGCCAACGCCGACCCGGTGGCCGACTTCTACAAAGCCAACAAGATATCCTGGATTCTCAGCGCGGGCGAAGGCGGCGGCTACGCCAGCTATGCGCGCATGTTCGCGCCCTTCTTTCAGCAGCACATTCCCGGCAATCCCACCATCGTCATCCAGAACATGCCTGGCGCCGGCGGCATCCGCGCGATGATGAACCTCGCCTCGGTCGCCCCGCGCGACGGCAGCGTGATCGGGCTTGTCCATTCCAGCGTGCCCTTCGCGCCGCTCTACGGCATCAAGGGCGCCAATTTCGATCCGCGCCAGATGAACTGGATCGGCTCCATGGCGGTGGAGAACGCCATGTGCGTCGCCTGGGCGTCGGCGAAAGTGGAGAAGTGGAACGATCTGTTCGAGCGCGAATACATCGTTGGCGGCACGGGCGCGGGCTCGCAGATGGAGACGCTGCCGCTCCTGCTCAACAAATTGTTCGGCACGAAGATCAAAATCGTCTCCGGCTACAAGGGCGGCAACGACGTCTATATGGCGATGGAGCGCGGCGAGGTGCATGGGCGCTGCGGGGGGCTCGTCTCCTCGATCAATTCCACCCGGCCCGAATGGTTCTCCCAGAACAAGGTGACCGTGCCGATCCTGATCGCGCTGCAGCGCAAGAGCATGTTCCCCGACACGCCGGCCATCATCGAATTCGCCAAGGACGAGCGCACGCGCCGCATCCTGCAGCTCACGCTCGCCCCCCAGGGCATGGACCGGCCGGTGCTCGCCCCGCCCAACGTGCCCGCCGACCGGCTGGCGGCGCTGAAAAAAGCCTTCAGCGACACGATGCGCGACCCCGCCTTCATCGCCGAGGCCAAGCGCCAGAACATCGAAATCGAAGAAGTGTCGGGCGAGGAAGTGGCCCGAATCGTCGCAGACGCCTATTCATCGCCAAAGGACATCGTCGAGGCGGCCCGTGAAGCGATGAACATCACCGCGGCGAAGGACTGACAGAGGAAACGCACATGTTCGCCAAGATCAACCATGTCGCCATCGTCAGCGAGCGCTATTCGCTGCTCGCCAAGTTCTACGAGGCCGTCTTCAAAATGCGCCCCTCCTCCAAGGAGCGCGCCGAACGCGCGATGACGGTGGGCGACGGATACGTCGGGCTCAACATCAATCCGCGCAAGGCGGGCCGGCCCGCGGGGCTCGACCATTTCGGCGTCGAGGTCGAGGACGTGGAGACCGTGTTCAAACGTCTCTCGAAGTTCAAGCATGCGGACTGGGTGCAGCGCCCCGGCACGCGCCCCTTCGCGGGCATCACCGCCAATGATCCCGACGGCAATGTGTTCGACCTGTCCCAGCGCGACATGGCGAACCGCTCCGCGATCTATGTGGAGAACGCCGGCGAGCGCAATGCGCGCCATATCTCCCATGTCGCGCTGCGCACGCTGCGCCCGCAGGAAATGGCGGATTTTTATCGCGAGGTGTTCGAGCTGCAGGATGCGCCCAAGAGCGCCAACGACGACAATGTCTATCTGACCGACGGGCGGGTGACGCTGACGATCGTGCCCTGGCGCATCAAGAATTATCTGGGCCAGAGCATCCTGCCCACGGGCATGGACCACATCGGCTTCACAGTGGACGATCTGCCTGCGCTGCAGGAGGATCTCGACAATGTGATCGGCATCAACCCGGTGATGAACACGATCCCCGTGGGCAAGGGCAAGGAGCAGGGCGCGCGGCTTGAGCTGTTCAAGCGTCAGGCGCCCTATGGCGAGTTTTTCGTCTCTGACCCCGATTACACCCTCCTCGCCGTGCGCCAGGGCGCCTGAGCCGACGCTATTCAGGGAAAGTTTGAAGCATGCGGATCGCCATCATCGGCGCCGGCGCGATCGGCGGCCTGCTCGCCGGTCGCCTCGCCGCCGCGGGAGAGGACGTGACTGTCGTCGTGCGCGGCGCCCAGAAGGACGCCATCGCCAGCCGTGGGCTGACCATCACCGGCCTGCCCGAGGGCCTGGTGGAGACGCGCCCGAAAGTCGCCGGCGACATCGGCTCGGCCGGCCCGCAGGATCTGATCATTCTCGGCATGAAGGCGCATCAGGTGGGCGCCGTCGCCGCGCAGGTGCGCGCCGCGCTCACGCCGCAGACGTTGGTGATGACGGCGCAGAACGGCATTCCCTGGTGGTACTTCATGAAGACCGGCGGCGCCTATGAAGGCCGTCGTCTGGAAAGCGTCGATCCCGGCGGCGTCGTGTCGGACAATCTGCCGATCGATCAGGTGATCGGCTCGGTCGTCTACCCGGCGGCGGAGCTTGTCGAGCCCGGGCGGATCCATTTCATCGAGGGCGAACGTTTCTCGCTGGCGGAAATCGACCAGAGCAAGACCGAGCGCATCGCCGCCGTCTCGGAGACATTGACGCGCGCGGGCTTCAAGGCGCCTGTCTCATCCGATCTGCGGGGCGAGATCTGGACGAAGCTTTGGGGCAATCTCAGCTTCAACCCCATCAGCGCGCTCACCGGCGCGACGCTCGCCGGCATCTGCCGCCATGCGGAAGGCCGCGAACTCGCCGCCGACATGATGCGCGAGGCGCAGGCGGTGGGCGAGGCGCTGGGCGTGCGCTTCCGCATCTCGCTTGAGAAACGCATCGCCGGCGCGCAGGCGGTGGGCGAACACAAGACCTCCATGCTGCAGGACGTGCTCGCCGGCCGCCAGACGGAGATCGACGCGCTGGTGGGCTCCATCGTGGAGCTGGGCGAGGTGGTGGGGGCGCCAACGCCCCGGATCAAGGCGCTTTACGCATGCGTGAAACTGCTGGAGGCGAGCCGGGCCTGAGCAGGATCCTGCAAGGGCGTAAGCCAAACCAAGCGAATAACCATCGCCGCGCGGGCCCGTGCGACGAGTTTCGACATGAGCACGGCCATTGCCAGCTTGGTTTTGGCCGCCGGACCTGCTAGCACGCGGCCCATGAAAACAGCGCTCATCACCGGCATCACGGGTCAGGACGGCTCCTATCTGGCGCGCCTGCTCCTCGCGAAGGGTTACAGGGTTCATGGCGTCAAGCGCCGCTCCTCGAGCCTGAACACCCAACGCATCGACGACATCTACGAAGACGTGCACGCCCCCGACGCGCGGCTCGTCCTGCATTACGGCGACATGACGGACGCCACCAACGTCATCCGCATCGTGCAGGAAACGCAGCCCGACGAGATCTATAATCTCGCCGCGCAAAGCCACGTGCAGGTGAGCTTCGAGACGCCCGAATACACCGCCAATTCCGACGCGCTCGGCGTGCTGCGCATGCTGGAGGCGATCCGTATCCTGGGGCTCGAAAAGAAGACGCGCTTCTATCAGGCCTCCACCTCCGAACTCTACGGCAAGGTGCAGGAGACCCCGCAGACCGAGCGCACGCCTTTCTATCCGCGCAGCCCCTATGCGGCCGCGAAGCTCTACGCCTATTGGATCGTGGTGAACTACCGCGAGGCCTATGGGCTGCACGCCTCCAACGGCATTCTCTTCAACCATGAGAGCCCCGTGCGCGGCGAGACATTCGTCACGCGCAAGATCACCCGCGCGGTCGCAGCCATCCATCACGGCGTGCAGGACAAGTTGTGGCTCGGCAATCTCGACGCCAAGCGCGACTGGGGCCATGCGCGCGACTTCGTGGAAGGCATGTGGCGCATGCTCCAGCAGGACGCGCCCGACGATTACGTGCTGGCGACCGGCGTCACGCGCTCCGTGCGCGAGTTCACCGAACGCGCCTTCGCCCATGTGGGCGTGAAGCTCGAATGGCGCGGCTCGGGCGTGAACGAGGAAGGCGTGGACCCGCGCAGCGGCCGCGTGCTTGTGGCCGTGGATCCGCGCTATTTCCGGCCCACGGAAGTGGACCTGCTGCTGGGCGACGCCAGCAAGGCGAAGGCGGTTCTCGGCTGGACGCCGACCGCCACCCTCGACGACCTCGTGCGCGAGATGATGGATAGCGACCTCGCGCTCTTCGCAGCGGGCCGGAAGAACCCATGACCCAGCCCCTGTTCAGCCTCGCAGGCAAACGTGTCTTCGTGGCCGGACACCGCGGCATGGTGGGACGGGCGCTCGTGCGCAAGCTCGCCGCACATGATTGCGAGATCCTCGTCGCCCCGCGCGAGGAGCTCGACCTGCGCGATCAGGCGGGCGTGGCGCGCTTCTTCGCGGACAGGCGCCCGCAGGTGGTGCTGATGGCGGCCGCGAAGGTCGGCGGCATCCACGCCAACGATTCCCTGCCGGCGGATTTCATCTACGACAATCTCGTCATGGCGACGAACGTTCTGGGCGCGGCGTTGCGCAACGAGGTTGAGAAGCTCACCTTTCTCGGCTCCTCCTGCATCTATCCGCGCCTTGCGCCCCAGCCCCTGCGCGAAGACGCGCTGCTGACGGGCCCGCTTGAGCCCACCAATGAATGGTACGCCATCGCCAAAATCGCCGGCGTCAAAATGTGCCAGGCTTTCCGCCGCCAGCACGGCGCGGATTTCATCAGCGCCATGCCGACCAATCTTTACGGGCCGCACGACAATTTCGACCTCGATTCCTCGCACGTCCTGCCGGCGCTGATCGCCAAGGCGCACCGCGCCAAGACGCAGGGCGCGAAGACGCTGCCCGTATGGGGCTCGGGCGCGCCGCGGCGCGAATTCATGCATGTGGACGATTGCGCCGATGCGATCCTCTTTCTCACCCAGCGCTATTCCGGCGAAGCCCATGTCAATGTGGGGTCTGGCGAGGAAGTGACGATCCGCGACCTCGCGCATCATGTCGCCCGCGTGGTCGGCCTGCAGGCCGAGCTCACGTTCGACGCCTCAAAACCCGACGGCACGCCGCGCAAGCTGATGGACTCCAGCCGCCTGCGCGACATGGGCTGGAGCGCGCGCATTGCCCTCGAAGACGGCTTGCGCGCCACCTACGCCTGGTATCTCGCGGAAGCGGCGGAGCGCTGAGCCAAACCGGCGCGGAATTTGCTGCATGATCTGGCGGAAGACGCCAGATGACTGATTTTTCTGCCAATTTCCTCAAGATGATCCAGCCGGGCGTCGCGCGTCGCGACAGCCTGATCGCCCAGACGCGCGCCGAGCTCGACCGCGACGGCGACGGGTTGATCGCGCGGGGCGAGTTCCAGCGCGCCTTCGCGTCCGTCCAGATGCAGGAGGAGCGGCGCGCCGCAAGCGCCTATCTGCAGCCGACGTCCTTTCCGCTGCGCGCGACCTTGTTCGACTGCACGCTCTTTCCCTCCTACGGGCGCAATTACGCGATCAGCATGTACCATGCGCAGACCGCGCTCGACGCGCTCGACGCGGACGGCGACGGCGCGGTGAGCGCGCTGGAGATGAGCGACTATGGCGCCGTGCAGGAAAGCGCGCCCAGCGCCGCCGAGCGCGCCGCCGCGCTGATGGCGCAATACGACATCGGCGCGAAGGGCTACGTCGTGGTGGACGACGTGGTCTCCGTCTGGCTCGCCAATCCTGATCTGGGCTCCATCGCGCAGGCGGGCAACGTCATTGAGATGTGGGACTCTGACGGAGACGGAAAGATCACGAGAGCCGAAGTGGAGCGCGGCTTCCTCGCCATCGACGCCGCCGATGCGCTGATCGCGCAATTCGGCGACGAGAACGGCGTCCTCAATATCGAGTCGACGGACGAGCTGGTGAACGCGCTCGGGCTTGCCGCAGAGGTCGTGAAATCGTGGGATCGCGACGGCGACCTGCGCCTCACCCGGCAGGACGTGATCGAAGGCGTGCGCGCGGCGACCGCGCCGTTCGACATCGACGAAACGCCGGCTGCGGACATCGCCGCCGCCCTGCTCGCGCGCTACGACATTGACGCCTCGGCGGCGATCTCCCTGCCCGAGTTCGAAAAGC
Organism: uncultured Beijerinckia sp.; assembly: GCA_964645525.1. Taxonomy (GTDB): domain Bacteria; phylum Pseudomonadota; class Alphaproteobacteria; order Rhizobiales; family Beijerinckiaceae; genus Terripilifer. Next base: position 21,585 of record CAZYBF010000016.1, read on the forward strand.
TGATGGCGGATTTCGACTCCTCGATCAGCGACGCCGCCGCCTATTTCGCAGACTGGGACGAGAACGCCGATGGCGCGATCACGAGCGCGGAGCTGACGAACGGGATCGACATGATCCAGAACGCGCGCAAGATCATCTCCGATTACGACATGGGCGGCAAAGGCTGGTTCGATCAGGCCGACATCCAGACGGCGCTCGATCAGGCGCCAGCGAGCGAGGACGCGAGCGCGGCGACGGCCGCCGACATCATGGCCTGGTGGGATGCGGACGGCGACGGCAAGGTGGTCGTGCGCGAAGTGATCGCGGGCCTGCTCGCCGGCGGCTTCGTGCAGGGCGAGCAGATCTATGGCGCGGGCGCGGCCGCAGACGCGCAAGACGACGCATCTATCCAAAAGGCGTGATTGGCGCGCCTGACGCTCCTCTTGCGCCCCGCGAGGAGCCTTTTGCCCGATTCCCTGCGCGCGCGCGCAGCGCGATCTTCGTCTCGTTCATGCAATGGAGAGACGAACATGGCTATTTCTTTCGTCGTCGGCGACGATCCCTCCGAGGTCAATTCCGGCAGCACGCCGCTGCAGGTGAAAGTCACGATCACTGAAACCGACGCCAATAGCGATGGCTTCACCGACCTAAAGGTCGATCTGGAAGTCGTGCAGGGCAACGTCGCCGATCTGCGCGGCTTCTTCTTCAACGTCGCAAATGACGCGCTGCTCAGTCAGCTCAACGTCACAGGAGACGACATAACGGACGCCCCCGTGTTCGACACCGACGGCGACGGCGTGCCCGAGATCAGCTCCGCCTCGCCGCCGCAGCCCGAGGCCGTCATCACCCCCTACGCTTTCGAGGCGGGCCTCGAACTTGGCACGCCCGGCATGGCCGACGACGACATCGCGGCGACGAGCTTCGTGATCAGCGCGCCGAACACAAATCTCACCACCGCGCTGCTGGAGGGCCAACAGATCGGCGTGCGCGCGACAAGCGTGGGCGAGGACCGCGAGGGCAGCAGCAAACTGATCGGCGAAGTGCCTCCGCAGGAGGAAGCCAAGGGGCGCATCGAAGGCGTTAAATACGAAGACAGCAACGACAACGACGCCATCGACGGGCAGGACGCGACCGTCTCCGGGTGGGAAGTGTCCCTCTATCTCGATGAAAACGGCGACGGCGACGCGGACGCCGACGAACTGGTCGCCACCACCACCACCAATGCGAACGGCGCCTACGCCTTCGCGGACCTCGCCGCGGGCGATTACATCGTGGTGGAGGGTACGCGCGACGGCTGGACGAACGTGCTCGACGACAGCGTGGCGGTGGACCTCGCCGCCGGCGAGACCGAGGACGAGATCCACTTCCTCAACGACCGCGTGGAGGAGCCGCCCTGCGAGGACGGCGATTTCGACTGGTCGCTGGACGTCGGCTACGACTTCGATTCCCAGGTCGCCTCCTCATTCGACATCGAGGCGACTTACGCGGCGGCGATGAATGTCGACGCCGCCGTGGACATCGACGTCGCGGTGGTCGGCAATCTCGTCTCATTCTTCATGGACGTGCAGGCGGTCGGGGCGGACGGGGCGACGCAGACCAGCGTCGCGGTCGTGACCACGGAAGATTATGCGAGCTTCGTCGCCGGCGGATATTCGGCGGTCGCTTGAACCAAAACCCGGGGCGCCCTTGCGGCGCCTCGGGACCCGCCAAGACGCGCGCGGACTGCGAGCTCAAGCTAAAGACGCAGCGGGACTGGTGGGCGGTGACGGGCTCGAACCGCCGACCCTCTCGGTGTAAACGAGATGCTCTACCAACTGAGCTAACCGCCCAGGCCCCGGACGACGCAGCGCCTTCTAGCCTGCCGCACGGGGAGCGACAAGCGCGGGGCCAAAACCGCCTGCTGCGCCGTCGTTCCGTAATCTGTGACAGTGTGTCAACTCATGAAAATGCAGATGGATTAATCCCATGATTATGCGAATATTCGGCCATGGACAAGCTCGCCCGTGCAAATCTTTGGCGGGGGCGTTTGCGCGAGCTGCTTGCGCAACGTCCCGATCTTAATGCGGCCGCGCTCTCGTTGCGCATCGGCCGCGACAAGGGCTTCATTGGCGACTTCCTGCGCGGCAAAAAACAATCGATCAATGCGGCGGACTGGGCGGCTATTGAACGCGCTTTGGCGATTCATGCGTCCGAGGTCGACCCTCAGGACGTTGAGCTTCTCGAATTGGCTCTACGCCGAATAACGAAGGATGAACGCCGGACGACTGATCTGCTGCGATCATTGCTCGAAGAGTTACAAAAACCTCGATAAGTCCCGAAGTCATCCGCCCTTCGGCCCTGTCCTCGCACACCTTGGCCTGAAGCTCGGCTATGCGATGATCCAGAACCTTTAGGATCTTGTCTCCCATCGTCACCCGCCCCCCGGCGTTGCCTGAGAGTGCTTCCAAAACGGTCGCACACTCAAGATAATAGCAGTGTTTTTCCTTTTTTGAATAAGTCTCTTGAGCCATTGGTGGCGTGAGCTGGATTTTTCCGCTACACTAAGTGACGACGATTTGGCTCCGCTCAAGTCGCCGAGCCTTCGGAGGATGTTTCCACGTGATCGAAGACCTCATCCGACAATTGAAGGCGCTCGATCTCATGACCACCGAGCTCGAAGGCGAGGACTGGTGCATAGCCGCCGATCGCGCCATGGCCCAGGCTGCGGCGGAGCTGGAGGAAATGCACGCCTTTCTCGCCCAGATCAGCGACTTCGCAAGGGCGAAGAAGCAGGGGCTGCAATAAGCCAGGCCCAACGCCGCACGCCCCGCGCGCGGCCGCCTGCCGAACGCGGACCTTAGGTTCCCGCGTTCCTTGATCCAGCTCTTGGCCCCCGCCGCGCTCTTGTCCTAGACATGCTGCAAACGGATCGGGAGTCGAAATGACCAGCGTGAGGACGGAGAGCGAAGTGATCGTAGCGGGCGGCGGGCCTGTGGGCCTGTGCCTTGCGCTTCTTCTCGCGCGCGCCGGCGTGTCGGTGCAGGTGTTCGAAGCAGAGCCCGCGATCAGCGAAGACCTGCGCGCCTCGACCTTCCATCCTCCCACGCTCGATATGCTGGAGCCGCTGGGCGTCGCGGCCGATCTTGTCTCGCGCGGACTCGTATGCCCGCATTGGCAGATCCGCCTGCACCCTGACGGCGACCGCGCGGTGTTCGATCTCTCGGTGCTCGAGAAGGACACGCGCCACCCCTATCGCCTGCAATGCGAGCAGTGGAAATTGTCGCAAAGCCTGCTCGCGCACCTCGAGAAGGAGCCGAAGGCGCGCATCACGTTCGGCGCGCCGGTTGTCGCCATGGCGCAGGACGAGCGCGGCGTGGAGGTGACGGTCGAGACCGCGCAGGGCCGCAGCACGCACCGCGCGCTTTATGTCGCCGGGGCGGACGGCGCGCGCAGCTTCGTGCGCAAGTTTCTCGACCTGCCGTTCGACGGCGAGACCTATCCCGAAACCACCCTGCTCGCGACGACGCTCTTTCCCTTCGAGGAGCACCTCGAAGGCCTGTCCAACGTGACCTATTGCTGGAAACGCGACGGCAATTTCTCTTTGCTGAAAGTGCCCGGCCGCTGGCGCGTGTCGATCTATCCGCGCGAGGACCTCTCCATCGAGGAACAGCTCTCCGAGGAGATGATCGAAAAAAGCCTGCAGGAGATCGTGCCGCGCGACGTCGCTTACGAGGTGCGCGAGAAGCGCCCCTATCGCGTGCACCAGCGCATTGTGCCTGTCTATTACAAGGGGCGCGCGGCGCTGTGCGGCGACGCCGCCCATCTCAACTCGCCATCCGGCGGCATGGGGCTGAACGGGGGCGTGCATGACGCGTTCGAACTCGCCGCCGCTTTCGTGGACATGCTGCGCAATGGCGCGGACGAACGCCGGCTCGCCCTCTACGACCGCCGCCGCCGGCCCGTCGCGCGCGACCAGATCATCGCGCAGGCCGACCGCAACCGTGCGCGCATGCGCGAGAAAGATCCCGAGAAGCGCCGCGAATTGCTGGCCGGCCTGCAGGCCATCGTCTCCGATCGCGCGCGCCTGTACGATTATCTGCTGAAGTCCTCGATGATCGAAGGGCTGCGGCAGGCCGAACGCATCGCCTGACGTCAGGAGGCTCCATGACAGTCGAATACGCCTCGCGCGCCCTTGTGGGCGTGCTCACGCCGCAGGCCAACACCACGGTGGAGCCGGAATACGCCATTCTCTCCCCGCGCGATTGCGCATGGATCAACGCGCGCATGCTCTCGCCTCACAAGACCATCGAGGAGCGCCTCGTGGATTACTGGGGCTCGGCGCCGGCGTTCGCGCGTCAGTTCGCCAACGCCCCCATCGGCTCCATCGCCTTCGCCTGCACCGGCACGTCCTATCTCGTCGGCGCCGAAGCGGAGGACAGGACGCTCGCGCAGGTGACGAAGGAAACCGGCGGGCTTCCCGCGATGAGCGCGGCGACCTCCGTCGTGCATGCGCTGAACGTGCTGGGCGCCAAGAAAATCGGCCTCGTCTCGCCCTATATGGGCGCGCTCGACGAAGCCTGCGCGCCCTATTGGCGCGCGCGCGGATTCGACGTCGCGGCCAAGAGCAACGCCACCGGCGCGACCCACGAGTTCCATCCGATCTATTCGCTGCCTTCAGGCTCCGCGCAATATGCGCTCGACGAAATGCCCGACGACGAGCTCGACGCCATCGTCATGCTGGGCACGGGCATGCCTACGCTCGCGCCCATCGCGCGCACGCCCTACAAGGGGCGCACGCCGGTGCTCTCCTGCATGTTCTGCGTCGTCTGGCTCAGCGTATTGCTCGCCGCGCGCGAGACGGCGGACGCCGAAAGCCTGCATGCATGGCTCAAGGGCGCATGGTGGCGCGAGCGGATGGGAATTGCGGCCGCCTGATCAGGCGCGACGCACGCCCGCCCAGGGACGCGCCAGCGCGTCGCGCGCGAGGAAAAGCTCGATCTCGCGCGCGTAGGAGCGCGTGAGGTCCACCGCGTCCCAGCCGTTGAGCAAGCGCTGCCTCCAGTCCGGCCGCACCTCGAAAGCGAAGCTGCGCGCGCCCGCCTGCACGCGCTGCGCGGCGAGGTCGACGCGGATCGGGGCGCCCGCCTGCACCTGCGGATCTTCGAGCAGCGCCTGCGCGTCCTGCGGCGAGATGCGCGCGGGCAAAAGACCGTTCTGCACGCAATTGGAGGCGAAGATGTCGCCGAAACTGGGCGCGAGCACGCAGCGATAGCCCGCGTCCGCGAGCACATAGACCGCCGCCTCGCGGGAGGAGCCGCAGCCGAAATTGGCGCGCGCGATCATGATTTGCGCCTGCGCGAAACGCGGGTCGTTGACGGGGAAATCCGCACGCAGCGCGCCATCCGCATCGCGGCGCAGATCATGCAGAAGAAAGCCGCCATAGCCATGCGCGCGCGGCGTCTGCATGAAACGGGCGGGGATGAGCTGGTCGGTGTCGACGTTCTCCAGCCCGAGCGGACAGGCGGGCGCCTCAATCACGTTGAGCGGCGTCATGGAACGCGTCCCTCCAGAAGCTCGCGCGCATCGCACAAATGGCCGCGCACGGCGGCGGCCGCGACCATGGCGGGCGACATGATATGCGTGCGGCTGCCCTTGCCCTGCCGGCCCTTGAAATTGCGGTTGGTGGTGGAGGCGCAGCGCTCGCCCGCGGCGGCGAGATCGCCGTTCATGCCCACGCACATGGAGCAGCCGGAGCCGCCCCATTCAAGGCCGGCCTGCACGAAAATGCGATCGAGCCCCTCCTCCTCCGCCTGCCGCTTCACAGCGTAAGAGCCCGGCGAGACGAGGCCCGGCGTGCGCGCCTTGCGCCCCGCCAGCACCGCAGCGGCGGCGCGCAAATCCTCGATGCGGCTGTTCGTGCAGGAGCCGATGAACACGCGGTCCACGGGAATGTCGACGAGGCGCATGCCCGGCCGCAAGCCCATATAGTCGAGCGCGTCGCGCATGGCCGCCGCCCTGGTCGCATCGGCGAGCTGAGCTGGATCAGGCGTGCGCGCGGTGATGGGCGCGGCCTGTTCCGGCGTGACGCCCCATGTCACGACAGGGGCGACCTCGCGCGCGTCGAACGCGATTTCTCCATCGAACTGCGCGTCGGGATCGCTTGCGAGCATCAGCCAGTCCTGCGCGGCGCGCTCAAAATCCGCGCCCGCAGGCGCATAGGCGCGGTCGCGCAGGTAGGCCACCGTCGCCTCGTCAGGCGCGACAAGGCCCAGCCGCGAGCCCGACTCAATGGAGAGATTGCACAAGGTGAGCCGCGCCTCGACGCTCAGCGCGCGCACCGCCGCGCCCGCGTATTCGATGGCGCAGCCGGCGGCGAAGCCAACGCCATGGCGCGCGATGATCGCGAGCGCGAGATCCTTGGCGCCAATTCCTGGCCCCAGCGCGCCATCCACGCGCACGCGCATGCGGCGCGGCCGCGACTGCCAGATGGTCTGCGTCATCAGCACATGCGCCACTTCCGACGCTCCGATGCCGAAGGCGTAGGCTCCGAGCGCGCCATGGGTGGAGGTGTGGCTGTCGCCGCATACGATGATGAGGCCCGGCAGCGTCAGGCCCAGCTCCGGCGCCGCCACATGGGCGATGCCCTGATTGGGATCGCCCGGCCCGAAACAGCGCACGCCATGGCTCTCGCAATTCTCCGAGAGCTGGCGGATCATGCGCGCGGCGTCCGCATCCACCTGCGCATGCGCGCGGGTGGGCACGTAATGATCCGCGAAACCGAAGGTGAGGTCGGGCCGGGCCATGGCGGCGCCGCGCTGGCGCAGCTGGCCGAAGCCGTGGTGCGACCCCTCGTGCACGTAATGGCGGTCAACCCAGAGCAGGCAGTCGCCGTCCTCGCGCGCGACGATGACGTGGGCGTCCCAGACCTTGTCGATGATCGTCCGTGGAGCCCCGCCCATGATCCTGCGCCCTTGCGTCTTTTGGATTGCGCTTGCGCTTTGTATAGTCGCGGGCGAGGCCGGATCAACCGGTTTGGCGACGGCGGAGGGTCGCCGCGCCAATGGCCGCCCGGCCGAGCTTGAGGATGCGCCGTCGCACGCCCCCGCGTCGCCCGCCTGCAGAAGGATTATCACGCTTGACCGCCCCCAGCATCGACCTGCGCGCCCGTCTCGCCCGCCGCGACATCGTGATCGCGCCCGGCGTCTATGACGCGCTCACCGCCAGCATCGCCGCGGCGGCAGGCTTTGAGGCGCTTTATCTTTCGGGCGCAGCCATCGCCTATTCGAAACTCGGTCGGCCCGACATCGGCCTAGTCTCCATGAGCGAGGTCGCCGACACGCTCGCCCATGTGCGCGAGCGGGTGGAGGGCGTCGCGCTCGTGGTGGACGCGGACACCGGCTACGGCAATGCGCTGAACGTGGAGCGCACGGTGCGCGTGTTCGAGCGCGCGGGCGCCAATGCGATCCAGCTTGAGGATCAGTCCCTGCCCAAGCGCTGCGGCCATCTCGCCGACAAGTCGCTGGTGAGCCGCGCGGAGATGGTGGGCAAGATCAAGGCGGCGGTGGACAGCCGCGCGCACCAGTCCACGCTGATCGTCGCGCGCACGGATGCGGTGGCGGTGGAGAGTTTCGAAGCCGCGGTCGATCGCGCAGGCGCCTATGCGCAGGCCGGCGCGGACATGATCTTCATCGAGGCGCCGCAGGACCAGACGCAGCTCGCCCGCATCGGCCGCCTGTTCGACGGCGCCATTCCGCTCATGGCGAATATGGTGGAGGGTGGCAAGACGCCGGTTCTGCCGGCGCGCGAGCTTGAGGCCATGGGCTTTTCGCTCGTCATCTTCCCCGGCGGGATCGTGCGGGCGCTCGCGCGCACCGCGCAGGATTTCTATGCGACGCTCGCGCGCGAGGGCACGACGGAATCTTTCCGGCCGCAGATGTTCGACTTCGAAGGGCTGAACAAAATGCTCGGCACCGCCGACATTCTCGCCCGCGGCCAGCGCTATGGGAGCGGCGAGCGATGAGCGCGCCCTTCGATCCCGCAAAGAGCGCGCTTCTGCTGGTGGATCTGCAGAACGACTTCCTGCATCCGGACGGCGCCTATGCGCGCGGCGGCCTGAGCAACGCCGACATCGCCGCCCTGCCCGCGCGCCTTGCCCCGCTGGCGCAGGAGATACGCGCGCGCGGCGCCATGGTGATCGCAACGCTGTTCACCCTTGTGCCCGGACGCGGCGGCGAGCCCATCGTCTCGCCCCATCTCAAGCAATTGCGGCCCTTTCTCGCACGGGGCGATTTCGCGCCGGGCTCGTGGGGGCAATCGGTGGTGGACAGGCTGCAGCCTGTGGACGCCAGCGTCGAGAAGGTCGCCTATTCCGCTTTCTACATGACGCGGCTTGAATGGCTTTTGCGCAAGAGCGGGATCGAGCGGCTGGTCGTGGGCGGCATCGTGACGAACGGCGGCGTCGCCTCCACCGTGCGCGACGCCCATGTGCGCGACATCGAGACCATCGTGCTGGCGGACGGCTGCGCGGCTTTTTCGCCGCAGGTCCATGCGGCGGCGCTGGAGGGTCTGCGCCCGGTGGCGGAGATCGCCACCGTCGCGGAGACGATGGCGCGCCTGAAAGGCTAGGCGGCGGCCTCGTCGGCGGACGGCGCGCGCTCGCGCCGCACATGCGCCAGCGCGTCGCGCAAGACCTCAAGGCCCGCGCCGCGCTTCACCGCTTCGGTGGCCAGATGACGGCGCCACAGGCGCGCGCCGGGAAGTCCTGCGAACAGGCCCAGCATGTGGCGCGTCATGTCGGCCAGACGCACGCCCTGCGCGAGCTGGCCGGCCACGTAAGCCTCATAAGCCTCCACCGCCTCGAATGCGTCGCGCGCAGGCGCCGCGCTGCCGAACAGATGCGGATCGACCTGCAACAGCAGGCCCGGATCGTGATAGGCCGCGCGGCCCACCATCACGCCGTCCAGCGTTTCAAGCTGCGCGTCGATGGCGGCGAAATCCGCAAGGCCGCCGTTGATGGCGATGGGCATGCGCGGGAAGGCGCGCTTCAATTCGCTCACCAGCGGATAGTCGAGCGGGGGAATGTCGCGGTTTTCTTTCGGGCTCAGGCCCTGGAGCCAGGCCTTGCGCGCATGGACGATGAGCGCGTCGGCGCCCGCCTGCGCGCAGGCCTGCGCCATGGCCCACAAGGCTTCGCGCGGCTCCTGATCGTCGACGCCGATGCGGCATTTCACCGTGACGGGAATGGAGACCGCGGCTTTCATCGCAGCCACGCCCTCGCCGACGATCTGCGGCGTGCGCATGAGGCAGGCCCCGAAAGCGCCGTTCTGCACCCGGTCCGAGGGGCAGCCGCAATTGAGGTTGATTTCGTCGTAACCGTAATCGGCGCCGATGCGCGCGCATTCGGCCAGCGCGTCCGGCTCATTGCCGCCCAATTGCAGCGCGACCGGATGTTCGCAGGCGTCGAAGCGCAGCAGGCGCTCGCGCGGCCCGTAGATGATGGCGCCCGTCGTCACCATCTCGGTATAGAGGCGCGCATGGCGCGACAGGCCGCGATGCAGCGCGCGGCAATGCCGGTCCGTCCAGTCGAGCATGGGAGCGACGCTGAAGCGCCAGGGGCTATGGCTCATGGCCTGCTTCTAGCCGCTCCGGCGGCCGCGGTCGAGCGCGCGGGCGCAGGGTCAATGGGCGTGGTCGTCCTCGTCGGGCGGCGGGCCCATGGCCTCGCGCATGGCGGCGGGCACGGCCGCCTTCAGCGCGTCCACTTGCGCGACCCCATGCGCCGCCCCATGCGTGGAGGCGTGGGCGGCGGCCTCCCGCAGAATGTGGTCCACGGTCGGGCGTGTGAGCACGCCGTGCAGCACAAGGGTGGACAGCACATTGGCCATTGTGGCGTTCAAAGCCTCGAGGCGCGCCTCAAGCTGCGCAATCCGCTCTGCGGGCTCCATGCGAATCTCCTCGCTCGTTCCTGCCCGCATATAAGGCGCGCGCGGCGCGCCCGCCATCAGCCCGCGAAGGGAAAGGCGGCGAGCGCGCCCGCGATGGCGCAGGCGAACAAGACCGCATCGTGGAGCGCGAGCATCCTGCGGTCGGGCGCGCAATCCTCGTGCAGCCAGAGCGTGGCCGCCGTGGTCGCCGCCGACCAGCCGAACGCGAGAACGACCAGCGCGCCGGCGAAGCCCGCCGCCTCCCGCGCGCCGATGAAGACGACAAGCGCCGCGACGATGACGAAAAGTCCCGCGGCCGCCATCCAGCGCGGGCTGACGCGCCCCGCGAACGGGGCCAGGAACAGGGCGGGCGCATACATGGCGACCACGTGCCAGGCGACTGCCCCGAACACGCCCGCCGCCGCGACGCCGCAGCCCACCATCGAAAAGGGCGCCGCCAGCATCAACAGGTTCATGGCGAACCAGGCGAGGCCGCCCACAAGCGTCGGCGCGATCATCGCAGACCAGTCGCGCGCGCCGACGGACTCGGCCTCAAACGCCACCGGCAGGCGGCGCGAGGTGAAGGCGGCGAGACAGAAGGCGAGGAATTGCGCAAGCCCCGCCGCCAAAGCGACGCCAACAAGCGCTGAGGGAAAGACGACGCTTGCAAGGCCTGCGAGCGAAGGCCCGGCGAGACCGGCGACGGCGCCTGCGCCGAAGACGAGCGCGACTGCGAGCGCGCGGCGGCCGCGGCTCGCCCCGATCGCCGCCTCATGGCGGTAAAACAGGCTGAAGCCCTGCGCGACGCCGATCCAGAACATGCCGAGCAGCAAAGCGGCGAAGGCGTGCGCCGACAGCGCCCATGCGCAGACAGCCGCGCCGGCGACGCCATGGGAGGCGCCAAGCGCGAAGGAGACGCGCCGCCCGAATGTGTCGAGCAGCAGGGAGGCGGGAAAGGTGGCGAGCGCCGCGCCCAGAAGGATGGCGACAAGCGGCAGCACGGCGAGCGCGGGCCGCGGGGCCAGCAACAGACCCGCCAGCGGCGCAAGACCGAGCACGAGCGTCTGCGCGAGAACGCTCGCGGCGAAACCGCCGCCAAGCGCCGCAAGCCCGCGCCACTCGCCCTCGACAGGCGCGCCCGAAGGACAGAAACAGGCGAGACGCCCAGCGCGCGCGGGAGCGCGCGCGCCCTTGCCGAGCATGGTCTCGCCGCGCGGCGCCGCGCGCTCTCCCGCAAGGCTCATTTGCGCACGTCCTCGTCGGAAAGAATGCGCCAGGCGGCGCCTTCCATGTCTTCATACTGGCCTGCGCGCAGCGACCAGAGAAAGCAGCCAAGCCACACCGCGCCGAGCGCGAGCGCCAGCGGCACGAGATAGACAAGCACGTTCATGGCGCACTCCTCAGCAAAGCCTCGCGGGCGCCTGCGGGCGTCGTGCGCCCTTGCGCAGGAAGCGGCCGCCCGGCGGGCGCGCGCGCACGCAGCGCGTTCGCGACGACGAGAATGGACGACCCGGACATGGCCGCCGCCGCGATCAGCGGCGTCACCAGCCCGGCGATCGCCAGCGGCGCGGCGACCATATTGTACAGAACGGACACCCAGAGGTTCTGACGCATCAGGGAGCGCGCCTTGCGCGCGACATCGAGCGCGGTGACGACCGGCTGCAGCCTGTCGCCGAGAAACACCGCGTCGGAGCCGGCGCGCGCCATCTCCACCGCCTCGATGGGCGACAGCGCGGCATGGGCGCCAGCGAGCGCGGGCGCATCGTTCAGCCCGTCGCCCACCATCAACACGCGCCTGCCCTGCTGCGCGAGCGCCTGCACGGCGGCGATCTTCTCATGCGGCTTCATGGCGCCGCGCCAGTCGGCCACGCCGAGGCGCGCCGCAATGGGAGCGACGGCGGCCTCGCGGTCGCCCGAGAAGATCGAGACGCTGAAACCGCGCGCGCGCAATTGGGCGACGACTGCGACCGCGTCCGCACGCAGCGCCTGGCGTATCTCAAGCCGCGCCCAGCGCGCGCCATGGCGCACATAAAGAACGGAGAGTTGCGCATCGGGCGCGCGCGCGTCATCCGCAACGCCGCAGAAAGCCGCCGAGCCCAACCGCGCCTCCACGCCGTCCACAAGGGCGCTGACGCCCGCCCCCGCCTCCTCGCGCGCCTCGGCGCTGATGACATGCGCCGGCGCGGCGGCCGCAATCGCGCTCGCCAAAGGATGCCGGCTGAAACGGGCGAGCCAGCCTGCAAGCGCCAACAGGTCCGCCGGCACGTCGTCCGCATTGGCGACGCGCTTCACCGGCAGGGTGAGCGTGCCGGTCTTGTCGAAGACAATGTGATTGACTTCCGACAGGCGCTCGAGCGCATCGGCGGCGTTGAGATAAAGCCCGGCGCGGAAGAGCGAGCCGGTCGCCACCACCTGCACCGCCGGAACCGCGAGCGCCAGCGCGCAAGGGCAGGTGATGATGAGCACGGAAATGGCGGTGACGATGGCGAAATGCGCATCGGCGCCAGACAGGAGCCAGAACGCCAGCGTGCTGGCGGCGGTGAGATGGACGAAGGGCGAATAGACCGAGGCCGCGCGATCGGCGAGCAGGCGATAGCGCGAACGCGCCTCGCTCGCCGTCTCCATCAAACGCCGCGCCTCATCGATGAGGGAGGATTCGCCAGCCGCAGTCACCCGCAGCACGAGCGCGCCCGCGCCGTTCAGCGCGCCCGCCCAAACGCGCGCGCCCGGCGCGACGGCGCGACGATCCGTCTCGCCCGTGACGACGCTCTCATCAACTTCCGACGCGCCCGACACGACCTCAGCGTCCGCAGGAACGCGTTCTCCCGCAGGCACAAGCACGCGCTCGCCCGCGCGCAACGCGGCCACGGGCACGACGACGACCTCCCCGCCCTCGCCCAGACGCTGCGCATATTCGCCCTTGAGCGCGGCGACATTGGCTGCGGCGGCGCGCATCTTCAGGCGCATCGCCTGATCAAGCGTGCGCCCGGCGAGCAGGAACGTGAGCAGCATCGCCGCAGAGTCAAAATAGGCGTGGGCGGCGTGGCTCCATGTCTCATAGAGCGACATGCCCAGAGCAAGCATGACGCCGAGCGAGATCGGGGCGTCCATGTTCAGGCGACCCGCGCGCACGCCGGCCCAGGCGCTGCGGAAAAACGGCTGGCCCGCATAGGCGGCCGCAGGAAGGACGAGCAGCGCCGAGACCCAGTGGAAGAAGTCGCGCGTCTCAGCGTCGATGTCGCTCACGGCGCCAGACCAGACCGCCACCGAAAGCAGCATCACGTTCATCATCGCGAAGGCGGCGACGGCGAGGCAGCGCAGCAGAAAGCGCATGCGCTCATGGTCCTGCGTCTCAAGCCTGCGCATTTCAAACGCGTGGGCGCGAAAACCGCGGGCGGCGAGCCGTTCGACGATCTCCTGCGCGCTTCCCTCGCCGTCGCGCCAGCGCGCCGACAGCCGGCGGCTTGCGACATTGAGACGGGCTGCGACCACGCCGGGCGCTTCACAGGCCGCCGCCTCGATGTCATCGATACAGGCGGCGCAATCCGCCCCTTCGATGGCGAAATCCATCGCGAGCGCGCCATCCGCCTCGCGCCGGACGAAATGGGTCAAGTCGATCGGATCGGGCCGCGTCTGCGCCATGGTCAATCCCGCACCTGAACGCGGCTGCGCGAGCGGAACAAAACGTCCTCGCCCGCATGCAGCTCGATCGCGAGGTCCCATGCGCCTGCGGGAATCTCAACCGCGCCCGACCAAGCGCCGGCCCGCACGGGGGCGAGCGCCAGCACACGATCCTGCCTGCTGTCAGCGGGATGTTCGAAGCGCACGCGCGCCTGCAGGCCGCCAGCCAGCGCGCGCGCCTGCTCCACAGGCGCATCCACCTCCGCCTCGCCACGCGTGACCAGCACGCGGCTGCGCCCCGGGGCCGGCCGATCAAGCCGCGCCTCAACGCGCCAGCCGCGCGCATCCTGCGCGCGCACGGCGGCGAGCGCCCGGTCGTGCGACATGCCGGCGAGATAGGCGTTCTTCTCCTCCAGCCCGCTGAAGGATTGCACCGCGAGCTTCAGCATCACCAGATTGACGGCGATCACCACGCCGAAGAACGCGAGGAGCATGAACAGAACGGCGCGACCGGAAAGTTTCTCGTCGTTCGCCTGACGTAGATCAACGATGCTCGGCATTGTGGGCTCCCGGCGCTAAGAAATGATCCCTCGCGAAAGCGGCGCGCCCGGACACGACATCGGTGGCGACGAAACGGATGTCGCTGCGCGGGCCTGCCGGCGCATGGGCGGGGAGCGTCACCAGAACGCGCAATTCGCGCGACTGGTCCGGCCCCACTTCGACAAAAAGCCCGCCATCAAATTTTTCGGCGCCTGCGGCGTCAATCGTCGCTTGCGGAAGGCCCGACACGCGCAGGTCGAACCGGCGCGGATGCAATTCCTTGTTCAGCACGCGCAGCGTATAGGCGTTGCGCACCGACCCGTCGCTCAGCGTCACATAGACGGGATTGCGATCATGGAGAGCGGACAGGCCGACGGGGCTGCGCACGAGCAGGCCATAGAGCATGACGCCCGCCACCGCAGCGATGATCGCCGCATAGAGCGCCGTGCGCGGACGCAGGATGCGGTGCGGCAGCGCGGGCAGGCCCTGCTGACGACGCTGCACGTTTGCATCCGTGTCATAGGCGATCAAACCACGCGGACGACCGATCCTGGTCATCACTTTGTCGCAAGCGTCGATGCACAGGCCGCACTGAATGCAGTCGATCTGCAAACCGTCGCGGATATCCACGCCGGTGGGGCAGACGGCGACGCATTGGCTGCATTCCACGCAATCGCCGGCCGACTTGCCCTCAGCGCGCAAGGCCTCGGCCTTTTTCACCGAGCCGCGTGGCTCGCCGCGATCGTAGCGATAGGTGACATTGAGCGCATGCTCATCGGTGAGCGCGGCCTGAATGCGCGGCCATGGGCACATGTAGG
>CAZYBF010000016.1:36454-54053 GCA_964645525.1 uncultured Beijerinckia sp.
CACCTGCTCGCGCATGAAGCCGGCGAAAAAATAGGTGGTGAAGGTGAGAATGGCGATCCAGACATAGGCGAGCACTGGACCGTTGAAGGTCAACAGGTCGATCACCAGCGTGGGCGCATCGGTGAAATAGAGCACCCATGCGCCGCCGGTCCACCATGCGATCAGCAGCCAGATCGCGTGTTTCACCAGGACGTCATGGATGCGCCGCAGCGTCCAGCGACCCTTGTCCTTGAGCATGCGCTCGCGCCGGTCGCCCTCGATCAGCCGTTCGACCGCCATGAACAGATCGGTCCAGATCGTCTGCGGGCAGAGATAGCCGCACCAGACGCGGCCGGCGACCGCGTTCATGAGAAAAAGCGCCATCGCGGCGAGAATGAGAAGACCGGTGAGGTAATAGACCTCCTGCGGCCAGATTTCGATGAAGAAGAAATAAAAGCGCCGGTTGGGCAGGTCGACGAGCACGGCCTGCGCGGGCGCGAACGGCCCGCGATCCCAGCGCACGAACGGCAGGAAGTAATAGACCCCCAGTGCGAAGACGAGAATCGCCCATTTCACGCGACGAAACGGGCCGTCGACGCTTTGCGGATAGACTTTCTTGCGCGACGCATAAAGCGGCGCGGCGACGCCTTGCGCCTCCAACGCCGCTTCTCGCATCTGCTCCTGCTTTACGCTCATGTCGCGTTTCCTGCGGCGCGGGCCGCTTGCGCCTATTTGCCGCCGCCCAACCCATGCACGAAGACGGTGAGCGCCTTGATCGTCGTGTCGTCGAGGCGACCGGTCCATGCGGGCATGACCGAATTGCGGCCGCGCGCGATGGTCTGAACGATGGTGGCCTTGTCGGACCCAAACAGCCAGATGCGGTCAGTCAGGTTCGGCGCGCCGAACTCCTGATTGCCCATGCCCTGCTCGCCATGACAGGCCGCGCATTGCTCAGCGAAGATCTTGCCGCCCGCGGCCTTGTCATATCCGGCGCTGGTGGGCAGGCCCGCGAGCGCGCGCACATGTTCGGCCGCCTGATCGATCTCCCGGGCGCTGAGGGCGCCGGTGAAGGCCGGCATGACGCCTGCGCGCGCATTCTCATGGCCTGAGCGAACGCCGAAGGCGATCGTCTGCTGGATCGCCTCCAGCGTGCCGCCCCACAGCCAGTCGTCGTCGTTGAGGTTGGGATAGCTCACCGCGCCGCCGCCGCCGGCGCCGTGACAGGGCGCGCAATTATCGCCGAAGGCGGCGCGGCCGCGCGCAAGCGCAAAAGCCCGCAGCGTGTCGGCGCCGGCGATCTCCTGCACGGAGGCTTTTTCAAGCGCGCTCGTCATGGGAGCGCGCTGCGCGGCGAGTTCGGCGAGCTCCTGCGTCACCGCGCCGCGCGAGGTCCAGTTCCACACGCCGGGCGTGAACCCGGTCGCCAGCGGAATGGCGGGATAGACGACGAAATAGCCAATGGACCAGACGATGGTCGCGTAGAACATATACAGCCACCATTTCGGCAGCGGCGTGTTCAGCTCGCGGATTCCGTCCCATTCATGGCCCGTCGTTGATGTGCCCGAGAGGGCGTCAACGTCTTTGTGATGAGCCGTGGACATAGCGCTCAATCCTCTTTGAGGGGCAGGCGGGCGGCTTCGTCGAAGCTGGATTGCATCGAAGGCCACAGCGCATAGACAATGATCAGCGAGAAGGTGACGAAGACCGCCGCCAGCGAAAGCGCCTTGGCTTCATAGAAGAATGTTTCGATCGTCATGGCGGTCTCCTCAGCGCAGGTTCGCCTTGCCGTCGTAAAGCTTGAAGTCCACGAGCGTGCCGAGCATCTGCAGATAGGCGATCAGGGCGTCGGCCTCGTTCACGGGTCCGTCGACGCCGCTGAACTTGCGCGCCTGCGCCTTGGGATAGCGCTTGGCCAGCGCATCGGCGTCGGGCGCGTCTGCGCTCGCCTGCGTCACGAGATCCCTTGCGGCGTTCTCGATCATCTCCGGCGTATAGGGCACGCCCTGGAAGGCGAGCACTTTCATATCCTGCGCGATCTCCTGCGCGGCGACCGGCGTCTTCGCGAGCCAGGGATAGGCGGGCATGATCGAGCCCGTCACCATGCCGCGCGGATTGTCGAGATGCAGCTTGTGCCATTCGTCGGAATATTTGCCGCCGACGCGGGCGAGATCCGGCCCGTTGCGCTTCGAGCCCCATTGGAAGGGCTTGTCATACATGCTCTCGGCGGCGAGCGAGTAATGGCCGTAGCGCTCCACCTCGTCGCGCAGGCTGCGCACCATCTGCGAATGGCAATTATAGCAGCCCTCGCGCACATAGATGTTGCGTCCCGCGAGTTCGAGCGGCGAATAGGGGCGCATGCCCTCCACCTTCTCGATCGTGCTCTTGAGATAGAAGAGCGGCAGAACCTCCACGAGGCCGCCGATGGAGATCACGATCAGGACGCCGATCAGCAGGATGATCGAGTTCTTTTCGAAGATCTGGTGCTTGTTCCACAGGGACATGAGTTTCTCCCGTCCGCTCAATGGGCCGTCGCGAGGGCGCCGCCCGTCGCGCGCCTCTCTTCCGCCGCCGGTTCGACGATCGTGCGATAGACGTTCCAGCACATGATCAGCGCGCCGATCAGGAAGAGCGCGCCGCCAAGCGCGCGGATGACGTAATAGGGATGCATGGCCTCCACGGTCTCGATGAAGGAATATTCAAGGAAGCCGAGCTGCGTGTAGGCGCGCCACATGAGCCCTTGCATGATGCCCGCCACCCACATGGAGGTGATGTAGAAGACGATGCCGATGGTGGAGACCCAGAAGTGCCAGTTCACCAGACGCAGCGAATAGAGCTGCGGCTTGTTCCACAGCCAGGGCACGAGGCAGTAGATGGCTCCGAAGGACACGTAGCCGACCCATCCCAGCGCGCCGGAATGCACGTGACCCACGGTCCAGTCGGTGTAGTGGGACAGCGAGTTCACCACTTTGATCGACATCAGCGGGCCTTCGAAGGTGGACATGCCGTAGAAGGCGACGGAGACCACGAGCATGCGCAGCACAGGGTCCGTGCGCAGCTTGTCCCACGCGCCCGACAGCGTCATCAGGCCGTTGATCATGCCGCCCCATGAGGGCATCCACAGCATGATCGAAAAGGTCATGCCGAGCGTTTGCGCCCAGTCGGGCAAGGCGGTGTAGTGGAGGTGGTGCGGACCTGCCCACATGTAGAGGAAGATCAGGGCCCAGAAGTGAATGATCGACAGGCGATAGGAATAGACCGGCCGCTCCGCCCGCTTGGGCACGAAGTAATACATGATGGCGAGGAAGCCGGCGGTGAGGAAGAAGCCCACCGCATTGTGGCCGTACCACCATTGCATCATCGCATCCTGCACGCCCGACCACAGGATGTAGGACTTGGGCGAATAGAGCGACACGGGAACGGCGGCGTTATTGCCCAGATGCAGAACGGCGATGGTGACGATGAAGGCGATATAGAACCAGTTCGCCACATAAATATGCGGCTCCTTGCGCTTCCAGACGGTGGCGAGGAAGACGAGGAGATAGACGACCCAGACGATCGTGAGGAAGAGGTCCGCGTACCATTCGGGTTCGGCGTATTCCTTGCCCTGGGTGACGCCCAGCAGATAGCCCGTGCCCGCGATGACGATGAAGAAATTGTAGCCAAGCGTCACGAACCATGGCGCAAGCTCGCCGGCCAGACGCGCGCGGCAGGTGCGCTGCACGACATAAAAGGAGCTTGCGATCAGCACATTGCCGCCGAAGGCGAAGATCACCGCCGACGTATGCAGGGGACGCAGGCGCCCGAAGCTGATCCAGGGCAAGTCGAAGTTCAGCGCAGGAAAGGCGAGTTGCAGCGCGATGACGACGCCCACAAGAAAACCCGCTACGCCCCAGAACAGCGCGATCAGCGCGCCGAACTTGATCGGCCCGTAATTGTAATTGGGCTTACCGTCGATCTCCTGGGCGGGCGCAGCGGCCGGGCGCGCGAGATAGCGGTTGAACACGGCGAACACGCTCGCCACGCTCGCCAGCGCGAACAGGCTCGCGTGGAAAGCGTAGGGCGCGGAGGTCGTCTTCGCCGCGATCAGGATCGAAAGGAAGGCCATGCCGACGCCGGCGATTGCCAAACCCAGTTCGCCTGCGGTGAGCGTTTTGGAGTGAGGGTCCATCGACCCCGCGACTTGAGCTTGATGCGCCACGTTTATGCTCCTGCATGGGCGCGCGACTCAAAAGCCAGCGCCCTTGGGCAGGACCATTGCCGCAGCGCACAAAGCGGGCATTGACTCATGTCAATCGCGAAAGGCCGCGCTCACGGCCCCGGGCGGGAACAGGCGTCAGGCGAAATTAAACAATGATTTTGTGTGATATTTTTTATTGCTCGCAATTCAGATGCAATTTGGCTATTGGATGTTCCGTTTTTCATCCGGGCTCGGGACCATGCGCTACGCCATTTCCGCCAACCGTCTGCGCGACGGCATCGTCGTTTTCTTCGCGCCCGGCGGCGTCTGGGCGGAAATGCTTGCGGACGCTTGTTTTTACGAGGACAAGGCGCAGGCGGAGAGCGCGCTGGAGGCCGCGCGCGGGGATGAGAAAAAGAACCTCGTGGTGGAGGCGTTCGTTTTCGCGGTGAAGGACGGGCCGCACGGGCCTGTCGCCGACCATATCCGCGATGCGATCCGCGCCGCCGGCCCAACCGTGCGCCGCGACCTCGGCAAGCAAGCCGCGCGCTGACCCCAAGCGGGAGACGAACATGTACCGCTACGACGAATTCGACGCCGGCTTCGTGAAGGAGCGCGTGGACGCGTTCCGCGACCAGGTGGATCGGCGGCTGAAGGGCGAATTGACCGAAGAGCAATTCCGTCCGCATCGGCTGATGAACGGGCTCTATCTGCAGCTGCACGCCTATATGCTGCGCGTGGCGGTGCCCTATGGCACGCTGAGCAGCCGGCAGATGCGCAAGCTCGCCCATATCGCGCGCGTCTATGACAAGGGCTACGGCCATTTCACCACGCGCCAGAACATTCAATACAACTGGCCTGCGCTCGCCGACACGCCCGCCATACTGGAAGAGCTGGCGAGCGTTGAGATGCACGCCATCCAGACCTCGGGCAATTGCATCCGCAATGTGACGGCGGACCATTTCGCCGGCGCCGCCGCCGACGAGATCGAAGATCCCCGCCCCTATGCGGAGATCCTGCGCCAATGGTCCACGGTGCATCCCGAGTTCTCGTTCCTGCCGCGCAAGTTCAAGATCGCCGTGAACGGGGCGGCGGCCGACCGCGCTGCCATTCAGGCGCATGACATCGGCCTGCAGATCGTGCGCAACGCGAAGGGCGAGGTCGGCTTCGCGGTTTACGTGGGCGGCGGCATGGGCCGCACGCCGATGATCGCGACCAAGATCCGCGACTTCCTCCCCGTCGAGGACCTGCTCGCCTATACGCAGGCGATCGTGCGCGTCTACAATCTCGAAGGCCGGCGCGACAACAAATACAAGGCGCGCATCAAGATCCTCGTCCATGAAAAAGGCGCGGACTGGATGCGGCAGGCGGTGGAGGCGGAGTTCGCCGCGGCGCCGCGCGTGGGCATCGAACTGCCGGCGCAAGAGATCGCGCGCATCAAGGCCTATTTCGCGCCGCCCGATCTTCCGCCCCGCGCAGCCTCGCCCCTGTTCGAGGCGCGCCGCCGGCAGGATCCGAAATTCGCCGCCTTCGTCGCCGCCAATCTCGCCGCCCATCGCGTGCAGGGCTACGGCATCGTGACGGTCTCGATGAAGCCCATCGGCGGCGCCCCGGGCGACGCCTCGGCCGAGCAGATGGAGGCCGTCGCCGACATCGCGGAGCGCTACGCCCACAGCGAGATCCGCGTGTCGCATGAGCAGAACCTCGTGCTGCCGCATGTGGCGCTCGAGGATCTTCCCGCGGTCTATGACGAGCTTGCGGCGAGCGGCCTCGCCACCGCCAACGCCGGCCTCATCACCGACATCATCGCATGCCCGGGGCTTGATTATTGCTCGCTCGCCACCGCGCGCTCCATTCCCGTCGCCCAGCGCATCTCCGAGCGCTTCGGCGACAGCGAGCGCGCGCGCGACATCGGCCAGATGAAAATCAAGATCTCCGGTTGCATCAACGCCTGCGGCCATCATCATGTCGGCCACATCGGCATTCTCGGCCTCGAGCGCAAGGGCGTGGAGACCTACCAGATCACGCTCGGCGGATCGGCCGACGAGACCTGCGCGATGGGCGCGCTCACCGGGCCCGGCTTCTCCTATGAGGAAGTCGTGGACGCGGTGGAGCGCATCGTCGACGCCTATCGCGCGCTGCGCAAGAACGAGGACGAGGACTTCCTGACGGCGTTCCGCCGCGTCGGCATGCAGCCGTTCAAGGAAGCCCTTTACGAAAACAGCAAGGGCGCGGACATCTGACATGTTGTGGAAGAACGGATCCTTCGTCGACGATCCCTGGCGCACGATCGCTGAGGGAGAGGACCCGCCGCCCGCCGGCCACATCATTCTGCCGCTCGACTGGTGGCTGCAGGAGCGCGACGCTTTCGCAAGCTCCAACGCGCCCATCGGCCTGCGCATCGAACCGGGCACGTCGATCGAGAGCTTTGCGCAGGATCTCGGCCGCGTCTCGCTGATCGCGCTCGCCTTCCCCAAATTCGGCGACGGACGCGCCTTCTCCACCGCCGCTTTGCTGCGCGAGCGCTACGGCTTCCGCGGCGAGATCCGCGCGGTGGGTGACGTGCTGCTCGACCAGATGCAGATGATGGAGCGGTGCGGCTTCGACGCGTTCGAGATCAAGGATCCGACCGTGCAGCGCCTGCTCGCCGAGCGCGGCGCGCCTGCCTATGCGCGCTTCTATCAGCCGGGCGCCGGCGCAGAGGCGCAGACCGGGCCGCGCCCCTGGGCGCGCCGGCGCGCGTAACGCTCAGGCGCGCGCTTCAAACCCGGAGACGACGCGGCGGGGCAGGCGGCAGGAGCGCACGCCTTCGCCATCGTCGCTTTCATCGCCCAACGAACGCTCCACGATCCAGCGCAGGCCCACGAGAATGGGCGCGTCCGCGCCGCGCGTGGCGCGCCCCAGCGCCTCCCAGCTCGCCTCGCAGGCGTCATTGGCGAAGCGACGCACACGCTCAGCGGCGAACGCGCCCGCGCTCACGCCGCGCGCGCGGGCCAGCATTTCCATGCGGGCGCAGAATTCGCCCCCAATGGAGCGCACGGCGGCATGCGCCACCTTTTCGTGCGAACAGGTTCGGATGAGTTCGGCGCGCAGCATGACGTCCCCGCAAGACATTCGAATCAAAAAAGGCGGCCCGCATGGGGCGGCGCCGCCTTGGTCGAAGTCCCACATGACGCACGAGCAAGACGACGTGATGACATAACGCCGTCGCTCGCCTTGCGTTCCCCACGCCGCGCGAATGCGCGTGCGCGTCAGGCGCCGCCGTCGGGCGTGAAGCCGGCGGCCTTGACGCCGACGGAAGCTGCGAGCTCGTCATTGTCCGACGTGTCGCCCGAGACGCCGACGGCGCCGAGAATGCGGCCTTCGGCGTCGCGGATGAGAACGCCGCCGCCCACGGGAAGGATCCCGCCATCGGCCAGATGCGCCACGCCCGCGAAGAAGTTCGGGCGGTCGGCGGCCATCTTCTCGATCTTCTTCGAACCAGCGCCCCAGGCGATGGAGCCGTAGGCCTTGCCGAAGGCGACCTTCCAGCGCATCAGACTCGTGCCGTCCTCCGCCGCGCTCGCCTTCAGCGAGCCGCGCGCATCGAGCACGACGATGCCGAGCGGGTTGAACTTGTTGGCGCGCGCATGGGCGAGCGCCTGGGTGACGATCGTCTGCGCCGCGGCGAGCGAAAGGTCGGACATGGCTTCTACTCCCTGAATCAAGCGGCCCTCGCCGCCCCCGCGCCTTGGTAGCCGCAAACGCGCGGGAAATGAACCGCGCCCGTCAGGGGCGGAAGCTGCGCCGGGTGAACAGGGTCAGGAACAGGCCCGCCCCCAACCCCCAGGCGCCGTTGATCACCATGCCGTTGTACCAGACGCCGCGCGGCCCGAAGGCGCCCCCCTTGAACAGAGGAACGATGAACCAGCTCGCGAGCGTCGGCAGGAGCGCGCCGAAAGCGAGCGCCGCGACATAGAACAAAAGCCCGCCCAGCGGCCGGCGGAGGAACAGGCGCGGCGCGTGATGGCTCGCCAGAGCCAGCGCCACGCCCCACAAGCCGCCCCAGAAGGTCTGGCTCACCAGCGTCGGCACGCCCCAGGGCGGAACAGGAGCCCAGTTCGACCAGGGCGTGCGCCCCGCCCAGCCCCAGATCGCGAGCTGATGGAACAGGATCACGCCGAGCGCGCCGGCGAGGAACCCGAAAAGGAGATTGTCGAGTACGTAGTCTCCCACCCGTCTGAACATGCGCGCCCCTCCTGTCTTTTCACCCACAGGTGAACCCGGAAGGGCCCGCGCGTCAACGCTTTCGCTTCACCACACGCCGGTGTTGGGCATGGATTTCCAGGGCTCGGCCGGGGCGAGCGCCTCGCCCTTCTGCAGAAGCTCGATGGAGATATTGTCCGGCGAGCGGATGAAGGCCATGCGGCCCTCGCGCGGGGGCCGGTTGATCGTGACGCCCGCCTTCATCAGCCGGTCGCAGAGCGCGTAAATGTCGTCGACCTCATAGGCGAGATGGCCGAAATTGCGCCCGCCCGTATAGGTCTCCGGATCCCAATTATAGGTGAGCTCCACCAGCGGGGCGCGATTGTCGCGACCGGATTGCTCGTCCCCCGGCGCGGCGAGGAAAATCAGCGTGAAACGGCCCTGCTCGCTCTCCACGCGGCGGACTTCCTTCAGCCCAAGCTTGCCGCAATAGAAGTCGAGCGAGGCGGCGACGTCGCTCACGCGGACCATGGTGTGCAGATAGCGCATGGGATTCTCCGGGTTCGGCCGCGCGCCGGATTCAGCCGGCGCGAAAAGCAGACCGAGAACATGTCCGCCCCGGCCGAAAAGGCAAGCCGATCGGGCGACGCGTCTTGACCTCGACCTTGCAGCAAGTTAGTGAATGCTCACTTGTTCGCCGGAGGACACATGTTCACGCGACTCATGCGCGCGCGCCGCTTCGCGCCGCTGTTCTGGTGCCAGTTCTTTTCCGCGTTCAACGACAATTTCGTGCGCAGCATGCTGGCCATGCTCATCCTGTTCCGGCTGGGCGAGGAGCAGGCGGGCGCGCTCGTCACGCTGGCCGTGGGCGTGTTCGTCCTGCCCTCGATCTTCCTCTCCGCGCTCGGCGGGGAGATCGCCGACGCCCATGACAAGGCGATGGTGACGCGGCGGCTGAAGTTCGCCGAGATCTTCGTGCAGATGGTCGCCGCCGCCGGCTTCGCGCTCGGCTCGCTGAGCCTTCTCTATCTCGCCTTGTTCGGCCTTGGCGTGATCGCGGCCCTCTTTGGCCCGATCAAATACGGCATCCTGCCCGATCACCTCGAGACGCAGGAGCTGCCCGCGGGCAATGCGCTCATCGAAGGCGCCACCTTTCTCGCGATTCTGCTTGGCGTGATCGCCGGCGGCTATGCGGCGAGCCACGACCGCGCGACGGCGGGCGTCGTGGCGCAATTGATGGCCGTCGCCCTGCTCTGCTGGGGCGCGAGCCTTTTCATTCCCGCAACCGGCGTGGGCGCGCCGGGCCTGCGCGCGCAACGCAATCCCTTCGCCTCCAGCCTGCGGCTTGCGCGTGAACTCACGCAGGACAACAGGCTATGGATCGGCGGCGTCGCGGTGAGCTGGTTCTGGATGACGGGCGCCGTGGCCCTTTCGCTCACGCCCATCATCGTCAAACAGCGCCTCGGCGGCGGCATCGAGGCGGAGACCGCCGTCACCGCGCTCTTCGCGGTGGGCGTGGCGGCGGGCTCGCTGGCGGCCGCGCTGATCGCCCATGGACGGCTGCTTCTCTTGCCGACGCCTTTGTGCGCGCTGCTGATGGGCGCCTTCCTCATGGATCTGGGCGCACAGACATGGACGCTCGCGCCCGCAGCCGGACAGGCGCATCTCGGGCTTGCGGACTTCTTCGCCCAGCCGGGCGCGCAGCGCCTCGCCGTTGACGTGTTCGGCCTCGCCTTCGCAGGCGGCCTGTTCGTCGTGCCGGTGTTCTCCGCGGTGCAGGCCTGGGCGCAGGAGGAGCGCCGCGCCCGCGTGATCGCGGCCGTGAACATCGTCACCTCGCTGTTCATGGTCGCAGGATCGCTCGCGGCCTCCGCGATGCAATGGGCGGGCGCCGGCGAGCCTGCGCTGCTGGCTCTGCTCGGCGTCCTCAACGTCGTTGCGGGCCTGTGGCTGTTTCGCGCGCTGCCCGGCGACTTCCTGCGCGAGGCGGCGCAATTGCTCGCCCGCGTCCTGTTCCGCATGGAGGTGAAGGGGCTCGAGCATCTTGAAGCGGCGGGCGATCGCTGCGTCATCGCGGTCAATCATCTCTCTTTCCTCGATGCGCCCGTGGTCCTGTCGCTCGTGGACAAGCGACCCGTCTTCGCCATCGACTGGCAGATCGCGAAAGCCTGGTGGGTGCGCCCCTTCCTGCGCGTGGCGCGCACCTATCCGATGGATCCCTCAAAGCCGATGACCACACGCGGACTGATCCGCGAAGTGCGCGCAGGCGAGCGGCTCGTCATCTTTCCCGAAGGGCGCATCACCGTCACCGGCGCGCTGATGAAAGTTTACGACGGGGCGGCCATGATCGCCGACAAGGCCGACGCCGTCATCGTGCCGGTGCGGCTGGAAGGGCTGCAGCGCACGCCGTTCACGCGCGTGCCCCGCCATCTTGTCCGCCGCGCGCTGTTTCCCAAGGTGCGCGTCACCTTTCTGCCGCCGCGACGCCTCGAGATCCCGGCCGATCTTGTGGGACGCAAGCGGCGCATCGCCGCAGGCGCCGCGCTCTACGACCTGATGTCGGACGTCGTGTTCCGCACGCGCGACGTCGAACGCACGCTCATCGAGGCGCTGGCGCGCTCGGTGCGCGACTGGGGCGGCGGGCGCACGCTGATCGAGGATCCGCTCGCCGGCGCGCTGAACGGCCGACGCACGCTCATCGGCGCGGCGGCGCTGGGGCGCAAGATCATGGCGTTCACGCAAGAGGGCGAACGCGTGGGCGTGATGCTGCCGACGGCGGCGGGCGCTGCGGTGACGTTCTTCGCCTGCCAGGCTGCAGGCCGCACGCCCGCCATGCTCAATTTCTCCGCCGGCGCCGCCGCCGTTCTCGCCGCCTGTCGCGCGGCGGACCTGCGCTGCGTGCTCACATCGCGCGCCTTCGTGGAGAAGGCGCGGCTCGGCGGCCTCGTCGCAGCGCTCGAAGGACAGACGCGCATCGTCTGGCTGGAAGATCTGCGCGCGACGATCGGCGCGTTCGACAGACTGCGCGCGCTGATCGAGGCCGGCCGCCCGCTCGCACGCCGCGCGCCGGGCGATCCCGCGGTGGTGCTGTTCACCTCAGGTTCGGAAGGCGCGCCCAAGGGCGTTGCGCTGTCCCATCGCAACCTGCTCTCCAACGTCGCGCAGATCGAGGCGCGCTTCGACGTGACGCCGGCGGACGTCGTGTTCAACGTCCTGCCGTTGTTCCACTCCTTCGGGCTCACCGGCGGGCTGCTGCTGCCGATGCTCAGCGGCATGCGCTGCTATCTCTATCCCTCGCCACTGCACTATCGCCAGATCCCGGAGCTCGTCTACGGCGTGAACGCCACCGTGCTATTCGGCACGGATACGTTTCTCGCAGGCTATGCGCGCTCGGCCCACGCCTATGACTTCCGCTCGCTGCGCTATGTGGTGGCCGGCGCCGAACCCGTGAAGGAAGCGACGCGGCGCGACTGGCTTGAAAAGTTCGGCCTGCGCATTCTTGAAGGCTACGGCGTCACCGAGACCTCGCCAGTCCTTGCGGTCAACACGCCCATGTTCAACCGCAATGGCACGGTCGGGCGGCTGATGCCGGGCGTGGAGATGCGGCTTGAGCCCGTGCCCGGCGTCGAAGACGGCGGACGCCTGTTCGTGCGCGGCCCCAATGTGATGATGGGCTATTACCGCGCCGACGCGCCCGGCGTTCTGGAGGAGGCGCCCGATGGCTGGCACGACACGGGCGACATCGTTGCGGTGGATGCGCAGGGTTTCGTCACGATCAAGGGCCGCGCGAAACGTTTCGCCAAGATCGGCGGCGAGATGGTTTCGCTCGCCGCCGTGGAGCGCGCCTGCGCCGGCCTTTGGAGCGACGCGCCGCTCGCCGTCGTCGCAGCGCCGGACCCGCGCAAGGGCGAACGCCTCATCCTCGTCACCGCGCACAGGGACGCGAACCGCGCCGACGTGCAGGCGCGCATGAAGGAGAACGGCGCGACGGAGCTGATGATTCCGTCGCATCTCATCATCCTGCCGGACATGCCGCTGCTGGGCTCCGGCAAGATCGACTACGTCGCGCTGGAGCGCATCGTCAGAGAACGCGCCGCCAATGAGGCTGACCGTGGCTGAGGCGGCGACGAAGACGCGCGACAGCGCGGCGACCCGCGCGCGCATCGAGCGCGAGGCGCTGCGCCTGTTCGCGGCGAAGGGCGTCGAGGGCGCGACGATCCGCGACCTGTCGCAGGCGGTGGGCGTGGCGGACGCCGCGCTCTATCGCTATTTCGGTTCCAAGGAGGCGCTGGCGCGCGATTTGTTCCAGCGTCATTACGGCGCTCTGGCGCAGGCCATCGCGCAGATCGGCGCGCGCGACCTGCCGTTTCGCGACAGCGTCACGCAGATCGTCGCGCTCGTCTGCCGCATGTTCGACGAGGACCCGGACGCTTTCGCCTTCGTTCTTTTGAACCAGCACGCCTATCTGCGCTATGTGCGCGAGGATGGAAACGCGGTCGCGGAAATCCTGCGCATCGTCGCCCGGGCGCAGGCGCGCGGCGAGATCATGACGCAGGAGCCCGAGCTCGCCGCCGCCATGGCGCTGGGGGCGGCGCTTCAGCCCGCCGTGTTCAAGCTCTACGGCCGCCTGCCGGGGCCGCTCGCCCCGCGCGCCGACGCGCTCGCCCGGGCGGCGCTGGCCGCCATGCAGGCGGGCTGAGGAAAAGCGAAAGCCCCGCTTGCGCCGCGCCGGCGGGGCGCCATATCGAACGCAGCGAGGAGAAAGCCATGCGCACCGACGCCGCCAAAGCCGTTCACCTGAAGGATTACCGCCCGTCCGATTACCTGATCGAGACGACGGACCTCGACGTGAGCCTGCATCTCACGCAGACGCGCGTGCGCGCCTCGCTGGCGATCGCGCCCAATGTGAAGGGGCGACCCGGCGCGCCGCTCATCCTTGACGGCGACGGACTGACCGCGCTCAGCGTGGCGCTCGACGGCGCGCCGCTGCGCCTTGAGGCGGACAAACTGACGCCCGACCGGCTCGTGATCGACAATCCGCCGCAACGCCCCTTCACCCTGACGATCGAGACGCAGATCGATCCTTCCGCGAATACGCAGCTCATGGGGCTTTATCGCTCCGGCTCCGCCTATTGCACCCAGTGCGAGGCGGAAGGGTTTCGCCGCATCACCTATTTCCTCGACCGGCCCGACGTGATGTCGATTTTCACGACTCGCATCGAAGCCGACAAGGCGGAGGCGCCTGTTCTGCTGGGCAACGGCAATCTGCTGCAGGCGGGCGAGCTGGAGGGCGGGCGCCATTACGCGCTCTGGCACGATCCTTTCCCGAAACCCGCCTATCTCTTCGCGCTTGTGGGCGGCGCGCTCGACGCGCTGCATGATTCTTTCGTCACGATGTCGGGCCGCACGGTTGCGCTCGGCGTCTATGTGGAGCCGGGCAAGGCCGACCGCGCCGCCTATGCGATGGATGCGCTGAAGCGCTCCATGAAATGGGACGAGGAGACCTTTGGGCGCGAATATGATCTCGACGTGTTCAATATCGTCGCCGTCTCCGACTTCAACATGGGCGCGATGGAGAACAAGGGCCTCAACATTTTCAACGATAAATATGTGCTGGCCCTGCCGCAGACGGCGACCGACCTCGACTATGCGAACATCGAGGCGATCATCGCGCATGAATATTTCCACAACTGGACCGGAAACCGCATCACCTGCCGCGACTGGTTCCAATTGTGCCTGAAAGAAGGGCTCACCGTTTTCCGGGATCAGGAGTTCTCCGCCGACATGCGCTCGCGCGCGGTCAAGCGCATCTCCGATGTGCGCGCGCTGCGCGCCGCCCAGTTCAGCGAGGACGCCGGCCCCCTCGCCCACAATGTGCGTCCGCACACCTATCACGAGATCAACAATTTCTACACGCCCACCGTTTACGAGAAGGGCGCCGAGGTCATTCGCGCGCTCAAGAACCTCATTGGCGATGCGGCTTTCCGCGCCGGCATGGATCTTTATTTCGACCGCTGCGACGGCACGGCCGCGACGGTGGAGGATTTCATCGCCTGTTTCGAACAGGCGGCCGGACGCGACCTTTCGCAATTCATGCGCTGGTACGATCAGGCCGGCACCCCTGTGGTGAGCGCGCAATGGAGCCATGATCCGGTCGCGCGCACGCTCACCCTTGATCTTGCGCAGACCAGCCCGGCGACGCCGGGCCAGCCCACGAAAGAGCCGCAGATGATCCCTGTCGCGCTCGGCCTCGTCAGCGCGACGCTCGGCGACCTGCCGCTGCGCACGCCGCCTGAGGGCGAGGCGGGCGGCGCCAGCGCGCGGGAATGCGCGCGCGGTCTGTTCGAGCTCAACGCCGCCGCGCGCCGCCTCGTCTTCCACGACGTCGCCGAACCGGCCACGCCGTCGCTCATGCGCGGCTTCTCAGCGCCGGTGCGCGTGGAGGCGGCCACGCGCGAGGACGATCTGATCACGCTGATCGCGCATGACCGCGATCCCTTCAACCGCTGGCAGGCCGCGCAGACCTACGCCACCCGGCTGCTTTTGCGCTCCACGCAGGCTTTGCGCGCGGGCGGCGAGGCGCAGGACGCGGAAGGTTTTTGCGCCGCAGCGCGCATGTTGGTCGCCGGCTGGCGAGAAGATCCGGCTTTCGTCGCGCTCGCCCTGTCGCTTCCCTCAGAAAGCGACCTCGCGCGCGAGATCGCGCGCGACGTCGATCCCGACGCCGTGCATGCGGCGCGCGACGCGCTGCGCGCCGCCATGGGAGGAAGGCTGCGCGACGAATTGCGCGCGATCCACGATGCGCTGAGCGCGCCTATGGCCTATGCGCCGGATGCGGCGGGCGCCGGACGGCGCGCGCTGAAACAGGCCGCCCTCGACCTGCTCACCATCGCCGACCGCGACGACGGAGGGGAGCGCGCGATGCGTCAGTTCCAGAGCGCCGACAATATGACGGACATGTTCGGGGCGCTGTCTGCCCTCACGCTCAACGGCGCGCCCCAGCGTGGCCAGGCGCTGGACTCCTTCTTCCGCGCCCATGCGGCCGACCCGCTCGTGCTCGACAAATGGTTTGCGCTGCAGGCCATGGCGCCGGAGCCGCGCACGCTGGAGCGCGTGAAAGGGCTCATGCGCCATCATGCGTTCTCGATGAACAATCCCAATCGCCTGCGCGCGCTCATCGGCTCCTTCGCCGCCGGCAACGCCTCCCAGTTCAACGCCGCCGACGGGTCAGGCTACGCCTTCCTTGCGGACATCGTGCTCGAGATCGACGCGCGCAACCCGCAGGTGGCCGCGCGCCTGCTCGTCGCCTTCAAGGCCTGGCGCAGCCTGGAGAGCGGCCGAAAGGCTCTTGCGGAGGCGCAATTGCGCCGCATCGCGGCGCATGAAAGCCTGTCCGCGGACGTGCGCGACATCGTCACGCGCTCGCTCGCCTGAGGGGCGAAAACGCGCAAACGATTCATCGCAAAGGCGCTTCGGCGCCAGCGCCGTCTTGGGCGTGAAAAATCTCGCGTTCATTAACTATTAAGTTCTGGACAAATCACCCGCTCGGGATTCAACTGACCGTGATTCGCGGCGATGCGGCACATGGCTGCGGATCCATTTTGAGAACGAGGGGGCCAACCCATGGCACGTGCGAACGTGTCGGATGCGACCGCACTTGCGGGCGCGTCGACGAATTTTGCACGCGTGCAGACATCGCCGCGCATGGCGAACTGGACGCGTGATCGGCTGGCGCGGGCGGGAGTGCCCCTGACGGCCCTTCTCCTGATCTGCGCCATCGTGGCGGCGCTGGCGTCCTACGCCCTGCAAACGCGCGAACGCGCCCTTGCGGACGCTGCGCAGGACATGGAGCTGCTCGCTCGCTACCTCGCGCACGAAGTCGACTCCCGGCCCATATCCGGCTCGCTCGAGCAAGCCTTGCCCGCATGGGTCAGCGCCAAAGGCCGCGTCGTGCTCGTGAGCGACATGAGCGGCGCCGTCGTCGCCGCCGCGCCCGCCGCCGCCATGGCCGCCGGCAAACTGGCGGACCGGCTGGGCGACGCGGCGCCCGTCGCAATCCTCGCGGACGGCGCAGGCGCCATGCGCTCGCGTCTCAACAACGGGCAGGAAGCCATCGTCACCGCCCGCAATCTGCGCGCGCCCTTCGCACAAGTCGCCGTGATACAGACGAGCGCCGACGCGCTCGCTGGCTGGCGCGCGACGTCGCAACGCATGGCCGTCATCGCCGGCGCCATGCTGGCCGCTCTCGCCGCGCTCATCGGCGCATATCAATGGCAGGCCAAGCGCGCGCGCGAGATGACCCTGGCGTGCGACCGCATGGGCTCGCGCATCGAAACAGCGCTCAATCGCGGTCGCTGCGGATTGTGGGATTGGGATCTGGCGCGCGGCCATATCTCCTGGTCGTCCTCCATGTATGACATGCTCGGCATGTTTGAGCGCTCTGGTCATGTGTCAGTTGGCGAGATCAATGCGCTCGTCCATCCAGACGACATCAATCTCACGGAGATCGCCAAGGCGCTCATCGACACGCAGGAGCGCACGATCGACCGCACCTTCCGCATCCGCAATGCTCAGGGTGAATGGATGTGGCTGCGCGCGCGCGCCGAGATCGTGCGCCACCCGCGCGACGACGGCCCGCGCCTCGTCGGCATCGCGGTGGACATCACCGAACAGAAGCGCCTGGCAGAGAGCACCCGCACCGCCGGCGAACGCCTGCAGGACGCTATCGAAGCGCTGTCGGAAGCCTTCGTTCTCTGGGACGCTGACAACCGCCTTGTGCTGTGCAACGGCAAGTTCCTGCGCCTGCATGGCCTGCCGGAAGAGGAAAGCCTCGCCGGGCGCAGCTATGACGAGATCATGGCGATGGGCGCACAATCGGCGGCGCTCGCCCGCCTGCCCGCGCCCGAACGGCTCGAGAGCGGCGCGCGCTCTTACGAGGCGCAGCTCGCCGACGAGCGCTGGCTGCAACTCAATGAACGCCGCACCAAGGACGGCGGCTGGGTTTCCGTGGGCACCGACATCACCAGCCACAAACTCCACGAGGAGAAGCTCCTCGATTCCGAACGCCGCCTGAAGGCAACCGTCTCAGACCTGCGCCGCTCGCGCCAGGCGCTTGAATCGCAGGCCCAGCAGCTCGCCGAACTCGCCGAGCGCTATCTTGAACAGAAAGCGGAAGCCGAACTCGCCAGCCGCGCCAAGTCGGAATTCCTCGCCAATATGAGCCATGAGCTGCGCACGCCGCTCAACGCCATCATCGGC
>CAZYBF010000017.1:0-53274 GCA_964645525.1 uncultured Beijerinckia sp.
CGCGCAAAAGCTTCGATGGCGAGCGCCCTGCGCGCAAAAGCTTCGATGGCGAGCGTCCTGCGCGCAAGAGCTTCGATGGCGCGCGTCCTGCGCGCAAGAGCTTCGATGGCGAGCGCCCTGCGCGCAAAAGCTTCGACGGCGAGCGCCCTGCGCGCAAGAGCTTCGATGGCGAGCGTCCTGCGCGCAAAAGCTTCGATGGCGAGCGGCCTGCGCGCAAAACCTTCGATGGCGAGCGTCCCGCGCGCAAACGCTTTGAGGGCGAGACTTATGCGGCGCGCTCCTCCGCCCGTCCGGGGCCGAAGCGCGATGGCGACAAGAGTTTCGGCGACCGTGGCGCGCGCGGCAAAAGCTTTGGCGGCAAACCGGGCGGCAAAAGCTTTGGCGGCAAGCCCGGAGGCAAGCCCGGCGGCAAGAGCTTTGGCGGCAAGAGTTTCGGCGGTAAGGGGCCGGGCGCCAGAGGCTCCGGCAAACCGCGCGGCGATCGTCCCGGTGGCGGCGGCGGCGGCCGGCGCGGTCGGGAGTAATTCGCTGCGATGCGCATCGTCGGCGGCGCGTTTCGCGGGCGGGTCCTCAAGGGTCCATCGACGTCGGCCGTGCGCCCGACGTCGGATCGTTTGCGCGAAAGCCTTTTCAACATCCTCGCCCATTCCTATGACGGCGTGGTGGAGGGCGCGCGCGTGATGGACCTGTTTGCGGGCACGGGCGCGCTCGGGCTTGAGGCGCTGTCGCGCGGCGCGCGTTTCGCGCTCTTCGTCGATGACGGCGCGGAAGGGCGCGCGCTGACGCGGGCCAATGTCGAGGCGCTGGGCTGCGGCGGCGTCAGCAAGATCTTTCGCCGCGACGCCACCAAACTCGGCGCCATGCCGCCGGGCGAGGCCTATGGTCTGGCCTTCCTCGATCCGCCCTATGGGCGCGGCCTTGCGCCGCTGGCGCTCGCCGCCTTGCGCGAGGGCGGCTGGCTTGCGCCCGGCGCGCTTGCGGTGGTGGAGGAGGCGGCTGACGCGCAGGTGGAGGCGCCCGAGGGTTATTCCCTGCTGGAGCGCCGCGCCTATGGCGACACGCAGGTGGTTTTCCTGCGCCGGGCGGATTGAGCGCAGGGCGCGCGCCGCCGCCCCTTGCAATCGCGCGCGCAGCCCCCATCTCAAGATACAAGCGATCGTCGCAGGGACGCCCCCCGCCCGCGATGGTCGCAGCGCTCAGGCGCTCGCCGACCACGGATGAACTGGCGGCGATGCGCGGAGCGCGATCTTCCCTGCGTGAAAACGCTGAGGGAATGGGAAGCCTCGAGCCAGTCTCGGGGCTTTTTCCATTTTACGCGCCGGCCTTCGCACATGGCGCCTAGCCATTAGGCGCCCCGCCCGTTCATGCGGCTAATGGACGAGGGCCCGGGCGTAACGGCGCCGCTGAATTAACCGCCAAGGCGTGGTACAAGCCTTGCTTACCTGCAGGCTGGGCGTTTCGCCCCGGGGCAGCGCCATGGCGGATCAGCATTTTTGGGATGAGATGACCGGCGGCGGCGCTGATGTGCGCACGGTCTATGCGCGCGTCGACGAATGGCTGCGCAACGCCCCGCCTGATCTTCTGGCCGCGCGGCGCACCCAGGCGGAGCTTTTGTTTCGCCGCATCGGCATCACCTTCGCCGTCTATGGCGACAAGGACGCGGCCGAACGGCTCATCCCCTTCGACATCATTCCCCGCGTGATCGGACAGAGGGAATGGAGCCTGCTTGAAAAGGGGCTCATTCAGCGCGTGAAGGCGATCAACGCCTTCCTGTGCGACGTGTATGGCGCGCGCGACATTTTGCGCGCCGGCGTCGTGCCGGCCGATCTCGTCTATCGCAATCCCCATTTCCGGCCCGAGATGGCCGGCAAGCGCGCGCCGCACGATGTGTGGGCGCATATCGCCGGCATCGATCTCGTGCGAACGGGCGAGAATGAATTCTACGTGCTCGAGGACAATGCGCGCACGCCCTCCGGCGTCTCCTACATGCTGGAGAACCGCGAGGTGATGATGCGCCTTTTGCCCGACCTCGTGTCGAGCCACCGCATCGCCCCGGTCGAGAATTACACGGACCTGCTGCTCAACTGCCTGCGCTCGGTCGCGCCGCCGTCCTCGAGCCGCGAGCCCGTCGTCGCCCTGCTCACGCCGGGTCTCTACAATTCGGCCTATTACGAACATTCCTTCCTCGCCGATCGTCTCGGCGTGGAATTGGTGGAGGGGCACGACCTCTCCGTGCGCGACGGCGTGGTCTATATGCGCACCACGCAGGGCCCGCGCCGCGTGGACGTGATCTATCGGCGCATCGACGACGATTTCATCGATCCGCTCGCCTTCCGGCCCGATTCCGTTCTCGGCGTGCCGGGCCTGCTCGACGCCTATCAGGCGGGCAATGTCACCCTCGCCAACGCGGTGGGAACCGGCGTGGCCGACGACAAGGCCATGTACACCTACATGCCCGACATCGTGCGCTTCTATCTGGGCGAGGAGGCGATCCTCAAGAACGTGCCCACATGGCGCTGCCGCGAGCCCGAGGCGCTGAAATATGTGCGCGCGCATATCGGCGAGCTCGTGGTGAAGGAGGTCAACGGATCGGGCGGCTACGGCATGCTGGTCGGTCCGCACGCCTCGCGCGCGGAGATCGAGGCGTTCGAGAAGAAGCTCATCGCCGCGCCCGACAATTACATCGCCCAGCCGACGCTCTCGCTGTCCACATGCCCCGCCTTCGTCGAGGAGGGCGTGGCGCCCCGGCATGTGGATCTGCGCCCCTTCGTGCTCACCGGCGCGGAGGGCTCGCGCGTCGTGCCCGGCGGCCTCACGCGCGTGGCCATGCGCAAGGGCTCGCTCGTGGTCAATTCAAGCCAGGGCGGCGGCACCAAAGACACCTGGGTCATCGAGGACGCCTGATGCTCGCGCGCACCGCCGACAATCTGTTCTGGCTCGCCCGCTATGTCGAGCGCGCGGAGTTCACCGCTCGCATCATCGACATCACCGCGCGCCTCGCCGCTTTGCCCAAAGCCTATGGCGGCGGCGCGGAATGGGAGAGCGCGCTCTCCGCCGTGGGCTCGCTCGACCGCTTCAAGGAGCGCTATGAGAAGGTCGATGAGGCGAGTGCGATCGAGTTCCTCATCTTCGATCCGCAGAACCCATCCTCGATCCGCTCCTGCATCGAAAGCGCGCGCACCAATGCGCGCGCCGTGCGCACGGCGCTCACCGCCGACATGTGGCAATGCATCAATGCGGCCTGGCTGGAGCTGCGCGGCGTCGAGCGCGCCCGCGCGCCCTTCGAGCGCATGAGCCGCGAGCGCATCGACCCTCTCCTCGACATGGTGAAATCCATGTCGCGCGACTTTGACGGCGCGGCCTATCGCAACATGCTGCGCAACGACGCCTATTGGTTCAGCCGCCTCGGCCTCTACATGGAGCGCGCCGACAATACGGCCCGCATCCTCGACGTGAAGTATCACGTGCTTTTGCCCGAGAGCGAGGCGGTGGGCGGCTCGCTCGATTACTTCCAGTGGACTTCGATCCTGCGCGCGGTCTCCGCCCTGACCGCCTATCACTGGGTCTACCGGCAGGGCGTGAAGCCCTGGCTTATCGCCGATCTCCTGATCCTGAAGAAAGAGATGCCGCGTTCGCTTGTCTCCTGCTACGACAATCTCGTGCGCTATCTGGACGCCATCGCCGCCGCTTACGGCGCGCAGGGCCCCTCCCAGCGTCATGCGCGCTCGATCCTGCTGCGGCTGGAGAATTGCGCCCTCGAAGACGTCTTCCAGACAGGTCTTCACGAGTTTCTGACGGAGTTCATCGGCGACAACGCGCGCCTTGGCTCCATCGTCGCCGAGCAATATCTGATCGACTAATCCGCCGCCGGAAACCCCATGCGCATCAAGATCCGCCACGAGATCGTGCAACGCTTCGACCCCTCCGCGCGCCGCGTGATCGAGGCGCTGCGCCTGACCCCGCGCAGCCATGAGGGCCAGCACGTGCTGGAATGGCGCATCGACGTGGAGGCCGATTGCCGGCTGCGCCGCGCAGAGGATGCGTTCGGCAATCTTGCGGACATGTTCAGCCTGCAGGCGCCGCCTTCCGAGTTGCGCCTCGTCGCCGAGGGCGTTGTCGAGACTTTCGATTTCGCAGGCGTCGTGCGCGGCGCGTTGGAGCGGTTCCCGCCCGACCTGTTCCTGCGCGACACCGCGCTGACTGCGCCCGACGCCGCGCTGCGCGCCCTCGCCGATGCGGCGCGCGGCGCGGATCTGATCGAACGCCTGCACGCCCTGATGCGCCTCGTGCGCGATCGGCTCGAACAGCCTGCGGCCGAGGAAAGCGCGCCGGGCGGCCTCGTCGCCTCCAGCCTTGACGTGACGCCGGCGGCCCAAGCGCTTGAGCGCGGAGGCGGGAGCGCGCGCGATCTCGCCCACGTGTTCATCGCCGCCGCGCGCTGCATGGGCGCGCCGGCGCGCATCGTCAGCGGCTATGCGGCGCTTGACGCGCCTGGGGGCGGGCAGGGCGCGTGCGAGGGCGCAGCGCACGCCTGGGCCGAAGCCCATGTGGAGGGGGTCGGCTGGATCGGCTTCGATAGCGCGCAGGTGATCTGCCCGCAGGAGCGTCACGTACGCATCGCATGCGGGCTCGACTGGCTTGACGCCGCGCCGGTCCGCGCCTCAAGTCAGGGCGTCATCGCGCAAGAGGCGCGCGTTGAGCTGCGGCCTTCTGTGGTCCAGCGCCAGAGCCAGCAGTGATCCGCCTCTCCAAACCCAGCGCCGGACGTCTTCGCCCATGACCTATTGTTGCGGAATCCTCGTGCGTGACGGTCTCGTCATGATCGCCGACACGCGCACGAACGCGGGCCTCGACAATGTGTCGACTTTCCGCAAACTGCATGTGTTCCGCGAGGACGGCGCGCGCGCGATCATGATCGCCACCGCCGGCAATCTCTCGATCACCCAGAGCGTCGTGAACCATGTGACGCAGGGGCTCGAAAATCCCGATACGGGCGAGCTGGAGCGCCTTGTGACGGCCCCGAGCCTGTTTGCGGCCGCCGAACTCGTGGGTCGCGCCGTGCGGCGCGTGCGCGACGTCCATGGCGAGGCGCTGGAGCGCGCCAAGGTGGCCTTTGAATCCACCCTCCTGCTGGGCGGGCAGGTGGCGGGGGAGCCGCCGCGCCTGTTCATGATCTATGGCGCGGGCAATTTCATCGAGGCGACGCAGGACACGCCTTACCTGCAGATCGGCGAGCACAAATACGGCAAGCCCGTCCTTGATCGCGCGGTGAGCTATGAGACGAGCGTCGAGGACGCGTTGAAGCTCGCGCTCATCTCCATGGATTCCACCATGCGCTCCAATCTGGGCGTGGGCATGCCCATTGACGTGGGCGTGATGCGCGCGAACGCGCTGACGCTCGACGTCGATCGGCGCATCGACAATGTGGATCCTTACTTCCACGATCTGCGGGATCGCTGGTCGGTGGCGCTGCGGGCCGCGCATCTTGCGATCCCGAGCCCGCCCTATCTGAAGAAATCCTGAGCGGAAGAGTATGCGGGCGGCTTCGCGCGCCCGCTGCGCCCGCTTTTGATCCGGCCCTTATCCGCAGTTTTACGGGCCCTGATCCCGTCTGCAGCGCCAGAACTGGACGGCGATCGTCGCCGCCGCGCACGCCGCCATTCCCGATCCGCCCCATGGGCGCGACCGCGTTCATGCGGAGGATGACGAGGCGAGCGCTTGATTTCGGTCCTTGAACGGGTCAAGGAGGAAGTTAAAGTGAAGACAACGGCCGGCGCAGCCGGACCGACCGAGGAGGAAACCGGCATATGAGCGCTTCTCCGCTCGCGGCCGCGCAGCCCGCTGGCGCGCAGGATGTGAAGATCCGGCTCAAGGACGTCTCAAAGGTGTTCGAGACGCGCAAGGGCCCGTTCGTCGCCCTCGATTCGATCACGCTCGACATTCCCACCGGATGTTTCTTCATGATCGTCGGCCCGTCCGGATGCGGCAAGACGACCCTTCTGCGCATTCTCGCCGGGCTTGAGACGCATACGAGCGGCTCGATCGAGATCAGCCCGCCGCCGCCGGGCCGGCCCAGCAATTCGATGATCTTCCAGGGCGACTCTTTGTTTCCCTGGATGACGGTGTGGGAGAACGCCGCCTATGGCCTGACCATGCGCCGCAAGCCGCAGGGCGAGGTGGAGGAGAAGGTCTCGCACTATCTCAACCGTACCGGCCTCCTGCGCTTCGCCGATCATTATCCCCATCAATTGTCGGGCGGCATGCGCCAGCGCGTCTCCATCGCGCGCGCCTTCGCCAACGATCCCGACATTCTGCTGATGGACGAGCCTTTCTCCGCGCTCGACGAGCAGAACAAGGTGATGCTGCAGGAAGAGCTTTTGAAAATCTGGGAAGAGACGCGCAAGACCGTGCTCTTCATCACCCACAGCGTCGACGAGGCCGTGACGCTGGGCGACCGCATCATGGTGATGACCGCCCACCCCGGTCGCGAGAAGGCGACGCTGGACGTGCCGTTCGAGCGTCCCCGCCAGGTGCTGGAGCTGCGCGCGCGGCCGGCCTATGGCGAGTTCGTCTTCAATATCTGGTCCTATCTGCGCGAGGAAGTGCAGCGCGCGCGCGCGCAGGATGAAGGGAGAACGTCATGAGCGAGGCGACGCAGAACGCAACCCGCGCCTTCGCCCGGCGCGGCTTCCGCATCAGCCGCGGCAATGTCGACCGCATCATGAACGTCGCCTCGCCGCTGGGCCTTCTGCTCTTGTGGGAGATCGCGGCGCGGCTCGGCTGGATCGACGTGCGCTTCTTCCCTGCGCCCTCGAAGATTTTCGCCACGATGATGCAGCTGATCGAGAACGGCCAGCTCTGGGTTCATCTCAAGGCGAGCATGTACCGGCTGTTCTGGGGCTTCGTGTGGGGCGGCGTGCCCGCCCTCGTGCTGGGCATCGCCATGGGCCTCAACCGCACGCTGCGCGCGCTGGTGGAGCCCATCGTGTCGGCCACCTATCCCATCCCCAAAAGCGCGATCCTGCCGCTGATCCTGCTCATCTTCGGGCTGGGCGAGCCTTCGAAGGTGGTGATGGTGGCGATAGGGCTTTTCTTCCCCATCCTGATCAACACGATCGCCGGCGTGCTCGAGATCCAGAAAATCTATTTCGACGTGTCGAAGAATTTCGGCGCCGGCCGACTTCAGGTGTTCCGCACGGTCGCCCTGCCGGGCGCCATGCCGCTCATCATGACGGGCGTCAAACTGGGCGTGGGCATGGGGCTCATCCTCATTTCGCTTGCGGAAATGGTGGGCGCGAAATCGGGCCTCGGCTACATGATGTGGAACGCCTGGGAGATCCTCTCGGTCGAGACGATGTATGTCGGGCTCATCGTCATCGCCGCGCTCGGCGTGTTCTTCACCGTTCTGCTGAACGAGCTGGAGCGCCTGCTCGTGCCCTGGAAGGCCGCGCGCTAGCCGCGCGCAGGCGCGGGATCGAAGCGTGCGCCTAGAGCGTGCGCATCTCATCGGTCGCGGCCACAAGCCCGGCGCAGATTCCTGGCTCGCTGGTCGCGTGGCCGGCGTCCGGCGCGATGCGTAATTGCGAGGCCGGCCAGATCTCGTGCAGGGCATGGGCGGTGCGCGCGGGCGTCACCACGTCATAGCGGCCTTGCACCATCACGCCTGGCGTATGGGCGATGGCCCCCATGCCCGCAAACAGCGCGCCCTCCGGCATAAAGCTGTCGTTGACGAAGTAATGCGCTTCGATGCGCGCCAGCGCGATCTCCGCCGCGCTCGCAGCCCCATTGCGCCGCCAGCGCGGCCGCAGGGTGAGCAATTCGCTTTCCCAGGAGCACCAGGTGCGCGCGGCCTCCATCCGGCCCGCGATGTCCGCGCCCGTGAGGCGACGGTGATAGGCGGCGACGAGATCCTCGCGCTCCTGCGGCGGAATGGGCGCCACGAAACGCTCCCAGGCTTCCGGAAACAGCGCGGAGGCGCCGCCTTCCCGATAGAGCCAGTCCACCTCGCAGCGCCGCGCCGCGAACACGCCGCGCAGCACGAGCCCGCGCGCGCGTCTGGGGTGCGCCTGCGCATAGGCGAGCGCGAGCGCTGCGCCCCAGGAGCCGCCGAGCAGGAGCCAGTCCTCCACGTTCAGCATGGCGCGCAGCGCCTCGATGTCGGCGATCAGATGCGCCGTCGTATTGGCCTGCAATTGCGAATGCGGCAGCGAGCGCCCGCATCCGCGCTGGTCGAACAGCACGATCATATAGGCTGCGGGATCGAACAGGCGGCGATGGTCGGCGTGGCAGCCGCCGCCCGGTCCCCCGTGCAGGAACAGCGCGGGCCGGCCGGCGGGATTGCCGTTCGCCTCCCAATAGAGGCGATGGCCGTCGCCCACGTCGAGATGGCCGGCGGCGAAAGGCTCCACCGGCGGATAAAGCGCCGACGTCGGCGCGCGCGCGCTTTCGTCGACGCTCATCGGAATCACACCGCCGCCGCCTCCACGCGGCCGAGCGCCGACGTGGTCGGGAAGACGAGCGACTTGATGACGACAGGCACGGCGCCCGACGTCTCCAGCATCGCGCCGATGTCGATGAAGTCGAACTCCTTGAGCACGATCCCGTCGATCGACACGACTGGATTTGCGAGCTTGCGCTCCTCGCGCGCATGGATGCCCACGAGCCCGCCGATGTCGCCGTCGCCGACCAGCACGAGCGGATGGCCGTTGGCGAGCTGCGCCGACAGTCCTTCCGCCACGCCCTGGCAGAAGGCGTCGAGGCGGCGGAACATGGCCGAACCCGCCCAGCGATAGCACAGCGCCACCGCCTGATGGCCTTCATGCAGATCGAGCCGGCGCAGCGAGGTCTTCACGGCTGCGGCGATGGCGGCGGGGTCGAGATCGTCGCCCTCAAGCGGCAGATCGGGCGTCACCACGGGGAGATTGCGCAGTGGCAGCGTGTCGAGGGGCGCCACGAAGATCGTCGAGCCGCTCACCTGAATCGTGTATTGCGAGGCGCCCACCACGGTCGCGCGAATGCCCTGATCGGGACGCTCGATCGTCACGCCCCAGTCCTCGATGCGCTTGCGCATCGCCTTGGCGAGACGCGGGCCCAGATCGCCGAAGCCCTTCGTCTGCAGGCCATAGACATATTCCGACACGCCGCCGGAGAAGGTCACGACGTCGGGCTTGCGCGCGTTCTTCATCGCGTCGAGGCGCAACAGCTCCGCCGTGTCGGGCTTCAGCGCCTGCGCGGTGATCGCCTCCATCAGCCGGTCGGCCATGCGCTCCACCATGGCGGCGCGCTGGTCCTCGCTGATCACGCCGCCGAGCGCGGCCTCGAAACCCGCCTCGCGGGCGAAGCGGCGTCCGGCTTCCTCAAGGCGCACGATCTTTCCGTCGTGATCGAACGAGATGATGCGCGCGCCCACGTCGATCGCGGTCATGTCGACGATCTCGCCGCCCTCGCAGACGGCGATTTTCGACGTGCCGCCGCCGATGTCGATGTTCATCACGCGCACGCCGTCGCGGATCGAGCGGGCGGCCGCGCCGGAGCCGAAGGCGGCGAGCGTGGTCTCAAGCCCGTCGCCGGCGGAGACGGAGACGAACTTGCCTGCTTGCGCTGCGAAGAGCTCGCCGATGGCGCGCGCGTTCGAGCGGCGCACGGCGACGCCGGTGAGGATCAGCGCGCCGGTGTCGATGGCGGCCGGGTCCACGCCCGCGGCCTCGTATTGCAGGTCGATGAAGGCGCCGAGCTTCTTTGCGTCGATCGTCATGTCGTCCGCATAGGGCGTCAGCAGCACGTCGGATTCATGGAAGACTTCGCGCTTGGTCACCACGTAGCGATTGTCGAGCCGCTCCAGAAGCAGGCGCGAGAAGACCAGATGCGAGGTGGAGGAGCCGATGTCCACGCCCACGCTGACGAGGTTGATCTCGTCTTCTTCCTCGAGGCTGCGTCGCACGTTGGAGAAGAAGACGCGCCCGCCCTGCGGTTCGGTTTCGCTCATGAGTTCGCTCGTTCCATTCGCCAATGAAAACCCCTTCCCGCCGGGCGGGAAGGGGATTGTTCGTCACACCACCGTGTCGCGCTTGGAGGCGTCCTCGTTCGGCGGCACGTACCACGAGGGATCCATCCGGCAGGCCA
The DNA here is from genome assembly GCA_964645525.1 of uncultured Beijerinckia sp. Taxonomy (GTDB): domain Bacteria; phylum Pseudomonadota; class Alphaproteobacteria; order Rhizobiales; family Beijerinckiaceae; genus Terripilifer. Next base: position 10,123 of record CAZYBF010000017.1, read on the forward strand.
CGCCGTTGCGCTTCAGGGTCTCCTCGAACTCCTTGCGCAGATAGGGGTCCTCCATCCAATAGGGGATGGCGGTGCCGCCCTTGTCGAGGTCGATGGCGGTGTAGTCGGTATGCTTCTCGCCGGGCGCGCCGGGGTCGCGGCCGGGATTGTGCGGGCCGAACCAGGCGGAGAGACGGAAGTCGTCCTTCGACACCGAGAAGTGCTGATGATACCAGCGCGCGCCGCCCGGCGCCGCCGTCACCATGCCGAACGGGCCGTAGTCGAGCCGGCGCACTTCATGCGCGAAGCCGTCCTTCCATGGCGTGGGGCCGCAACGCTCCGGCCATGAATAGGTGTAGCCCTTGCCCTTCAGGCAGATCAGCACCGCCGCCGACGTATGCGCATGCGCCTTTGAATAGCGCCCGTTCTCGTGCTGCGCGATCCAGTAATAGAACTGGTTGTTGGTCATGAAGGGCTCGACGCGGCGGTAGCCGACCGAGCGACGGTTGTCGAGCGGCAGGTCGCAGTTCACCACGTCGGGGATGAAGTTCGTCTTGCGCATGGCGAGGCCGCGCACCGGATCGGGCTCGATGTCGTCCTTGGGCTTGAAGAAGTCGTCTGCGCCGGAGAAGCGGTCGCGGAAGACGAAGGGATTGTTGAACACCGCGTCAACGTTGTTGATCATGTTCATCACGTTGGGCGCCGTGTTGCCGGCCAGCAGCAGCGCGCCGCCCGACGTGGCGTTGACGATGCGGAACCACGCGTTCATCGGGATCGAGAACATCGAGCCCTTCTGCCATTCGAACACGTGCTTCTTGGAATCGCCTTCCTGCCAGACCTCGGTGGTGCCGCGGCCTTCCACGACGAGGTAGATCTCCTCGAACATGTGCCGTTCAGGGTTCAGCGCGCCGCCCGGCGGCACTTCCACCACATAGCAGCCCCACTTGGTCTCGGTCCCGTAGAGCTGGATGTAATGGCCCTTGCCGCCCTTGCGCTTCCAATTGTGCAGCGGAAGGTTGGCGACGCTGGAGATGCCGATGTCGCGGAAGACGGGCACGCCTTCCGACTCCATGAACGCGTCATAGGGCGTCGGCTGTTTCTTGAACTCGCCGAAACCGGCTTTCTTGGTGCCCGCCGGCTCGTGCCAATGGACTCCGTCCTTTGCGTCATGGGGCATAGCATCCTCCTCTGGGGGCGACCGCGGCGCAGCCTGCGGCGTCTGTTGTTCGGCGCGAGCGCGCTTAATCGGTAAATCAGGCAAAGGTCTCCCCCTGTCAACTTCGGCGGAACGCGCCCCCTGCGGCGCGTGGGCGGACTGCCTATGCTGGCTTTGGCGGCGCCGCTTTCCCGCCCAGTTCGCGATGCAGGATTGACGCGTCGGGCCCCGCCGGCCGATGTCGTGCGGCGCAAGGGGAAAGGGGCGGTCGCGGATGGGTCTTGTTTGGGGCGGGGGATCGGCGCGCGCTTGGGTCCGCGGCTTGGTCCGCAAATCGGTCTGCACATGGGGCTGCATGGTCTGGCTTGTGGCGCTCGCCCTTGCTGGCGCGCCGTCGCCGGGGCTTGCGCAGGCCGCTGCGGAAGTACCGGCGGCTGAGTTCGTGGCCCTGCCGGGTCAGGGCTACGGCCTGCTGACCCGGCCGGCCGGGGGCGCGCCCCGCGCGCGCGTGGCCGTGCTCGTCATGCATCCGACCTTGTCCTCGCTGGAGCACGCCGCCTGCGCGCGTCTGGCGGCGCTCGGCCATGTGGCCCTGTGCGCCAATGCGGGAACGCTTAACCGCGCCTATGGCTATGGCGGCTATGAGGCGCAGGCGCCTGCGATCCGCGCCGCCGTGGAGCGCCTGCGCGCGGAGCCGGGCGTCGGCGCCGTCGCGCTGCTCGGCCATGGCGCCGGCGCGCCGATGATGGCGTTCTACCAGAACGTCGCCCTGAACGGCCCGGGCGCCTGCCAGCGTCCGCAGGCCATCGCCCCCTGCGACGCCGCCGGCCTCAGCGAGCTTCCCGCCGCCGACGCGCTGATCCTGCTCGACCCCGAGTTGGGGCAGGCGTTCGAAATGCTCGGCGCGCTCGATCCCGCCATCGTGGTCGAGAGCAGCCCCGCCCAGCGCGATCCCGCGCTCGACATGTACGCGCCGCGCAACGGGTTCGATCCCGGCCGCAACGCGGGCGCTTATCCGCCGGCCTTCCGCAAGGCTTTCTTCGCCGCCCAGGCCGCCCGCGCCGCGCGGCTCGTGGACGAGGCGCGCCGGCTCTCCACCATGGTGGCCGTGCGCGACAGCGAGGCGCTGGCCGACGACATGCCCTTCTTCGTCGCCGGCGCCGTCTCCGCGCGGCTCTGGCAGGCGGACGTGCGCCTGCTGGCGCGCACCCGCGCCCCCCAACGGGTCATCGGCGAGGACGGCGCGGAGGCGCGCCGCATGCTGGTCTCCACCGGCCTGCCCACCGTCGCGCCGCGGGAGGCGGGCTCCTTCCGTGCGGCGGCGCAATTGAGCGCGCGGCGTTACCTTGCAGGTTACGCGATCCTCGCTGCGCCCGACTACGAGATCACCGAGGACGACGTGAAGGGCGTGGTCTGGGACTCCTCGCCCACCAGCGCCATCGCCAATGTCGCAGGGGTGCGCTCGCCGCTCTTCGTGGCCGCCATGACCGCGCGCCCCCACCTGCGCCCGGCCGAGATGATCTTCGACGCGGCCGCAAGTCCGGCGGGCGAGAAGGAGTTCATCGCTTTCGACGGGCCGGGCCATGCGCTGACCGCCTGCGCCCATTGCCCCGGCGCGGGCCCCGCCCTGCAGGCGCAGCGCCGGGTCTTCGAGCGGATCGCCGCCTTCCTTGCGGCCCGTTTTCCGCCCTGAGCCGCGGGCGCGGTTGACTCGGCGGCCCGGCTGGGCGACGGATCGCGCCAAGCGCCGCGCCGCAAGGCACGTCGGCGCAGGAGGAACAGCGCTTTCGCGAAGGAGCGACGATGGCCAGCCAGAACGACAAGCCCGGCACCAAGATCGAAGACGCCATCAAGGCCGTCGCCGGCCATTCCGTGTCGGAGCACACTTACGGCCAGTATCTCTATCACGAGCATGACGAGGACGCCGACCACGAGCACGACGAGTTCCAGTATGACGGGCCGCTCGAGGAGAACCCGCTCTGGATTCAGGACAACGTGACGCTGAAGAGCGTCGGCGTGGACATCGGCTCCTCAGGCACGCAGGTCATCTTCTCGAAGATCCACCTGCGCCGCCTCTCGGAAGACCTCACGAGCCGCTATTACGTGGTCTCGCGCGAGCAGCTCTATCTCTCGCCTGTGTCGCTCACCCCCTACGCCAGCGAGACGCGCATCGACGACGTGAAGCTGCGCCAGATCATCGGCGACGCCTACAAGGCCGCCGGCCTCGAAAAGGCCGATGTGGACACGGGCGCGGTGATCCTGACCGGCGAGGCGCTGCGGCGTGAAAACGCGCAGGCGATTTCCGCTTTGCTTGCGGAGGCCGGCGGCGAACTCGTCTGCGCCACCGCAGGCCATCACATGGAATCCATGCTCGCGGCCTATGGGTCGGGCGCGGCGCAGGCCTCGCTCGATCTCGGCCGGCGCGTGCTCAACATCGACATCGGCGGCGGCACGACGAAGCTCGGGCTGCTCGAGGGCGGCAAGGTCATCGCCACCGCGGCGGTGCATGTGGGCGGGCGCCTGCAGGTCACGGAACAGGGCAAGATCGTGCGGCTCGATCCCGCAGGGCGCACCCATGCGCGGCGCGCCGGCTTCGACTGGAAGCTCGGCGACGTGGTGAGCGAGGCCGATCTCGACAAAGTGGCGGACGGCATGGCGGAGACGCTGCTCGACGCGCTCGTCACGCGGCCGATCCCGCACGACGTCGAGCACCTCTACCTCACCGATCCGATTCTCGATTTCGGCGATCTGGCGGGCATGATGTTCTCCGGCGGCGTCGCCGAATACGTCTACGACCGCGAGAAGCGCGATTTCGGCGACATGGGCCGCAGGCTCGGCCGCGCCATCGCGCGCAAGGTCGCCGGCGGGCGCTTCCCCTGGCAATTGCTGCCCGCGCGCGAATGCATCCGCGCGACTGCGCTCGGCGCTTCCGAGTACAGCGTGCAGCTGTCGGGCAATACGAGCTACATCTCCAATCCCGGCGCGCTTCTGCCGCGTCGCAATCTGCAGGTGGTCCAGCCGCCCTTCGAACCCGGCGAGGAGGTGGACGCGAAGGCGCTCGCCGCCGCCATCCGCAGCCATCGCAAGGCCTTTGAGGTGGAGGACGCCGAGTCGGAGATCGCGCTCGCCTTGCGCTGGACCGGCGCGCCCGCCTACGACCGCATCCTCGCCTTCGCGCAGGGCGTGGCGGAAGGGCTCGCTGACCGCATCGCCCTCGGCAAGCCGATCTATGTGATGCTCGACGGCGACGTCGCGCAGACGCTGGGCGCGGTGCTGCGCGAGGATTGCGGCGTGAAAAGCGAAATCCTCGTCATCGACGGCGTGGTGCTGATGGATTTCGACTACATCGACCTCGGCAAGGTGCGCGTGCCCTCCTTCACCGTGCCGGTGACGATCAAATCCCTCGTGTTCAGCGAGGATCCGCGCGGGCCGCGCGCCAAAGAGATCATCCACCCCCGCGAGCATGATCACGGACACGCGCACGGCCATTCCCACGACCATGGTCATTCCCATGGCCACGGCCATGGCCACCACCATCACCACGGCCATTCCCATGGGGGGCACAGCCACGATTAGGCGGGTTGCGCCGCAGGGCGTGGGCGCGCGCCCAATGCGCGCTCTTGCGAACACCCGCGCGGACCCCTTAGAAGAAACGCCGAGTCTCATCCCCCGCCACGGGCGGCGGGCTCGCACAAAAGCGGCGGCCGCTCGGTCGCTGAAAAAACCAGACGGAGAGAACCATGGCCAAGGACGCTATCGTTTCAGACGACCTTGCGAAGAAATTCGCGACCGAGAAGGACACGCCCTATCTGCGCTGGGTCCGCAACGAGGGCCTGGACATCATCTCCGCCCATTACGTGCAGAACCTGCGCACCGTTGAGCTGAAGCCCTGGGCTCGCCGCGGCGGCAAGGGCGTCTACATCAACCATGAGGCGTCCCGCACCTCCAACGATTGCTACGTGTGCGAGATCGCGCCGGGCAAGAAGCTCGAGCCCCAGCGCCAGCTGTTCGAGGAGATGATCCTCGTGCTCGACGGCCGCGGTTCGACGAGCGTGTGGAACGACGCCGGCCAGAAGATCACCTTCGAGTGGAAGTCGGGCGCGCTGTTCGCCATTCCGCTGAACGCCTGGCACCAGCACTTCAACGGCTCGGGCTCCGAGCCCGCGCGCTTCGTCTCGGTGACGAACGCCCCGCCGGTGGTCAACCTCTACGAAGACATCGACTTCGTCTTCAACACCGCGCACGACTTCAAGACCCGCTTCGCCGGCGAGCCGGATTACTTCTCCGCCAAGGGCGAGCAGAAGGGCCTTCTGCTCGAGACCAATTTCGTGCCGGACGCGGTGAACCTGCCGCTCATCTCCGCCAAGGAGCGCGGCGCGGGCGGCGGCCATATCCGTTTCAACATGGCCAAGGGCTCGATGAATTCGCACATCTCGCAATTCCCCATCGGCACCTACAAGAAGGGCCACTGCCATGGCCCGGGCGCGCACGTCATCATCCTGTCGGGCGAAGGCTATTCGCTGATGTGGCCGGAAGGCGACGAGCCCAAGCGCTACGACTGGGAGGTCGGCACCATGATCGTGCCGCCGAACATGTGGTTCCACCAGCACTTCAACACCGGCAATTCGCCGGCGCGCTACCTCGCCTTCAAGCATGAGGTGGTGTCGATCCGCAACGCGCAGGGCGTGCCGAAGGCCTGGATCAGCCGTCGCATCGGCGGCGACCAGATCGACTACGCCGACGAGAAGCCGATCGTGCGCGACATGTTCTCCAACGAGCTCGCCAAGAACGGCCTCGAGCCCAAGATGGAGGAAGCCTACAAGCAGGAGCTCGAGACCCTGCCGCCGAAAGTGGCGTAAGGCCGCTTGGCGTCTTAAAAACGTAAAACGCCGCGGAGCGATCCGCGGCGTTTTTGTTTATGCGCTGCGCGCGTCGCGCTGTGCTCAAAGGTCTTCCATGGCGCCGCCGACCTCCGACTGGCCTCGCGCCAGCAGGGCGCGCGCAGCCCCTTTGCGATCCTGATCGTCTTTGTTTTGTCCCAGTTTGGATTTCGCCGAAACGCGAGAGAAGACGATCTCCACGCCGATGATCTCGTCCAGCATCGCTTCGATGAAATCTCTGGGCGCGTCCGCCATGCGCCAGGCCTGCGCTCCTTCGGTTTGGGTCTCATGCGTGCGCGTGAGTCTGCCGATGAGCGCGCGAAGCGCCTTACGGTCCTCAAAGAAATGGATATGGCCGTACAGGTTCACGACCTGATAGTTCCATGTCGGAACGACCCTGTGCGTCTCTTTCTTGCTGGGGTACCAGTTCGGCGAGACATAGGCGTTCGCCGCTCTGAAGATCACGAGGGCGCTGCTTCCGTCCTGAACCTCGCGCCATAACGGATTAGCGCGCGCGATGTGAGCCCGCAGGACTCCCTTCTCGCCGTCAAAGGCCGCAAGTTCGAACGGAATCTGATCTGCATCGAGTCCGCGCGCGCCGCATGTGACCAGCGAGCCCAGCGGATATGTCTCGATGATCCGTCGTATCTCGTCTACGCGCGTCTCGGCGAAATGTGGCGCGACATACATAAACCGCTCCCAATTCTGCTCAGGCGATTGTGCGATCAATGCGGCCTTCTTGCAAGGCGGTTCGGTTCGCAGCGCAGCAGAAACGTAAAACGCCGCGGAGCGATCCGCGGCGTTTTTGTTTATGCGCTGCGCGCTTCGTTCAGATCTTGAAGGATTCCAGCGTCTCGGGCGCGAACAATTCCTCGGGCTTGAGCAGGCGCTTGGAGAGGCCGCATTCGTAGTGGTAGCGCAGGAAGACATCGAAGGTCTTCATGTTGTTCTCATAGCCGTACGACCAATAGTCGTCGCCCATCTCCTTCTGCGCTTCCTCCACGTCGTGCATGAGCCAGGGCACCATGGCTTTCAGCGCCGCCGTCTCCTGCAGGTCGTGATAGGTGCGCCGCTGGGCCTCCACGAAAGCCTTGAAGAGCGACTGCGCGATCCAGCGATTGGCTTCATAGACCTCGCGGCGGATCGCCACCGTATGCATGATCGGGAAGATCTTCGTCTTGCGGTAGTAATCGAGCTCCACCTCGCGATAGTTCTCGAACAGGCGCGTGACGGTCTTGCCGTCATAGGTCGAGGGCTTGCGCGCGGTGTGCAGTGCGTCGATCTCGCCGTCGCCCAGCATTTGCGACAGCGTCTTGTCGTCGGGGATCGCGGTCACTTTAATGTTGGGCGGCAGGCTCAACTTGATCTTCTCAGGCCGGCCGGGCTCTTCCTCGCCGCCGGTCAGATATTCCACGCTGTCCACCGGCACGCCGTAGAAATCCGAGAGAATGCCGCGGATCCAGACCGGCGAGGTCATCTGATATTCCGGTACGCCGATCTTCTTGCCGATGAGGTCCTTGGGCTCGCGGATGCCGGACTTCGCGTTCACATAGACGCAGGAATGGCGGAAGAAGCGCGAGGGAAACACCGGAATGGCGATGAAGGGCTTGGGGTCGCGGTGCAGCGACACGCAATAGGAGGAGAACGACATTTCCGACACGTCGAACTCGCGATGACGCGCCATGCGGAAGAAGGTCTCCTCCACCGGCATGTCGAGATAATTGATGTCGATGCCGTCCGGCTGGACGGAGCCGTCCTGAATCGCCCGCGTGCGGTCGTAGTTCCAGCAGCCGAGCGTGAGTTTCAACTTGGACATTAGGTCTCCCCCGGAGATTCGTTTTGTTTGGCGAAAGGGCGCTTGCGCGCCCTCTCAATAGAACTGGTCGAAGTGCATCTGCGCCGGCGGCGTTTTCGCCTTGATGAGCGTCTTCGTCACCGCCTGCGCCATCATCGGCGGGCCGGCGAAATAGACCTCCATTCCGGCGAGCTTCTCGCCGAACATCGCTTCCGCGACGTCGTGCACGAAGCCCGTCTTGCCGGTCCAGCCGGCGGAGGCGGGATCATCCGTCATCGAGACGACAGGCGTGTAATGGATGCGCTCGCCGAAGCCGGGCAGGGCGCGCAGCATGTCCTCGCCGCAAATGTCGTGCGGCGTGCGCCCGCCATAGACGAAGTGGATGTGGCGATCCTTCAGGGCGGGGCTCACGGCGGCTGCGCGCGCGATGGAGATCATCGGCGACAGGCCCGAGCCGCCGCCCAGGCACAGGATGTCGCGCGGCGCGTCCTCGCGCAGATAGGCCATGCCATAGGGGCCGTCGAGTTCGAGCGTCTCGCCGATCTTCATGCGGTCGAACAGGGCGCCGGTGGCGGCGCCGTTCGGGGTCTTGCGGATCTGGAAGTGCCATTCGGCGCCTTCCTCTCCGGTGTTGCACATGGAATAGGCGCGCGCGCCGTTCACGCCTGGCGCTGAGATCAGCGCATATTGGCCGGCGAGGAAGCGCTGGGGCTTCGCCAGCGCGAAGCGGAATTCGCGGATGTCGTGCGTCACGTCGATGGCGGCGAGCAGCGTGCCGCGCACTTTGTGCGGCAGGTGCGCGCTCTTGTAATGGTCGCGCAGGGGCGCCTTGATCGTGCAATCGCCCTTGGGCTGCGCCTGGCATCCCAGATAGCGCTTGCGCTGGGCGTCGCGCTCGGTGATCGCGGGCGGGTTCTCGCGCAGATAGGAGACTTCGCCTTCCAGAAGCTCGAAGCGGCAATTGCCGCATTCGCCCACGTTGCACTCATAGGGGAAGCCAAGGCCGGCGCGCACGGCGGCGCGGGAGATGGTGTCGTCCTCGCAAGTGAACTCGACATTGGCGTTGGCGATGGTGATCTTCGACATGGGCGGTTTCAATCCTCGACTTCAATCAAAAGGCGGCGGGCGAACGAAAGCCCAGCCGGGCGGAAATGATGTTCGCAGTGTTGACGACGAGCGGGGCGAACCGTGCGATCGCCGCGTCGTCGAGCCGTTGCATCGGGCCGGCGATGCCCACCGCCGCCACCACGCGCCCTTCGGCGTCGCGGATCGGCGCGGCGAGCGAGCGCATGCCCGTTTCGCTTTGCTCGTCCTCCAGCGCATAGCCCAACGCGCGCACCTGTTCCAGCGCCTTGCGCAGGCTTTTGGGATTTGTGTCGGTGCGCGCCGTGCGCGCTGCGAGACCCGCGTTGAGCGCGGCCTCCACCTCGCGCGGGTCGGCGAAGGCCAGCATCGCGCGCCCTTCGGCCGAGCAGAAGGCGGGCTTGCGCTCGCCCAGATTGGCGCGCTGGCGGATCGCCTGCGTGCTTTCAAGGTCATAGACATAGATGATCTGGGCGCCCTCGGGCACGGCCAGATGCACGGTCTCGTTGGTGGCCTCGCGCAGGGCGAAAATATGCGGGCGCGCCTCCGTGGACACGTTCATGCGCTGGCGCACCAGTGCGCCGAGGCCGAACAGGGCGAGCCCCAGACGATATTTGTCGTTCTCGCGGTTCTGCTCGAGCATGCCTTCGCTCACCAGCGTGGAGGCGAGGCGATAGACGGTGCTCTTGGCCACGCCCAGCCGTTTGGAGAGCGTGGTCACGCCGATCTCGGCCTCGCCCTCGCTAAAGCATTTGAGAAGGCGCACGGCGGTGGCGACCGAGGAGAGCCGCTGGGGCTCGGCCCGGCCTGCGCGGGGCGCGGGCGCAGGCTCGGGCCCGGCTTGCGCGCGCTTGACTTGCGCGCGCTTGACTTGCGGGCGCTTGACTTGCGCCGCCCCGGCTTGCGCGCCTTTGGCGCTCTTCGCGGTTTTCGATTGCGCGGAACGGGCGGGTTCGGCGCGCGCGGGAGCGGGGCGCTGTTTGGCCCGCCCGCCGTCTGTCTGCGCTTCCCGCCTCATGCGAGCCGCCTCCTCGGCCCGGCGCCCATGGGTCAGGCCTCGATGAAGACGGTGTCGCCCTCGACGACCACCTTGTAGGTCTTCTGCGGGATCATGCAGGGCGGATCGACCACTTCGCCGGTCTTGATGTTGAACGATCCGTTGTGGAAATCGCATTCCACCACGTCCCCGTGGATCGGGCCTTCCGACAGGGAGCCCGGCCCATGCGAGCAGGTGTCGTCCATCACGTAGAACGCGCCGTTCAGATTGAACACGGCGAGGCTGAGGTCGCCGGTCTCGACCTTGATCGCCGCGCCCTCGTCAACGTCGCCGGTCTTGCACAACTCGATTTTCTGAACGGACATAGCTCTCCTCGCCTGCTCCTCGTTGACGCCCCAGCCGGAGCGCTGTAGATCGTTCGCAGCGCTTGCGGAACGACGTTCCGCATGCAGGAACCCGCCGGAGATAGCAAGCAAAGGCCCGTTGGTCAACGACCCAGGGCGGCCTATGCTCCGGCAAAGGGGCTCCAGAGGATGCTTCGAGGGAGCGAAGGCCATGTTGAAGAAGGAACAGAACGACTATCTCTGCCAGACCGATCCGGGCACGCCCATGGGCGACCTGTTCCGGTGCTACTGGATGCCGGCGCTGCTCAGCGAGGAGCTGCCTGAGCCTGATTGTCCGCCCGTCCGTCTGAAGCTGCTCGGCGAGCGCCTCATCGCGTTCCGCGATTCGGAAGGCAAGCTCGGCCTGATCGACGAGTTCTGCGCCCACCGCGGCGTCTCGCTGTGGTTCGGCCGCAACGAGGATTGCGGCCTGCGCTGCCCCTATCACGGCTGGAAGTTCGACGTGACCGGCCAGTGCGTGGACGTGCCCTCCGAGCCCAAGGAATCGGGCTACGCGAACAAGGTGAAGCTGAAGTCTTATCCGCTGATCGAGAAGGGCGGCGTGCTGTGGACCTATATGGGTCCGCCGGAGCGTCAGCCCCCCGAGCCGATGTTCGAATTCTGCACCGTGCCCCTGAACCAGACCTTCATGTCCAAGCGCATTCAGGAGTGCAACTGGCTGCAGGCGATGGAAGGCGGCATCGATTCCTCGCACGTCTCCTGGCTGCACCGCGGCGACCTGTCGAACGATCCCCTGTTCAAGGGCGCGGCCGGCAACAAGTACAATCTGGGCGACATGTCGCCGGTGTTCGAAGTCGTGGAGAACGACGGCGGCCTGCTGATCGGCGCGCGCCGCAACGCCGAGGACGACCAGTATTACTGGCGCATCACGCCGTGGGTCATGCCCTGCTACACGGGCGTGCCGCCGCGCGGCGACCACCCGATCCACGGCCATTTCTGGGTTCCCATCGACGACGAGACCTGCTGGGCCTGGAGCTATGACTACCATCCCACGCGCCCGCTGACCGACAGCGAGGTGCAGGCGATGAAGGACGGCAAGGGCATCCACGTGAAATACGTGCCGGGCACCTATCGTCCGCTCGCCAACAAGGACAACGATTACCTCATGGACCGCGCGGCGCAGAAGGCCGGCAAGACCTTCTCGGGCATCGAAGGCATCGGCATGCAGGACGCCTCGCTGCAGGAGAGCATGGGGCCGATCTGCGACCGCACCAAGGAAAACCTCGTGGGCACCGACAACGGCATCATCATGGCGCGCCATCGCCTGATGCGCGCCGCCAAGGCGCTGCGCGAGAAGGGCGTGATCCCGCCGGGCGTCGATCCGATGCACCATCAGGTGCGTCAGGCCGCGCTGCTGCTGCCGCGCAACGTCCACTACAAGGAAGGCGCGAAGGAAGCGCTGATCGCCAAGAAGGGCGTGCGTCAGGCTTCCGTCTGACCCTCGACAAAGCGCGGCGGGCCATGCGCCCGCCGCGTCGCTTCCCGCAGGTTTCCGGAGACATCAGATGCAAAGCGAATCCGCCCGCGTCACCACCGCCCGCGAAGCCAGCTACCGGATCCAATATCCCAATTCCAAAACGCGCGCGGTGAAAATCATCGCGCTCGATGCGGCCAGCGCGAAACTGGTCGATGAAATCTCCCGCGAGCCCTGGAACGGCGCGCGCTTCTTCACAGCCCTTTCCTTTTCCGCGGACGGCGAGCCCGGCGCCACGGGCGCGGGCCTTGAGGCCTGGCTGAAAGACCTCGCGGGGCGCACCATGAGCCTCGTGGAGGAGATCGCGACGAGCGATTTCATCGTCGTCGTCACCAGCGCCGGCGAGGATGCGCGCTCCGTCTCCGTGATCGCCGACGCCTGCAACCTGCATCACAAATCGCTGGTCGCCCTCGTCGTGCCCGGCGCGGGCGCGAGCGACGCCGACGTGTCCGCCTCGATGACGCATCTGAGGCCATTCGCGCGCATGCTCGTGATCGCCAGCGGCGCCGATTACATCTCCGCCATGCTCACCGCCCTGCGGGCCTGAGCGGTCGGCGCGCGATGGTCGTCGAGACGAAAACCTTCCGCCGCGACCGGCTCGATCTTCGCGCCGCCTTTTTCGACAGGTCGGTGCTCGTGCTCGCCGCCGTCGCCGCCGTCTCGGGCGTCGCCTGCTGGTGGATCGCCGGCGTGGACGCCGTGCTCGACAGCATCGTGGCGGACTTCTGGCTCTACGTGGATCTCGCGCCGAAAATGGCGGTGGCCTTTTTCGTCGCCGCGCTCGTCACCTCGCTCGTGCCGCGCCAGACGATCGCCAAATGGCTCGGCCGCCAGTCGGGCATGAAGGGCGTCGCGCTCGCCACCGGCGCCGGCGCGGTCACGCCCGGCGGGCCGATGATGTCCTTTCCCCTCGTCGCCTCGCTGAACAAGGCGGGCGCGGGACGCCCCGCGCTCATCGCCTACATCACCTCGTGGGAATCGCTCGGCTTCCAGCGCATTCTCATCTGGGACATTCCGCTGCTGGGCATTGAATACACAGCGCTGCGCTTCATCGCCTCGCTGCCGCTGCCGTTCATCGCGGCCTTCATCACGCTGCGCCTGCCGGCCTGGGACGATCCCTCGCTCGCGCAGCCCAAGGCGCCTGAGTCCGCCGAGGCGCCCGCGAAGCCGCCCGCCGACGACGGAAAGGCCCCGCCATGAGCGCCTTTCTCACCTTCAGCGCGGTCGCCGTGGTGCTGGGCGGTTTCGCCTGGCGCAAGTCGCCCACGCTCGTGCGCGGCGCCTTCCGCAATGCGGCCTTGCGCTTCATTGAAATCCTGCCGCGCATCGCCTGCGCGCTGCTGGCGGCGGGCTTCATCTCGAAGATCGCGCCCGCCGACGTGATCGGCCATCTGATCGGCTATGAGACGGGCGTGAAGGGCATTCTCATCGCCACCGCCTTCGGCGGCTTCACGCCGGCGGGGCCGATCGTCGCCTTTCCCATCGTCGTCGTGCTGCTGAACGCGGGCGCGGGCTTTCCGCAGGTGGTGGCTTTCCTCACCGCCTGGTCGGTCTTCGCTTTCCATCGGGTGATGATCTACGAGGCGCCGCTGATGGGCTTTCGCTTCGTGGGCGTGCGGCTCTTGTCGTCGCTGATCCTGCCGCCGATCGCCGGGCTCATCGCATGGGGCATGATGGAGCTGATGGAGCTCGTGCGCTGAGGACGCGGCGAACGGACGTGCGAGGCTGGAGCGGGCGAAGGGAATCGAACCCTCGTATGCAGCTTGGGAAGCTGCCGTTCTACCATTGAACTACGCCCGCATCGGCGGCGACCATAGCCGCGCCGCGCGCAGGGAGCAAGATCGCTTGTGCGCGCGGGCCTGAGGCGCGCGCGGGCCTTCAGCGGAAGTGTTTCGAAAGCTTCAGGCCCTGCGCCTGATAATTGGATTTCAGCCCCGCGCCGTAAAGCGCGCGCGGGGTCTCCGCCATGCGCTCATAGACGAGGCGGCCGACGATCTGCCCGTCTTCGAGGATGAAGGGCACGTCGTGGGAGCGCACCTCCAGCACCGCGCGCGCGCCTGCGCCGCCGGCCTCCGCCGCGCCGAAGCCCGGATCGAAAAAGCCCGCGTAATGCACGCGGAACTCGCCCACCAGCGGATCGAACGGCGTCATCTCCGCCGCATGGTCGGGCGGCACGCGCACCGCTTCCTTGGAGGCGAGGATGTAGAATTCGCCGGGATCGAGCACGAGGTCGCGCCGGCCGCGGTCGTGGATCGGCTCCCAGAAATCGAGCACCGCATGGGCGCCGGGCTTGTCCACGTCGATGAGCCCGGTGTGGCGCTTGGCGCGATAGCCGATCAGCCCGCTGTCGTCGAAGCCCGCGAGATCGACCGACACGGCGACGCCGCCGGAGATTGAAGGCTCCGCGGAGGTGACGAGCCGTTCGCGCGCATGCAGCGCGCGGTGGCCGTCGTCGTCGAGCCGCGCGTGTCCGCGGCGGAAGCGCACCTGCGACAAGCGCGAACCGGTGCGCGCGAGCACGGGGAAGGTGCGCGGCGAAATCTCCGCGTAGAGCGCGCCGCGATAGCCCGGCTCGATCATGTCGAAGGCGCGCGCGCGGTCGGGGATCACGCGGGTGAACACGTCGATGCGGCCGGTGGAGCTTTTCGGATTGGTGGCCGCCGCGATGTCGGCGGGCAGCGCGAGCCCTTCCATCAGTTCGGCGACATAGACGCAATCGGTCTCCAGCACCGCGCCGGCGCTGAGGTCGATCTCATGCAGGGCGAGGCGGTCGATGCATTCGGCCACCGCGCGGCCGGGGCCGGGCAGGAAGCTCGCCCGCATCCGCCAGGCGCGCCGGCCGAGCCGCAGGTCGAGGCTGGCGGGCTACGCCTGCCCCGCCGGGGAGGGGGCGGCGGGGGTGTGCGCGCCCGAGCGAGTGAGGGCTTCGGTGATGTCGGCGGGCAGGATGCCCTGCGGGGCGGCGGCGGACGACATGCCCCAAGCACTAGCCGGTCGGCCCGGCCGGGCCAAGGGAGGCGGGCGCGAATCCGGTGGACGAAGCCGCCCGCTTGCGGGGGGCTCGGGCGGGGGACTAAATGGCGTCTCCGCCCGCGCGGACCTTGAGGAGCGAAATGACCGACAAAGCCAAGCCTGCCAGCCCTCCCGCCGCCAAAGCGGCCCGCAAGGCGATCGCGGACCTGCGTCCCGCCACCCGCCTCGTCCATGGCGGGACCATGCGCTCGCAATTCGGCGAGATGTCGGAGGCGCTCTTTCTCACGCAGGGCTTCGCCTATGAGAGCATGGAGCAGGCGGAGGCGCGGTTCACCGGCGAATCCCCCGGCTTCCAATATTCCCGTTTCGGCAATCCCACGGTCGCCATGTTCGAGCAGCGCATGGCCTTGCTGGAGGGCGCGGAGGCCGCCCGCGCGACCGCGACCGGCATGGCCGCCGTCACCGCCTCCATGCTGGGCCAGCTCAATGCGGGCGACCATGTGGTCGCCGCCAAGGCGCTGTTCGGCTCCTGCCGGTTCATCGTCGAAGACCTGTTGCCGCGCTACGGCATCGCCTCGACGCTGGTGGACGGCACGGACCTCGACCAGTGGCGCGCCGCCGTGCGCCCCAACACGCGCTCCTTCCTGCTGGAGAGCCCCACCAATCCGCAGCTCGAGATCATCGACGTCGCCGCCGTCGCCGACATCGCCCATGCGGCGGGCGCCACGCTCGTCGTCGACAATGTGTTCGCCACGCCGCTGTTGCAGCAGCCGCTGAAACTGGGCGCCGATTGCGTGGTCTATTCCACCACCAAACATGTGGACGGGCAGGGCCGCGTGCTGGGCGGCTGCATCCTCGGCTCGCAGGAGTTCATCGACAAGCACATCCACAATTTCCTGCGCCAGACCGGCCCCTCCATGTCGCCCTTCAACGCCTGGGTGATGCTGAAATCCATGGAGACGCTGCCGCTGCGCGTGACCCAGCAAATGCGCAGCGCCGAGCGCGTGGCCGATTTCCTCGCCGAACAGACGGGCGCTGTTGAGCGCGTGCTCTATCCCTGGCGCTCCGACCATCCCCAGCATGCGCTCGCCCGCAAGCAGATGACGGGCGGCGGCACCGTGGTGGTGTTCGACGTGCGCGGCGGCAAGGAAGGCGCGTTCCGCTTCGGCAATGCGCTCGAAGTCATCAAACTGTCGAACAATCTGGGCGATGCGAAGAGCATCGTCACCCATCCCGCCACCACCACGCACCAGCGCATTCCGCGCCCCGCGCGCGAGGAGATGGGCATTGGCGAGGGCATGTTGCGCCTGTCCATCGGCCTTGAGGACGTGGAGGATCTGATCGACGACCTGAAGGCGGCTTGCGCGGCCGTGTGAGCGTCCATGTGGGCGTCCATGTGAGCGTCCATGTGAGCGGCGCGCGCGGCGTTCAGGCCGGCGGCGGCTTGCGTTCTTCAAGCCAGAACCGCACGATCGCGGGCATGGTCATGTTGAGCAGCATGAACCGCGCCAGATGGTGCACGCCCACGTAAAGCGGATCGAAGCCGATCGCGAAGGCGAGCATGGTCATCGCCTCGAGCGCGCCGGGCGCGAAGGCGATCACCGCGCCGCCGAACGGCGCGCCCACGACGATCGTCGCGACCCATGCGAACAGCGCGCAAACCGCGATGCTGATGCCGATCGAGGCGAAGGCCGCTCCCGCGATGCCCGGCAGGCGGCGCCAGTCGAAGCCCACGAACCGCGAGCCCGTCCAGGCGCCGATCAGCGCCTGTCCCAGAAAGGCGATCTCCCAGGGCAGGCGGCCCGGCGCATAGCCGGTTCCATGGAACAGCGCTGAGACGAGCATGGCGCCGAAGAACACGCCGCCGGCGATCTTCAGCCGATGGAAGACCCATCCGCCCAGAGCCCCCAGCGCCAGCATGGCGGCCACGAGCCAGAGCGGATCCTCCAGCGGCGCAGGCCCGGTCAGCGCGATGGGTCCCGCCGTCTCCACCACAAGCATCGGCAGGATCGCCATCAGCACGAGCACGCGGAACATCTGCACGACGACGATGCGCGGCACGTCCGCCTTCACCCGCGGCGCGACCGAAATGATATAGGCGAAGGCGCCCGGACTGACCGCGAGCAGAGCGGTGGCGCGGCTCCATCCCAGCATGCGCAGAAAGAGCGTGCCGACCACCATGGTGGCGGCCACACCCAGCGCCATGATGGCGAGGCTGCCGGGGTAGGTGGCGATCCCGCGCAGCGTCTCCGGCGTCACCGCCGCGCCCAGCGTCACGCCGGAGGCCACCATGGCCACTACGCGGATCGGCCCTTCCACGCGCGAGGCGAGGCCGAACACGGTCATCAGCGTCACGACGGCCATGGCGCCGGAGATGCCGCCGCCGGGCACGCCAAGCCAGAGGAACAGCGCGGAGCCCGCGGCGCCGGCCGTCACCGTCATGAGCTGTCTGTAGAGGGGCGGATTGCGAAACGCCTGCGTCGAACTGGCCGTCATTCTGCGCGATAAACCACGCGCGCCGCCGCCTGCGCAAGCGCGACGGCGCGCATATGTGGCTCAGATCGCCGTCCTGCGCGACGCGCGCATCCTCACCTGCGCGCGAGCAGGTCGCGTATCTCCGCCAGAAGCGCGTCCGTGCGCGGCGTGGCGGCCATGCTTGCGGGCGCGTCGGCGACGGCGGGCTTCTCCTCCGCCTTGCGCAGGCTCGCGATGCCGCGCACCGCAAGGAAGAGGATGGCGGCGAGGATGAGGAAGTTGACGGAGACCGTGAGGAAATTGCCATAGGCGAGCACGGCGCCCTGCTTCTTCGCCTCCGCCAGCGTGGGCGCCGTCACGGCGCTCGAGAGCCCGATGAAGTAATTGGAGAAGTCGAGCCCGCCGAAGATCGCTCCGACGATCGGCATGATGAGGTCGCCGACGATCGATTCCACGATCTTGCCGAACGCGATCGCCAGAATTACGGCGACGGCCATGTCCACCATATTGCCGCGCATGGCGAATTCTTTGAATTCCTTCAGCATTCCAACCTCATTTGCTCAAAAAGAAGATCAATAGCATAGCTCAAGCAGGCGCGTTCGCCTAGCCGGTCGCGCCGGGGGCTGCGCTGACGGGCTGCGCCGTGCGTGCTAGCCTGCGCATCGCGAGGACGGCGGGCGGAAGGCGCGGGAAAAGGCAGGGCATGACATACGGCGGCGTCGCGATCCTCACTGCGCTCGTCTATCTGTGCGGGCTGTTCGCCATCGCCCATTACGGCGACACGTCCGGGCGTCGCATCATGTCCTCGCGGGCGCGCCCGCTGATCTATGCGCTTACCCTCGCGGTCTATTGCACGTCATGGACCTTTTTCGGCTCGGTGGGGCTCGCCTCCTCGCGCGGGCTCGATTTCCTCCCCATCTACATCGGCCCCATTCTGGTCGTTGGCCTCGGCTTTCCGCTGATCCTGCGCATCGCGCGCATCGCCAAGGGGCAGAACATCACCTCCGTCGCCGATTTCGTCGGCGCGCGCTTCGGCAAGTCTGAGAACGTCGCCGCGCTCGTCGCGCTGATCTGCGTCGCCGGCGTGATCCCCTATATCGCGCTGCAGCTGAAGGCGATCTCCGGCTCCATCGAGATCGTGCTTGAGTCCATGCAGGCGGGCCGCGCCATCGTGCCCGTGCAGGAGGACAGCGTCGTGTCCGCCCTTGTCGCGGCCCTGCTCGCCTGTTTCGCCATGGCCTTTGGCACCCGCAACATCGACGCCACCGAGCACCAGGATGGGCTCGTGCTCGCCGTGGCGACGGAATCGCTCGTCAAGCTCGTCGCCTTCATCATCTGCGGGGCCTTCGTCACCTGGTGGATGTTCGACGGATTGGGCGACCTCGCCGCGCGCGCCAACGCCGACCCTGTCCTGCGCACCATGCTTGCGCGCCAGCCCGATCCAGAAACGTGGATCGCCACGACGCTTCTCGCCGCCTTCGCGATCCTCCTTCTGCCGCGCCAGTTTCATGTGATGGTGGTCGAGAACCGCGACGAGGCGGACATTCGCACGGCCGCCTGGCTGTTTCCGCTCTATCTCATTCTCATCAACCTGTTCGTGATCCCGCTCGCGATCGCCGGACGCCTGACCTTTCCTGACGGCTCTATCGATCTCGACATGACGGTGCTCGCCCTGCCGCTCAGCGACGGCGCGCCGATCATCGCCGTGATCACGATGATCGGCGGCCTGTCTGCGGCGACCGCCATGGTGATCGTGGCCTGTGTTGCGCTGTCCATCATGGTCTCGAACCATCTGGCGATGCCGCTTTTGCTGCGCGGCCGCAGTACGCAGCGTCGTTTCGAAGCCGGCGACCCCGCTTCTAAGATCCTTGTGATCCGGCGGCTTGCGATCGTCGTCATTCTGACGCTCGCCTATATCTATTTCCGTCACGCGGCGGAATCGCAGCTGGCCGCCATCGGCCTCATGTCCTTCGCCGCCATCGCGCAGATCGCCCCAGCCTTTTTCGGCGGGCTCGCCTGGCGGCGCGCCAATGCGCGCGGCGCCATCGCGGGCCTGCTCGCAGGCGTCGCCGTGTGGGCCTATACGCTGCTTCTGCCCTCTCTCGCGCTGGATTCCCCCGCTCTCGCCAGCATCGTCGCCAACGGCCCCCTCGGCCTTGCGGCGCTGAAGCCGACCGCGCTGTTCGGCGTTGATCTTCCCCAGATCGTGCATGGCGTTTTTTTCAGCCTGTGCGCGAACGTGCTGGCCTTCGTCGGCTTCTCGCTCACGCGCCACGCTACGCCCATCGAGCGTCTGCAGGCCAGCGCCTTCATGGGCGCCGAGCCCGCGCTCATGGGCCAGACGCTGCGCGTGGGCGGCGCCACCGTCACGGTGAGCGAGCTTGAAGGCATGGTGGGGCGCTATCTGGGCGCGGAGCATACGCGCCGATCTTTCGAAGGCTTCCTAAAATCGCGCGGCGTGCGCATGTCGCCGGCCGACGAGGCCGACGCCCATCTTCTGCGCTATGCGGAGCATCTGCTCGCGTCCGCCATCGGCGCCTCGTCCTCGCGGCTTGTGCTCTCCCTTCTGCTGCGCCGGCGCAATCTGTCGCGCGAGGCCGCGTTGAAACTGATCGACGAAGCCTCCGCCACGCTGCAATACAATCGCGACCTGTTGCAGCACGCGCTCGATTTCGCCCGTCAGGGCATCACCGTGTTCGACCGCAACCTGCGCCTCATGTGCTGGAACCAGGAGTTCCGCTATCTCTTCGACCTGCCGGAGGAGACGCTGCGCGTGGGCCTTCCGCTCGAAGAGCTCGTGCGCTTCAACGCCGACCGCGGCATCTACGGCCCCGGCAGCATGGACCTGCATGTGCTTTCGCGCATGGAGGTTCTGGTGCACGAGACGGCGCCGTCGCGCCTGCGCCTGACGACGGGCATGGTGATCGAGATCCGCTCCGCGCGCATGCCCGACGGCGGCCTCGTGACCACCTACACCGACGTCACCCAGGCGGTGGAGGCGGAGGAGGCGCTGGAGAAAACGAACGAGACGCTGGAGCAGCGCGTGCGCGAGCGCACCGAAGAGCTTGTGCGCCTGAATGCGGAGCTGGAGAAAGCGAAGGCCGTCGCGGAGGACGCTGATCAGTCCAAGACGCGCTTTCTCGCCGCTGCGAGCCACGACATTCTCCAGCCGCTCAACGCTGCGCGCCTTTACGCCACCTCGCTGCGCGAGCGTGCGGAGCATGCGGGCGAGACGGGCGTGCTCGCAGGCAATCTCGACACATCGCTTGAGGCGGTGGAGGAGATCCTCACCGCGCTGCTCGACATTTCGCGGCTCGACGCGGGCGCGATGAAGGCGGAGTTCAGCTCCTTCCAGCTCGGCGAATTGTTGACCCAGTTGCGCGTGGAGTTCGAGCCGCTGGCGCGCGAGAAAGGCCTCTCGCTCGTTTTTATGCCCTGTTCGCTCGCGGTGCGTTCCGACAGGCGCATGTTGCGCCGTCTGTTGCAGAACCTCATCTCCAACGCCATCAAATACACCCCGCGCGGACGCGTGCTCGTCGGCTGCCGGCGCAGGGGCGGTTTCGTTTCGATCGAGGTTTGGGACACCGGCCTTGGCATTCCCGCCTCCAAACAGCAGGACGTGTTCCGCGAGTTCGAGCGGCTCGCGCCGGCGGCCAAGAGCGCGCGCGGCCTTGGTCTCGGACTGTCCATCGTCGAGCGCCTGAGCCGTGTGATGGACCATCGCGTCACGCTGGCCTCAACGCCGGGCAAGGGCTCGATGTTCGCGGTCGAGGCGCCCATCGTGAAGCGCGCGGTCGCCGGCGCGCCGCTTGAAGGCGCCCATGTCGCCTCCGACCAGCATCATCCGCTGGCGGGCCTCGTGACGCTCGCCATCGACAACGAGCCGCGCATTCTCGAGGGCATGCGCATTCTGCTCAGCGGCTGGGGATGCGACGTCGTCGTCGCGGCGAACGTGGCCGACGCGCATGAGGCTTTCGCTTTGCGCGGTGACGCCCCGGACGTGCTGATCGCGGATTACCATCTCGACGGCGACGACGGCCTGTCCGCCATCGCCTATCTGCGCGGCGTCTATGGCGCGCATACGCCGGCCCTGCTCGTCACGGCCGACCGTTCGAAGGAAGTGCGCGATCTTGCGGAGGCCGCTGACGTGCGCGTGCTTAACAAGCCGCTGAAGCCCGCTGGCCTGCGCTCTCTGTTGAGCCAGTGGCGCGCCTTGCGCCGCGCCGCCGAATGAACGCCCTCAGGTCTGCGGCGTGAAGGGCGCGCGGCCAGAGGCCAGCGCGGCCTGCAGAAGCTCCAGCCGGTCCTGACCCCAGAACACTTCGCCCTCCAGCACATAAGAGGGCGAGCCGAACACGTCCTCCTCCATCGCGCGCGCCTTGTTGGCTTCGTGGGCGGCGATGGCGTCGGGATCTTGCGCGCGCGCCAGCATGGCTTGCGCGTCATAGCCGGATTCCTCGAGCAGGCGCGCGAGTTCGGCTGGATCCGCGAGGTTGCGGTCCTCCACCCACACGGCGCGGAACGCCATGGCGATGAACGCATGCGCCTGTTCCTGCGGGCCCGCCTGCGCGACGACGAGCGCCAGCCGATCGGCGAGCTTGAAATCGAACGGCCAGTTTTTCGGCTTCAGGATGAGAGGAACGTCGCGCGCCTCGCGCCAGCGCTGCATTTCGACGAGGCGATAGCGCTGGCGAAACGGGTGGCGCTTGCCCAGCGGCAGGCCGCCCGTCTCCGGAAACAGCTCCATCAGGTCCACGGGACGATAGTCGATCTCGACGTCATAGGCTGCGGCGATGCGCCCGAGCTGCGCGTGGCCGAGATAGGCCCAGGGGCTGAGGAGCGAAAAATAATAGTTCAGCATGCGGGCCATCGGCGAGCCTCCAAAACCCGGCCGGTGTCACGGCGCGGCGCGCGCTTGTCAAGCAAGAACGCGCCGCGCCCCCGCTGATTCGCATCAGGCGCTTCTGGGGCTTTCCTGGGCCAGTTTCTCGTGGGCGGCGCGCAGGGCTGCGATGGCGCCGTCGAGTTCGCTCTTCTGGCGTTCGAGATTGGCGATCTGCGCGGCGATTTCTGCGGGCGCCAGCGCCTGCTCGACGTCGGAATCCTCCGCCTCGATGCGCGGCATCATCTGATAGATGCGTCCCAGCGTGAAACCGAGCTTCTTTGCTTTGAGGACTTTTTCGAGCCGGGCGCGGCAGCGGGTGTCGTACAGGCGCGCGGTGCCGTGCCGCAGCGGCCGGATGAGGCCGCGGTCCTCGTAAAAGCGCAGCGCCCGCAGGCTCAATCCATAGCGGCGCGCCATGTCTCCGATCGTCCATAATTCGCCTGGGGCGGTTTCGGATGAATAGGGCTGAACGGCCCTCGCGAGGCTATTTCCAATCATCTATCGCAATCCTCTTTTAGAAATGGCCCAGAGCCGGCGTGCGCCCGCAAAACGCGGGACCGACCCTGCGCCATAAGCGGGACAATAGGGCGATTCGGGGTTCAGCACAACCTCAACTAGATAAATTCTTCCGCTGAAGCTCATCACAGGTTGTGCGTCCAGACGCTGCGAAGGCCGAGGCCATGTTCGCTTAACGTGATTTTTACCATAAGCGCCGGAAAGTCGCCGGGAGTTCAGGCGCGTTTGCGCCCGACCTGACCATTTGCGGCGTTCAAAACGGGGCGTGGCCCCGCCAGGCGATCATGAGCAAACCTGTACCGTGGAGCGTGGAGGGCGGCGGCTTCGATGCGTCCGAGGCCGTGAGCGCGGCTGCGCGCGAGGCGGGCCTGAGCGTCGACCAATGGCTGGCGGCCGCGGTGAAGGAATACGCTGCCCTCATGGGGGTCGCCCCGCGGGACCTCACCGAGGAGCAGCGCATCGACGCGCTGGCGCGCAAGATGGGCTATCGGCGCTCCGGCGGCGCGCCTGTGGCCGCGTTCGGCCGGGCGGGTCTTCGCGCCGCTGAGGAAGCCCCCGCGCTGGCGCTCGCGCCGCGCAACGAAGTGGGCGAGATGATCCGCGAGGTCAGCCGCCGCCTCGACGCCTTCCACGCCGCGCCGGCTGCGATCTCCGCGTCCGAGCCTGTTGAGGCGGAAACGACGGACGGGCTCGATCCGCTGCGCAGCGAGCTCACGCGCCTCGTCGATCTGATGAGCGACATGCGCAGGGGCGCGGTCGCTGGCGGCTCCAGCCGCGCGCAGGCGTTGCGCGGCGAATTGTCCACTTTGCTTGAGGCGGTCGCAGACCTGTGCCGCGCCGCCGCCGAGACGCGGGAGGGCGTCGCCGACGCCGACGACGTCGCCGATCTCAAACGCGACATGCGGCTCTTGCGCGACGCCATGCGCGACTTGCAGCGCGCAGCGGAAGAGCGCGAGGCGCGCAGCGACTCCGTGGACGACATGCGCCGGCAGATCGACGCGCTCGACGAGGATGTGGCGAGCCTTGATCCGCAGCCGGAAGCCGCCGCGCTCGACGCCACTCTGCGCGACGTTTCAGAACGCCTCGTCGAGTCCCATGAGCAGGGTCTGCGCGATGACGTGGCCGCGCAGGTCTATGATCTGCTCGCGGACATGCGCGACGCTCTGAACGACATCCGCTACGGCGGCCCCCTGCGCGCGCTTGAAGAGCAGGTGGCGCTGCTGCGTCGCGCCGTCGAGGACCTCGCCGCCGCCCCGCAGAGCCAGGACGGCGCGCTCGACGAACTCATCGGTCAGTTGCGCGACGTGCGCACGCTGCTCGAAAGCGCCCCGCCGCCGGCTCGTCTCGACCGCGTTGAATCCCAGCTCGCCGACCTCGCCGCGCGGCTTGGGCGCATCGCCGAGCGCGGCGCTTCGGCGGTGGGCGAACAGGCGATCCTCGACTCCGTCGCCGCCATCCGCGCCAGCATGGAGACAGGCGGCGCAAGCCATGTGTTCGAAGCCGCCGAGCAGCGCCTCGCCGCGCTCGCCGCGCGCGTTGAGGAGGCGCTGTCGCGCTTTCCTGCGGACGGCTTCAACGCCGTCAACGAGCTCATCGCCGACGCCCGCCGCGCCCATGCGGACGACGTCGCGCGGCTTGAAGGGCTTTTGCAGGCCATGTCGGAGCGGCTCGATCAGCCGCTCACCAGCGCGCAGCTCGATCAGGTGCGCGAGGTCGTCGCCCAGCTTGGCGAGCGGTTCGCAGGATCGCGCGTCGAGCCGCAGGCGCTCAGCGCGCTTGAAGGCCGGCTCGGGGAGATTTTCGAGCGCCTGAACGAGCCCGTGCATGTCGAATTCGACACGTCGCGCATCGAAGGCATGATCGGCGACATCGCAGGCCGGGTGGACGCCACCGGCGTCGTCGCCGCAGAGCTTCAGGGCAGCGTGTCGCGCATCGCGCAGGCTATCGAGCTGTTGGGCGCGACATCGGGCGGCGACAAGAGCCTGCGCGCGATCGAAGCGCAGATCGCGGACATTTCGGCGCGCCTCGACGAGCCGGTAAGCGCGGAGCTCGACACGTCGCGGCTTGAGGAAATGGTCGAGCGCATGGGCGCGCGCATCGAGGCCAACGGCGAGGGCGAGGGCGAGGCGCTGCGCGCGCTCGAGCGCCAGATCGGGCAATTGAGCGAGCGCCTTGGTGAAGTGGACGGCGCGGACAGTCTCGCGAGCCTTGAGCGCTCCGTCGCCGAAATTTTCCAGCACATCGAGCAATTCCGCGAGACCGCGTTGCTCACGGCTGAACACGCCGCGCGCAAGGCCGCGCGCGAGGCGCTCGCCGCCGTCGCGGGCTCAGCGCGCGCAGAGGGCGATCCCGGCGCGAGCCTCGCTTTCGAACGCGCCATCGCGGATCTGCGCGCCCAGCAGCGCGCCGCCGAACAGCGCGCCAGCGCGACGCTGGACGGTCTGCAGGGCGTGCTTGAAAAAGTCGTCGAGCGTCTCGCCGCCATTGAGCGCATCGCGGAAAGCGCCTCCGCGCAGGCGGAGTCTGGGCCCGCGCCCGCGCATGCGCCTGTTTCGTCGCCAGCGGTCGCGCCGGACGTCGCGCCTGCCGTCTCCGCGCCGATCGTGGCTCCGCAGACCGTCGCGCAGCATGTCGCGCCGCCGGCGCCGCTGGCGCCCGAGCCAAGGCTGAAAGCGGCGGCGCAGGCGCCCGCCGTCGAGCCGGAGCGTCCGCCCGCGCATACGCCGGCGAGCCAGCTCGCCGCGCGTGCGCCTGAGGCGGCGGTCGTCCCCGATCTCTCCGACATGCTGCTTGAGCCTGGCGCCGGCAAGCCGTCCGCAAGCGCTCTTGTGCTTCCTTCCGCCGATGAGGGCGCAGACGGGCCTCGCGCGAGTTTCATCGCCGCGGTGCGTCGCGCGCAGACCGCCGCCACCGGCGCGCTGGCCGCGCCTGCGCCCGCCGCCGCCGCCTCGCCGCTGGAGCAGGCCCGCGCTCGCGCGCGCGCCGCAGCCGACCGCACGCTGGAGCAGCCGCGCCCGTCCGTCGCCAAGGGCGGCGGCCGCCTGAAGAAAGGCCTGCGCATTTTCGTTGCGCTCGCCATCGCCGGCGCGCTCGTCGCCGTAGGCGTGAAATACGGCGCCTCGCTTCTGGAGAACGCGCAGCTTATCGATGAGCCGGAGCGCCACGGCGCCGTGGCTGTCGAACCGCCCGTCGCGAGCGCGCAGGTGAGCAATCCCTCCATCTCCGCGCCCGCAAGTCAGTCGTCCGGAAAGATAGCGCTCATGGCGCCGGGCGGCGCGCCAGCGGCTGCGCCGATCCCCGTTGCGCCTGCAGGGCCGGCGTCCGCGACGCCAGCGGCAATGCAAAACCTAGCGCAGACGCCAGCCTCCGCGTCCCCCGCCGATCCTGTCGCGGTCGGCAGCATCAATCACAAACAGGCGGCGGCGCGGCCGCAGGATCTGCGCAACGCTGCAGCCGCCGGCGCGCCCGCCGCCCAATTCGAAATGGCCGCGCGCTATGCCGACGGGCGCGGCGTGACGAAAGATCTCGCGCAGGCGGCCGCATGGTTCGAGCGCGCTGCGCAGCAGGAGTTCGCGCCCGCGCAATATCGGCTCGGCGCCATGTATGAGAAAGGCCTCGGCACGGAGCGCGATATCGACAAGGCGCGCGAATGGTATCAGCGCGCCGCCGAGCGCGGCCATGTGAAGGCGATGCACAATCTCGCCGTGCTCGTCGCCGAAGGCGCGGCGGGCAAGCCCGATTACGGCTCCGCCGCGCAATGGTTCCGCACCGCGGCCGAACATGGCGTGCGCGACAGCCAGTACAATTTCGCCATTCTCAACGCGCGCGGCTTGGGCGTGGCCCAGGATCTCGTGCAATCCTACCTGTGGTTCTCGCTCGCCGCCGCGCAGGGCGACGAGGACGCGGCCCGCAAGCGCGCCGACGTGGCCGCCCGGCTGGACGCGCGCCAGCTGAGCCGCGCGCGCTCGCTGGTCGATAACTTCACGCCACGGCGCCCCGACCAGTCCGTCAACGAAGCCCTCGCCCCGCCCGGCGGCTGGGAGTTCACGCCCGAGCCTGCGGCCCGTCCGGCGCGTCCCGCCGCGCCGCGTCCGCGCGTCTCCTCGCTCTGAAGGGCGCGGCTCCGCCCGCGAGGGATTGACCAGTAAGGCCGCGCGCGCTTCATGGGCGCGGCGCATATGTCGTGCGTAAGCCTGCGAGGTAGCGTTCGAGCGTGGAGATCTATCTGCCCATAGCCGAAATGCCGGTCGACATGTTCCTCATCCTCGGGATGGGCGTGGCCGTGGGCTTCATTTCGGGCATGTTCGGCATCGGCGGCGGTTTCCTGCTTACGCCGCTGCTGATCTTCGTCGGCGTGCCCCCGGCGGTCGCCGTCGCCACGCAGGGTCCGCAGATCGCCGCATCCTCCCTGACCGGCGCCTTGTCCTATTGGCGGCGAAAGGCGATCGACTTTCGGCTTGCGGCCGTTCTGCTCGCCGGCGGCCTCGTGGGCACCGCGCTTGGCGTCGCTTTCTTCAACCGCATGCAGAAGCTCGGCCAGCTGGAGACGGTGATCGCCGTCTCCTATGTTTTGCTGCTGGGCCTTGTCGGCGCGCTTGTCTCCTATGAGAGCGCGAAGGCCGCGCTCGCTGTGCGCAGGGGCGCGCAGCACAGGCGCAAGGCCGCGGGCCAGCATTTCTGGTATGAGAGGCTGCCGCTGAAAATGCGGTTTCACCGCTCCGGCCTCTATGTGAGCGTCATTCCCGTGCTCGCTGTCGCCGCGCTTATCGGCTTTGCGGGCGCGGTGCTCGGCATCGGCGGCGGCTTCATCCTTGTGCCCGCGCTCATCTATGTCTTTCGCGTGCAGCCGAACGTGGTCGTGGGCACGAGCCTGTTCCAGATTCTCTTTACGATGGTCGCCGCGACGATCTTTCATGCGGCGACGAACCAGTCGGTCGATATTTTCCTCGCTTTGCTTCTGATGGTGGGCGGCACGTTCGGCGCCCAGTTCGGCGCGCGCGCCGGCGCCAATCTGCGCGGCGAATACTTCCGTCTGCTTCTGGGCGTGCTGATCCTCGTGGTGGCGGGACGTTTTGCAGCCGACATTCTCACAACGCCGCGCGAGCCCTTTTCCGTCACGCGCACGGAGACGGTGCGATGAGGGCGGCGCTTGTGTCCTGCCTCGCGGCGCTCGCCGCGCTCGCAGCCCCGGGCCCGGCGCGCGCGCAAAACCTCGTCGCCTCGCTGTCGACCGAGCGCGTGCCGATCGAGTCGAATTTCACCGGCGCGCGGATCTCCGTGTTCGGCGTGGTGGAGCCAGGCGGCGTGGCGCGCCCGCGCAACGGCTGGGACGTGGTGGTGAGCGTGCGCGGGCCGCGCGGGGCGGTGGCCGTCCGGCGCAAGGAGAGTTTTGGCCCGCTCTGGCTCAATCTCGACTCGCGCAGCTATATCGCCATCCCCTCGTTCATCTCCGTTCTCTCGAACCGCCCCGTGGACCAGATCGCGCAGGCGGAGGTGCGCGAGGATTTGCGCGTGGGCGTGGACGCGCTCATTCCGCCACAGACGGCGCTGCGCGCAGGCGCCAACGATCCACGCTTCCGCGAGGCTTTGCAGCGCATCCGCGCGCGTCAGGGATTGTTCTCGCAAAAGCCCGATCAGGTGCGCTTCATCTCTCCGGCCGTCTTCCAGGCGCAGATCGATTTGCCCGGCGTCGCCCCCATCGGCGCCTATGACGTGGATGTGAGCGTGTTCGCCGATGGCGCGCTCGTCACGCGCGCGCAACTGGGATTCACGGTCACAAAAACGGCGGCGGAGCAATGGATCGCGCAGGCCGCGCGCGACCATGCGCTGCTCTATGGTCTCGCCACGGCGCTGATCGCGCTTCTGGTGGGCTGGTTCGCAAGCCTCGTCTTCCGGCGCGACTAGCTCAATCGGGCCGGCAGGCCGACAGCGACACCCGATAAACCGCGTCGCGCCCCAGCACATGCGCGCTCGCGCGTTCGCGCGCCAGCAATGGCGCGAAGGCGGCGTCGAGCACGTTGAGCCCGCCCGCATAGGCGCCGAAGGCCGGCATGACGCAGCGCGCGCCGTCGTTCACGAAACAGCGCCGGCGCACCGCGCCGCGCGGCGAGGCGACGCGCGCCACCGGATGCAGATGGCCGGCGATCTCGAAGCCCTCGCCCAGCGCCTCATGGCGCAGGATGACCTCGCCCACGCGCATCTGCGCGCAACGCGCGCCGCCGAAAGCGGCCGGCGCCTGCGGATCGTGATTGCCCGCCGCCCAGATCCACTCGCGCCCTCTTTGCAGCGCGCGCAGCGCCTCGGCGTCGCGCGGGTCCATGCGCGCGCCTGCGTCCGTATCGTGGAAGGAATCGCCCAGCGCCAGCACCGCGCGCGGTTTAAAGCGCGCGAGCGCGGTCTCGAGGCGCGCAAGAGTCGCCGCCGTGTCGTAGGGCGGCAGGAGCACGCGCCGGGCCGCATAGGCGGAGCCTTTCTCCAGATGCAGGTCCGACACGACGAGAAGCCGCTCGTCTTCGTGAAAAAGGGCGCCCGAGGCGTGGGGCGTGAAGCTCTGGCCGCCGATGCGCAGAGGCTCCACGCGCAGCGCGGCGGCGTTATCCTGCGCGCTCATGCCGCCCGTCCCTTCGGCCGCGGGGAGCCTTCGCCGCCAGCACGCCCCGCGCCAGCTTCCGCCATGAGCGCGGCGGCGTCGGCGAGGATCTGCTCCTGCGCCTCGCCATAGACGGGTTCGCGGCCCACTTCGAGCATCAGCGGCACGGCGAGCGGCGAGACGCGCTTGAGGCGTTCATGGACGATGCGTCCCGTCACGCGCGCGAGCATGTCCGACAGGCGCGCGACGTCGAGGAGGCCCGTCGCCGCGTCCTGCCGGGCCGCGCGCAGCAACACGTGGTCGGGCTGGTGGCGGCGCAGCACGTCGTAGATCAGGTCGGTTGAGATGGTGACCTGCCGGCTTGTCTTTTCCTTGCCGGGGAAGCGGCGCTCGATCAGCCCGGCGATGACGGCGCAGGCGCGGAACGTGCGCTTCATGAGCGCGGATTCCTGCAGCCATTCCTCGAGGTCGTCGCCCAGCATGTCCTCGTCGAAAAGCGCCGCCATGTCGATCCGCGCGGGGTCTTCGAGCGACCAGATCGCAAGCGCATATTCGCTCGCCACGAAGCCCTGCGGCTTGAGGCCGGCGCGCTCCATGCGCCTTGTCAGCAGCATGCCCAGCGTCTGATGCGCGAGCCGTCCCTCGAAGGGATAGGCGACGAGAAAGAAGCGCTCGCCGCGCGGAAAGGTCTCCACGAGAAGGTCGTCGGGGCCGGGCAGGCGGGAGGCTTTTTTCTGCAGGGCGAGCCATTCGCGCACCTGTTCGGGCAGGCCGCTCCACAGGCGCGGCGAGCTGATGAGCTTGCGCACGCGCGCGGCGAGATAAGTGGAGAGCGGAAACTTGCCGCCGGCGTAGGAGGGCGCCTTGGGATCGCGCGCATGGGCGCGCGAGACGAGCGCTTCGTTCTCGACGATGCCTTCAAGCGCGAGGATCTCGCCGCCGAACAGGAACGTGTCGCCGGGCGAAAGCGTCTCGAGGAAATATTCCTCGATCTGCCCCAGCACTCGCCCGCCGCGCGCGAGCGGCCCTGTGTAGCCGGGCCGGCCGGGCCGGTCGGCGAGTTTCGTGGGCTGATAGAGATAGCCTTGCGCGCGCGCTGCGCCGTCTCCCGCAGGCCGGCCGGCGGCGCGCAGCGCGCGGGCGCGCACAAGGCGCACTTTCAGCATGTCGGATTCCACGATGGCGCCCACGTTCATGCGCCAGGCCTGCGCCACTTTCCCGTTCGCCACGCGCCAAAGGCCGGAGGCGTCGCGGCGGATTTTCGCGAAGCGCTCATAGGCGCCCAGCGCATAGCCGCCCGTGGCGACGAAATCGAGCGCGGCGTCGAAATCCGCGCGCGTCAGGCGCGCATAGGGGGCGCAGGACGTCACTTCGGCGAACAGCGCGTCGGCGTCGAAGGGCTCGGCGCAGGCCATGCCGAGAATGTGCTGGCACAGCACGTCAAGCGCGCCCGAGCGCGCGGGCGGGGTGTCCTGCGCGCCCGCCTTGGCGGCTTCGATCGCCGCGCGGCATTCGAGAACTTCGAAGCGGTTCGAGGGCACGAGGATCGCGCGCGAGGGTTCGTCGAGCCTGTGGTTCGCGCGGCCGATGCGCTGCAGCAGACGGCTTGCGCCCTTGGGCGCGCCCAGATTGATGACGAGATCCACGTCGCCCCAGTCAATGCCCAGATCGAGCGTGGACGTGCATACGACGCCCTTGAGCTTGCCTTGCGCCATGGCCTCCTCCACGCGCCGGCGCTGGCTTGCGTCAAGCGAGCCATGATGCAGCGCGATGGGAAGCCCGTCGTCGTTGATCGTCCACAATTGCTGGAAGGCGGCCTCGGCCTGCGCGCGCGTGTTCACGAAGACAAGCGCGGTCTTCGCGCGCTTGATCATCTCATAGACGTTGGCGATGGAATGGCTGGCGCCATGGCCCGACCAGGGCAGGCGCTCCTCGATGTCGAGCATGGAGATTTGCGCGGGCGCGCCGGGCGGCGCCTCGACGAGCGCGGCCAAGTCGGGCGTGGCCAAGTCGGGCGTGGCCAAGTCGGGGGCGGCCAAGTCGGGGGCGCTTGCGTTCTGCGGCGCAAGCCAGCGGCGCAGGTCGTCCACGTCGCGCACGGTCGCCGAAAGGCCCACGAAGGCCGCCTGCGGGGCGATTTTGCGCAGCCGCGCAAGGCTGAGCGCGAGCAGGTCGCCGCGCTTGGATTGCACGACGGCGTGCAATTCGTCGAGCACGACGCGCTTGAGCCCAGCGAACATGCGCCGTGCGTCGGCGCCGCCCGTCAGCAGCGCCAATTGCTCCGGCGTCGTCATCAACACGTCGGGCGGATCGCGGCGCTGTCGCTGGCGGCGCGCGGCGGGCGTGTCGCCTGTGCGCGTCTCCACGCGCACGTGCAGCCCCATCTCGCGCACCGGCGTCTCCAGATTGCGCGCCACATCGACGGCGAGCGCCTTGAGCGGCGACACATAGAGCGTATGCACCCCGCGCGCGGGCGCGCGGGCGTCGCGCGCGCCAAGGTCGATCAGCGTCGGCAGAAAGCCCGCCAGCGTCTTGCCTGCGCCTGTGGGCGCGACGAGCAGCGCGCTCTCGCCCTTGCGCGCGAGCGCCAGCAGCGCAAGCTGGTGGGCGCGCGGCGTCCATCCGCGCGCGGCGAACCATGCGGCGAAGGGGGCGGGAAGCTCTGGCTGGGCGCGGCGGGTCACGCGTCCAATCTAGGGGCGCAGGAAGACGGCGACCAGACCCGGCACGTCCGCGCCTGCGTCCTTGCGGGTGGAGGCCTCCTCGAGCACAAGCGGCTCAAGGCCGGCCGCCTGCGCCATGCGTCGCAGATAGTCGGGCGAATGGGCGTAGCGCAGGTCCGGCCCCAACGCCCAGTCCTGCGCGCCTTTCTGCACGGTGAAGGCGAAGAGCCCGCCGGCGCGCAAGGTCCGTGCGGCCTGCGCGAAAGTTTGCGCGAGATCGCCCATATAGACGAACACGTCGGCGGCGATGACGAGATCGAACGCGCCCGCGGGCTCGGCGGCGAGCGCCTGCGTCACGTCGCCCGCCTCCACGCGCGCGTAAAGCCCCGTGCGCCGCGCCGCCTCCGCCATGCGCGGCGACAGGTCCACGCCGCACATCTCCTGCGCCGCGTCCTTGAGGGCGAGCGCCATCAGGCCGGTGCCGCAGCCCAGATCCATCGCGCGCGCGAAGCGCAGGGGCGCGCCTGCGCCGACGTGCGCCCGCTCAAGCGCCGCGCGCAGAATCTCAGGCCCGCGATAGGCGAGCGCGCCCACGAGATGGGAGTCGAAGCGGTCGGCGTATTCGTCGAACAATTCGCGCACGTAATCGTCGGGCGCGCGTTCAGGCGCCGGCGCGCCGCCATGGGCGGCGAGGCGCAATTGCGCGCCAAGCACGCCGGAGGGGTCGCCCACCGCCGCCCGCGCCCAGGCTTGCGTCGCCTCCTGCGCCGCGCCCAGCGCATGCAGGCTGTCGCCCAGCGCGAGCAGGGCCGCTGGCCAATTCGGCGCGCGTTCCAGCGTTTGCTCCAGCAGGTCGCGCGCGGCGGCGTGGTCGCCCTCCTTCGCGGCGGCGATCGCCCATGCGTATCGCCGGTCGGCGAGGATGTCTCCGGAAGAGCGCATGGCGCGCTTCTGCCCAAAGCCGGCCCTGTGCGCAAGCGCCCTCTTTGCATCGCCGCGCGCAAGCCTATGTTGGGGTCCATGGCGCCGCATCTGCTCACGCCCACGCCCCTCGGCCTTTATTGCGCCGCGGGGGATTTCCACATTGATCCCGTGCGCCCGGTTCCGCGCGCGCTGATCACGCACGCCCATTCCGATCATGCGCGCCGCGGCCATGGCCAGGTGCTCGCCACAGCGCAAACGCTCGCCGTGATGGCGCTGCGCTACGGGGAGGAGTTCTGCGCGGCGCGGCAGACGGCGGCCTATGGCGAGACGATCCGCATCGGCGACGTTGACGTGAGCTTCCATCCCGCCGGCCATGTGCTGGGCTCCGCGCAGATCCGCGTGGCCGATGCGCGCGAGCGCATCGTCGTCTCGGGCGATTACAAACGCGCGCGCGATCCCACCTGCGCGCCCTTCGAAGTCGTCGCCTGCGACGTCTTCATAAGCGAGGCGACGTTCGGCCTGCCGGTGTTCCGCCACCCCGACGCGCGCCGCGAGGTCGACAAGCTCATGGCCTCGCTGCGGCTCTTTCCTGAACGCGCGCATCTGGTCGGCGCCTATTCGCTCGGCAAGGCGCAGCGCATGATGGCGCTGATCCGCGAGGCGGGATGGGATCGCCCGATCCATCTGCACGGCGCGCTCGAGAAGATCACGGATTATTATCTCGCCCAGGGCGCGCCTCTGGGAGAGGTGCGCAAGGTCGCGGCCGCGCGGCGCGGCGAACTGGCGGGCGAGATCGTCCTGTGCCCGCCGTCGAGCGTTCAGGATCTATGGTCGCGCAAGTTTCCCGATCCCGTCGCCGCTTTCGCGTCGGGCTGGATGCGCGTGCGCGCCCGCGCGCGCCAGCGCGGCGTCGAACTGCCGCTCGTGGTCTCCGATCATGCGGATTGGGACGAACTTTGCGCGACCATCCGCGAGACGGGCTGCGCGCAGGTCTGGATCACCCATGGCGAGGCCGACGCGCTCGTGCATTGGGCGGGCTCTGTCGGGCTCGACGCGCGCCCGCTGCACATGCTGGGTTACGGCGAGGAGGAGGAAGAAGGCGCGCAGGGGGCGGCTTCCGCATGAACCGTTTCGCGCAATTGCTGGATCGCCTCGCCTTCGAACATGGCCGCAACGGAAAGCTGCGGCTGCTGGCTGAATATTTCCGCGGCGTGGATGATCCCGACCGCGGCTATGCGCTGGCCGCGCTCACGGGCGGGCTCAATTTCACGCACGCCAAGCCCGGCCTCGTGCGCCAGCTCATCGCCGAGCGCGTCGATCCCGTCTTGTTCGCGATGAGCTACGATTACGTCGGCGACCTGTCGGAGACCGTGGCTCTGTTATGGCCGGCGCCGCAGGCGCCGCTGGGCCACAACGCCCCGCCGCCGCCTTCGCTGAGCGAGGTTGTGGAGATCCTGCAAACGACGCCGAAGGCGGGCCTGCCGCGCGCGCTTGCCGGCCTGCTCGATCAATTGGACGAGACGGGGCGCTGGGCGCTGTTGAAGCTCATCACCGGCGGCTTGCGCATCGGCGTGTCCGCGCGGCTCGCGAAGACGGCGCTGGCGAGCCTTGGCGACATGCAGACCGACGCGATCGAGGAGATATGGCCCGGCCTTGCGCCGCCCTATCTCGATCTTTTCGCCTGGATCGAGGGCCGCGCGGAGCGTCCGCTCACACGCGATCCCGCGCCCTTCCGCGCCGCCATGCTCGCGCATGCGCTGGAGGAGAGCGATTTCGCAGGCCTCGATCCGGCGGATTTCGCGGCCGAGTGGAAATGGGACGGCGTGCGCGTGCAGGCCGTCGCCGGCCGTGACGAAAGCGGCAAGCTCGTGGGCCGGCTTTACTCGCGCACGGGCGAGGACATATCCGCCGCTTTTCCCGACGTGCTGGAGGCGATCTGCGACGAGGCGTTCGGCGAGGCGGCGATCGACGGCGAACTGCTGATCATGCGCGAGGGGCGCGTGGAGAGCTTCGCCATGCTGCAGCAGCGGCTCAATCGCAAGAAGGCGGATGCGAAGCTCATCGCGGAATATCCGGCGCATGTTCGCGCCTATGATGTCCTGTCCGAGGGTGGGCGCGATCTGCGCGGCCTGCATTTCGCCGAACGCCGCGCGCGGCTCGAGCGCTTTCTCGCCACCCGCCGGCCGCGCCGCTTCGATCTTTCGCCGCTTGTGCCCTTCGCCGACTGGGAGGAGCTTGCGGCTGCGCGCAGCGATCCCGCGCGCGCGGCAAACGGTGCGGGAGCCGGCGCGGGGGCTGGCGCTCAGGCCGAGGCGATCGAAGGGATCATGCTCAAGCGGCTCGACTCGATCTATGTTCCCGGCCGTCCGCGCGGCCCCTGGTGGAAGTGGAAGCGCGACCCCTTCACGCTCGACGCCGTGTTGATGTATGCGCAGCGCGGACATGGCAAACGTTCGTCCTTCTATTCCGATTTCACCTTCGGCCTGTGGCGTCCGGGCGCGGGCGGCGACGAACTCGTGCCCGTGGGCAAGGCCTATTTCGGCTTCACCGACGCGGAGCTGAAGCAATTGGACAAATGGGTGCGCGACCACACGACCAATCGTTTCGGGCCGGTGCGCGAGGTGGAGGCGGGGCGTGGCGCGGGCCTTGTGTTCGAGGTGGCGTTTGAGGGCGTGCAACGCTCCGCGCGCCACAAATCGGGCGTCGCCATGCGGTTTCCGCGCATTTCGCGCATCCGCTGGGACAAGCCCGCGCGCGACGCCGACCGGCTTGAAAGCCTTGAGGCTTTGATCGGCGCGCGCAAGACCGCCTAGAAGCGCAGCCGATCAGGCCGCGTCGTCGCGGTTGAGCAGGTCGCCGCTCCCGTGCAGCAGGCCGGCTGCGAAAATGCGCCCCTCGCGCGCGTCCTGCGCGTCCGCGCGCCGGCTCAGCGCGACGCCGGCTGCGAGCGCGGCGAGAAAGCCCGCAAGCCCGCCTGCGCCAAGCGCGCGCAAAGCATCGGCGCCCGATTGCGTCGCGATCAATGCGGCTGCGGCCATCGTGGCCGCGCCTGCGAGCAGGGCCGCCAGCGCGCCCGCACGGCTTGCGTGGGGCCACAAGGCGAGAAGCAGCACAGGGGTGAGCGTCGCCGCGCTGAGCGCGCAGGCGAAGGCGGCGAGAACGCGCGGGTCGGGCGCGACGCGCGCGGAGATGAAAACGACGCCGGCGATGAGGAGGAGCGCGCACAGACGCGCATTGGCGAGGCGCCGGCTTGTGAGCGCGCGCGATCCGCAGGCGCGAAACAGAATGTCATGCGCGCAGGCGGCCGCGAAGGCGTGGGCGCCGGCGGATGCGAGCGCTAGGCAAATCGCCGCCAGTCCCGCCGCCAGCAGGCCGGAGAGCGCGACGCTCATCCCGCGCAATTCCGGCGCTGCGGCGAGCAGGTAAAGCCCGCTCGCCCATACGTCGCCAGGCCCGAGCGCGCCGGTCACGCCCGCCTCGCGGCAGGCTTGCGCGGCGGCGGCCGGCGTGGCCGGCGTGGCTCCGCACAGGGTGAGCAGTCCCTGCGCGCTCGCCGCATAGGCGGAAGGCGCGAGCGCCTGCGGCCGGCGGCCGACGAGCAATTCGTCGAGCGCCAGCGTTGAGACCGCCATGGCGGCGGCGACCGCCAGCGCCACGAGCGCGATCCACACGAGAAGGCTCGCGCCCGCCCGCCGCGCGCTCGTAGACCCTCCGGTGGCGATGGCCGGCCCCATCAGCGGCGCCGCCGTGGCCAGCCCGAGCGCGAGCGTCGCGGCGAGCGCCATGTCCGCCGCTCCCGTGGCGCCTGCGCCGCTCCATCCGGCGATGCGCGCGCTGGCCGCGCTCCATGCGGCGGCGTCAAGGAAAGGCGCCGGCGCGCTCTCGCCTCCCGCCAGCAGGGCGAGGAGCGGCGCGAACGCGCCTGCGGCGAAGGCGCCGCCCGCTGCTGCGCCGCTCCAGGTCGCGCCTGAAAGGCCGCCGGGCAGCGTCATCGCGAGCGTCGCCAGGCCGCAGGCCAGCAGCGCGTTCCCCTGCGAGAGCCCGAGAAGCTGGCTGAGCGCGAAGGCGCCCATATGCAGGCCGACGACGGCGAGCGCCGCGCTCGCCATCGCGCAGGCCAGCGCCGCGCAAACGCGCACGGGCGCGCTCGCGAATCTTCCGGCGGCGAGATCCGCCAGCGTGTAGGCGCCCGACTTGCGCAGTAAAGGGCCGGCGAGCAGCGCCGCGCCCGCGAGCCCAGCAAGAAAGCCCACGCCCAGCGCCATGGGCGAGGGCAGGCCGGCCCCGCCTGTCAGCGGCGGGAGGAAAGGCAGGGCGAGGCCGGCGGCGGCCCCTGCGCCGGCGACGCCCGCATAGGCGCCGGGCGCAGCGCGTGCGCCAGCGAAATAGCCTGACACGCGCATGGTTTGCGCGAGAAGGCCGATGGTCGCGAGGCCCGCCAGAGAAAGCGTCGGCCCCAGCGCGGCGACGACGCGCGCAGGCGCCCCGGCCACGTCCACCAGCGCCACCAGCCCAGTCGCCATCAGGAGGGCGGCGATAACGAAAGCGGTCCGTCCCTCTATGCGGCTGCGATCCTGGCGCGCGGTCGCCGCGTGCGGCTCGAAAGGGGCGTTCACGGGGGTTCTCCTGCGGGACGCGGCGCGACTTGCGCTGTCCTCAGGATGGGACAAGAATGGAAACGCGTCGTTGTTGCAAGCTTTGGCCAAAGCTTGCGGCGCGCGCGCAAAGGGGGGCGGTTTTGAGCCAATCAACGACAATCGTGATCGCGGACGATCATCCGCTTGTGCGCGGGGCGCTTCGCGAAGCGGTGGCCGGCGCCGTGGCGGGGGCGTCGATCGTCGAATGCGGAGATCTCGATCAATTGAGCGGCGCGCTCGCCAAGGCGCCCGACGTGGACCTCGTGCTGCTCGACTTGTCGATGCCGGGCGTGCGCGGTTTCTCCGGCCTCATGTATCTGCGCGCGCAGCATCCCGAAGTCGCCGTCGCCGTGGTTTCGGGCAATGAGGATCGCGCCGTGATGCGGCGCTGCATCGACTTCGGCGCCGCCGCCTACATTCCAAAGACCACGCCGGTCGAGGAGATGCGCGCGGCCATTCGCGCCGTGCTCGAAGGGCGCACCTGGACCCCGCCGGACGTCGATCTCGCCTCGCCCGCCGACAAGGAGACGGCCGACATCGTGCGTCGCCTCGCTTCGCTCACCCCCCAACAGGTGCGCGTGCTGATGATGCTGTCGGAGGGTCTGCTCAACAAGCAGATCGCCTATGAATTGTCGGTGTCGGAAGCCACTGTGAAGGCGCATGTGTCGGCCATCCTGCAGAAGCTGGGCGTTGACAGCCGCACGCAGGCGGTGATCGCGGCCTCGAAGATCGAGGCGGGCCAGTGGCAGGGCGACGCGGCCCAGCAGGGTTCCTGAGTTAAGGCTTCGCGGTTGCGCCTTGTGTGGCGCCTCTTGTGGCGCCGCTTGTGGGGCCGCTTGTGGGGCCCCCTGCGCGCGCGCCTGTCCTGCCCCATATGTTCGTCAGGTCCGGGGGCGGGAGCGACGCAGATGAAATCATTCAAGCCTTCGG
Source organism: uncultured Beijerinckia sp. (assembly GCA_964645525.1). GTDB lineage: Bacteria > Pseudomonadota > Alphaproteobacteria > Rhizobiales > Beijerinckiaceae > Terripilifer. The sequence continues at coordinate 48,483 of CAZYBF010000017.1, forward strand.
CCGTCTTTCTGACGACGGCCCTTCTGGCCTTCGCCTGTGGCGCGCCGGCTGGGCGCGCGCAGTCTCCCGCGCAGCCTTCCGCGCCTGCTTCGGACGGGCGATTCGCCATGACGCCTGCGGACGGCGGCTTTCTGCGCCTCGACACACGCACGGGCGCGGTCTCCCATTGCCGCATGGGCGAGGCGGGCCTCCAATGCCGCGCGGGCGCGGACGAGCGCGCGGCGCTGGAGGCGGAAGTCGATCGCCTGTCTAAGGAAAACGCCGATCTGCGCGGCAAGCTCGCCGCCCTCGGCGACCAGACGCCCGGCGGGCGCCTGCGCAACGCGCTGCCCTCGCAGGAGGAGATGGACCGCGCGATGGGCTGGATGGAAAGCTTCATGCGGCGCATGATGCGGCTGATGCGCGAGGAGACGCCGCCCGGCGACCGCCTGTGAACGCGCCGCCGGCAGACACGCCAAGCGAAGGAGCCGCCATGAACGACGCCTCTGGTCAGCCCCGCCCGCCGGGTTGGGAGGACGCCCGCTGGAGCGAAGCAGGCCCGCGCCCCGCAGGCGCGCATCCTGCAGATTCGCATCCTGCAAGCCCGCGCGGTCCGGCGCTCGACCGTTTCCTCGGCGGCGCGCCGCTCGCGGTCTTCGTGCGGCTGATGGTCATATCGCTCATCGTCGGCGCCCTGCTGATGTGGATCGACATTCGCCCCGGCGAAATCTTCCGCGGCGTCGAGCGGCTCATCCGCCATGCGTGGATGATGGGATTCGACGCGGTGCGCGCGCTCGTGGATTACGCGCTCGCCGGCGCGATCATCGTCGTGCCGATCTGGCTCGTGCTGCGGCTGATGAACTTCCGCCGCTGACTAGGCTTCCTTCGCCCAGTCCTGCGCGCGACGTCCGGTGACGGCGGCGAGGCTTTGCAGCCCTTCCGCATCGAGCCGGGCGGCGAGTCCCGCATTGATGTCGCCCACGAGACCCGGCCCCGCATAGACGAGCGCGGAGTAAAGCTGGATCAGGCTCGCGCCCGCCTCGAATTTGGCGAAGGCGCTTTGCGCGTCGTGCACGCCGCCCACGCCGATCAGCGGGAACTGGCCCTCCACGCGCAACCATGTCTGGGCGAGCACCCGCGTCGCCGCGTCGAACAGCGGCTTGCCGGAGAGGCCGCCGCTCTCGCGCGCATGTTTCGAGATGAGCAGGGGCGAACGCGCGATCGTGGTGTTGGAGACGATCATGCCGTCCACGCCGCGCGCGCGGCACACCTCCACCACGTCGTCGAGATCGCCCTGCGTGAGGTCGGGCGCGATCTTCACAAGCAGGGGCTTGCGGCCGCAGCGTTCGATCTTGCGGTCACGCGCGTCCACGCAGCGCGCGAGCAGGTCGTCGAGCGCGCTCTTTTGCTGCAGGTCGCGCAGGCCCGGCGTGTTGGGCGAGGAGATGTTGATCGTGAAATAGCTCGCGACGTCGGCGAAGGCGGAGACGCCCGCAACGTAATCGGCCACGCGGTCGAAAGCGTCCTTGTTGGCGCCCACGTTGACGCCGATCACGCCCTTGGGGCCGGCGCGTCGCACCAGCCGCTCATGCACGGTCTCATGCCCCTCGCTGTTGAAGCCGAAGCGGTTCACCACCGCCTCGTCCTCCACCAGACGGAACAGGCGCGGGCGCGGATTGCCGGGCTGGGGCGCCGGCGTCACCGTGCCGATCTCGACGAAGCCGAAGCCGATGCGCAGCAGCGCGCCGGGAACCTCGCCGCCCTTGTCGAAGCCCGCCGCCATGCCCACCGGATTGGGAAAGGCGAGGCCAAAGGCGGTCGAGGCGAGGCGCGGGTCCGCGGGGGCGGCGGAGGGCAGGGGCGTCAGCCGCAGAGCCTTGATGGTGGCGGCGTGCGCTTCCTCGGGGTCCATCGCGAACAGAATGGGGCGGGAGAGCGCGCCCAGAAAGCGCATCATGGCAGCAGGCCCTCGAAGTCGTGGCTTCCGTCGGCGCGCATGGGCAGGGGCTTCGCCCACAGCACTTCGCCCGTCTCGAAGGCGCGGTAAAGATGGGGGAACAGCTGGCCCCCGCGCGAGGGCTCCCATTTCAGCTGGTCGCCCAATTGGGAGGATTCGAGCGCGAGCAGGAACAGGCCGTCGCGGCCGGCGAAATGTTTGGCCGCCGTTTCGCGCGCCTGTTCGGCGGTCGAAAAATGGATGAAGCCGTCCGCGAGGTCCACGGGCGCACCGGTGAAACGGCCGCTCTCCTGTGCGGCGCGCCATTCGTCGGCGCTGGCGATTTTGTAGACGAGGCTCAAGGGAATCCCTCCGAAAACGCGCCGAACCCTACAGGGGGGAGAGGGGCGCGGCAACGAAGCGGGGGTCCGGAAATCATAGTCCAGCTTGCGTTATTTTTCTGGAACTGATACCCAGTGACAGGAAAATTTCCCCACGTCGGTGCCTGCATGCTCTCCCACGAACAGGTGTGGTCCGCCGTCGACGCTCTGGCCGACCGCCATGGGCTCACCCCGTCCGGGCTCGCCCGCAAGGCGGGGCTCGACGCCACCACATTCAACCGCTCCAAGCGCCACGGACCGGATGGGCGGCTGCGCTGGCCCTCCACGGAATCGATCGCCAAAGTGCTGGAGGCCACGGGCGCGAGCTTTGCGGATTTCGTCGCGCTCACCGGCGCGCGCGCAACGGGCGCCCAGCGCATTCCCCTGATCGGTCTCGCGCAAGCCGGCGCGGGCGGCTTTTTCGACGACGCGGGCTTTCCTGCGGGCGCGGGCTGGGACGAGATCGCCTTCCCCGCCGTCTCCGACGAGAACGCCTATGCGCTCGAGGTCTCCGGCGACTCGATGGCGCCGCTCTATCGCGACGGCGACGTGGTGATCGTGTCGCCCGCAAGCTCCGTGCGGCGCGGCGACCGCGTGGTGGTGAAGACGAAAGACGGGGAAGTGCTCGCCAAGGAGCTGAAGCGGCGCACCGCGCGCACGATCGAGCTGCGCTCCCTCAATCCTGACCATCCCGACCGCGTGTTTCCGATCGAGGACGTCGCCTGGATCGCGCGCGTCGTCTGGGCGACGCAGTGAGGCCGTTCAGTCGCCGTAGGCCAGCAGCCACAGCCCGCGCGCGACGTAGATGAAGCTCAGCGTGTAGATGATCATCTTCGTCCACTTGCGGAAATTGGCGTCGCTCATGCGGTTGAGCACGCCCGCCGCCGCCGAGCCGCCGGCGAAGGTGAGCAGCACATAGCCCACCAGCAGCGGCCACCAGATCACCTCTCCCGCCTCGAGCGCGATCGCGCCGAAATAGACGAAGCGCCCGGCCTGCGAGAACAATTGCGTGATCGCCTTGGTTGCGACGATCGTGTGGCGATCGAGCTTGCTCGCCTGGAAGAACATGTCGAGCACATTGCCCGCCGCGCCCACGCTGATCTGCAACACCATGATGATGAAGCCGCAGAAAGCGGCCATGCCGCGGCGCGTGATGTCGGGCGCAAGCGTTTTCGGCAACAGGTCTCCGATCAGCGGCGTGAGCCCGAGGCCGAGATAGATCATCGGTTTGGGCGGCACGAAACTGATGAACAGCATCACGCCGTAGGCGACGATCGAGCCCGCGATGTAGCGCGAGGCGATGCGCCAGTCGATATGCTTGCGCCACAGCAGCGCGCGCCATGCGCCCGAGGAGAACATAAGCGCGGAGAACACCGTCATCGCGGCGCTCACTGGCAGGTAGAACAAAAGCACCGCAAGGATGATCTGCCCGCCCACCATGCCGAAAATGCCGGACGTGAAGGCGCCGATGAAGGTCGTGATCGCGATGACGGAGGCGGCGAATGCGGAAATCAACGCGCCACGCTCACTTCGCCCGCCCCGCGAGGAAGGCCTCGTGCTCGCTCTTGAGCGCGCCGGCGAGCGCCTTGGCGATCAGCGCGCGCGTCTCCGCGATTCCATAAAGCGCCACGAAGGAGCCGAAGCGCGGGCCGCGATCCTCGCCCAGCAGCACCTGATAGAGCATGTTGAACCAGTCGTTCGACACGCCCGGCCGCTCAGGCGTCGCGCCCTTGGCCTTGAGGTCCTGATAGCGCGGGATCGGCCGCGCGACGTCGTAGAGCGCGGTCTGGATGTCCTCCGCGCTCGCGCCCGCCGGCAGGCCCGCCAGCATGGCGTCGAGCTTTTGCAGCGCGTCGCGCTCCACCTCGTCGGGCAGGCGGTAGGTTTTCGCCGGCCGCACGAAGTCGCGGAAATAGGCCACCGCATAGCCGACCAGCCGGTCGAGGCGCGGATGCGTCTGCGGCGAGGCGGAGGGCGCGTAGCGGCGCAGGAAGCCCCACAGAACCGCGGGATCCTCGCTGTTGGCGACGGCGGTGAGGTTCAGCAGCATGGCGAAGGACACGGCTGCGGCCGGCTGGGCGCCGCTGGAGTCCTGCAAGGTTTCCGGCGCCGGCGGCTCGCCGCCATGGATGTGCCACACCGGATTGCCGAGGCGCTGCTTCCAGTCCTGCCGCTGATAGCCGCCGAGGAACTGCAGATATTCATCCACCGCGCGCGGGATCACATCGAAATGCAGGCGCTTGGCCTCGCGCGGCTTCTGGAACATGAACAGCGACAGCGATTCCGGGCTCGCATAGGTGAGCCATTCCTCGATCGACAGGCCGTTGCCCTTCGACTTGGAGATCTTCTGGCCCTTCTCGTCGAGGAACAATTCGTAATTGAACCCCTCCGGCGGCGCGCCGCCGAGCGCGCGCACGATGTTCGCCGACAGCTTTACGGAATCGATCAGGTCCTTGCCCGCCATTTCGTAATCGACCTTGAGCGCATGCCAGCGCAT
>CAZYBF010000018.1:0-48564 GCA_964645525.1 uncultured Beijerinckia sp.
AGCCGCCGTTCATGTCGCCATAAATGGTCGCATAGCCGACGGACATTTCCGACTTGTTGCCCGTTGTCACGAGCATCGGGCCGAACTTGTTGGAGATCGACATCAGCAAAAGCCCGCGCACGCGGCTTTGCAGGTTCTCCTCCGTCACGTCGCGCGCGCGGCCTGCGAACAAATCCGCCAGCGCGCCCTCCGCGCCCTCCACCGCCGCTGCGATGGGCAGCACGTCGTAGCGAACGCCCAGAGCCTTCGCGCAGTCCTGCGCATCCGCAAGCGATTCTGAGGAGGTGAAGCGATAGGGCAGCATCACGCAATGCACGCGCTCAGGCCCCAGCGCATCCACCGCCATGGCGGCGCACAGCGCGGAATCCACGCCGCCCGAAAGACCCATGACGACGCCCGGAAACCCGTTCTTCTGCACGTAATCGCGCAGGCCCAGCACGCAGGCCGCGTAATCAGCCTCGTCGCCCTCAAGCGCAAGCCCGCGCGGCCCCTCGATCGTCCACGCGCCGGCGCGCTTCTCCAGCGTCACGCACAGGATCGTCTCCTGAAAGGACGGCGCCTGCGCGGCGAGCGAACGATCGACGTTGAGCGCGAAGGATCCGCCGTCGAAAACGAGCTCGTCCTGTCCGCCGATCTGGTTGAGATAGACGAGCGGCAGGCCGCTCTCCACCACGCGCGCCACGGCGACCGCCATGCGCTCGTCATGTTTGCCGCGCCAATAGGGCGAGCCATTGGGCGTGAGCAGGATCTCGGCGCCCGTCTCCACAAGCGTCTCGACGATGTCCGCGCTCCAGATGTCCTCGCAGATCGGCAGGCCAAGCCGCACGCCGCGAAACGACACCGGCCCCGGCGCCGGGCCGGACGCGAACACGCGCTTCTCGTCGAACACGCCGTAATTCGGCAGGTCCGCCTTGAAGCGCACGGCTTCGATGCGCCCGCCATCCAGCAGCGCATAGGCGTTGTAGCGCCGCCCGTCCTCCGCCCAGGGAACGCCGAGCAGAAGCGCGGGGCCGCCGTCCGCCGTCTCGCGGGCGAGGTCCTCCAGCGCGCTGCGGCAGGCTTCAAGGAAGGCGGGCTTGAGAACGAGATCCTCCGGCGGATAGCCCGAGAGAAAGAGTTCCGAGAACATCACGAGGTCTGCGCCTTGCGCGCGCGCCTCCTGCCGCGCCGCGCGCACGCGCGCCGCATTGCCGGCGACGTCGCCGACGGTGCAATCGATCTGGGCGAGCGCCAGCACAAGCCGGCTGGCGGGCGTCTGCGAAGGGCTCATGGGAGGGGATGTAGCCCGCGCCCGGCCCTGCGGCAATGGCTTCGCTGGCGAAGGCGACGCGGGCTAGACCGGCAGGCCGAGCGCGGCGAGCTGGCCTTCGAGCCGGCCGGGATCCTCGAACAGCACGGCATGGAAGCCCAACGCCGCAGCGCTCGCCACATTGGCCGGGGAATCGTCGATGAAGGCGCAATCGCGCGCCTCAAGCCCGTAGCGCGCGAGAAACAGGCGGAAGATCGCGGGATCGGGCTTGGTCACGCGCTCGCGCCCGGAGACGACGACGCCCTCGAAGCCCTGCAGGAATGGGTAGAGCGCGCAGGTCTCGTCGAACTTCTCGGCCGGGAAATTCGTGATCGCGTAAGTCGGCGCGCCCGCGCCGCGCAGGCGTTCGAGCAGGCGCACGCTCTCCATGATCGGGCCGAGGATAGTCTCCTGCCAGCGCGGATCATAGGCGCGGATCGCGTCAGCGTAATTGGGATGAAGCGCGACGCGCTGCGCGATGGCGTCGGCGTAGCGCGCGCCCGCGTCAAGCGTGGCGTGCCAGCTCACCGGACAGACGTCTTGCAGGAACGCGTCCAGCTCTTGCGCATCGACGAGCTTTGCGAACAGCGCGCGCATGTCCCAGCGCAAAAGCACATTGCCGATGTCGAAGACGACCTTCGTGGGCCTCATGCGCGCGGTCACTGGAACAGGAAAGCGTCCATCGCGAGCAGACCGTATTCATAGCTCGCATGGATGCGCTTGCCGGGCGCGCCGCCGCCTGCGCCCATCGCGAAGGGCAAGGGCAGGAAATGTTCGTCGCGCGGGTGGTTCTCGCGCGCGAAGGGCGCACGGTCGCGATAATGCGCGATGTCGTCTTGCGCGCCGGCCTCCACCTTGCCGGCCACCCATTCGGTGAAATCCACCACCCAGTCGCGCACCGGCGCGTCGAACTGGCGGCCTGAGCGCGACAATTCATAAAGATTGTGCGTGAGGCTGCCCGAGCCGATCACGAGCACGCCCTCCTCGCGCAGGGGCGCCAGCGCGCGCCCGAGTTCGAGGTGATGCGCCGCGCCCAGCTCCGGCTGGACGGAGATTTGCACGACGGGAATGTCGGCCTGCGGATACATGAGGCAAAGCGGCGCCCAGGTTCCGTGGTCGAAGCCGCGATCGGTCACGCCGAACACGTCGTGGCCTGCGCGCGTCAGCAGGCTCGCGGCGCGATGGGCGAGCGCGGGCGAGCCCGGCGCCGGATAGACGATTTCGAAAAGCGCCTGCGGGAAATTGGCGAAGTCGTAGATCATCGCCGGCGTCTCATCGAGCGTGACGAGGGGCAAGCGACCTTCGAAATGGGCGGTGGCGATGAGGATCGCCTGCGGACGCGGCAGATCCTTCGCCACGCTGAGGAAGAAGTCGCGCGCGGCGCTGGGCTGGATCGCCGTCATCGGCGAGCCATGGGACACGAACAGCGAAGGCATAGACGCCATGACAAACTCCGCAGGACGCGCGCGCCCGCGCGCCGCTTCAATATAGGCGCCGCCCGCCGGCGCCGCCACGCCTTCTCACGCCAGACCCAGCCGCTCCGCCAGAGCCGCGAGCCAGACAAGGCCCGCCAGCGCCAGCGCGCACAAGACCGCCGCCGAGCCGAGATCCTTGACGATCTTGATCTGGGGATGAATCTCCGGCGTCACATGGTCGGCGAGCTTCTCGATCGACGTGTTGAGCAATTCCGCCGCGAGCACGAGAAGCACGACGCCGACCAGCGCGACCCTCTGCCACAGCCCCGCGCCGATCACGAAAGCGAGCGGAACCGCCAGCGCCAGCGCGAAAGCCTCCTGGCGCACCGCGCGCTCCGTGCGCAGCGCGTGAGACAGCCCGGCCAAAGAATTGGCGAAGGCGCCTGCAAGCGCACGCAACCCCGTTCCCTGCGCGGGTCCAGACATGTTTCGCCCCCTTCGCCTGCGCGCGCTATTCCGCCGCGCGCACTTCCTGCGGCATGCCCGCGCGTTCCGCCTTCAGCAATTCAGCCACGAGGAACGCGACCTCGATGGATTGCTCCGCGTTCAGGCGCGGATCGCACGTCGTGTCGTAGCTCGAGCCCAGATCGCCTTCGGAAATCGCGCGCGCGCCGCCGGTGCATTCGGTGACGTTCTTGCCCGTCATCTCCAGATGCACGCCGCCCGCATAGGTTCCTTCCGCCTGATGCACGGCGAAGAACGTGCGGATCTCGCTCATCACGCGGTCGAAGGGCCGCGTCTTGAACCCGCCTGCGGTGATCGTGTTGCCGTGCATGGGATCGCACGACCACACCACCGTGCGGCCCTCGCGCTTCACGGCGCGGATGAGCGCAGGCAGATGATCGACGATCTTGTCGGAGCCGAAACGGCAGATCAGCGTGAGCCGGCCCGCCTCATCGTCCGGGTTGAGCGCATCGATGAGGCGAATGAGATCATCCGGCTTCAGCGAGGGGCCGCATTTCAGGCCGATGGGATTGCGCACGCCGCGGCAATACTCCACATGCGCATGATCGAGCTGGCGCGTGCGGTCGCCGATCCAGAGCATGTGGCCGGAGGTCGCGTAAGGATCGCCGCTCGTGGAATCGATGCGCGTGAGCGCCTGTTCATAGCCCAGCAGCAGCGCCTCATGGGACGTGTAGACGTCTGTGGCGCGCAATTCCTGATGACGCTCCGCGTCGAGCCCGATGGCGCGCATGAAGGCGAGCGTCTCGGTGATGCGGTCGGCCAGCTCCTGATAGCGGTGGGACTGCGGCGAGTCCTTCACGAAGCCCAGCATCCAGCGATGCGCGTTCTCAAGATTGGCGTAGCCGCCGGTTGCGAACGCGCGCAGCAGGTTGAGTGTGGCGGCCGACTGGCGATAGGCCTCCAGCAGGCGGCGCGGATCGGGCGTGCGCGCGTCGGCGGAAAACTCGATGTCGTTGACGATGTCGCCGCGATAGCTCGGCAGCTCCACCTCCCCGCGCTTCTCCGTGGGCGCGGAGCGCGGCTTGGCGAACTGGCCCGCGATGCGCCCCACTTTCACGACAGGCGAGGCGCCCGCGAAGGTGAGCACGACGGCCATTTGCAGGAACACGCGGAAGAAGTCGCGGATGTTGTCGGCGGAATGTTCCGCGAAGCTCTCCGCGCAATCGCCGCCCTGCAGCAGGAACGAGCGGCCCAGCGCCACCTCGCCCAGCTCCTTCTTCAGCTTGCGCGCCTCGCCGGCGAAGACCAGCGGCGGAAAGCCCGCGAGCGTGCGCTCCACGTCGGCGAGCGTCGCCGCGTCGGGATAGGTCGGGGTCTGCTCGATGGGCTTGCCCCGCCAGCTGTCGATCGACCAACGTTCCATGCCGCGCTCCGAGGATCCGCGTTCCAAAGCCATGTGCGCAACTCCGAAAGGGCCAGCGGGCCCCTGCCCGCCAGCCTCTCCCCAGCGGGGGTGCTTATACACGAGCGCCCGGCGCCTGGCGATAAGCAGAAAGGGGATCAGCCATTGACTGAGATCATGAACGCGCGAACGCGGGCCCGGCCTCAGCGCTCAAAGCGGGCCGAGCGCGTGCGCATGGTCACGAGCTCCTCAGCCGCGGTCGGATGCACAGCCATGGTGGCGTCCAGATCCGCCTTTTTCGCCCGCATCTTGATGGCGATGGCGATGAGCTGCGCCATTTCCCCCGCCTCATGGCCGAGGATATGGGCGCCCAGCAGCCGGTCCGTCTCCCCGTCCACGACGAGCTTCATGAACACCCGCTCCTGGCGCCCCGACAGCGTCGCGCGCATCGGGCGGAAGCCGGTCTTGTACACATCCACCACCCGGTAGGCTTCGCGCGCGGCCTCCTCGGTCAGTCCCACCGTGCCGATCTCCGGCGTAGTGAAAACGCCGGTCGCCACGTCCGCATGGTCGCAGACCACGTCCTTGCCGCCGAACAGGCGGTCGGCGAGCGTATGGCCCTCGCGGATCGCCACCGGCGTCAGATTGATGTGGTCGGTCACGTCGCCCACCGCGAAGAGCGAGGGCGCGCTGGTGCGCGACAGCGCGTCCACCTTCACCGCGCCATTGGCGGCGAGCTCGACGCCCGCGGTCTCAAGGCCCAGCCCCCTGGTGTGCGGATCGCGTCCGGTCGCCACCAGCGCCTGATCAACCTCAAGGCTCGTCCCGTCGCTCAGGCGCACGCGCAGGCCCGCCGGCGTCTTCTCGAACGCTTGCGGCAGCGCGCCGAAATGGAACGTCACGCCCGCATGCTCCATCGCCTCGCGCAGCGCCGAACGGATCTCGCCGTCGAAGCCGCGCAGCACGTTGTCGGCGCGCATGCACATGGCGACCTTGGCGCCGAGCCGGGCGAACACGCTGGCGAATTCGACGCCGATATAGCCACCGCCCACCACGAGCAGGCGCGCGGGAAATTCGGGCAGATCGAAAATCTCGTCCGACGTGATCGCGTGCTCAACGCCGGGAACCGCCGGCTGTTTCACCGGCGCGCCGCCCACGGCGACGAGAATGTGTTTCGCGCGCACGAGGCGTCCGTCGGCGAGCAGGCGCACGCTATGCGGGCCCTCCACCACGGCGCGGCTCTCGACGATCGCGACGCCGGCGGAATCCAGCCCCTTGCGATAGAGGCCCGACAGGCGCGTGATCTCGCGCTCCTTGGCGGCGACGAGGGCGTTCCAGTCGAACGTCGGCTTTTGCGGGATCGTCCAGCCGAAGCCGGCGGCGTCCTCGAACTCGTCGGCGAAGCGGCTCGCGTAGACATAGAGCTTCTTGGGCACGCAGCCGCGGATGACGCATGTGCCGCCGATGCGATGCTCCTCCGCGATCATCACCCGCGCGCCATAACCGGCCGCGATGCGCGCGCAGCGCACCCCGCCCGAACCAGCGCCGATCACGAAAAGGTCAACGTCGAACTCGCTCATCGCGTCACGTCCTCACGATCAGATCGTGTGGCCTTTCTTGCGCAATTCTTCCCGCACGCGGGTCATCAGGTCGATCGAAATCTGGCGGTTCCAGGCGTCGAGCGACACCACCATCTGGTCGATCACCATCGGCTGCATGCGCACATAGGACTGGCCGGCCGCGCTTTTGAAGAACGCCGCTGTTTCCTTCAGCTCCGGCTCGCTCATCACGCCTGCGAAAGCGCGCGCGGTGGAGTCCACCATTACGGAGCTGCGCTTCTCGAACTCGGGGCGGATCGCGTTGAGCGTGTCGATCAGGTCGTTGCGCAGTTCAGGCCGGGTGCGGGTGATGGTGACGAGCGTCTGTTCCGCAAGCTGAGGCACAATCACGTTGAAGGTGCGGCCGATGCCTGACAGCGTCACGACCTCGCGCGCCGCGTCCAGATGGGAGGCGGCGATCTCCGGCGGCGCAGCAGGCGCCGCCTGCGGCGCGGGCGAGGCGCCCTGCGCGAAAGCGCCCGTGGCGAGCGCAGGCGCCCACAAAGCGGCGGCCAGCCAGCCGGCGAAAATATGTTTGCGCAATGTCATTCTCCTCATTGGGCGCGACGACGCGCGGACGGATCGCCGACGATCGACACGCCGGCGGCGCCCGCCACGATGACCGCGTTCGCCATGTTCAGGAACAGGCCGTGCTCCATCACGCCTGGAATGCGCGCGAGCAGCTCGGCCAGCTTTTCAGGGTCGGGAATCGACCCCAGTCCGCAATCGAAGATGAAATGCCCGCCGTCAGTGACGAAAACAAGGCCGTCGGATTTGCGGCGCAGGACGATGTCGCCCGCGCAACCAGAGGCGGCGAGCGCGCGCGCCACCATGCGCCGCGTCGCCTCGAGCCCGAACGGCGTCACCTCCACCGGCAGGGGGAAGCGGCCGAGCCGCTCAACGCGCTTGGATTCGTCCGTGATGACGATCATGCGCGCGGAGGCGGCCGCGACGATTTTCTCGCGCAGCAAGGCGCCGCCGCCGCCCTTCACAAGTCGCAGCGCGGGATCGAACTCATCCGCGCCGTCCACGGTGAGGTCGAGCTCCGGCGTCTCGTCGAGCGTGGTGAGCGGCACGCCGAGGCTCTGCGCCTGCGCGCGGGTGGCCTCTGACGTGGGCACGCCCACGACCTTCAGCCCCTCGCGCACGCGCGCCGCCAGCAGATCGACGAAATGTTTGGCGGTGGAGCCGGTGCCAAGGCCCAGCCGCATCCCGTCCTCGACCAATCGAACCGCCTCTGCGGCGGCCTGGCGTTTCAGATCCTCGGCGGACATGGCGATCCTCAATGGCGGGCGTCGGGCCGGATAGCCCGAACCGGCCGGCGTGGCAATGCGGACCGCACGCCTATTTCGCCGGCGGCGTGCAGACCACCTCCGCCTTCAGGACATAGCAGATCGACATCACGCCGGTGCGCACGTCCACCCGGAACACCCCGCCCTCGCGCTCATGGCGGGAGGCCACAAGAGCGTAAGTGGAGGGCGGCTGGCCCTTGGCCCCCTCGCCCGGCGGATAGCACAAGGTCACGCCGATCGTGCCTTCCTTGTCGCCATACTGGCAGGCGCCGATCTCCCCGGTGAGCTTGTCGAGCCGATAGACGCGGTTGAGCTCGATCTCGGGAGCGGCGAGGAAATCGAAATTGGCGGCGCGGGCCGAACCGGCGCCCATAAGCCCGGCGGCGAGCGCGAGCGGCGCAAGCCCGGCTGCGGCCAGACGAGAGGCGAAAAGGGCTTTCGACATGGGAAGGCTCCGGAAAACAGCGCAGGCGCTTCGAATCAGGCTGCATGAGCATAACCGATCCCGGCGCGCCTTGCGGAGCATGCGCAGCAGGCTTCTGCGCATCCCCGCCCCATCCTCAGCCGAACGCCCCGCCTTCGCGCCGGCGCGCGATTCATGCTAGGGCGACCGCAAGCCTCGCCGCCGCGTTTCAGCCGCAGGACGCCCAAGACCGCAGGACGCCAAAGTCAGCAGGACCACATGACCGCACCCATTCTCGTGCTTGACCTCGACGGCACGCTCGCCGACACCGCCGCCGACCTCATCGGCACGCTCAACGTGATCCTCGCGCGCGAGGGCCATGAGCCCCTGCCGGTGGAGAGCGCGCGCGAACTCGTGGGCGCGGGCGCGAAAGCGATGCTCGACCGCGGCTTCAAGGCCTCCGCCGCCGCCCTCACGCCCGAGCGCGTGCAGCGCCTGTTCGAGGAGTTTCTCGACATCTACGAGGAGCGCATCGCGGACGAGACCACGCTCTACCCCGGCGTGATTGAGGCTCTCGACCGCTTTCAGGGCGCGGGCTGGAAGCTCGCCGTATGCACCAACAAGATCGAGCGCCCCTCGGTCAAACTGCTCAAGGCGCTGGGCGTGGCCGAGCGCTTCGCCGCCATCTGCGGACAGGACACGTTCACCGTGGACGGCGCGGCGGTGTGCAAGCCTGACGCGCGCGCGCTGCTGATGACGATCGAGCGCGCGGGCGGCCATGCGCGCGACGCGATCATGGTGGGGGATTCCGTCACCGACATCCGCACCGCGCAGAACGCCCGCGTACCCGTGGTGGCGGTGGATTTCGGCTACACAGACATCCCCGTGCGCGACCTCGGCCCCGACCGCGTCATCTCCCATTTCGACGCGCTGTGGGACGCCGCGCAAAGCCTGCGCGCGCGCTGAAGCGCGCAGGCAAGGCCGGGGATCCGCGCGCGGAGATCAGTCCATCTTCACGCCGGAATCCGCGACGATCTTCTCCCACTTGTTCGCCTCATCCTGCACGAAGCGGGCGAAATCCTCCGCGCCCATGCTCATGGGCAGCAGATAGGCCTTGTCGAAGCGCTCCTTCACCTTCGGATCGGCCACCCATTCGCGCAGCAGGCCGTTGAGGCGCTCCACGATCGGCCGGGGCGTGCGCGCGGGCGCGACGAGGCCGAACCATGTGGTCGATTCAAAGCCCGGCAGGCCGGCCTCCGCCGCCGTGGGCAGGTCGGGCAGCAAGGGCATGCGCGCCTTCGTCGCCGCCGCCAGCGCGCGCACATCGCCTGAAGCCATGACGCCGGCGACCGGCGCGACGCCCACGGAGAGAACCTGCACCTGTCCGCTCGCCAGATCCGAGACGGCGGGCGCCGCGCCGCGATAGGGCACGTGGGTCATCTGCACGCCGGCGAGGCGCATGAACTGCACGGCCGCCAGATGGGGCGTCGTGCCGGGGCCGGCGGATGCGTAATTGAGGCTGTTCGGACTGGCCTTCAGCAGGCCGATGAGATCGGCCAGCGTCTGCGCCTTCACGCCTTTCGCGACGACGAGAATCTGCGGCGCCTCCGCCACCACGGCCACCGGCGCGAGATCGCGGATGGGATCGTAAGGCAGCGAGCGGAAGAGAAACTGGTTGATCGCGAGATTATTGGTGGAGATGAACCCCAGCGTGTGCCCGTCCGGCGCCGCGCGCGCGACGCTGGCCGTGCCCACATTGCCGCCCGCGCCCGTGTTGTTCTCCACGATGACGGGCTGGCCGAGCCGGGCGGAGAGGAATTCGCCGGAGACGCGCGCGAGAAAATCCGTCGTCCCGCCTGCGGCGGACGGCACGATCACGCGGATCGGCTGCGTCGGCCAGGCGGCGCCCTGTTGCGCGCAAGCCGGCCCGCCCATGGCCGAAAGAACAAGCGCGAGCGCGCCCGCGCGACGAAACCAATGACGCATTTTCCCCTCCCCTGACGCTTGTCCGCCGACTGGACGCGGCGCTTGCCCCCAGCATAGCGCGCCAACCCGCAACGCCAAAGCGCGCCGGCGGGAAGGCGGCAAGGCGGGAAGGACGCACGCAGGGCGCAGAGGGCGGAGCGAAGGTCAGGGATTGAAATGGTGGGCGATGCAGGGATTGAACCTGCGACCCCTCCCGTGTGAAGGGAGTGCTCTCCCGCTGAGCTAATCGCCCGGAAGCCAGCGGCTTCGGTGGGGCGCTATATCCTCCGTCCGGGGCGAAAGGTCAAGCGTCCAGAACGCTCAGCCCCCGCCCGGCGGCGGCAGACGCGCCTTGCCCCGCGCCTTGCCGCGCACAGCGCCGTCCGCACGCGCGCAGCGCCGTCCGCACGCGCGCTAACGCGCCGGAAGCTCGGCCTTGTCCGGCTCAGTACCCCCGCTCGATGTTCTGGTGGAAGAACAGGTTCAGGAAATTGTGCATCCGCTCGGGACGCTTGTAGCCCGCGAAATCCTCCGGCGGCGCGAAATCCTTGCGGATGCGTTCGAGGTCCTCGCCGCGGGCGGCGCGCCGCGACACCCGGTCCCGCATGGTCACGAAATAGCGCTTCTGCTCCTCGAGGTCCGCGATCCCGCGGCCCAGATGCACAGGCCCATGGCCGGGCACATAAGTGTCCACCGGCAGATTGCGCGCCATGATGCGCTCGAGGCTTCCGATCCATCCGTTCACGTTCGCGAAGATGATGCCTGCGGATTCGCTCTGGCCCGGATGGATCTCGGTGTTCAGCAGGTCTCCCATGAAGAACACGCGCCGCTGCGGCACGTACATCGTCACGTCGCTGGTGCTGTGGCCGTGGCCCTCGTCGGTGAGCTGGAACGTGACGTCGGCGAGCTGGATCGTCATCGCGCCTTCGAAGCCCAGATCCGGCGTGACGAATTGCGCGCGCGCGTAAGGATTGGTCTGCGGATTCCCCAGCGCCTTGCGCTCGTCGAACTGCTGCTTCTCCTGCATGTACATGTCGCGCATCTGTCGCCGCGTGGCGACGAAGACGGGCTTGTCCTCGCGGTAATGCCACACGCCGGTCGCATGGTCTCCGGCCGCGTGGGAGATCACCACATAGCGCACCTTCTTGTCGGTCTGTTTGCGGATGAAGGCGAGCGTCTGGTCGGCGTTGCGCACGTCCGCGTCATAGACGAGCACGCCCTCGCTCGTGATGACGAAGCCCGCATTGCCCGAGCCGGTGGGATTCTCCATCATGAAGACGCCCTCGGCCACCTGCCGGGGGATCAGCGCGTTGCGGTCCGTCCCCTGCTGCGCATGCGCTGCGCCCGCCATGGCGGCCAAGAGCAAGGCCCCCGCCGCGCGCGCGACCGCGCGCCTTCCAAAGCCTGCGCCCATCGCCGTCTCCTCCCCTTCGCCGCGCGAACCACGGTCGTTGCGCGAAGCCTAATGGCGAAAGCGCGCCCGCGCAAACGCTGCGCCCGCCTTCTTGTCAGGCGCGCCCCATGGGCCTAACCTCGAGTCAACAAAAACCATTGGGAGGAACATATGGCGAGCTGGCCCGGATTCCGCCGATCGACCCTCGGCCGCTGCGCGCCCATCGCGATCGCGGGCCTTGTCGCGTTCACGCCGCTCGCCGCAGCGCAAACGGGCGCGCGCGCCGACGAGGTCGCGGATTTCTATCGCGGCAAGCAGATCTTCCTCATGCAGAGCGGGGGCGAAGGCGGCGGCTATTCCGTCTATGCGCAGACCTTCGCGCCCTTCCTCACCAAACATCTTCCCGGCCAGCCGCGCGTGGTCGTGCAATCCATGCCCGGCGCCGGCGGCATCCGCCTTATGCAGCATTTCGCCGGCAAGGCGCCGCGCGACGGAACCTATCTCGGCATGGTGCAATCGGGCGCGGCTTTCGCGCCGCTCCTTGGCGCGGCCAAAACGTTCGACCCGCTCTCCATCGCCTGGATCGGCGCCATGTCGCGCGTGGCCGCCGTCTGCGCGGCCTGGCACACGTCGGGCATCGAGACGTGGAACGACCTGCTCACCAAGGAATACATCGTCGGCTCGAGCGGCGCAGGCTCGCTCACGGAGACCCAGCCCGCGCTTCTCAACAAGCTGTATGGCGCGAAGATCCGCATCGTCACCGGCTACACCGGCGCGCATGACATTTACCTCGCCATGGAGCGCGGCGAATTGCATGGGCGCTGCGGCAGCGGCGTCTCCTCCATCGAGATCTCGCGGCCGGGATGGGTGCGCGACGGCAAGGTGAAAGTGCCGATCCAGTTCGCCGTGGAGCGCAGCAAGGCCCTGCCCGACGTGCCCACCGCCTATGAGCTTGCGAAAGACGAGCGCACCCGCATGGTGATGAAGCTTGTGCTCGCGCCGGTGGAGATGAACCGCCCCATCCTCACCACGCCCGACGTGCCGCCCGCGCGCCTCGCCGCGCTGCGCGCCGCCTTCCATGCGGCCATCACCGATCCCGAATTCATCGAACACGCGCGCCGCCAGCGTCTCGAGATCGAGGAGAACCCCGGCGAGGCCGTCGCGCGCATCATCGCGGACGCTTACGCCATGCCCCCCGACATCGTCGCCACGGCGAAAGAGGCGATGAGCTTCTCCGGCGGCGGCAAGGACTGAGCGTCCCGCCCCCGCGACACCCGTCACAAATATAAACGCAGGATTTGAGCCATGACCGATAAAGCGATCGTCTCCGAGGAATTCGCCCGCAAGTTCGCGTCCGAAAAGGACACGCCCTATGAGGCCTGGGTGCGCGCGCAGGGACTCGACATCATCAGCGCCCATTACGTGCCGGACCTGAAGACCGTGGACCTCAAGCCTTGGGCGCGACGCGGCGGGCGCGGCGTGTTCATCAACCACGAGGCCTCGCGCAATTCCAACGATTGCTATGTGTGCGAGATCGCGCCCGGCGGAAAGCTCGCCCCGCAACGCCAGCTCTTCGAGGAGATGATCCTCGTGCTCGACGGTCGCGGCTCGACGAGCGTGTGGAACGACGCCGGCCAGAAGCTCACCTTCGAATGGAAGGCGGGCGCCATTTTCGCGGTGCCGCTCAACGCATGGCACCAGCATTTCAACGGCTCGGGGCGCGAGCCCGCGCGCTATGTGGGCGTCACCTTCTGCCCGCAATTGATGAACCTGTTCGACGATGAGGATTTCATCTTCAACACGCCGCGCGATTTCGCCAAGCGCTTCTCGGGCGAGCCGGATTATTTCGCCGCCAAGGGCGAGCAGGACGGTTTCCTGCTGCGCACCAATTTCGTGCCCGACGCCGTCAACCTGCCGCTCATCACCGCCAAGGAGCGCGGCGCCGGCGGCGGCCATATCCGCTTCAACATGGCGAAAGGCGCGATGGCGAGCCATATCTCGCAGTTTCCGGTCGGCACTTACAAGAAGGCGCATCGCCACGGACCCGGCGCCCATGTGATCGTGCTCTCAGGCGAAGGCTATTCGCTGATGTGGCAGGACGGCGAGGAGCCCACGCGCTACGACTGGAAGCCCGGCACGCTCATCGTGCCGCCCAACAATTACTTCCACCAGCATTTCAACGGCGGCGCGACTCCGGCGCGCTATCTCGCCTTCAAACATTCCTCGATCCGCAACAAGCAGGGCGTGCCGCTGTCCTGGATCAGCCGGCGCCTCGGCGGCAACCAGATCGACTACGCCGACGAGACGCAGGACGTGCGCCAGATGTTCCTCGACGCGCTCGCGCGCCATGGCGTGGAGAGCAAGATGGCGCCCGTCTATGAGGCGGAGCTTCCCAACCTGCCCCCCAAGCCTGCGGCGGCGTGAGCGCGCCGCACGCCGCAAAAGCGAAGGGGCGCCGCAGCGCCCCTTTCTTTTGCGTCAGTCCGCCGCCGCGCGGGCCTTGGCGATGAGATCGGGCGGGAAAGTATAGATCCGCTTCACGATGTCGGCGGCCTCCACGCCCTTCACGGGATAGACCGGCAGGAGCTGTTTGGCGTTCTCCTCCAAAAACTCCTTGTCCTGCATCGTCGCGTCGAAGGCCGCGCGCAGCGCCGCCAGCCTGTCGGCGGGCACGCCCTGCGAGACGATGAAGGGACGACCCAGCTCGCCCGACGCGATCAGGATCTCCAGCACGTCCTTCTGCTCCTGCGTCTTGGCGAGATCCTTGATGAAGGGCACGCCGTCGGGCATGTCGGGCGTCTTGAACGGCGAGAAGGAGACGAAGGTGTGCACCTTCTTGTCGCGGATCCATTCCTCCGGAACCGAGCTCCACGAGCCGCAATCGCCGTCGAGCTCGCCGCGCTCGATGGCGAGCCTTTGCTCCGCGCTGCCGGGGAAGCCGAGAATCTGGCGCGCCTTCATGCCGAACACGTTTTTCAGGATCGCCTGATTCACATAGGCGCCGGTGCCCTTGGCGGTGGAGCCGAAGATCACCTCCTTGCGCGCCATCGCGTCCTCCCACGTCTTCGCGCCCGTGGCGTGCCACATGAAGCAGACGCGGAAGTCGCGCGTGACGGAGCCGAGAAAAGCCGCGTCGGTGAACTTGAAGTTCACGCGCTCGGGCTCGAGGATCGATTCCGTGATGATCGCCGGATTGAAGGTCACGATCGCCGTGCCGTCCTTCGGCATGCCCGCCTCAAGGCGGCGCACTGCGGTCAGGCTGCCGGCGCCGGGCATGTTCTGCACGATCACGGAAGGGGCGCCGGGCGTGTGGCGGCCGATATGGCGGGCGAGCACGCGCGCATATTGGTCATAGCCGCCGCCGGGCGAAAATCCGACGGTGATCGTCAGGGTTTTGCCCTTGTAGAATTCCGCGGGCGTCTGCGCGTGGGCGCCGGAGCAAGCGGCGGCGAGCGTCAGAAACGCCGGCGCGAGCAATCTGCGCATGTCTTTCGTCATTCCTCATCCCTCCCCGGCGCGCAATCGGCGCCGACGCGCAAGATGTGTCGCGAGCTTTGGTTCTGGCAAGCCCCGGCGCACGGAGGACGGCTTGCGGCGCGAGCTGCGCCTTGCCACGCCGGCGACGCTTGCGGTCGGCGAGAAAATCACAATAACTCCCCACGCGCGGCTGACGCTCGTCACGCCGGCGCGAGCGAGGGAGGGAGACCCATGTTCAAGTTCCGCACGGGCGCGTTCGCAGCCGCCTGCATGTCCGTCGTCGCATGCGGCGCATTGGAAGCGCGCGCCCAATCGGGCGATTTCTACGCCGGCAAGGCGATCACCTTGCTGATCGGCAGCGACGTGGGCGGCGGCTACGACGTCTATGCGCGCACGATCGGGCGTCATCTGCCGCGCCACATTCCCGGCGCGCCTTCCGTGACGCCGCGCAATATGGTGGGGGCCGGCAGCGGCACGGCGGCGGCGGCCATGTTCACCACGGCGCCGAAGGACGGCACCTGGATCGGCGCGATCTTCCCCGGCGTCATCATCGGCCCCATTCTCGATCCAAAGCCGCAAACCCTGTTCGACCCGGCGAAGTTCATCTATATCGCCAGCGCCGACAGCGGCACGCGCGTTTGCGCCACCGGCCCCAATTCGAAGGTGAAGACCTTCGCCGACGCGCAGAAGCAAAAGACCATCGTCGGCGCCAGCGCGGCCGGCGGATCGACGCGCGATTACGCCGCGATGCTCAAGAACATCACCGGCGCGCAATTCGAGATCGTCAGCGGCTACAAGGGCACGGCGGATCTCTTTCTCGCCATCGAGCGCGGCGAAGTGGACGGCCTGTGCGGGCTCGACTGGTCGAGCCTGAAGGCGCAGCGCCCCGACTGGCTGCGCGACAAGAAGATCAACATCCTTGTGCAGACCGCGCTTGAGGAGGAGGCGGAGCTCACCCAGATGGGCGTGCCCGCCATGTGGGGCTTCGTGAAGAACGATCTCGACCGCAAGGCCGCGGAGCTTGTGGTGAGCCAGCAGATCTTCGGCCGGCCCTACATCCTGCCGCCGGGCACGCCGGAGGCGCAGGTCAAAATCCTGCGTGAAGCCTTCGACAAAACCTTCAAGGATCCCGAATTCCTCGAAGACGCGAAGAAGTCGCGCATCGACATCGCGCCCTCCTCCGGCGAGAAGGTGCAGGATCTCGTGGCGCGCATTTTCGCAAGCCCCGCCGACGTGGTCGATCGCGCCAAGCGCATCATCCAGCCCTGAGGAAACGACGCCCATGAGCTCCGCATCCGCGTCAGCCCGCCCCGCCCTGTTCGCGCAGCCGCGCGTTCTGGCGGCGGCTGGCCTTCTCGCCCTCGCGCTCGGCGCCCTTGTGGCGCAGACGCAGGGCGCGCGGATGCTGGGGCTCTATGTCGTCGGCCTCGCGCTCGGCCTCACGCTCTATCACGCGAGTTTCGGCTTCACGGCCGCCTTTCGCGTGCTGATGTCGGACAGCCGCAGCGCGGGCGTGCGCGCGCAGATGGCGATGCTCGCGCTCGCGGTCGTCCTGTTCTTCCCCGCGCTCGCGGCGGGTCAATTGTTCGGCCAGCCGGTCGGCGGCTTCGTCCTGCCGGCGGGCGTGTCGGTGGTGGTGGGCGCCTTCCTGTTCGGGATCGGCATGCAGATCGGCGGCGGCTGCGGTTCGGGCACGCTGTTCACTGTGGGCGGCGGCAGCGCGCGCATGACGCTCACGCTCGTCTTCTTCATCGCCGGCTCGGTGATCGGCTGGGCGCATCTGGGCTGGTGGCAGTCCCTGCCCTCCCTGCCGCCGGTCTCGCTGGTGGAGAGCCTCGGCCTGTGGCCGGCGCTCGCCGCCAATCTCGCCGTCTTCGCGCTCGTCTTTGCGGGCGCGCGGGCCATTGAATTGCGCGCGCATGGAAAGGCGGAGCCGATCATGGGCCGCGCGGGCGGCTTTTCGGCGCTGCTCGGCCCATGGCCGCTTCTGGCCGGCGCCGTCGCGCTCGCCCTGCTGAACTTCGCCACGCTCTGGCTGGCGGGCCGGCCATGGGGCATCACGGGCGCCTTCGCCCTGTGGGGCGCGAAAATCCTGCAAGGCGTCGGGGTGGACGTCGCCTCATGGGCGTCCTGGTCGGACGAATGGTCGCGCAACGCGCTCGCCGCCAGCGTGCTGACGGACGTCACCTCGGTGATGGATTTCGGCCTCATGCTGGGGGCCTTCGCGGCCTCCGCGCTCGCGGGCAAGTTCCGGCCCGTCTGGACGATCCCCGCCGGGCAGATCGTCGCCAGCGTGATCGGCGGCCTGCTTCTGGGCTATGGCGCGCGCCTCTCCTATGGCTGCAATATCGGCGCGTTCTTCAGCGGCCTCGCCTCGGGCAGTCTGCACGGCTGGCTGTGGATCGCCTGCTGCCTGCCGGGAAACTGGGTCGGCGTGCGCCTGCGCCCGCTGTTCGGCATGCCGGTGGAGCGCACCCCGCGCGCCTGCTGAGCCCCCCGCCCGCGCCTTTCGCACCCCCTGTTGCCGACGTGCAACAAGTGGCGAAGACCATGCGCCATAGAGCGCTTTTCGAATGCGTGACGGTTGCCTGCGCGGTCCGGGGGGTGCCATCAAGCAAGTTGACGGTCGCCTCGCCTGGCGACCGCCTCCAAAGCATCGGATTCGCTCATGGCTTTCACGAACGCATTTCGCGCCGCCTGCGCGACGACCGCTCTCGCCCTTTTCTGCCCCGGCGCCGCGCCGGTCGCCCTGGCGCAGGAAAGCGCGGCCGAGTTTTTCTCCGCCCCCTTCCACGGCCCCCGCGCGGGCTTCAGCCTGCGGCCCCAGCAGGCCGCCATTCCCCGCCGCGTCGTCCAGTTCACGACGCAATACGCGCCGGGCACGATCGTTGTCTCCACCCAGGAGCGACGGCTCTATTACGTGATGGGCGAAGGCCGGGCCGTGCAATACGGCGTCGGCGTCGGCCGTCCGGGCTTCCAGTGGGGCGGCTCGCAGGCGATCACGCGCAAGGCTGAATGGCCCTCGTGGACGCCGCCGGCCCAGATGCTCAAGCGTCGCCCCGACCTGCCGCGCTTCATGAAGGGCGGGCCCGACAATCCGCTGGGCGCGCGCGCGCTTTATCTCGGCTCGTCGCTCTACCGCATCCACGGCTCGAACGAGCCGGAGACGATCGGCGAGGCGGTCTCCTCGGGTTGCATCCGCATGACCAATGACGACGTCGTCGATCTCTACGATCGCGTGCGCGTGGGCACGCGGGTCGTCGTCCTGCGCTGAAGCAGCGAGGCCTCAGGAGGCCCAGAGCGCGCCGATGAAAACGAGCGCGGCCGCAAGCGCGACGCCCGCCAAAAGCGCCGTGGGCCAGCCCGCGCCCCCGCGCCGGCGGGACCCAAGCGCGCCCGAACCCGGCCCGCCGGGGGCAGCGCGCGCCGCAAGCCGCGCCTCGCCCGGCGTGGGGGTTGCGCCGGCCGCCTCCTCGTCCGTGCCCAGAGGGACCGCCGCAGGATCGGGATGATCGAGCTTCTCGCCCGACCGGCCGGCGTCAATGCGCGCGCGCAGCCGCTGGAGCAGGCCGGCGACGGCGGCCGACGCGGGGGCGGGTCGGTCGGCGCTGTTCCGGGGATCGCGGGACGCGGGGGCCATGTCCGCCCAATGCGCCCCGGGCGGCCGGGTTCCACGTGAAACCCGCCAGGCGGAACAAGTCCGTCCCCGCCCCTACCCAAGCGGTGTATCCAGACGTATATATTGGCCCAGAGGGAGGCCTACGGAAATCATGAACGTTCACGCGCCGCTGACCACGACCGCCGACAAGCCGCTGATCGACCCCTTCGGCCGGGCGATCACCTATGTGCGCGTCTCCGTCACCGACCGCTGCGATTTCCGCTGCGTCTATTGCATGTCGGAGGACATGAACTTCCTGCCCAAGGGCGACCTGCTCACCCTTGAGGAGCTGGATCGCCTGTGCAGCGCCTTCGTGGCGCGCGGCACGCGCAAATTGCGCATCACCGGCGGCGAGCCGCTCGTGCGCCGCGACATCATGAAATTGTTTCAGGGCCTGTCGCGCCATCTGTCGAGCGGCGCGCTGGAGGAGCTGACCGTCACCACCAACGGCTCGCAGCTCTCGCGCTTTGCGAAAGATCTGGCGGCCTGCGGCGTGCGCCGCATCAATGTGTCGCTCGACACGCTCGACCCCGCGAAGTTCCGTTCGATCACCCGCTGGGGCGATCTCGACAAAGTGCTCGCCGGCCTCGACGCCGCGCAGTCAGCCGGCCTTCAGGTGAAGATCAACGCGGTCGCGCTCGCCGGCGTCAACGAGGACGAATTCGAGACCATGGTGCGCTGGGCCCATGGCCGCGACATGGACATCACCTTCATCGAGGTCATGCCGCTCGGCGACATCGAGGCCGCGCGGGTCGATCAATATCTGCCGCTCAACCGCGTGCAGGCGCAGCTCGCCGAAACCTTCTCGCTCGAACACAGCGATTACGCCACCGGCGGGCCCGCGCGCTACGTGCGCGTGAAGGAGACGGGCGGGCGCATCGGCTTCATCACGCCGCTCACGCATAATTTCTGCGAAAGCTGCAACCGCGTGCGCGTGACCTGCACGGGCACGCTCTACATGTGCCTCGGTCAGGAGGACGCCGCCGACCTGCGCGCGCCCCTGCGCGCCAGCGACAGCGACGACCTGCTGCACGCCGCCATCGAACGCGCGATCCTGCGCAAGCCCAAGGGCCACGATTTCGTGATCGACCGCACGACGCGCGCCCCCGCAGTGGGCCGGCATATGAGCGTCACCGGCGGCTGACGCGCGCCTGCCCTTTTTCCGCTGGATTTCCGACGCGCCCTGCGCGATGGCTTGCGCAGGCGTCGCGAACATGGGCGGCGCCCGCGAAAGGGCGCGCGCGTGCAACCCACGGACAATCGCAAGGGCATGCTCGCCATGCTCGCCGCCGTCGCCTGTTTCACGACGACGGACGTGCTGATGAAGGCGGCGGCGCAGAGCCTGCCCGTCTCGCAGGTGCTCGCGCTGCGCGGCGCCCTCGCCATCGTCATGGTGGCGGGCTTCATCCTCGCCTGGCGCGCGCCCATCGCGCCGCGCGCGCTGGTTCAGCCCCATGTGCTGCTGCGCACCGCGCTCGAATCCGCGATGATCGCAGCCTATCTCACAGCCCTCAGCCGCGCGCCCTTCGCTGACGTGTTCAGCGTGCTGCAATCCTCGCCCATCATCGCGACGGCGGCCGCGGCCATTCTGTTCGGCGAAAAGGTCGGCGCCGCGCGCTGGGGCGCGATCCTCGCGGGCTTTCTCGGCATGGCGCTGATCGTGCGCCCGAGCCCGCAGGGACTCGACCTGCCGATGGCGCTCGCCTTTCTCTCCGCCGCGCTGGTGGCGGGACGCGATCTCGTGACGCGCGCGATCCCGACGCATGTGCCCTCCACGATGGTGACGCTCACCGCCACGTTCGGCACAATGGCCGCAGGGCTCGCGCTCGCCCCGTTCCAGCCGTGGGAATGGCCGCAGCCTGCGGTCTGGGGCCTCATCCTCGCAGCCGCCGTGACGGTGGGCTGCGGCAATTTCGCGATCATCGTCGCCTATCGCGCGGCAGAGGCCTCGTTCGTCGCGCCCTTCCGCTACGCCGGCGTGCCGCTGGCGATCCTGCTCGGCTACGTCGTATGGGGCGACGCGCCCGACATGATCGCAGGCCTCGGCATCGCGATGATCGCAGCCGCCGGCGTCTATACGATGCGCCGGCAGGCGCGCCGTTAGGCGGAGGGCGCGCGCACGGGGCGGCCCTCTTCCGCCTCCGCGCGACGCAGCGTCTCCTCGGCCGCGTCCACCTCGCGCTGGCGGTTCCACATGGCCGCATAGACGCCGCCCCTGGCGAGCAGGTCGTCGTGCTTGCCGCGCTCCACGATCTCGCCGGCGTCCAGAACGAGGATCTCGTCCGCGTTGACGATGGTGGACAGGCGATGGGCGATGACGAGCGTCGTGCGCCCCTTCACCACGCGGTCCAGCGCGGACTGGATCTCGCGCTCGGTGAAGGAATCGAGCGCCGAAGTCGCCTCGTCGAGCAGAAGGATCGGCGGCCCCTTCAGAATGGTGCGCGCGATGGCGACGCGCTGTTTCTCGCCGCCCGACAATTTCAGCCCGCGCTCGCCCACCTGCGACTTGTAGCCCTGCGGCAGCGAGCGGATGAACTCGTCGATCTGGGCGAGCTTGGCGGCCTCATAAACCTCCTCGTCGCTCGCCTCCCATCGGCCGTAGCGGATGTTGTAGGCGATGCTGTCGTTGAACAGCACCGTGTCCTGCGGCACCATGCCGATGGCCGCGCGCAGGCTCTCCTGCGTGACGTCCGACAGGCTCTGCCCGTCGATGGTGATGCGCCCGGACTGGGGCTCGTAGAAGCGGTAAAGCAGGCGCGAAATGGTGGACTTGCCCGCGCCCGACGGGCCGACGACGGCCACCGTATGGCCCGCCGGCACTTCGAAGGTGACGCCCTTGAGGATGGGGCGCGCGGGATCATAGGCGAAGCGCACGTCCTCGAAGCGGATCGCAGCCTGCGCGATCTGCAAGGGCTTCGCGCCCGGCTTGTCCTTGATCTCGGGGTTCTGGCCGAGCACGTCGAACATGGCCTCGATGTCGATGATCGCCTGCTTGATCTCGCGATAGACCATGCCCATGAAGTTCAGCGGCTGGTAGAGCTGGATCATCAGCCCGTTCAGCAGCACGAAATCGCCGATCGTGTTGCGGCCCTCGCGGATGTCGATGACGCACAGGATCATCACCACCATCAGCGCCATCGAGAAGATGAAGCCCTGACCGGAGTTGAGAATGGCGAGCGAGACATAGCTCGACACGGAATTGCGCTCATAGCGCTCCATAGAGCGGTCGTAGCGCTCCGCCTCGCGCTTCTCGGCGCCGAAATATTTCACCGTCTCATAGTTCAGCAGCGAGTCGATCGCCTTCACATTGGCGTCGGTGTCGCTCTCGTTCATGTTGCGGCGAATGGCGATGCGCCAGTCCGTCGCCACGCGCGTGAACCAGAGATAGAACCAGATCATCACGATCACGGTGAGCGCATAGCGCCAGTCGAACGCCCACAGGAAGATGCCGAGGATCAGCGCGAACTCCACCACCGTCGGAATGCCGGTGAGAATGCTCATGCGCACGATCTGCTGGATCGCCTCGCGGCCGCGTTCGAGAACGCGCGTGAGCCCGCCCGTCTTGCGCTCGAGGTGGAAGCGCAGCGACAATTGGTGCAGGTGCACGAAAACTTCATTGGCGATGCGCCGCACCGCATGCATGGCGACGGAGGCGAACAGCGCGTCGCGCGCCTGCGTGAAGAACTGCATGAAGCTGCGCAGCAGTCCATAAATCACGCAGATGATGACCGGCGTGGCGAGAATGGCGGGCAGCGGAATGTCGGCGGTCTGCGGCGAGGCGATGGCGTCGGTCGCCCATTTGAAGCTGTAGGGCACCAGCACCGTGATGATCTTGGCGATCAGCAGCAGGGCGAGCGCGGCGAGCACGCGGAACTTGAGGTCGGTGCGGTCGTGGGGCCAGACATAGGGCCACAGATGCGTCACGGTCTGGACGAGGGTCGCCTCACGCCGCGGCTGCTGAGGGGGGGCCGATCCGCCCGGCGCTGCGGAGGCGGCGGCCTTGGGGGCGGGAGCGGACGCTGACGCGGAATGGGGATGGGACATCGACGCTTCTTCTTGTCGCCGGGCGGCGACGCCGGGGCGGTGAGGGATTCGTTCCCATATAGACCGGAAGCGCGGAGGACGCACCCTGCTGGGCGGGCTAGTCTTTCTGAGGAACCACGAGAACCTGCCCCGGATAGATCAGGTTCGGATTGCGGATCTGCGAGGCGTTGGCGTCATAGATCTGCGAGTAACGCAGCCCCTCGCCGTAGATATTGCGGCTGATCCGCCACAGGCTGTCGCCCCGCTCGACCCGGGCCGTTCGCATCTCGCGCACCACGGCGGCGCCCGGACCTAGCGGCGCGGGGGCGGCCTCCGAAGGGCCGCCGGCGCCGGAGCCGGAGGCTGAGCCCAGCGCAAGCTCGACCGGCGCCTCGAACGGCGCCTCAACCCGCCCGAGCGGCCGGCCGTCCGCGCCAATCAGATCCGCCCGGACGGCGTAGGAGCCGGGAGACATGCCGCGATCGATCCGCACGCTCCATTCCCCGTCCGGCGCGGCGGTCACGGAGGCCACGAAAGAATCGTTCAGATAGAGGCGCACCGTGGCGCCCGCAGGCGCCTGCCCGGACAGGAAGGCGCCGCCGCCCGCCTGCGCCTCGACGGCGCCGATGCGCAGCGGCTTGTCGGCGCCCGCAGGCGCGGCCCGCTCCGCAGACGGCGCGCCGGGGGCGGAGAGCACGCGCGTCGGCTGGTTGGGCGCGTCAAGCGCCGCGATGGCCGGCGCCCCGCGCGCAGCGGCCTCGCGCGCCGGCGACAGAATGGTGACGGCCTGTTCCGAGGCGGCGACGCGCTCGCCCGCCTGCGCGCGCAAGGTCAGCACATGCTCGCCCGGCGGCAGGGGCGGCGGCAGGATCACGAAATTGCCGTCCGCGTCCGCGCGCGTCTGCGCAAGCGTGCGCCCGCCGGCCATCAGCGCGACCTCCGCGCCGGGCTCAGCGCGGCCTGCGACCACGGCGTCGCCGCCGGGCTCGACGCGCACCACGTCGAAACTGGGCTTCGCCAGCGCCGACGCCGGCGCGGCGGAGGGCAAATTCATCGGCGCACCCGCCGCCGGCGCCGGGGAAGACGCGGAGGAAGACGCAGGGGAAGACGCGGAGGAGGCTGGCGCAGGCGCGCTCGCCAGACTTGCGGGAGCGGATACGGCGGCAGGCCCCTCCGGCCCTGTGATCAGACGCCAGGCGGCGAAGGCGATCGCCCCGGCGGAGAGCACGCCAACGCCGACGAGAACCGAAATCGAGCGAAGTTGCGTCATTGCAGGAAAACCGATCATTGTTTCGCAGCAATTTACCGCTTTGCTCGAGCAAAGGCGAATCAACGACGGAACCGGGAGCGCCGCTGAACGCTTCCTCCCTTCCGACCACTTGGGCGAAAGCTGGACATGAGCACCATTCGAAAAGTCTGCGTCTATTGCGGATCCTCACCCGGAACCGACCCTGTCTTTGAGGCCGCCGCCGTCGCGCTCGGCCAGCAATTCGCCCGCGAAGGCATAGGGCTCGTCTATGGCGGCGGCGGCAACGGCCTCATGGGCACGCTCGCGCGCACGGTCTACCAGAACGGCGGCCATGTGACGGGGATCATCCCCGACTTCCTGCAAAGCCGCGAACGCAGATATGACGAGGCGCAGGAAGTGCACGTGGTGCCCGACATGCACACGCGCAAAAGGATGATGTTCGAAAAGGCCGACGCCATCGTCGCCCTGCCCGGCGGCATCGGCACGCTGGAGGAGCTGGTGGAACAGCTCACCTGGGTCCAGCTCGATCGCCATGACAAGCCGGTGCTGATCGCCGACGTCGCGGGCTTCTGGCGTCCGCTGCTCGATCTCTTCGCCCATATGCGCAACAACGGCTTCATTCGCCGCGATCTCGAAGTGCGCTATCTCGTGGCCGAGCGCATCGAGGACGTCACGCCGATGTTGCGCGCCGCGCAGGAACGCGCGCAGGCCCGCGCGCGCGCCCATGGCGGCGAGCTGGAGACCGCCCACGACCCGCGCATCTGACCCGCGCGGGCGCTAGGGCTGGCGTCAGGCGCCGGCCTTGTAGAGCTTGTACTCGATCGAGTCGATGAGCGCCTGGAACGAGGCGTCCACGACATTCGCCGACACGCCCACCGTAGACCAGCGCGCGCCGGAGGAATCGCCGAACTCGATCAGCACGCGCGTCACCGCGTCGGTGCCGCCCTGGAACACGCGCACGCGATAGTCGAGCAGCTCAAGATCCTCGATGAAGCGCTGGTAGCGGCCGAGATCCTTGCGCAGCGCGAGGTCGAGCGCGTTCACGGGGCCATTGCCCTCGGCCGCGGAGATGAGTAGCTCGTCGCCGACTTTCACCTTCACGATCGCTTCCGACACGGTGACGAGCTCGCCATTGGCGTTATGGCGCCGCTCGACGTTCACGCTGAAGCGCTCCACGTCGAAATAGCTCGGCGCCTCGCCAAGGATGCGCCGTGCCAGCAACTCGAACGAGGCGTCCGCGCCCTCATAGGCGTAGCCAAGCGCCTCGCGCTCCTTCACCTGCTCGAGCAGGCGGTTCACGCGCGGATCATCCTTCGCCACCGCGACGCCGAGCCGCTCCAGCTCCGCCAGAATGTTGGAGCGCCCGGCCTGATCCGACACGAGCACCTTGCGCTGGTTGCCGACGGACTCAGGCGGCACATGCTCATAGGTGCGCGGATCCTTGAGCACGGCGGAGGCGTGAATGCCCGCCTTGGTCGCGAAAGCGCTGTCGCCCACGTAAGGCGCATGGCGGTTGGGCCGCCGGTTGAGCATTTCATCCAGCGTGGCGCTGATCTTCTTGAGGCGCCTGAGCTGATCAGGCCCGACGCCGATCTCGAAGCGCGACGCATATTCCTCCTTCAGGAGCAGCGTCGGGATGATCGAACACAGATTGGCGTTGCCGCAGCGCTCGCCCAACCCGTTCAGCGTGCCCTGAATATGGCGCACGCCCGCGCGCACCGCCGCGAATGTGTTGGCGACGGCGTTCTCAGTGTCGTTGTGCGTATGGATGCCCAGATGCGAGCCGGGCACGATCTTCGCGACCGCGCGCACGATCTCCTCGATCTCGGAGGGCAGCGTGCCGCCATTGGTGTCGCACAGCACGATCCAGCGCGCGCCCGATTCATGGGCCGTGCGCGCGCATTGCAGCGCATATTCCGGATTGGCCTTGTAGCCGTCGAAGAAATGCTCGCAGTCGAGGATCGCCTCGCGGCCATGGCTGCGCGCATATTTGATGGAATCCGCGATGCCGTCGAGATTCTCGTCCAATGTGCAGCCCAGCGCCACATGCACATGGTAGTCCCAGGTCTTCGCCACGAAGGTGATCGTGTCCGCTGCGCTGTCGATCAGCGCGGCGACGCCGGGATCGTTGGAGGCGGAGCGCCCCGCCCGCTTGGTCATGCCGAAGGCGGCGAAGCGCGCGCGCGCGACAGGCTTGGCGCGGAAGAACTCAGTGTCGAGCGGATTGGCGCCCGGATAGCCGCCCTCCACGTAATCGACGCCGAGCTCGTCCAGCATCTGCGCGACGCGACGCTTGTCGGCGAGGGAGAAGTCGACGCCGGTGGTCTGTGCGCCGTCGCGCAGCGTGGTGTCGAATATGGTGAGTTTTTCGCGGGCCATGGAAGTCAGCGTCCGTGAGAGGTCATTGCAGCCGCCGGGCGGGCGGCGCGGAATCGTTTGCGGGAAGCGCCTTGCGCATAGTGGTGTTGGCGAGCCAAACGCCATCGATCTCGATCGTGTTGCGCTGTTGGGCCGCATAGCCGCGGCGCGCGAAAAAAGGCTCCGCCGTGTCGCTGGCGTCCACCATTAAATGACGCGCGCCGCGCGCCTGCGCGAGCTTCTCCAGCGCGTCCGTCAGCGCGCTCGCCACGCCCTGCCGGCAGGCGGCGGGATGGACGTAGAGCATGTCGATATGGTCGGCGCCCTTGAGGCAGGCGAATCCGACCGGCTCGCCGTCGAGCGTGGCGACGAGGGTGAGCTGACCGGCGAGCCGCGCGGCGAAGGCGGTCGCGTCGTCAGCCTGCGCGCTCCAGGCGGCGACCTGTTCGACGTCGTAATCCTCGCCGGCGATCTCCTCGACGCTGGCGACGAAGACCGCGGCGAGCAGGGCCGCGTCCTGCGGCAGATAGGGCCGCAGGCCGACTGTGCGCGCGGGGCTCATCGCTTCACCTCCCAATGGGTGGTCGGCGCGCCGTTTGCGTCCTTGCCGTCCTTCAGCTGAACGCCCATCGCGGCGAGCTCGTCGCGGATGCGGTCGGATTCCGCCCAGTTCTTTTGCGCGCGCGCCGCAAGCCGCGCGTTGATGAGCCGCTGCACGGCGAGCTCGTCGATGCCGGCGGAAGCCGGGCGCCAGCCGTTCCAGGCGCCAAGATCATGCTGGAACAGGCCGAGCAGCGCGCCGCAGGCGTGCAGCCGCGCGCCCGCGAAAGCCACGCCCGCCTGCGCCTCCGAATAGAGCCGGCGCAAATGGGTGATCGCGTCGGGCGTGTTGAGATCGTCGCACAAGGCTGCTTCGAACTCAGGCGACAGCATCGCCTCCGCGCCCGCATATTGCAGCGCGACCGGATACCATTTGTCGAGTTCGCGCTTGCTCTCGCGCAGCGCCGCCGCCGTCCAGTCGATCGGCTGGCGGTAATGGGTCTTGAGCATGTTGAGGCGCGCGACCTCGCCCGGCCAGTCGGCGAGCACGTCGCGGATGGTGATGAAATTGCCCAGGCTCTTGGACATTTTCTGTCCTTCGACCTGCAGGAATCCATTGTGCATCCACACATTCGCCATCACGTCGCGGCCGAAGGCGCAGCGCGACTGCGCGATCTCGTTCTCGTGGTGGGGAAAGACGAGATCGATCCCGCCGCCGTGGATGTCGAAGGTCTCGCCCAGATGTCTCCAGCTCATCGCGGAACATTCGATGTGCCAGCCCGGCCGTCCGCGCCCCCAGGGCGAGTCCCATCCCGGCTCGCTTTCGCTGGAGGGCTTCCAGAGCACGAAATCCATCTCGCCCTTCTTGTAGGGCGCGACGTCCACGCGCGCGCCGGCGATCATCTCGTCGAGCGGGCGGCGCGACAGGGCGCCGTAATCGGCCATCGAGGGCACGGAGAACAGCGCGTGTCCGTCCGCCGCATAGGCGTGACCGGCGGCGATCAGCCTTTCGATGATCGCGATCATCTCGGCGATATGTTCGGTGGCGCGCGGCTGCACGTCAGGGTCGAGGCAGCCGAGCGCGCGCGCGTCTTCCTGAAAGATCGCGTTCGTGCCCTCGGTCAGCTCGCGGATCGTGATCCCGCGTTCGGCGGCGCGCGCGTTGATCTTGTCGTCCACGTCGGTGATGTTGCGCACATAGGTCACGCGGCCCGCGCCATAGATGTGGCGCAGCAGGCGGTAGAGCACGTCGAAGACGATCAGCGGGCGCGCGTTGCCGATATGCGCGAAATCGTAAACCGTCGGGCCGCAGACATACATACGCACGCGCGCGGGATCGAGGGGACGGAAGTCCTCCTTGGCGCGGGTCAGCGTGTTGTAGAGGCGAAGCGGCGACGTCGACATAAGTTTCCTCGAGCCTGCTGGCCGGGGCGTCGATCGTGTCTCACACGCAAAAAGGACGTCCTGCCAGCTGTGTTGCTAGCACGTAATGCCGATGCGGCGAATGCCCGCGCACGGGGCGCTGCGAATGATGCGGCAGGTCGTCATCGCCGCACCATGGGCGAGCGGGCGGCGCCCGTCAAGCGCCCGCGCGCCCACGCGGACGCCGGTTTCGCGCGCAAGGCGAACGTCGTTAATCCGTTTTTTACCCCGGACCGGCAAAAGTCGAGCCTCAGGTTCCAACCGGACATCCCCATGGCCTCCCTCCTCTCGACGCACAAGCTCCGCGCGCCGTTCCTCCTGCCGCTCGGGGCGGCTGTGGCGATGACGCTCGCCCAGTTTCTGGGGGCGGTCGCGCCCGCGCAGGCGCAATCGCGCGAGAGCGCGCGCAAGGTGGCGAGCGGGGATTACGTGATCCCCGCCGACGGCACCTATGGGGTCGAGGAGTGCATCTCGCGCTCCTCCGAATGCGGCAAGGTCGTCGCCTCCGCCTGGTGCGAGGCCCACGGCCACAGCGGCGTGCGCGGCTTCGGGCCAGCCTCCGACGTGACGTTCTCCGCCGGCGCGGCGCCCGCGAAACCCCTGCCGCGCAACGCGATCGTCATTTCCTGCCAGGATTGACGCCGCCGATCAGCGGATGAATTCCGAACATTTGGGCGCGCTCGCCTCCCCCCATGGCATGATGGGGACGGTTGACGTGGAGTTCTGCGGCGAGCCTTCGATCAGCCTGTCCGAATAGGCCATGTAGACGAGCACGTTGCGCTTGGTGTCGCAGCCGCGCACGATCTGCATCTTCTTGAAGACCAGCGAACGGCGCTCGCGAAACACCACGTCCCCCTGTTCGGCCTTGCCCGAGAAACGGATCGGCCCGTATTGCCGGCAGGCGAGCGAGACCTCCGAGCGCTCCTCCGCCACGCCGAACATGCCCGCGACCCCGCCCCGCTCCGGCACGGTGTAATGGCAGGCCACCCCCTCCACGAGGGGGTCGTCGAGCCCATAGACCGCGAGCTTGTCGTTGGGCGTGAGCAGTTTGAACACGGTCGACTTGCGCATGATCAGGTCGGGCTCCTGCGCATGGGCGGCCGAAAGCGCCGCGCAGGCCCCCAAAAGCAGAGCGAGACCGGCCGCACGCGCTTTGGAAAACCGAACGATCGCCTTGGGCATGGCTTGTCTCCGGGTCTGGCGAGGAATATGGCGTTCAGAGCGGCGGAAAAAAGGCCCCGCGCTGCGCAGCCTCGCCCAAGCCCCTCTCAAAAACACCATTTTTGTCATCCAGACGGGCGCCTCGCCTCATTGCGTCCATCCCCGGAATCAGGAACGCTGGCCCCATGCGCATTCTCCCGCGGCTCGTCCCGCCTGTCCGGTCCTCCGCCCTTCGTCGCCTGTTCGCGGGCCTTTCGGCGCTGGCCTGTCTCGCCGGGCCGGCGCACGCCCAGAGCCAGCGCGCGCTGGAATGCCGGGAGCTGCAATCCCAGATCGCGGTCTATCCCGTCAGCGAAGCCGAGAACCGGGCGCGCGCCGCCCTGGCCCAAAGGCAGGACGAGTACAACCGTCTGCGCGGGGAAGCGCAGGCGCTGGGCTGCGGGCGCCAGCAATTCCTGTTCTTCAACACGCCCCCCGCCGCCTGCGACGGCCTGCAGCAGCGCATTGCGGAAGCGCGCGCGCGCCTCGCCCAGGCTGACGCCGCCGCGCAGAAGACGACCGGCCCCCGCGCCCAGCTCGTAGCGCAATTCGAATCCATGTGCCGCCAGCCGCAGCCCGCCGCGACGCGCCCCGCCGGCTTCCTCGAGCAATTGTTCGGCGGCGGAACCTATGTCGAGCGGGCGATGCCCTCCCCGATCGACGAGCCCATCCCTTCTGAAGAAGGCCCGCAGCGCGGCTCGAAAGCGGTGTGCGTGCGCACCTGCGACGGCAGCTTCTTCCCGATCAGCTATTCCGCCGGCTCCAACGCGCCGGGCATGCTCGCCGACCTGTGCCGCGCGCAATGTCCTTACGCGGAGACGCGGGTCTACACCTACAATCCTTCGCGCGACATCATCGATGCGGTGAGCCTCGACGGCGAGCCCTATTCCGCGCTCCCCAACGCGCTGCGCTATCGGCGCACCTATGACAAGGCCTGCGCGTGCCGCCCGCCTGACATGTCCTGGGCGGAAGCGCTCGCCGATGCGGAGAAGCTGATCGGCCGCGACCGGCGCGACATGATCGTCACGCCCGAGAAGGCCGAGGAATTGTCGCGTCCGCGCAACCTGCGCGCCGGCGAACAGGCGCCCGCGCGCGCAGCAGGCCAGACGCAGCAAAGCCAGCAGCCGCGCACGCCGCCCGCCGCCACGCCGCGCCCGCCGCAAGCCCTGCAAGCCCAACAGCCCGCGCAACAACCTGCGACGCCGCAACAGCAGCCCTCCCGCCGCGAAGCGGACGCCACCGGCGCGCCGATGATCCGGCCGCGCGCGGAATAATCAGGCGAGGATCAGGGCTGCAGACGGCGCAACGCGCGCGCGCGGCCGATGAGCGGCAGAAGCGCCGCAAGCTCGGGGCCGCTGTCGCGCCCCGTCAGCGCAAGACGCAGCGGATGGAACAGCGCGCGGCCCTTCGCGCCCGTCGCCGCTTTCACCGCATCCGTCCAGGTCTTCCAGGTTGACGCGTCCCAGGGCTCGGGCGGCAGGCAGGCGGCGGCGGCGGCAGCGAAAGCGGCGTCCTCGATCACGCCGGCGCCATCGCCGAAGACGATCTCGCGCCACTCGGCCGCATCCGACAGGCGCGCCAGATTGGGCCGCACCGCGAGCCAGAAGGCTTCGGCCTGCGGACCTGCGACATCCAGCGCGGCGAGCCGCGCGCGCATGTCCTCGAAAGGCGTCGCATGCAGCGTGCGCGCGGTGAGCGCGGCGAGCTCCGCCTCGTCGAACTTCGCGGCGTGATGGGACGCATGCGACACGTCGGCGATATCGGCGAGCGCATCGAGCGATACGACGGGCTGCACATTGTCCGAGGAGCCGGTGAGCACGGCGAGCGCGGCCACAGCCAGCGCCTCCATGCCGGATTCCCGCAGGCTGGAGAGCGACAGCGCGCCCGTGCGCTTCGACAGGCCCTCGCCCGATGCGGCGGCGAGCAGGTTGTGATGCGCGAAGTCGGGCGCGCGCCCGTCAGGCGCCAATGCGCGGAACAATTGAATCTGCACCGCCGTATTGGTGACGTGATCCTCGCCGCGGATGACATGGGTGATGCGCAGGTCGATGTCGTCCACCACCGAGGGCAGCGTGTAGAGATAGGCGCCGTCCTCGCGCACCATCACGGGATCGGACAGCGAGGCGCAATCGATGCGGCTTGGCCCGCGCGCAAGATCGTTCCACTCCACGATCTCCTGATCGAGGCGGAAGCGCCAGTGCGGCTTGCGCCCCTGCGCCTCGAAGGCCGCGCGCTCCTCATCGGAGAGTTTGAGCCCCGCGCGATCATAGACCGGCGGCAGGCCGCGCGCGATGAGACGCTTGCGTTTGCGGTCCAGCTCCTCCTGCGTCTCATAACAGGCGTAGATGCGGCCCGTGGCGCGCAGGCGCTCCATCGCCGCGTCATAAAGCGCGAAGCGCTGCGACTGGCGCACGACGAGATCAGGCGCGATCCCCAGCCAGCGCAGGTCCGCCTCGATCGCCTCGGCGTATTCCGCGCGCGAGCGCTCGAGGTCCGTGTCGTCGAAGCGCAACACGAAGCGCCCGCCCCGTTTGCGGGCGAACAGATAGTTGAACAGCGCCGTGCGCGCATTGCCGATATGGATGCGCCCCGTCGGCGAGGGAGCGAAGCGCACCGTCGGCGCGCCGGTCTCAGAAGCCTGCGTCATGCCCTTCTTCTAGCCCAAAGCGGCGCTCTCGTCAGCACGGCGCGAGGGCCATTGCGAATCGCGCTCGCGCGCCTATGATCCTTATGTCGGCAACCTATCGAAAGGAGGTGATCCAGTGTCTCATTGTCATTCGTCGCGCAAGTCGGGCGCATCGAGCCTTGCGGCTCTGGGACCGTGGACTCCTCATGAGGCCAAGAGCCCCGCGTGAGCGGCGCCTGAAGGTTCCCCGCCCCGCGCGGACAGGACAATGGAAGGGCCGCTCCCCCGAGGGGCGGCCCTTCTTGCATCAGGAAGGCGCGCTCACATCACCGTGAGCAGGAATAAGGGCAGCGCCACCACCGACATCACCGTCGAGATGACGACGACGCCGGCGACGTCCTGCGGATCGTTGCCGTAGCGCACCGCGAACAGATAGTTCAGCACCGCGGCGGGCATGGCGCTCTGGATCACGAGCACGCCGCGCGCCACGCCCTCAAGCCCAAGCGCCCATGCGACGCCCCAGCCGATGGCGAATCCGCCCAGAAGCCGCACGACGGCGAACAGCGAATTGCGGCCGAAGGACGCGACGCTGAGCGAGGCCAGCGCATGGCCGAGCGAGAGCAGCATCAGGGGCACCGTGATCCCGCCCATCAATTGCAGCGCGCGCTCCACCATCAGCGGCAGGCGCGAGCCCGTGGCGATCAGCACGATGGAGAGCGCGATCGCCCACACCATCGGCATGCGCAAGGCCTGCCGCACGCCGAACGCGCCCGACTGAAGCGCCTGCCCCAGCGTGTAATTGCTCACGCTCGACACGGTGAAACAGGCAATGGCGAGCGACAGACCGCGCTCGCCGAACGCGAACAGGCACAAGGGCAGGCCCATATTGCCGCCATTGGTCCACACGAGCGAGGGCAGATAGGTGCGCACGGGAAGCCCCATCGCGCGCACGAAAACAAAAGAGAGCGAGGCGGTGACGACCAGCACGATCGCGCTGGCGACGCCCATCTCCGACAAGGCCTGCGTCGACACGCCCGAGCGCACGAGCGTGTCCAGCACAAGGCACGGCGTCGAGACGCCATTGACAATGAGCGCGA
Organism: uncultured Beijerinckia sp.; assembly: GCA_964645525.1. GTDB lineage: Bacteria > Pseudomonadota > Alphaproteobacteria > Rhizobiales > Beijerinckiaceae > Terripilifer. The sequence continues at coordinate 32,872 of CAZYBF010000018.1, forward strand.
CGAAGGCGGAGTCGAAGGAACGGCCGGTGCGCGCCCAGCCGTATCCGACGAGCGCGACGATGAAGACCGGCCCTACGACGTCGATGAGAATGCCGAAGACCTGTGCGAGGGCCTGCACGCCGCGCTCCTGTTCACGAGCGCCGCTTTAGACCATCCGCCTGCGAAGCGCCAGCTTCAGCGTCCGAAAATGTCGTGGCTGAATTCTTCGCAGCGATAGCCGATGAAGCACTGGCGATCGTCGCGCGTGGGCGCCCAGGCGGGCTTCACCACCTCTGACGGCGTGCAGAACGCGCGGCTCGCCACGAAGCGGTCGTAGATATTGGGACCGGCGCTGAGCACGATCGCGCCGGCGGAGCGCACGACGCCCTGCGCCTGCGCGCAGGTCATTGCGGCGGTGTCCGGGCGGCCCTGCGCGGCGGCGGGCGCGGCGGCGAGCGCGACGAGAACGGCCCCGAGAGCGGTGCTGGCGATGATGGACTGACGCATGTCACAAACTCCTGTCGAAGGGCCCGGGTCAAGCCTGCGCTCACGCCGAACGCCCCGAATTTTTATAGGCGCGCGGCCGACGGCTGGAAGGGGTCTGCTCAGCTCGCGGCCGGATAGTCAACATAGCCTTTCGCGCCGCCCCCGTAGATCGTCGCCTTGTCCGCCTGCGCCAGCGCCGCGCCAGAGCGGAAGCGCCCGATGAGATCGGGATTGGCGATATAGGGCGTGCCGAAGACGATGGCGTCGGCGCCGCCGGCGGCGAGCATCGCCTCGCCCTTCGCCTGATCGAAGCCGGCGCCGGCGAAATACAGGCCCTTGAAGCGCGGACGCAGCTGCGCATGCGTGTCATAGCCGCCCTGCTGCGCGCCGTGCAGATAGGCGATCGCGCGCGCGGAGAGCTGTTCGGCGACGTAAGGATAGACCGCCTCGGCGTCGGGATCCTGCACGTCGTTGAACTTGATGCGCGGCGAAACCTTGAGGCCGACGAGCTCGCGGCCCACCGCCTCGCTCACCCGGTCGACCACCATCAGAAGAAAGCGCGCGCGGTTCTCAACCGAACCGCCGAAGGAATCGGTGCGCGTGTTGATGCTCGCGTCGAGGAACTGGTGGATGAGATAGCCGGACGCCGCATGGATCTCCACGCCGTCGAAGCCGGCCTCCAGCGCGCGCCTCGCCGCAGCGGCGAATTCGGCGGCGGTCGCGGGGATCTCGCTTTCCTCAAGCGCGCGCGGGACGACATGCTCTTTTTGACCGCTGTCGGTCCAGGTCTTGCCGTTGATGGCGATCGCCGAGGGCGCGACGGGCTGTGCGCCGCCGGGCAGGAAATCGGGCATGGCGACGCGGCCCGTGTGGAAGAGCTGCGCGAACATGCGCCCGCCCTTCGCATGCACCGCATCGGTGACGCGCCGCCATGCGGCGACATGATTGGCGTCGGCGAGGCCGGGCGTGCGGATATAGCCCTTCGCCATCGCCGACACATAGATCGCTTCGGAGACGATCAGCCCCGCATCCGCGCGCTGCGCATAATAATCGGCGACCATTTGCGGCACGCTGCCGTCCGCCTCCGCGCGCGAGCGCGTCATGGGCGCCATGACGATGCGGTTGGGAAGCTCAAGCGCGCCGACGCGCAGGGAATCGAAAAGGCCGGGCATGTCGTCTCCTCGAGATCAGCCGCTGGGGATCAGCCGCGCGCGAGCGCCTTGAGCGCGTTGCGGCCGGCGTAGACGGCCTGCGCGCCAAGCTCCTCCTCGATGCGGATGAGCTGGTTGTATTTCGCCAGCCGGTCGGAACGCGCGAGCGAGCCCGTCTTGATCTGACCGCAATTGGTGGCGACCGCGAGATCGGCGATCGTGGCGTCCTCGGTCTCGCCGGAGCGATGCGACATCACGGCCGTGTAGCCGGCGCGATGGGCCATGTCGACGGCGGCCAGCGTCTCGGTGAGCGAGCCGATCTGGTTGACCTTCACGAGGATGGAATTGCCCACGCCGTTGGCGACGCCCTGCGACAGGCGCTTCACATTGGTGACGAAGAGATCGTCGCCCACGAGCTGGCACTTGCCGCCGATGGCGTTGGTGAGCTCCTTCCACCCCGTCCAGTCGTCCTCCGCCATGCCGTCCTCGATGGTGACGATGGGATAATCGGCGACCAGCTTGGCGAGATAGGCGACCTGCTCGTCGATGGAGCGCGTCTTGCCCTCGCCCTCGTAGTGATATTTGCCGTCCTTGAAGAATTCGGTGGAGGCGCAATCAAGGCCCAGCACGATGTCGCGGCCGGGCTCGAAGCCCGCGTCCTTGATCGCCTTCATGCAGAAGTCGAGCGCCGCCTCAGCGCTCGGCAGGTTGGGCGCGAAGCCGCCCTCGTCGCCCACATTGGTGTTGTGGCCGGCCTTCTTGAGGCCGCCCTTGAGCACCTGGAAAATCTCCGCGCCCCAGCGCACCGCCCCCTTCAGGCGCGGCGCGCCCACGGGCATGATCATGAACTCCTGGAAGTCGATCGGATTGTCGGCGTGCGCGCCGCCGTTGACGATGTTCATCATCGGCGTGGGCAACACGCGCGCCTGCGTGCCGCCGACATAGCGATAGAGCGGCAGGCCGGAGGCGTCGGCGGCCGCCTTGGCGACGGCGAGCGACACGCCGAGAATGGCGTTGGCGCCGAGCTTCGCCTTGTTCGGCGTGCCGTCGAGCGCGATCATCGCCTCGTCGATGGCGACCTGATCTTCCGCCTCCTCGCCGCACAGCGCGTCGGCGATCGTGGAGTTGACCGCCTCGACCGCCTTCAGCACGCCCTTGCCGCCAAAGCGCGCCTTGTCGCCGTCGCGCAGCTCCACGGCTTCATGCGCGCCGGTGGAGGCGCCCGACGGCACGGCGGCGCGGCCAGAGGAGCCGTCCTCCAGCACCACGTCCACTTCGACCGTGGGATTGCCGCGGCTGTCGAGGATTTCGCGGGCGGTGATGTCGAGAATGGCGGTCATGGGAGCCTCCGTGGAAAAGATTGGCGCCTGTCTAGTCGAGCCGGCCGCCAAACGAAAGGGGCCGGCGCGAAGCCGGCCCCTCATGCACAAGCTTGTCAGCGGCTCATTGCGGCTCGATGCCGGCCGCCTTGATGATCGGACCCATGCGGGCGATCTCCTTGATGAGGCGCTCGTCGGCCTGCTTGGCCGTATCCTTGTTGACGATGGCGCCCACCGTCTCGAGGAATTTCGGCGTCTCCGGATCGGCGCCGATCTTCTGCAGCCAGCCTTCCATCTTGGCGACGATGGCGTCCGGCGTGCCCTTGGGGAAATAGACGCCCCACCAGGGCGCGAAGTCATAGCCCTTCAGGCCGGCTTCCTGCATGGTGGGAACGCCCGGGAACGAGGGCGAACGCTCGGCGGTGGTGATGGCGAGCGGCTTCAGGCGGCCGGCGCGGATCTGGCCGGCGGCGAAGGTGCCGTCCATGATCATGTAGTCGAGCGTGCCGTTGGTGACGTCGGGCATGGCGTCGGGCGCGGTGCGGTAGGAGACGCCCACGGCCTCGGTGCCCGTCATCGTCTTGAACAGCTCGGTCGACATGATCGCCGTCTGGTTCGTGTAGCCGTACTTGTTCTGCTTCTTCGACTTCAGGTGCTTCACCAGATCGTCGATCGTGTTGAACGGAGAGTCAGGCTTCACGACGAGCACGAACACGATCTGCGCGAACGTGCCGGCGGCGCGGAAATCCTTCACCGTGTCGAACGGCATGGATTTGAACAGGAACGGATTGGCCGCCATGTTCGAGCTGGCGATGAACAGGATGCTGTTGCCATCCGGCTTGGCGTTGGCGACGAGGCCGGCCGCGATGTTGGAGTTCGCGCCGGGCTTGTTCTCCACGATCACGGGCTTGCCGGCGTGTTCGGCGATCTTGTTGGTGAAGTAACGGCCCAGAATGTCCGCGCCGCTGCCGGCGGGGAAGCCGATGAAGATGCGCAACGGGCCGTTGGGCCAGTCGGTCGCCTGCGCGAAAGCGGCTGATCCGGCGCCTCCCAGCGCCAGCGCGCCGGCGGCGGCGCCGCCGAGAAACTGTCTGCGATCCATGTACATTCCCTCCACTCGCCCCCGGGCGAACGACCGCGCCGGATAAAGGCGCTTGGCGCCACTATGCAGAGCCGCGCCGTCGCCGCAAGCCCGCAAACGCGCGCCCCTGATCTCCGCAGAATCCCGGTCAAGGCGCCGGCCGCCGGGATGGCGCGCGCGGAAAATCCCGAGCGTTCGCGAAGCTTTGCACGACAAGAGGGGAAAGCGGGCGCAAGGGGCTGCGCGCAAGCCAAGCGCGGACCCTCCGGGCGGCGCTGAAATTCCTCGTGAATCCGCAGTGAGGTTTATGCGATTGACTGTGACTTGAGGTTAAGCTTAGTTTACAAATCGTTACCTTTGATGAAAAGGTGAACGGTCAAGTGGAGGGAGTGTCAAATGACCGACAAAACCGATGCCGACAAGAAGAAGTCTGAAGCCGATCTCAAGCTCGCGATTGATCTGATCCGCGAAGCCAACCTCGAGATGGTCAGGGCCAACGCCAGGATCGACATGGCGACGGCGGCCGCAAGGGCCGGCGCGAAGAAGGCCTGAGCGAAGCGTGATCATCGGACGGCACGCCGGGCGGCGTCGGCGTGCCGAATTCCGACGGAGCGTGGCACATGTTCAATTTATCAAAACTAATCAATATTTTGGGCGGAATCGTTAAACCGATGCGCAAAGTCGGCGGCGTCGCGGTTTTCATCAAGGCGTCAGCCAACGTCCAGGCTCAGAAGATCGCCCTCCCCCCCCGGCGCGCATGTCTTCGGCGGCGACCACGCCTGCGATTATGTGCTTCCGGGTCTGGCGAAGGGGTCAGCCTTCACGCTGACCATCGACCCCTACCTGAAGGCCGCAGCGGGCGAGCCGCGCGGTCCGCTCGCAGAGGGGTTCGCGCAGCGCGTGACGCCGCAGGCCCATGGCGGCTTCCTGCTCGACCTTGGCGGCGCCTCCCTGCTGGTTCAGGGGCGTCGCCCCTCTGTTGTCGGCGCCCTCGCCCGCAGGCCGGCGGCGGCCCTGGTGGCGGTCGCCGCCCTTGTGGGTTTCGGCGTCGTCGCGGGCACGCGGGCGTTCGGCTGGCAGGGGCCGGGCTCCCGGCCGGCGTCCGCCGTCCAGCCGCTGTCCGGCCTGCAGGCCCATGCGCCCGGCTCCGCCCTCGCCCCTTCGGAAGCCTTCGCGCGCGCCGCCAATAATCAACTGACGAATCTCGGCAGCGGCCTGCGGGCGACGGCCGAGGCGGGGACCGTGCGGGTCTCGGGCTCCGCGTCCCCGTCCGAATGGAGCGCGGCCCAGGACCTGCTGGAGGGCAAGGCGCGCCTCGCGGGCCTCGCCCTGGTGCTGGACCAGCCGCGCGCGCCCGCCGCGCCGGAGATCAAGCCGGCGCCGTCCGCTCCGCCCGCGCTGCAGGTCGTCGCCGTCATGGAGCGACCGTCGCCGACCGTCGTGGTGAAGGGCGGCGCGAGGCTGCGCGCGGGCTCGCAATTGCCTGACGGCTGGGTCGTTGAATCCATCAGCCTGCGGAAGGTGGACCTGCGGCGCGGCTCCGAACGCCACAGCGTGGAGTTCTGACCATGGCGGCTGCGTTGGGACCGACGAGCGCCTCCCTGCAGCCGAAAGGCGCCCCCTTCGGGCAGGCCTTCGGCTGGAGCGCCTATCTCGTCGGCCTGATCGCCCTGATCGTCGTGCCCCTGCCGCCGCTCGTGCTCGACGTGCTCGTCGCGCTGAACCTGCTGGCGGCGTTCCTTCTGCTCATGTCCACCTTCTTCGCCAGCAGTTTCGTGAGCCTGTCGACCTTTCCGACGGTGCTGCTGCTGACCACGGTCGCGCGCCTTGCCGCGAGCGTCGCCACCTGCCGCGCGGTTCTGTCGGGTTCCGATCCGGGCGCCATCGTGCGCAGTTTCGGCGACTTCGTGGCGGGCGGCAGCCTCGCAGTCGGCGTGACGATCTTCCTCGTGATTTCGGTCGTGCAGTTTCTCGTCATCACCAAGGGCGCCGAACGCATCGCGGAAGTGTCGGCGCGCTTTCTTCTCGACGCCCTGCCCGGCCGTCAGGTGAGCATCGAGGCGGACGCGCGCGCCGGCCGCATCGACGCGGCGGAAGCGGCGACGCGACGCGACGCTCTGCGGGAGGAAAGCCAGCTCATGGGCGCGCTGGAAGGCGCCATGCGTTTCGTCAAGGGCGACTCTCTCGCGACGCTCGTCATCGTGGCGCTCAATCTGGTGGGCGGCCTGCTGATCGCCATGCTGGAGCGCAACGAGACGCTTGCGGGCGCCGGGCGCCATTACCTCACGGTGAGCATCGGCGACGGGCTGGTGGCGCAGCTCCCCTCCATGCTGTCGGCTTTCGCCGCCGGCACGCTCGCCACCCGCGCGGGCGCCCGCTCCGCCGACGTGGGCGCCAAGATCTTCACCGAGATGAACGCCAGCGACGGCGCCCTGCTGATCTCGGCGGCCGTGATCGCCTGCATGGGCTTCCTGCCGGGCTTCCCCCTGCCCGTCATGCTGGCGATCGGCGCCGTCGCCGCCGCGCCGGTTCTCGTGCGGCGCTGGCGACGCGCCGCCGCGGCCATCTCGCCCGAAGACCAGCCCACGCGCGAGGAGGCGGCGAAGCCTGCGCCCTTCCTCGGCGAGGCCCATTATTCCGATCCCTTCGTCTGCGTGCTCCATCCGCGCACCTTCGCGGCCATGAAGCGCGCCGATTATGAAAACGTCATGCGCCAGCGGCGCAAGGACACCGTGCGGCACGTGGGCGCGCCTCTGCCTATTCTGGCGTTCACCACGGATCCGTCGCGTGAAGAGGGCGTGCTGTCCGTTCGCTTCGAGGGCGTGGAGCGCACGCGCCTCACCTTCGCTTCCGAGGCGGATCTGAACGCCGTCGTCGAGGCGCTCGAAGAGATGATCGTCGATTATTATTCGGCGAACCTGACGATCGACGATGCGCGGGAATGGCTGGATGACGCCGAAAAGCGCTATCCGTCGCTTGGAGCCATCGTTCGTCAGATGGACCCGCCGCTGTTCTCCGACTGCATTCGCCGCCTCATGCAGGAGGGCGTCTCGCTCGCCCATCCGCGCCCCATTCTGGAGGCCTTCTCCGCCCTGCAACGCAATGACGTCACAGCGATCGACGAATACGTTCAGGCCGCGCGCTCCGCCCTGCGGGAGCAGATTTCCAGTCGCCTTCGCGAGAAGCCCGACATGGTTTTGGCGCGCGTGCCCGCGAGCCTTCTCGAAAAGGCCGCCACGCTGGCGAGCACAGATATGTCGATCGACAGAACGGCCTTCAACGACCGCGAAGCCCTTTTCGTGGAGCTTGCCGAGGGGTTGCGCACGGTGATCGCCCAGACCCGCGCGCGCGGCCTCGTGGCGCCTGGCGCGCTCCGTCACAGGTTCGGCGACATCGCCCTCGAGCATCGCCTCGGCGCAAAGATTTTTTCTGAAGAGGAAACCAGCGGCCTGACGGTCGTATAGCCGGAAAGCAAACCTCAGGAGGGGAACATGAGCATTGAACCGATCGATAACAATATTGAGCCGCACAAGGACAAGAGCGACGACAAGAAGACCAAGGACGACGGCACGCTCGACGAAGCCGCCGAACTCGAGATCAGAAACTTCATGATCAAGACATTCATGATCCGCGATCCAATGAAGGTGCGCGAACGACTGAAAGAAAACAAATCATAACGCTGAGGGAGCGTCCAAATGTCAGTTTTGCCGCCTCTGGAGGCGATATCGACCGGAGGGCCCAAGGAGTTCAGCATCGCGTCCGTCGTGACGGCGGTTCTGGCTCCGGCCTCGACGACGGACATCGCAGCGACGTCGGCGCCGACGAAAACGACGCTGGATTTCGAACCGCGTCTGCGCCTGACGGGATTCGAGACCGATCTTGAACCACAAGCCGGGACAAGCGCCGCTGGACACGAAGAGAAAGTGACTGAACTGATCACGACGCTGAATCAGGTTCATATCGCGACGGCCGTGTTCGGCGCCGTCATCAGCATGGTCCAGCAGATCCCGGATTCTTTTAAGCGTTTGATGCAAGGTTGAGATTGTCCCATGCGTACCCGTTCCTTTCTCGTCGTGGCCCTGCTCGCGACGACCCTCATGGGTTGCAAGAGCGAATTGTACAAAGGCCTTTCGCAGCGCGAGGCCAATGAGATGATCGCGGTCCTCCTCGACGGCGGCATCGAGGCGGAGCGACAAATGGACGGCGGCTCCTACAGGATCATGATCGATCCGTCCCTGTTCTCCCGCGCCGTGAAAACGCTCTCCGCCGCCGGCTATCCGCGGGCGTCTTTCCGCAGCATCGAAGAGGTCTTTCCCGGCGATCGCATGATCCTGACGCCGTTCGAGCAGAAGACGCGGCTGCGTTTCGCGCTTGGACAGGAGCTGGCCAAAACCGTCTCCTCGCTGCCGGGCATCGTGAGCGCGCAGGTGCATGTGGTTCTGCCGGACTCCGACATCCGCGGCCAGCTCGTGGCGAAGACCACCGCATCCGTCCTCATCCGTGTCGCGGCGGGCACGGACACGGCGCCGCTGGTGGCGCAGGTGAAAATGCTCGTGTCGAACGCGGTTCAGGGCCTTAGCTACCAGGACGTCGTGGTGATCGCGCTCGACAATGCGACGCGCAGCGAAGGCCAGCCGCTCGCCGTCCAGTCCAAACTCTGAGGGATCGTCGATGGACCTGCGGCAGGCATGTTTTCAGGAGGCGGCGGCCGCAGCGCGCACGCGCGCCCTGTTCGCCTCCGCGCTTGCGCGCACGCTGGCGGCGCGCAGTGAAACGCCGAGCGGCCCGGCATGCGAGAGCGACGCGCCGGCGCTGTTTCGGCTCCGGCGCCTCGCCTTCAATCTTTGCGACCCGATGGACTTGCCCGACGAGGCGGCGCTCCTGCTGCTCGACGCGGGAATGCGCGAGGAGGTGGCCCTCGCCGCCGGGCTCGCCTATGCGGGCGCGCCCCTGCCCGCGGTGATGAAGGGCGACGAATATCAGCGCTGGGCTGAGGCGTTCTCACCCTTCGCCGTGCAATTCGCCATGTCCTGCCCCCTGCCGCGCCGGCCGCCGTCCGGCGCTGCGGTCGCGCGCGCCTCCGCCCTTGAGATCGGACTGGTGGGCGTTGCGTCCTGGCTCGCCTCGCTCACGCCGGCTTCGGCCGCATGGACGCGCGTTCTGTGCGCCGCCCCGGGCCCCGCCGCCGTCGTGGATGTGCGGCGCGCCGCGAGCCTCGCGCGGCTGGCGTGGAGCGCATTTGGAGAGGAGCGCAACCGTGACCGTCATTCGTAGGGACCAGTTCGCCGCGCTCACCGCCGCCCATGCGCAGGCGCTTCAATCGCGGCAAACGCCGGAGAGCGTCATCCCGCTGGAGCAGCACCCTGCCTATCGCGCCGGGCTCGACGCGGCGCGCCGCCACTATTTCAACGAGATCGCGCAGGGCTTTCAGGACGTGTTCGACGCCGATCGCTTTTTGCAGGCGCATGTCGTGGAGATCGTGAACGCCGCGCTCGACAAGGCGCTTGGCAAGCTCGCGCCGCAGGACTTGATCGCCGCCTGCGTCGCGACGGCGCTGAAGGAGAGCGCCGAGGCGCAGGCCGTCGTCGTTCACGTGGCCGCCTGCGACCATGAGGCGGCGCGCGAGATCCTCGCCGCCCATGTCCCCCATGCGCGCGTGGAGCTGGACCCGCTGCTGCAGGCGGGCGAACTCGTGCTGGAGACCCATCGCGGGCGCCAGCATGTGGGCGCGCGTGCGCAGATAAACCGGCTCAAGGCGAACCTTCAGGCGAGCGTCCCGTGATGTCCCCCGATGGTTTCGTCCCGCCCCATGTCACGCCGCCCCCGTTCGTCACGGCCTCGCCGCCCCCCGCGCCCAGGCGCAGGCGAAAGGCGGAGGATGGCGTCATGGGCGTGCGGCTCCGCCTCATCGCGCGCATCAAGCAGCTTGAGCTGCGTCCCGCCAGCGCGCGGGTCGCGCAGGTCGGCGCGCAGGCGATCCGCTGTCGGCTCGACCATGTCGCGGTGGGCCAGGTCTGCGAACTTGTCGCGCCGGGCGGGGGAAGCCTCGGCCGCGCGCAGGTGGTGGGCTTCGAGGAAGGAACCGCGATCCTGCTCCCCTATGGCGAGACGACGGGCGTGTCGTCGCGCACGGAGGTCGTGCCCCTGCCGGCCGGTTTCGCGCTGGCCTGCGCGCCCGACATGCTGGGGACGCTGATCGACCCCACGGGCGAAGTGTTGCAGCGCTTCGCGCAGCCCGCCCGCATTGATGCGGCCCCGGCGGTCGTTCCTCTCGCCGGCCGCCCGCGCTCCATTCTCGACCGGCGTTCGGTGACCCGCTCCGTGGCGACCGGCATCCGCGCGATCGACGGCCTGATCTGCGTAGGCGAAGGCCAGCGCGTGGGGATTTTCGGCCCGCCCGCCACCGGCAAATCCTCACTGGTGTCGAAGATCATCGCAGGCACGGACGCGCAGGTGATCGTGCTCGGCCTCGTGGGCGAGCGCGGGCGGGAGGTCTCCGACTTCATCGCCTCGATGCGGGGCGTCGACGCGCTCGCCAAATGCGTGGTGGTCGCCACGACCTCCGACCGCTCCGCGCTCCAGCGTCTGATGGGGGCCTCGGCGGCGACGAGCGTGGCGGAATATTTCCGCGACGCCGGCTACAAGGTGCTGCTCCTGATCGACAGCGTGACCCGCGTCGCCCGCGCCGCGCGCGAGATCGGCCTCGCCATGGGCGAACCGCCGGGCCGGCGCGGATTCCCCCCGTCCGTCTTCGCCATGCTGCCGAAATTGTTCGAGCGCGCGGGCGTGAGCGAACGCGGCTCCATCACCGCCTTCTACACCGTGCTCTCGGAAGGCGACGTGCAGGCCGACCCGATCGTGGACGAATGCAAGTCGCTGCTCGACGGCCATATCGTGCTCTGCGACAAGCTCGCCGGCGCCGGCCGCTTTCCGGCCATCGACATATTGCGCAGCGCCAGCCGCTCGATGGCGGCCATCGTCGATCCCGCGCATGCGCAGGCCGCGACGCAGACGCGCTCGCTTCTCGCCGCGCTGAAGGACGTCGAACTGCTGCGCCGGATCGGCGAGTACAAGGAAGGCGCCGACGCGCTCGTGGACCGGGCGATCCGCCTTGAGCCGCAACTCCACGCCTATCTCGCGCAGGGAATGGCGGAGACGACGAGCTTTGCGGACGCCGTGGCGCAACTGGACCCGTTCGCGTCATGAAAGATCAGGCGAAGGCGCTGCATGCGCTCCAGATCATCAAGCGCGACGTGCACGCCGCGCGTCTGGGCGCCGCCCGCGCGGCGCGTCGCCAAAGGGAAGACGAGGCGGCGGCGGCGGCCAGCAACCATGAAGGAATCCGGTCCCTTCTCGTCGGCGCGATCCGCGAAGGCGCCCATCGCGACGCCGTGCGACGCATGGAGGACACGCGGGAGCGCTGCGCGGTCCGCCTCGGCGAGGCGCAGGACGCCGTTGAGGACGCCGCCCGCGCCGAGGCGCAGGCAGCGGCGGCGGCGGTCGCCGTGGAGAAGCGGATCGAAGGCCTGACGCATGTGCTGGGCGAATTCGCGCTGCAGGCGCTCTTCGCCGAGGAGGAGGAGCAATGATGCTGCAAGCCGCCCTCCCCGCGCACACGCGCATCATCGCCGACCGCGGCGCCGGCGAGGCCGCCCCGCTCAGCGCCGTTCTGAACGGCGCGCCGATCAATGTGCGCCCGATCGACGTGACCCAGGCGCGCGCGCTGATCGGCGAGCCGGCGGCCTTCGTCGCCTCCGTCGCGGGGGCGCGGATCGGGGCCATCGTCTGCCGCAAAGATCTCGACGCCCTGCTCGGCGCCCTCGCCCCGCACGCGCGCTGGAGCGACATTGCGCCCCAAGCGCAAGCGGACGCCGCCGCCGCGCTGCTCGAAGCGCTCGCCGATGCGCAAGACGACGACCCGCGCCCCCGCTGGCGCGTCGAACGTATCGAAGCCGCCGAGACCGATTTCGCCGCGCCGACCGTGGCCGTCATGGTCGCCATCGCAGGGCGCGCCTGCCCGGCCCTGCTCCATCCGCAAGACGAGGCGCTCGCCGCAAGGCTCGCTTTCGCCTTCGCCAACTGGCCCACTCGCCGCACGCAGACGGATGCGGCGGCGCTGCTGCGCCTGTGCGCGGGCGTCGCGCAAGTGAGCCTGGGCGAATTGCGGACGCTCGAAGCGGGCGACGTGCTGCGCATCCTTGACCCGCAACCCGGCGCCGTCATCGCCATTCTGGGCGAGGCGCGCGCCAGCCTTTGGAACGCGGATGAGCGGGCGCCCGCCTTCCGCGACATGAAACCCGTTCGCGACAGCCGACTGAGGCGATTTCTCATGAGTGCCGACATGACCGACGACTTGCACGCGCCCGCCGACGCAGAGAGCTTCGACGACCTCCAGGTCAGCCTCGTCTTCGAACTCGGGCGCGTCAGCGTGCCGCTCTCGGAACTGCGCGACGCTGCGCCCGACGATGTCTTCGACCTCTCGGGCAAGCCGGGACATGTGGACATCCTGCATCAGGGCGCGCGCATCGGCGTCGGCGAGATCGTGCGGACGCCCGACGTGTATGGCGTGCGCATCATCTGGATGTTCAACGCATGAGCTTCACGCCGCAGCTCGTCCAGATCTTCGTTGCGCTCGCGATCACGGGTTTCATCCCCTTCATCGCGGTGATCGCGACCGCCTTCACCAAGATCGCCGTCACGCTCCTGATCGTGCGCAACGCGCTCGGCATCCAGCAAACGCCGCCCAATGCGGTCGTGTTCGGCATCGCGCTGGTGCTGAGCCTGCGCATCATGACGCCAGTCTTCTCCGATTGTCTCGCCATTGCCCAGACGAAGCCCTTCCCCGAGACGCTCGCAGCCAGCGTGGAATATGTCGAGGCGACGACCGCACCCTGGCGCGCCTATCTGCTGGAGCGCACGACGGAGCGCACCCGCGTGATCGTGGAGAACGCCACCAATCCCCCCATCACCGCGGATGCAGGCCTTCGATATGTTTTCGCGGTCGCCATTCCCGCCTTCGTGGCGGACGAACTGACGCGCGCGTTCCAGATCGGCCTCCTGATCTACCTGCCCTTCGTGGTGGTGGACCTCGCCGTGGGCGTCATCCTTGTGTCGATGTCGATGCAATCCATGTCGCCCACCATCATCTCGACGCCGGTCAAACTGCTTTTGTTCATCGCCGTGGAAGGGTGGACGAAGCTTCTGCAAAACTTCCTTCTGTCGGGCTGACCGTGAACGAACATCTCATCGGCTTCGTCTACCGGGGCCTCAACGCCACGCTCTATCTGTGCGGACCGCCGCTCGTGCTGGTGGTCGTGCTGGGCCTGCTCCTGTCGATCCTTCAGGCGGCCATGCATCTGCAGGACCAGATCACGCCGCAAATCATCAAGGCGAGCCTCATCGCGCTGGTCATCTATGTGTTCGGGCGCCCGCTGTCGGAACCCCTGCTTGAGCTGACCAATGAGGGCTTCTCCTTCGCAGCCTTCCGGTTCTAGGCGCCATGCCCGGCGCGCAGTTCTTCGACTTCGGGGAATATGTCACGGTTCTGGCGACTGTGTTCGCCGGCGCCAGCCGGGCGATTGGCTTCCTGCTGCTCTTTCCCATGTTCAGTTGGTTCGAGATCGACACGCGCATGCGGCTTGCGCTCGGGCTCATCCTGTCGGCCCCCACCATCGCCGCCCTGTTCGCCACATCGGCGTTCGACACGTCGAGCGCGTTGTTCGTCCTTCTGATCTGCGTGAAGGAGCTCGCGATCGGCATGGGCCTCGCCCTCGTGCTTGGCCTGCCGATCTACGCGTTCCAGACCGTGGGCGACGTGATCGACTATGCGCGCGGCGCGCTGCAGCCAAACCTCACCGACCCGGTGAGCGCGGCCACCTCCTCGGACCTCGGCCGCGTGATGATCGTCATCGGCCTGCTCTGGATGGTGGCCTCGGGCGCCTTCTCCATCGCGCTCGAAATACTCATCGTCTCGCACAAGACCTTCCCCGTCGCAGTCCTCAACGCGGCCGACCTGTCAGGCCCCGGCTTCATCGATCTTCTGGAGAAGATGACGCTGTTCGGCTTGCGCTTCGCGGCGCCGATCCTCCTGTTGATGTTCGCCGTCATGCTCGCCATCGGCTTCGCCACCGCCGGCGGCGGCAATATCGACATGAACGATCAGCTCGCCACCATGAAGAACCTCGTGATGGTCGTTGCGGTCCCGGTCTATCTCATTCTTCTTGTCGATTATGTCGGCGCTGAATTCGTCGCCGCCCTCGCCACCGCGCGCGAATTGATGCGGAGCCCGTGAATGTCCGAAGAGGAACCGCTCGACCGGCGCCCGCTTCCAGCCTCGCCCACCAAGATCCGGCGGCTGCGCGAACGGGGCAGCGTTCCCGTCTCCACGGAGTTTCGCAATTTCGTCCGCTCCGCCTGCGTCATTCTCGCGCTTGTGCTCATCTTCGGCGGAATGATCGGAAGCTGGATGGACATGATGCAGCGCGCGCTCGCGACGCCCCTGCCGGCGGACGGCTCCATCCCCCTGTTCGATCTGGGGCCGGTGCGCAGCGCCATGACGCCGGTGGCCGCCCTGCTCGTCGTGAGCCTGATCGCTTTTCTCGTCGCCGCCTTCCTGGACGCGCGCGGCTTCGTGCTGGGCCTCGAGCAGGTGGCGTTCAATCTGGCGAACGTGAACCCCGCGGCCGGCATCAAGAAGGTTTTCGGCCTCGACGCGCTCGTCGAGATCCTGCGCGGCCTGGCGAAACTCATCGCATACGCCGCCGCAGGCGTCTTCGCCTTCATCCTCTATGCGAATGACGCCTTGTGGAGCCCGACCTGCGGCGCATCCTGCCAGTTCTCGCTCACCATCGTCGTCTGCGCCCTGTTCGCCGCCTGTCATCTGGCGATCAGCGCCATTTCCGCGCTTGTGGACCTGCGCGTTTCGCGCCTCCTGTTCCTGCGTCAGAACAGAATGTCGCGTAAGGACAAGGAGCGCGAGAACCGGGACAATTACGGCTCGCCCGAGGTCAAGCGCGAGGTGCGGCGCGCGGGCGAGGACGACGAGGGCCCTGTCGCGCCCGCCCAGCAGAAGAACATCAGCCTTGTGCTGACCGGCGCCGGCCAATGCCACGCGCTTTATGTCGATCCCTATTCGTCATCGCCCTGCGTCGTGGTGGCGCGTGAGGCGCTGGGCGCCACGAACCTGCCGGGCATGGCTCGCGCCGAGGGCGTGCTCGTGGCCGAGGACGAGTCGCTCTCAACCCTGTTGGTGAGCCAGCCGACAGGCGCCGCCCTGCCCGAGGGACTGAGCAAGGCTCTTCGGCAATTCGTCGCCGCGCGCGTGTGATACGCGCGAATGACGAGGCCACAAAGGCGCCTGCGCAGATTGACACCTCACACGCCTCTCACGCCTCACGCGCCTCTTTTGGCGACGAGATCACTGTAAAGCCGCAGCAGCCGCGCGATGTAAAAAAACCGGTGCGCGGATCGCGCGCCCCGGCTTCCATTCTTCGCACATGATGCAGGCGGCCAGCGATGAGGCCGCCTGCCGAGAGGCGCTCCGCCGTCAGGAATAGTTCCCGTAATTCTCGGGCTTCTTGGGAAGCTCGCCACGAACGCCGTGCAAGGTATAAATTGTGACCCAGCCTTCACCATCGTAAACCTTATCCGACGCGACCCAATAGGTGTAGAGAAAGCC
>CAZYBF010000019.1:0-43459 GCA_964645525.1 uncultured Beijerinckia sp.
GCGTCATCCGCGTCTGGGCGAGCGCAAGCGGGCTGCCGCGCGTTCCGATTCTCAAAACTCCGCCCGCCATGGCTGTTTCCGCCGCGATCCGGCGCCGCGGCGACCCGCCGCCGCGTCCGGGCTGCGACTATAGGGTTTCGCGCCGCCGTGAGAAAGACTAGAAACCCCTATGCGCGTTTTGGGAATCGAAACCACTTGCGACGAGACGGCGGCCGCCGTCGTGGAGCTGAAGGCCAGCGGCGGGGGCGTGATCCTCTCCAATGAGATCTACAGCCAGACGACCGAACACGCCCCCTTCGGCGGCGTCGTGCCCGAGCTCGCCGCCCGCGCCCATGTGGAGCATCTCGACGGGCTGATCCGCCGCGCCCTCGCCGGCGCGGGCCTGCGCGTCAGCGACCTCAACGGCGTGGCGGCCGCCGCCGGCCCCGGCCTGATCGGCGGGGTCATGATCGGCCTGACGAGCGGCAAGGCGATCGCGCTGGCCGCGGGCAAGCCTTTCGTCGCCGTCAACCATCTCGAGGCCCATGCGCTCACCGCGCGGCTCACCGACAATGTGGCCTTTCCCTATCTGCTGCTGCTGGTCTCAGGCGGGCATACGCAATTGATCGCGGTGAAGGGCGTTGGCGATTACGTGCGTCTGGGCACGACGATCGACGACGCCGTGGGAGAAGCCTTCGACAAGGTCGGCAAGCTTCTGGGCCTGCCCTATCCCGGCGGGCCGCAGGTGGAGCGCAAGGCGCTCGCAGGCGATCCGCAGCGCTTCGCCCTGCCGCGCCCCATGCTGGGCCGGCCCAATGCGGACTTCTCGCTGTCGGGCCTCAAGACCGCCGTGCGGCTGACGGCGGAGCGCGCCGCCCCGCTCACGCAGACCGACGTCGCCGACATTTGCGCCGGCTTCCAGGCCGCCATCGTGGACGTGATCGTGGACCGCACGCGCGTGGCGCTGAAAGCGTTCCGCGAGAGCGCAGGCGCGCCGCAGGCGCTGGTGGTGGCCGGCGGCGTCGCCGCGAACGACGCCATCCGCCGCGGCCTGCAACGTCTGGCGCAGAGCGCGGGCCTGAAGCTCGTCACGCCGGCGCCGGCGCTATGCACTGACAATGGCGCGATGATCGCCTGGACGGGCGTGGAGCGCCTGCGCCTCGGCCTCGTCGACGATCTCGACTTCGCTCCCCGCCCCCGCTGGCCGCTCGACCCCAACGCCGAGCGCGCGCTGAACGGCAAGGCATGAGCGCGCGGCGCGTCCGCGGCTCGCTGCTGCGCGCGCTCGTCGTCGCCCTGTGCGTGGGCTATGCGCCCTCGCAGGCGCGCGGGCCGCTCGACGTGGAGCGCGCCATCGCGGGCGTGCGGATCTACTACGGCGCGCGCACGGACCTGCGCGCGGTGGACGAGGCGCTGATCGCGCAGGCGCGCGAGAGCCTCGACATGGCGGCCTTCCTGCTCAGCGACCGGCGCCTGATCTCCGCGCTCGAGGCGGCGGCGCGGCGCGGCGTGCGGATCCGCCTCTATCTAGATCCCGAACAGCCCACGCTCACCGGCGGACCGGCGACGCCGGCGCTCGCCGCCCTCCTGCGCGCGCCGGGCGTGGAGGCGCGCGTGAAGACCGCGCCGGATCTGATGCATCTCAAATCCTATCAGGTGGACCGGCGCGTCCTGCGCACGGGCTCGAGCAATCTGACCGTGGCGGGCGGCTCGCGGCAGGAGAACGACGTGCTCCTGATCGAAAGCGAGAACCTCGTCGCAGCCTTTCTGCGCGAATTCGATTATCTTTGGACCCAGCAACCCAATCTCCGGCTGCGGCCGGAGGCGCTGCCGCTGAACGCGCGCGCCGGAGGATGAGCCGACATGTCGGACGAGAAAATCTATAGCCGCATCGGCGTGATCGGCGCAGGCGCCTGGGGCTCCGCGCTCGCCAATGTCGCAGCCCGTGCGGGACGCGAGGTGACGCTGTGGACGCGCGACCCCGCCCATGCGCAGGACATGGCGCGCACCCGCGCGAACGAGCGCCGCCTGCCCGGCGCCGCGCTGCATGAGCGCGTCACGCCCAGCGCGGACGCGCAGGACCTTGCGCAGGCCGACGCGATCCTTCTCGTCACGCCCGCCCAGTCGCTGCGCGCGGTGGCGCAGCGTTTCGCGCCGATCCTGCGCGCGGACGCGCCGGTGGCGATCTGCGCGAAAGGCGTGGAGCGCGGCACGAATCTCCTGATGGGCGAGACGCTGGCGCAAGCCGCGCCGGGCTGCGTGGCCGCAGCGCTCTCCGGCCCCAGTTTCGCCCATGACGTCGCCGCCGGCCTGCCCACAGCGGTGACGGTGGCCTGCGAACGCGAGGACGTGGCGCGCGCCTTCTGCGCCTCGCTCGCGACGCCCGCCTTCCGCCTCTACCACACGACGGACCTGCGCGGCGTCGAGATCGGCGGAGCCGCGAAGAACGTGCTCGCCATCGCTTGCGGCGTGGCGGCGGGGCGCGCGCTGGGCGCGAGCGCGCAGGCGGCCCTCGTCGCGCGCGGCTTTGCGGAGCTGCGCCGCTTCGGCCGCGCGATGGGCGCGCGCGAGGAGACGCTGATGGGCCTGTCGGGCCTTGGCGATCTGGTGCTCACCTGCGGCTCCACGCAATCGCGCAATTTCGCGCTCGGCCATGCGCTGGGCCGCGGCGAGCCCGCGCCGGCGGCCTTGGCGGAAGGCGCCT
This sequence comes from uncultured Beijerinckia sp., assembly GCA_964645525.1. GTDB lineage: Bacteria > Pseudomonadota > Alphaproteobacteria > Rhizobiales > Beijerinckiaceae > Terripilifer. The sequence continues at coordinate 2,684 of CAZYBF010000019.1, forward strand.
TCACCGCCGCCGCGCTTGTCGAGCTCGCCCGCGCGCGCGACGTGGACATGCCGATCTGCGCGGCGGTGGACGCGATTCTCGCCGGCCGCATGAGCGTGTCGGACGCCGTGGACGCGCTGCTCGCGCGGCCGCTGAAATCGGAAGGCTGAGGCTAGAAACCGAGCGCGCGATCGACGACCGCGCCGGCCTGCGCGCGCGCCTGCGCGCCGTCGCCACGCCAGGCGACCACCTGATCGGGACGGATGAGCGCGAAATCGGCCTCGTAGAGATCGCGCAGATCGGCGCGGCTTTCGCGCAGCACCTTCAGCTCCATGCCGCGCGCCAGCGCCGCCGCCGCGAATTCCTCCGCGCCCTGCGCGCCGTCGCGCGCAACGAGCAGCGTCCATTCGAAGCCGAACGCATCATAGAGCGAGCCGCCGTCGGGCAGCCATGCGTGCGGCGCGCGCCCGCCCGGACAGGCGGTGGGATGATAGATGTTAGGCCCGTCAGGCGGCGGCGCGGAGCCGTCGCTCACGATCACCGGCGAGCCGTCATAGCGCGCGCCCAGCGTGAAGCCGGGAATGTTGAACTCCTCGCGCGCATGGCGATTGAAATAGGCGCCCGCCTCCGCGCGCGCCTGCGCGCCCTCCGGCGTGTCGTCCTCCACATGCGCAGGCGCCTGCAGCTTGCCGAGCGAATCGGCGAGCGCGCGCGCAAAGCCGGTGTTGCGGCGCGCCACCGCCCAGCGCTCCGCCTCATAGCTCGCCAGCAAACCCGGCCCGGCGACGCCGCGCACGCAGGCGGCGAGCTTCCAGCCGAGATTCACCGCGTCCTCGACGCCGGTGTTGTAGCCCATGCCGCCGGCCGGCGTGAACAGATGCGCCGCGTCGCCCGCGATGACGACGCGGCCATGATGCATGCGTTCGGCGACAAGCGCGTGGCCCGCCGTCCAGCCGTTCATGGAGAGAACCTCGACGTCCATATCCATGCCGCTGGCGTGGCGGAAAAAGGCGGCGCCGTCCGCGGCCGCGTAGCGGCTCTCGTCGTCGCCGGGCGCAAGCTGCGCATGGAAAGCGAACTCGCCGCGCCCGTCCACCGCCGCCATATAGGCGCGATGCGTGGGATTGAAGGCGACATACATCCACGCCGGCTTGTTGGGCGAGAGCTTGTAATAATCCTTCGCGCGCACATAGACCGCGAGCATGCGCCCGCCCATGAAGGCGCGCTCGGTGCGCGTGTCGCCCACCCAGCCCCAGCCGAAGGACTGGCGCACGAAGGAGCGCGCGCCGTCGGCGCCAACAAGATATTTCACGCGCAGGCTGCGCGCGCCCGACGCGCTCTCCACCTGCGCCTCCACATGGGAGCCGCAATCGCGAAAGCCCGTGAGGCGCGTCTCGAACCGCACGTCGATTCCCGGCAAGGCGCGGGCGTGTTTGAGCAGAACCGGCTCGACGAATTTCTGCGACACGCGATGGGGCAGCTCCGCCGCGCTCCAGGAGCCCGACAGGCCGCGCACGATCTGGGTGGCGTCCTTGGCGGCGGGCAGGGAGAAGCGGGCGATCTCCTGCGTGCAGAAGCGGGTGAAATAGGCGATGTCGGTGGGATAATCGACGGGCAGGCCGAGCTGGCGCACCTCATGGGCGAAACCGAGCCGCCGATAATGCTCCATCGTGCGCGCCTGGGTGGCGTTGGCCTGCGGATTGACGGCGGTGGTGGATTTGGAATCCACCACGAGGGCGCGTATCCCGCGCCGGCCCAGCTCATTGGCGAGCATGAGCCCGCAAGGCCCCGCGCCGACGACGAGAACGTCCGTATCGAATTCAGCCATTTTTCGTCGCCATCTTCCCTGCGCCGTCCTCCATCCCCTGCCTAGCCAAGCCGCGCAGGCGCGTAAAGGGCGGCGCGCGTCGGAGCGCTTTGCGCGCCGGGCGGGAAAACGCTACCACATGCATGAGCCGCATCGCGTCGCTGCCGGAGAGACCATGGTATTCGGGACATTGGCCGCCCGCGCCGCGGGCGTGGGACTGGCGCTCAGCCTCAGCATCGCAGGCGCGCCGGCGCGCGCCGCCCCCGCCCTCGTCATCGACGCGGCGACGGGCCAGACGCTGCATGCGGAAGACGCCGCGCGTCCCTGGCGGCCCGCCTCGCTGACGAAACTCATGACCGCCTATGTCGCGCTCAAGGCTGTGCGCGAAGGACGACTTACGCTCGACACGCCGCTTGTCGTCTCCAACCGCGCAGCCCGCATGGCGCCCTCGAAAATGGGCTTCCTGCCCGGCTCCGAGGTGACGCTCGACAATGCGCTCAAGATGATCATGGTGAAATCCGCCAATGACGTGTCGGTGACGATCGCCGAAGGCGTGTCCGGCTCGGTGGCCGCCTTCGCGGCGGAGATGAACGCGACCGCCCGCGCGCTTGGCATGACGCAATCGCATTTCGTCAATCCCCACGGCCTGCATGACGAGGCCCATGTCAGCTCCGCGCGCGACATGGCGCTGCTGGGCCGCGCGCTGTTCCTGCATTTTCCCGAACATGAGAATCTGTTCGGCATCGGCGCGCTGAAACTCGCCAATCGCGTCATCCCCACCCACAACGGCCTGCTCGGCCGCTATGACGGCGCGGACGGGATGAAGACGGGCTTCGTCTGCGCCTCCGGCTTCAACGTTGTGGCCAGCGCCAGCCGCGGCGGACGCCGGCTGATCGTGGTGGTGATGGGCTCGCCCACCGCCAAAGCGCGCACGCTGAAGGCGATGGCGCTGTTCGAGAACGGCTTCGCAACCTCCGTCTTCACGCGCGGGGGAACGAATGTCGCCAATCTTCCGCTGTCGAATGAGGCGCCGCCCGATCTGCGGCAGCAGGTGTGCGGCAAGAACCGCGTCCGCGACGCCGACGAGGATTTCTCGATCCCGGTCGCCGCCGCCAGCGCCAGCGCCGACAACGAGAGCGCAGCCGCGTTTTTCGCAGGCGACCGCAGCGCAGGGCGCAACGCCGTCGCCGCCCTCGCCAGCGGCGATCTCGGCCCGAGGCCCGCCTTCACGCCCGTGAACGTCTTCGTCGGGCGCGCCCCGGGCTGGACGGGCGCAGCGCGCAGCGCAGCCGACGATGAGCCCGCGCTCACGGCCGCCGAATTGCAGCCCTCGAAGAAGGCGCAGGCGCGCGCCGCCCGGCAGGCGGCGGCCAAGGAACGTGCAGCCAAACAGCGCGCGGCCAAACAGCGCGCGACGACGCAAGCAGCCGCCAAGCCCCCGCAGGGAGCCAAACCGCAACAAGGCGCCAAACAATTGCAAGGAGCCAAGCAGTTGCAAGGAGCCAAGCCGCAACAGGGCGCCAAACCCGCCGCACAGAAACCCGCGCCCAAACCCCAGCCGCAGAAGCCCGCCCCGGCGGCGCAGCGAGGCTGACATGAACGACGCGCTTTCGCGGCGTCCGCCGCCGCCCATTCCCTTCACCGTGCTCACGGGTTTTCTGGGCGCGGGCAAGACCACCCTGCTCAATCGCCTGCTGCGCGACCCCGCCCTGCAGGACGCGCTCGTGCTCATCAATGAATTCGGCGAGATCGGCCTCGATCACCTGCTCGTGGAGAAGGTGGACGGCGACATGCTGCTCATGTCGTCAGGCTGCCTGTGCTGCACGATCCGCGGCGACCTGATCGCGACCCTCGAAGACGCGCTTCGCAAACGCGACAACGGACGCATAGGCCCGTTCAGCCGCGTGCTGGTGGAGACGACCGGGCTCGCCGATCCTGCGCCGGTGCTGCACACGATCATGCACCATCCCTATCTGATGCTGCGCTTCCGGCTGCAGGGCGTCATCACCGTGGTGGACGCGATCAACGCCGCCGCCACCCTCGACGCGCAGGAGGAGGCGGTGAAACAGGTCGCCGTGGCCGACCGCATCGTGCTGACGAAAACTGACCTCGCCAATGACGAGGAAAGCCGCGCGCGCGTGGACGACCTGCGCGTGAGGCTGCGCCAGCTCGCGCCTTCAGCGCGCATTCTGGAGGCCGACGCCGCTCAAGCGGAAAACCTGCTCGACGCAGGCCTGTTCGGCCTTGAAGGCAAGATCCCGGACGTCGCCCGCTGGCTCAATGCGGAAGGTTTCGACCAGGCGCATCACGCGCAAGATCACGGCCATGATCATCACGGCCACGATCATCACGCCCACGATCATCATGCCCACGCGCATCACGCGCACGATCATCATGCCCATGATCACGCGCACGCGCATGATCCCAACCGGCACGACGCGCGCATCCGCGCCTTCTGCCTGACGAGCGACAAGCGCCTGCCCGCCGCGAGCTTCGACGTGTTTCTCGACATGTTGCGCCAGGTGCACGGGCCGAACATGCTGCGCGTGAAGGGCGTCGTCGCGCTTGACGACGATCCCGAGCGTCCCGTGGTGATCCACGGCGTGCAGCACGTCTTCCATCCGCCGGCGCGGCTGGAGCGCTGGCCCGACGGGGACCGGCGCACGCGCATCGTCTTCATTCTGCGCGATCTTGCGCCCGACCATGTGCGCGGCCTGTGGTCCGCCTTCGTGGGCGAGCCTGCGCCGGACCGCGCCGATGCGCAGGCCCATGCGCATAATCCGCTGGCGCCGCGACCCGGCGGCCTGCTGGGCTAGGCGCGGTTCATTTCACGAAGACATAGACGTCCACGGCGGTGTCGCCATCGTCAGGGCCGCGACCGGGATTGGCGAATTCCTCCACGAAGAAATCGCGCGCGTCGAGATTCTTCTCGTCGAGCCACGCGGTGATCGCCTCATAAGTGGCGTCGATCTCCTCATAGGAGCCGCGATGTTCGAACTTCACCGCGCGGCCCGCCGGCGTCTGCCCGACCTTGAAGCCCGAGGAGAGGCGCACCGCCTCGCCCGGCGCCTGCGAGAGCGGCGCCATGGCCTGATACCTGAAGCCCAGATCGTCGGTGGCGACAAAAACCGCCACGGGCGCGCCCGCGCCGACAAGCTGCGCGCGCTCCAGCTCCGCCTTCAGTTTCTGGAAAGCGCCCGTGAGCGTGGAATAGCCATCCTCCCAGGCGGACTCGCCCTCGAACAGGATGGCGGGACGCGAGGCGATCTCCTCGATCCTCTGCTCGCCAGCGGCGGGAGCAGGCGCAGCCGGCGCGGTCTCCCCCGACGGCGCAGGGGCGGGCGCGGGAGCCTGAGCGACGGCGGGCGCGACGGCCATGGCGGCGCACAACGCGCCGGCGCGCAGGCTGCGCAGGTCGGCGCTGAAGCTGCGCGGCAGGAGCCGCAGACGATCGTTCAAAATTCTCATGTGCAATCTCCGCAGCCGCGAATCGCGCGGCGCTCGGGGCGATATCGCCACAGATAGGGCGCAAAACAAAGGCGGCGCGGGGTCCGTTCCCTCGCCCCCTCGCCTCTTTTGGAGGCGCCCAGCTTCGCGCCGCCCGCCGCCTTTGTTATATAGAGGCGTCAGAAAGGACCAATCCCTTGAGCGCGCTCGCAGGCCTTCCCTTCGTCAAGATGAACGGCATCGGCAACGAAATCATCGTGCTGGACCTGCGCGGGCGCGGGTTTGCGGCCTCGGCGCAGGACGCGGTCGCCATCCATCGCGCGCGTCAGGGCGCCCATGCGCTGGCCTATGACCAGCTGATGGTGCTGGAGGATCCCCGCACGTCAGGCGCGCAGGCCTTCATGACGATCTTCAACAACGACGGGTCGCGCTCCGCCGCCTGCGGCAACGGCACGCGCTGCGTCGCCTGGGCGCTCATGCGCGGGAGCGACGCGCGCGCGCTCATGCTTGAAACATCCGCGGGCCTGCTCGCCTGCGAAAAAGTCGGCGAGACGCGCTTTCGCGTGGACATGGGCGCGCCGCGCCTCGACTGGCGCGAGATTCCGCTGGCGCAGGAAAGCGCGGACACGCGCGCGGTGACGATCCCGGCCGCGCAGGCGCTGGGGCTCGGACCTTTCGCAGCGGTGAGCATGGGCAATCCGCACGCGATCTTCTTCGTGGAGGACGCAATGTCCTTCGACCTCCCGCGCATCGGGCCGCTTCTGGAGCGCGACGCGATCTTTCCCGAACGCGCGAACGTCTCGCTCGCGCAAGTCATGGCGCCGCAGGACGGGCGCGACACGATCCTCCTGCGCGTGTGGGAGCGCGGCGCGGGGATCACGCGCGCCTGCGGATCGGCCGCCTGCGCGACGCTGGTGGCGGGCGCCCGCACCGGCCGCACGGGCCGTGCGGCCAATGTGGACCTGCCGGGCGGACGCCTCGTGATCGAATGGCGCGAGAGCGATTCCCACGTGCTCATGACGGGCGACGTGGAGCTGGAGTTCGAGGGACGCCTCGAGCCCGCAATGTTCGGAAACGCCGCTTGAGCGTCAAGGTCGTCACTTTCGGCTGTCGGCTGAACGCCGTCGAATCGGAGGCGATCCGCCGCGCCGCCGGCGCCGCCATGGACGCGGAGACGATCGTCTTCAACACATGCGCGGTGACGGGAGAGGCTGTGCGACAGGCGCGACAGGCGATCCGCCGCGCGGCGCGCGAACACCCGCAAGCGCGCATTGTGGTGACGGGCTGCGCCGCGCAGATCGAGCCGGCGGCCTTCGCCGCCATGCCGCAGGTCACCGCCGTGATGGGCAATTCCGACAAGGCCCGCCCGCAGGCCTGGCTCGATCTCGCCCGCGAGGGGCGCGCGCAGGTGAACGATCTCTTCGCTTTGCCGGAGACCGCGCATCATTTCGTCGCCGGCGCCGTGGACTCCATCGAAGGCCAGACGCGCGCCTTCGTGGAGGTGCAGAACGGCTGCGACCATCGCTGCACCTTCTGCGTGATCCCCTATGGACGCGGGCCGTCGCGTTCGGCGCCCGCAGGCGACGTAGTGCGCCAGATCGAGAGCCTCGTCGCCAACGGCTATCGCGAGGCGGTGCTGACGGGCGTGGACATCACGTCATGGGGCGCGGACCTGCCCGGCGCGCCCACGCTCGGCAAGCTCGTGCGGCAGATCCTGCGCCATGTTCCCGCGCTGGAGCGCCTGCGCATCTCCTCCATCGATTGCGTGGAGGCGGACGCCGAGCTCATCGAGGCGTTCGCCAGCGAGCCGCGGCTCGCCCCGCACCTGCATCTCTCGCTGCAAGCGGGCGACGACATGATCCTCAAGCGGATGAAGCGCCGCCATGCGCGCGCCGACGCGATCCGCTTTTGCGCGGACCTGCGCGCGGCGCGCCCCGACATCGCCTTCGGCGCGGATTTCATCGCCGGCTTTCCCACCGAGACCGACGCGATGTTCGCCAACACGCTCGATCTGGTGGACGCCTGCGGGCTCACCCATCTGCACGTCTTCCCCTTCTCGCCGCGCCCCGGAACGCCGGCGGCGCGCATGCCGCAGACGCCGCGCGAGACGGTGAAGGCGCGCGCCCAGGCGCTGCGCGAGAAAGGCGCCGCGCGGCTCGCCGCCCATCTCGACGCGCAGATCGGAAAGACGCTGCGCGTGCTGTGCGAGCGCGGGGGCGTCGGCCACGCCGCCGATTTCACGGAAGTGGCCACGCCGGGCCTGCCGGCGGGCGCGCTGGCCGATCTCGTCATCGTCGGCCACGACGGCCGCCGCCTCCTCGCCGAGCTCGCGCCGGGGGCGAACGCTCCCGCCTAGCTCGCCTCTGCGGCCCGTGCTAGCGTCCGCCCCGGCGGATCGGGAGGGGTCCGCCGAAGGAGAGAACCATGAAGCTGAAGTCATTCTCGTTCGCCGGCTCGATCGCCCTTGCGGCGTCCCTGTGGACCGGCGCCGCCTTCGCGCAGGATTATCCCGCCAAGCCCGTGACCGTGATCGTGCCCTTCGCCGCCGGCGGGCCCACGGACGTGGCGGCGCGCATCTACGGCGAATATTTCGCGCGCACGCTCGGCCAGCAATTCGTGGTGGAGAACGCCGCAGGCGCCGGCGGCACCACGGGCGCGCTTCGCGCGGCGCGCGCGACGCCGGACGGCTACACGATCTTCGTGCACAACGTCGCCCCGCATGTGTCGGGCCCCGCGCTCTACCCGTCCGCGACCTATGATCCGGTCAAGAACTTCGAGCCCATCGGCACGCTGGCCTTCGCCGCGCACTACATCGTTCTGCGCAAGGATTTTCCCGCCAAGGACCTGAAGGAGTTCATCGCCTTCGCCAAGGCCAATCCGGGCAAGATCAATTACGGCTCGGCGGGCGGCGGATCGGCGACCCATCTCGCCTGCGTCCTGTTCGGCCAGCAGGCCGGCGTGGAGCTCACCCACGTGCCCTATCGCGGCACCGGCCCCGCGCTCAACGACCTTGTGGCGGGCACGCTCGACCTCATGTGCGACCAGGGCCTCAACATGATGGGCCAGGCGACCGCAGGCGGCGTGAAAGTGCTGGCGGTGGCGCAGAAGTCGCGCTTCCCCGGCCTGCCGAACGTGCCGACCGCGGCGGAAGCGGGCCTGCCGGGCTTTGAGGTGTCGGCGGCCACCGCCATGTACGCGATCGCCGGCACGCCGGCGCCCGTGGTGGCGAAACTCGTCGAGACAATGGCCGCCGCCTACAAGGACCCCAATGTGCGCAAGCGCATCGAGGACCTCGCCTCCGAACTGCCGGCGGGCGAACAGGCGACCCCCAAGGGTCTCGCCGCCTTCACCGCCTCCGAAATGGCGCGCCTGACGGACGCGATCAAAAAGGGCGGCGTGAAGGCGCAGTAAAGCGCTAGGCCCCGTCGGCCAGCGCGTCCTCGCCGGCGAAGCCGCAGGCGCGCAGCCGCGCAAACATGTGATCGGGAGCCGGAGCGAGGCATCGCACCGGCTCCTTGTTTTTCTGGATCGGCACGACGATGGCGCGCGCGTGCAATTGCAGCCCCGGCCCCTGCCCCGGCGCGCTTGAGCCGTAGATCGAATCGCCCACGATCGGCCAACCCAGCGCCGAGGAATGGACGCGCAATTGATGCGTGCGCCCGGTCAGCGGCCTAAACTCGATCCATGCGATCGGGCGCTCCTCGAACATGGCGCGGCCGAGCACGCGCCAGGCCGTTTTCGACGGCTGGCCGAGCGGATCGACCTTCATCCACCAGCCGCGCGTGGCGTCGAGCCGGCCGAGCGGCAGGTCGATCAATCCGTCCTGCGCCTCCGGCCCGTCCTCCACCACCGCCCAATAGGTTTTCTCGATGTGGCCGTGCTTGAACAGTTTGGACAGGGTCTCGAGCGCCTTGCGGTGACGGCCGAGCACGAGGCAGCCCGACGTGTCGCGATCAAGCCGGTGGGCGAGGCTGGGCGGCGCCGGCAGGCCGAAGCGCAGCGCGTCGAAATGGGCCTCGAGATTGTCGCCGCCCTTGGGGCCGCGATGAACCGGAATCCCCGCCGGCTTGTTCACCACGAGCATGAGCCCGTCGCGATGGAGCAGGCGGGACAGGAGGGCGTCCGGCGTGAGGGCTTCCGACATCATGGAGAACAGGCTATCGATGCGCCCGCGCATTGCGTCAAGCGAGGTTCGGCGGCCCATGGCGGAAAACGAAAGCGGCAAGGGATTTTTCGGTCGCCTGTTCGGCCGCGGCCAGAAGCCGGACAGCCCGGCGCCTGTTCCGCAAGAGGCGCCGCAAGAAAGCCCGCAAGAAACCCCGCAAGAAAGCCCACACGAGACGCCGCAAGAGGCGCCTGCGCAGGCGCCGCCGCAGGAAGAACCCCCTGCGCCGGTCGAAGCGCCCCCGCCCGCGCCCGAACCCTCCAACCCGCCGCCCGGCCCGCTCGAGGCGCCCCCGCCCGGCCCTGCGCCCGCGCAGACGCCGCAATCCTGGTGGGCGCGGCTGCGCAGCGGCCTGTCGCGCTCCTCCTCCTCCATCGGCCAGGGCGTCGCCGCGGTCTTCACCAAACGCAAGCTCGACGCCGCCACGCTGGAGGAGCTGGAGGACGTGCTCATCCGCGCCGATCTGGGCGTGGCCTTGTCCGCGCGCATCTGCGAGAGCGTGGGCAAGGGCCGCTACGACAAGAGCGTCGATCCCGCCGAGGTGAAAGCCATCCTCGCCGCCGAAGTGGAGGCGACGCTGACCCCGGTCGCCAAACCGCTGACGGTCGACCCCGCCCGCAAGCCGCATGTGATTCTCGTCGTCGGCGTGAACGGTTCGGGCAAGACCACCACGATCGGCAAGATCGCCGCGAAATTCGCGCGCGAGGGCAAGAAGGTCGCGCTCGCGGCGGGCGACACGTTCCGCGCCGCCGCCATCGAGCAATTGCAGGTGTGGGGCGGGCGCATCGGCGCGCCCGTGATCGCGCGCGCGCAGGGTTCGGATGCGGCGAGCCTCGCCTTCGAGGCGCTGACGGAAGCGCGCGCGCAAGGCGCCGACGTGCTGTTGATGGACACGGCGGGGCGCCTGCAGAACCGCACGGAGCTGATGGCGGAGCTTGAGAAGATCGTGCGCGTGATGAAGAAGGTCGATCCCGACGCGCCGCATTCCGTGCTGCTGGTCCTTGACGCGACCGTGGGACAGAACGCGCTTTCGCAGGTCGAGATTTTCGGCCGCACAGCCGGCGTGACGGGCCTCGTGATGACGAAACTCGACGGCACAGCGCGCGGCGGCATTCTCGTCGCCATTGCGGAGAAACACGCGCTGCCCGTGCATTTCATCGGCGTCGGCGAGGGCGTGGACGATCTGGAGCCTTTCGAGGCGCGTGATTTCGCCCGCGCCATCGCCGGCCTCGACGCCTGACCATGCCGGAGACGCGCGACATGAAAGAAGCCGACGCGACGAAAGCCAACGCGCGCGAGCCGGTCTCCCCCGGCCTGAAGCTCGTTCTCGAAATGGGACCGCTCGTCGCCTTTTTCATCGTGAACTGGCGTTATGGAATCTTTCCCGCCACCGGCGTGCTCATGGCCTGCGTCGTGGCTGCGCTCGCCGCCTCCTGGACGCTGACGCGCAAACTGCCCGTGATGCCTGTCGTCACCTGCGTGGCGGTGGTCTTTTTCGGCGCTCTGACGTTTCTGTTTCAGGATGAATTGTTCATCAAGCTGAAGCCCACCATCGTGAACTCGATTTTCGGCGCGACGCTGCTGGTGGCGCTGGCGTTCGGCAAGCCCCTGCTGCCGATCGCCCTCGACAGCGTGCTGCGCCTGACCGACGAGGGCTGGCGCAAGCTCACCTTCCGCTGGGGCGTGTTCTTCTTCGTGCTCGCCGCGCTCAACGAGATCGTCTGGCGCACGCAATCGACAGACTTCTGGGTGTCCTTCAAGGCGTTCGGCGTGATGCCGCTCACCATCGCCTTCGCGCTGGCGCAGACGCCGCTCATCATGCGCCATGAAGCGAAGGATGACGCCCGAGATGACTCCCAGGGCGACGCCGCAGACGAGGCGGCGGCGAAGAAAGAGACGAACGGCCCCGCCGCCTGAGGCGAACGCGCCTCACATCTCCAGCGATTGCGGCGCGAACACGTCCTCAAGCCGCATCAGACGCGGCGTGAGCCCCTGCTCGAGCGAATGTTGCGCCGCCGTCTCCAGCGTCTTGCGGTTGGCGACGATCCCGTGACGCACCAGCGGAGTCGCCAGCGCCTTCGCCGCTTCGCCGGGCAGCAGGCCTGTGTCGAGATGATAGGCGACATGCTCCATGCGTTCGGCTTCCGCGATCGCATTCGCCTTGTTGAACGCCTGCACGAGATTGATGACCGTCCACGGCTCGCGCTCGACGATTTCGCGGCGGATCACCATGCCGTGATTGATGGGGAAAATCCCTGTCTTGGCGAAATAGCGCGCGCCCTCCGCGCGCACGTCGGGGAAAAGCGTGCGCACGTCGGGATGGGCGAGCAGGTTCACGTTGGAGCGGTTCACGATCGAGCCATGGCCGCGATAATGGATCGCTGCGTCGAGCTCGCCGGAGAGCATCATCGAGGCGACGCTCTTGCTGGAGGGAATCTGATGCACCCGCACGCCCGGCGGCGGCGTGAAGCCCGTCGCGCCGCCGTGGCTGAGCTCGGGCGTGCGCTCCATGAAGAACTCCATGTCCTGCGAGCGCACGCCCCATTCATGCTCAAGCGCGCCGCGCGTCCACAGCGCGCCGGTCTGCTGATATTCGGTCACGCCGACGCGCTTGCCCTTCAGGTCTTCGGGCTTCTCGATCCCCGAGCCCTTGCGCACGAGAATGTGCGAATGAAAAAAGCGGCGCGTGGTGAAGATCGGCAGGCCGACGAAACGATCGTCGCCCTTGGACATCGCAATGATGAGCGAGGAGAACGACATCTCCGCAACGTCGAAATCCGCGAAGCGCAACTGGCGCCAGAACAGTTCGGAGGGGCCCACGACGCTGGGGGCGAGCTCGATCCCCTCCGCCTGCGCGCGCCCGTCGAGCACCGGACGGGTGCGGACGTTTTCGGCGAAGGCGATGCTGAGTCTGAGCTTCATGCGATCCTCCCATCGGAACGCCCGGCGGGGCGCTTTTCTTTTTCGTCTCCGCGTATAAGGTCGCAGAAGAAAAAGCGCAAAGGTCTCGCAGGCCAGCGCAGGGAGCCCGAGGACACATGAAAGTCGGATTGTTCGACCATATCGACCGTTCAGACCGCGCCTACGCCACCCAGCTCGACGAACGGCTGGAATTCGCGCAGGCCGCCGATGAGGCGGGCTTCTGGTGCCTGCATATCGCCGAACACCACGCCTCCCCGCTCAACATGGTTCCTGCGCCCGGCGTGTGGCTGGGCGCCATCGCGCGCGCCACCAAACGCATGCGCCTCGGGCCGCTCGGCTATCTGCTGCCGCTCTATTCCCCGCTGCGCCTCGCCGAAGAAATCTGCATGCTCGACCAGATGAGCCGCGGACGTCTCGAGATCGGAATCGGGCGCGGCGTCTCGCCCTTCGAGCTCGGCTATCACAAGGTGAAGCATGAGGACACGCGCGAGATTTTCGCCGATTCCTACGCCTGCCTGCGCGCGGCGCTTTCCGGCGACACATTCAGCTATGAGAGCGCGCTGTTCAGCTACAAGGACGTGCCGATGCCGCTGCGTCCGCTGCAGCAGCCCATGCCCGCCTTCTGGTATCCGTCCTCCAACGAGACGGGCGCGACATGGGCGGGCGAGAACGGCGCGCATTTCGCCACGAACGGCCCCGTCTCGCGCGCGCGCGTGAACATCGACGCCTATAAGGCGGCGCTGGCGAAGCGCGGCGGGCCGGAGCGGCCGAAGGCGGAGTTCGAAGGCGGCGCGGCCATCGGCGTGAGCCGGCAGATCGTGGTCGCGGACACGGATGAGGAGGCGCGCCGCATCGCGCAGCCCGCAAGCGAACATCACCACGCCAACCTCACCTATCTGCTACGGATCAATTCCGGCAGCGATCTCGTCAAGCGGCTCAACATTCCCGCTGCAGCGACCTTCGAGGACGCCGAGCGCGAAGGCACGGTGATCGCCGGCTCGCCGAAGACGGTGATCGAGAAAATCGCCGCGCAGAAGGAGGCGCTGGGGATCAATTACCTCATCGCCTATATGATGTTCGGCACGATGACCCTGCCCGACGCGCTGCGCTCGCTCGCCCTCTTCCGCAGCGAGGTCATGCCGGCGGTGGAGAAAATGTGAGGCGCGCGCGCCTTTGACCGCGCGCCCCGCGCGCCCCATAAGGCTCCCATGACGAGCCCCGCGCCCTCAGGCCCCCCGATCATCTTCGACCGCGCTCTTGCGCGCGCACGGCTTGCGCGCGCGCGGGCGCAGGGCGCGGAGCCCTTCCTGCTGGAGCGCGTGGCGCAGGAATGCGCCGAACGCCTGCAGGCCGTGCTGCGGCCCTTTCCCCGCGCGCTCGACCTTGGCGCGCCCGGCCCTCAGGTGGCTCGCCTGCTTGCGAAGGCCGCGCAGGAGAGCGGCGCCGCGCCGCGCGCGGTGACGCGCCTCGCGCCGCTGCCGGAGCCCGCGGAGCCGGGCTTTTCGACGCTGACAGGCGATGAGGAGGCCCTGCCTTTCGCGCCGGAAAGCTTCGACCTGATCGTGTCCGCCCTGTCGCTGCATCTGGTCAACGACCTGCCCGGCGCGCTGGCGCAGGCGCGTCGCGCGCTCGCGCCTGACGGCCTGTTCCTCGCCTGCCTGCCCGGCGGGCGCACGCTGGAGGAATTGCGTTTCGCGCTGATGGAGGCGGAAGAGGAGATCACGGGCGGCGCCTCGCCGCGCGTGGCGCCTTTCGCGGACCTGCGCGACCTTGGCGGCCTGTTGCAGCGCGCCGGCCTCGCCCTGCCGGTGAGCGACGTGGATGTGGTGACGATCCGCTATGCGGACATGTTCCGGCTGATGGCGGACCTGCGCGCCATGGGGGCGACGAACGCGCTCGTCCAGCGCCTGCGCAAACCCACGCGCCGCGCGGTTTTCCTGCGCGCGGCGCAGATCTACGCGCAACGCTACGCGGATGCGGACGGGCGCGTGCGCGCGACCTTCGAACTCGTCTGGCTGTCGGGATGGGCGCCGCACGAAAGCCAGCAGAAGCCGCTGGCGCCGGGCTCGGCCAAAATGCGTCTCGCGGACGCGCTGGGCGCCCGCGAGCAAAAACTGTCCGATCAATAATGCGGGATCGACGCCTGATCCGCAGAAGCAGGATGCGCGCCATGCTCCGCCTCGCCACGCGCGAGCGCGGCGAGAATGGCCTCAGCCAGCGCGCGGGCTGAATCCGCGCTCAGCTCAAGGGCGATGCGTTCGCGCGCGCCTTGCGCCTCGCTCACGATGTCGAGGCCCAGCGCATGATCGAGCGGCGCGTCGAAAGGATGGTCGAAATAGACATGGGCCGCGTCCACGCGCCGCCATCCGCTCGCGCCCTTGGCGCTGCCGAACAGCGCCACTTTTTGCGTGATGTAAGAGCACATCGCATCGCCTCCTTCAGCCGGCGCGCACGCGCGGACCGATCGTGCGGTCGAGGAAATCATAGACCTTTCGCCAACCATCCGTCGCCTGTTCGGCGCGATAGGCGGGGCGTTCGGCGGCGAAGAAGCCATGGCCCGCGCCATCGTAACGATGGAACTCATAGGCCTTGCCCAATTGCTTCAGCGTCTGTTCGGTGCGGTCCACCTGCGCAGGGCTCGGGCGCTGGTCGTCATTGCCGAAGATTCCAATCAGCGGCGCCGAAAGATTCTTCGTCAGGTCGATCGGCGCCACGGGGCGCGCCGGCGTGAGATCGGCGGGATCGTCCACGACGACATTGCCGCCCCAGCAATCCACCACCGCGTCGAGCCCCGGCAGCGTGCAGCCGGCGAGATAGGCGTGGCGCCCGCCCGAGCAGAAGCCCATCACGGCGACCTTGCCGTTCGATTCCGGCTGCGCGCGCAAAAACGCCATGCAGCCTTTCACATCGCCCATCACCTGATCGTCGGCGACGCCGCCCTTCGTGCGCGCGCGCGCGGCGAGATCGTCCGGCGAGCCCGGCCCTTCGCGGAAATAAAGATGCGGCGCGATGCAGGCGAAGCCGAAATGAGCGAGCTTGCGCGCGGCTTCCTGCGTCCAGTCGTCCCAGCCCGGCATGTGATGCACGAGCACGACGCCGCCCATTTTCCCCGCCGCGCTCGGCGCCGCGTAATAGGCCTCGCCCGTCGCGCCGCCATGCGCCGCGAAGGCGACCATGCGCGTCGTCATTCCAAGATAAGACATGCCTTCCTCCCGGTTTTCTCCGGGCGGATGCTAGCCGGCGCGGCCGCGCCTTTCCATCGGGAAAAGCGCGTGATCAGTCGCCTGCGTCTCAGGCGGCCGACGGCGCGACCTTGAAGGGCGCCTGCGTCTTCGCCTTGATCTCCTCAAGGCTCACGCCTTCTGCGCGCTCGATCAGGGTGAGGCCGTCGCGGCCCTTCTGATCCACCTTGAACACGCCCAGATCCGTGATGACCATGTCCACGACGCCCGCGCCGGTGAGCGGAAGCGTGCAGCGCTCGAGCAGTTTCGGCCCGTCCTTGGCGACATGCTCCATCACCACGACGACCTTCTTGACGCCGGCGACGAGATCCATCGCCCCGCCCATGCCCTTCACCATCTTGCCGGGGATCATCCAGTTCGCGAGATCGCCGTTCTGGGCGACCTGCATGGCGCCGAGGATGGACAGGTCGATGTGCCCGCCGCGGATCATCGCGAAGGAATCCGCGCTGGAGAAATAGCTGGTCGTGGGCAGTTCGGTGACGGTCTGCTTGCCGGCGTTGATGAGGTCGGGGTCTTCCTCGCCCTCATAGGGAAAGGGGCCCATGCCGAGCATGCCGTTCTCGCTCTGCAGCTGAACGGTGATTCCCTGCGGGATGAAGTTCGACACGAGCGTGGGAATGCCAATGCCGAGATTGACGTAAAAGCCGTCCTGCAGCTCTTTGGCGGCGCGGGCGGCCATCTGTTCGCGGGTCCAGGGCATGGAGGTCTCCTGCGGTTCAGGCGCGCGGCCGGGTGGTGCGGAACTCGACGCGCTTGGGCGCGTCGGGCGTGTGGACGATGCGGTTCACATAGACGCCGGGCGTGTGGATGTGATCGGGGTCGATCGCGCCGGCGGGCACAAGATTTTCAACCTCAGCGATCGTGATCTTTCCGGCGGTCGCCATCATGGGATTGAAATTGCGCGCCGTCTTTCGATAGACGAGATTGCCTTCCGTATCGCCCTTCCAGGCGTGGACGATGGACAGGTCGGCGACGAGCGCGCGCTCCATCACATATTTCTCGCCGTCGAACTCGCGCACTTCCTTGCCCTCGGCGATGATCGTGCCAACGCCCGTCTTGGTGAAAAAGGCGGGAATGCCCGCCCCGCCCGCGCGAATGCGCTCGGAAAGCGTGCCCTGCGGCGTGAACTCGAGCTCCAGCTCGCCGGCGAGATATTGCTGCGCGAAAATCTTGTTCTCGCCCACATAGGACGAGATCATCTTCCGGATCTGGCGCGTCTCGAGCAGCTTGCCGAGCCCGATGCCGTCCACGCCCGCGTTGTTGGAGATGACGGTCAGGTTCTTCGCGCCCGATTCCAGAATGGCCTCGGCCAGAATCTCGGGAATGCCGCAGAGGCCGAAACCGCCGGACATGATCGTCATGCCGTCCTTGATGACGTCGGCGATGGCCGAGCGGGCGTCGGGGTAAACCTTGTTCATGGCGCGCTGTCCCTGAAGCGTGAAGGCGCGCGCGAGCGGCGCGGCGCACGGCAAGGTTTAGCCGCGCGCGGGCGGAAGGCCAAGGGGCCAGCCGCCCAGCCATTGGGCGCAGAGGGCGCGGCGGGCGGGTGGCGCGGCGCGCCGGCCTCCACTATACCGGGCCTGCGCCGGGCGTCCGGCGAGGAACACTCCATGGCGATCCTGCGCATCTATTTCCGCGTTCTGGCGATGTTGGGAGCTGAGCGGCGCCTCGCCGCCGGCCTCGTGCTCGCCAATCTCGCGCTCGCGGTCGCGCAATTCGCCGAGCCCGTGCTGTTCGGCCGCATCATCGACGCCCTCACCCGCTCCGCCGGCGACCCTTCCGCCGTGACCTGGGGGCAGCTCGCCAATCTGATCTGGGCCTGGATCGGCTTCGGCCTGTTCACCATCGCGGCCGCAGTCCTCGTCGCCCTGCACGCCGACCGCCTCTCGCATCGCCGGCGCCTCGTCGTGATGGCGGAGTTCTTCGAACACGTGCTCCACCTGCCGCTCGGCTTCCACACGGGCGTGCATTCGGGCCGGCTCCTGAAGACCATGCTCGACGGCTCAGGCGGCATGTCGAGCGTCTGGCTCTCGTTCTTCCGCGAACATTGCGCTTCTTTCGTCTCGCTGTTCGTGCTGCTGCCCGCGACGATGTTCCTGAACTGGCGCCTCGGCGCGCTGCTCGTCGTGCTTGTCCTCGTGTTCGGCGCCATCACCGCCTATGTCTTCCACCATACCGAAAGCCTGCAGGGCAAGGTCGAGACCTACCACACCGATCTTGCGGAGCGCGCCTCCGACGCGCTGGGCAATATCGCGATCATCCAGAGCTTCACGCGCGTGGAGGCGGAGGCGATCTCGATGCGCCGCATCTCCGACGCGCTCTTGCGCGCGCAGATGCCGGTGCTCTCCTGGTGGGCCGTGGCGGCGGTCGCCACCCGCGCCTCGGCCACTCTCACGATCCTCGCCGTGTTCCTGCTCGGCACATGGCTGTTCATGCAGGGGCTGGCGACGATCGGCGAGATCGTCACCTTCATGAACTTCGCCGCCCTTCTGGTCGGCAAGCTCGAAGCCACCGTCACCTTCGCCAATTGGCTGTTCATGCTCGCGCCGAAACTGCGCGAATATTTCGACGTGCTGGATTCCAAGCCCGGCGTGGCCGACGCGCCCCATGCGCGCGACGTGGGCCGGCTGACGGGCCGCGTGTCGTTCGAGAACGTCACCTTCTCCTATGACGCGCGGCGCAACGCGGTCTCCGACGTCTCCTTCGTCGTGGAGCCCGGCCAGACGGTCGCGCTTGTGGGCGCGACGGGCTCCGGCAAGTCAACGACGCTTGGCCTGCTGCACCGCGTGTTCGACCCCAACGGCGGGCGCATTCTCATCGACGGCGTGGACATCCGCGACATGACGCTCGTCTCCCTGCGCCGCAATATCGGCGTGGTGTTTCAGGAGCCCATGCTGTTCGCGCGCTCCATCGAGGAGAACTTGCGCGTCGGCAAGCCCGACGCCAATGAGGAAGAGATCCGCACCGCGCTTGCGCGCGCGCAGGCCGCCGATTTCGTCGCCCGCCAGCCCGACGGGCTCGAGACGATCGTGGGCGAACGCGGCCGCACGCTCTCAGGCGGCGAACGCCAGCGCGTGTCCATCGCCCGCGCGCTTCTGAAGGATCCCCCGATCCTCATTTTCGACGAGGCGACCAGCGCGCTGGACGCCACGACCGAACGCCTGCTGCAGGCTGCGCTCGACGCAGCGACGCAGGGACGCACGACCTTCGTGATCGCCCATCGCCTCGCCACGATCCGCAACGCCGACCGCATTTTCGTGTTCGATCAGGGCCGCGTCGTCGAGACCGGAAACTTCGAGGAGTTGGTCGCCCTCAACGGACGTTTCGCAACGCTGGCGCGCGCGCAATTCATGGCCGACGCGGTGGCGCAGGAAGGCGTCGGCGCCCACAAGGACCCCGCGCAGGAAAGCTGAAGGATCAGCGCGCCAGTTCGTCGGCGAGGAAGGCGCGCACGTCCTGCGCCGGCACGCCACGGGCGATGAAGCTCTGCCCGATCCCGCGCGCGAGGATGAAGGTTAGCGCGCCGCGCGAGACCTTCTTGTCCTGGAACATCGCCTCCAGAATCTCCTCAGGCCCCGCGTTCCATCCCGCGATATGGCCGATGCGCGAGGGCAGGCCCGTCTCGCGCAGATGCGCCTCGACGCGCTCTGCCTCCGCGCTCGCGCAATGGCCGAGACGCGCGGAAAACCGCATCGCGCAGGCGAGCCCGATCGCCACGCCCTCGCCATGCACGAGCCGCGCGCCGTCGAAATGGGTGAGGCTTTCGAGCGCATGGCCGAAAGTGTGCCCGAGGTTGAGCAGCGCGCGGTCGCCCTGTTCGGTCTCGTCGCGCGCCACCACGGCGGCCTTCGAGGCGCAGCTCTTGCGGATCGCTTCCGTCAGCTCAGGACCGCGCGCGAACACGCCGCGCCAATTGCGCTCCAGCCAGCCGAAAAACGCCGCGTCGTCGATGAGCCCGTATTTCACGATCTCCGCATAACCGGCGCGGAACTCGCGCTCGGGCAGGCTGGCGAGCGCGCTTGTGTCGGCGAGCACGAGGCAGGGCTGGTGAAAGGCGCCGATCAGATTCTTGCCATGGGCTGAATTGATCGCGGTCTTGCCGCCGACGGAGGAATCGACCTGCGCCAGAAGGCTCGTGGGAATCTGCACGAAGCGCATGCCCCTGCGGATCGTCGAGGCCGCAAAGCCCGCAAGGTCGCCAACCACGCCCCCGCCCAGCGCGACGACGAGATCGCCGCGCTCCATGCGCGCGCCGATCACGCCCTCGCACACGCGCTCGAACATGTCCCAGGATTTCGAGGCCTCGCCCGGCGGGATCGTGATCGTCGCATGGCGCAGGCCGCCCGCCTCGAGGCTCGCCTGCAAGGCGGGCAGATGGGCGGCGGCGAGATTGGAATCGGTGACGATGGCGCAGGCCGCGCCCGGCGCGACGCGCGCGATATGGGTCGCCGCCTGCGCGATCAGATCAGGCCCGATGAGAATGTCATAGGCGCGCGCGGCGAGCTCCACGCGCACGCTCGCCTGCGGCGCTGGCGCGGCGATGCGCGCAGTCTGCGCAAGCCCCGCCTCCAGCGCGACGAGGATGGACTCAACCACCGCCTCGTGCGGGCCTTCCTTCGACTCGATGGTGAAATCAGCCTCGGCGTAAACCGGGTAACGCTCGTCGATCAGCCGGCGCAGCGTCGCTTCCGCATCCACGTCGGCGAGCAGCGGCCGGTTGTTGCGCTTGCGCACGCGGCGCAGCAGCACGTCCACATCCGCCTTGAGCCAGATCGAGACCGCCTGGCGCGCGATCGCCTCGCGCGTTTGCGCAGACATGAAGGCGCCCCCGCCGGTGGCGATCACGCGCTGACGCTCGCCGAGAAGCCGTGCGACCACGCGCCGCTCGCCGTCGCGGAAATAGGCCTCGCCATGTTTGGCGAAAATATCGGCGATGGTCATGCCGGCCGCCGATTCGATCTCCGCGTCCGCGTCGACGAAATCAAGGCCGAGGCGCTGGGCCAGCCGGCGCCCGACGGAGGTTTTGCCGGAGCCCATCATGCCCACGAGCACCAGCGAACGCCCGCCGAGCCGGCGCACGAGCGCGCCTGCCCGCGCATCCACATGGGAGCTGGTCGAATGGGAGCTGGCCGTGTCTTGTTGAGCGCCGCGCTGCGCGCCGCCGGGGTCGTCGATCGCCTGCATGGGGGTGGGCATAACACGTCGCGCCGCAGGATTTAAGCGGGGCCGGCGCATTCGGTCCCGCTTGCCGTCCCGCTTGCCGTCCCGTTCGCCCTCCCGCTCGCCCTCCCGCTTGCCTTCTCGCTGCGGCCATTTGATAAGCAGGTCGGGACTCGCCAAAGCTGTGGACGCCTCATGCCAAGCCTCATGCGTTTTCTGCTTGTTCTGGGCGCGCTTGGCGCCCTCGCATGGGGCGCGATGGCGGCGCTGGTGGCCTTCGTGGAGCCCCAGCCGCGGGAAATGAGCCAGAGCCTGCCCTCCGATCGCCTGAACCGCTGAGGATCCCATGGGCCGGGCGGGACCACGCGCGAAGAAGGAGGCCGCCGCGACCAAGGGCCTGCCGGGCGGCGACCTCGCCGACCTGTTCCTCGACATGGCGGCCGCTGAACGCGGCGCGGCGCTCAACACGATCGAAGCCTATCGGCGCGACCTGCGCGATTATCTGGGCTTTCTCGCCCGCCGCGGGTCCGACCCGCTGCAGGCGGATGCGGCCGGCGTGCGCGGCTTCATGGCCGACCTGCATGCGCGCGGGCTGACGCCGGCCTCGGCCGCGCGGCGATTGTCCTGCGTGCGCCAGTTCCACAAGTTCCTCTACGCGGAAGGATTGCGCGGCGATGATCCCACGGGAATCGTCGATGCGCCGCGCCGCGTGCGCCCGCTGCCGAAAGTGCTGAGCGTGCAGGAAGTGGATCGCCTGCTCGCCTGCGTGCGCGAAGGGCTCGACGATCCCGCGCGCCCAATCGGCCAGCGCCTGCGCGCGGCGCGCATGACCTGCCTTCTGGAGACGCTCTACGCCACCGGCATGCGCGTATCCGAACTCATTTCGCTGCCGCGCGCGGCGGCGAAGGCGCGCGACCCTTTCCTGACGATCCGCGGCAAGGGCGGGCGCGAACGGCTGACCCCTTTGTCCGACCCCGCGCGCGCGGCGATGGGCGTCTATCTGCAGCTGCTTGACGCGACGCGCCCGCAACTCGCCGCAAGCGCCTTTCTGTTTCCCGCCGACAGCGAGAGCGGCCATCTCACGCGGCAGGCTTTCGCGCGCGATCTGAAGGAAGCCGCGAGCGCCGCCGGGCTTTCGCCTGCGCGCGTGAGCCCGCATGTCCTGCGCCACGCCTTCGCGAGCCATCTGCTGCAGAACGGCGCGGATCTGCGCGTCGTGCAGGAATTGCTTGGTCACGCCGACGTGTCCACGACGCAGATCTACACCCACGTGCTCGATGAGCGCATGAAGGCGATGGTGCGCGATCTGCACCCGCTTGGCGACAGCGGGTCCGACTGAGGCCTAGTGGGCGCGCTGCGCCGTGAAACGCGCGGCCTGCGCCAATATGTCGGCGCGCGCGCCGAAGGGAGCGAGCGCGTCCACCGCCTGCTGCGCCAGCGCGTCGCGCAGCGCGCGCGCCTCAGGCAGGCCGAGCGCGCCCACGAGCGTGCCCTTGTTGCGGCCTGCGTCCTTGGCGACTCGCTTGCCCATCTGCGCCTCGTCGCCCTCCGCGTCGAGAATGTCGTCGGCGATCTGGAAGGCCTGTCCCAGCGCGCGTCCATAGGATGCGAGCGCCGCGCGCTCCTGCGGCTTGGCGCGCGCGTAAACGGCGCCCGCCTCGGCGGCGTAGCGCAATAGCGCGCCCGTCTTCATCGCCTGCAGCAATTCGATCTGCGCGCGCGAGAGCGCCACGCCCGCCGCCTCGGCGGCGAGATCGAGCATCTGCCCGCCCGCCATGCCGCCAAGGCCCGCCGCGCGCGCCAACCCCAGAACGAGCTCGCAGCGCGCCTGCGCGTCGGCATGGGTGGCCGCGTCCGCCATCACGTCGAAGGCGTAGGTGAGCAGGGAATCGCCGGCCAGAATGGCGGTCGCCTCATCGAAGGCGCGATGGTTCGTGGGCCGGCCGCGCCGCAGGTCGTCGTCGTCCATGGCCGGCAGGTCGTCATGCACGAGCGAATAGCAATGGACCATTTCCAGCGCGCAGGCGGCCCGCAGCACGCCATCGCCGGCGGCGCCGAACAGGGCCGCGCTCTCCACCAGAAGGAAGGGGCGCAGGCGCTTGCCCCCGTCGAGGGCGGAATAGCGCATGGAGGCGAGCAGGCGCTCGGGCCGGGCGAGCTCGCCCGGCAGAAGCTCAGGCGAGAGCAGGCGCTCGAGCGTCCGCTCCACATCGGCGGCGACGGCCCCGAGCCGCGTCGCGAAGGCGTCCTGGGTCACGCTGCGCGTCCTCCCGTCCATCGTCCGTCCTGATTGACCCCACCGCGGCCCCAGCGTCAAGCTCCGCTGACGCGGCCCGCCCCGTCCGCCCCTCTGCCGGGCGCGGGCGAGCGGAATCCGCGGAAAGGTCACGCGGCGCCAGCGACTTGCCGGCTTTGCGCCAAACGCGCCCGCAGGACGCTAGCCAATGGCGCGGTTTCGTTGTATGGACCCCGCTGGATTTCCTGAAAAGACGGGGTCGAACGGGCTTGAGCGCAGGCCCGCCGCCGCCCGCATTGGAGACGAGTATGGCTGTTCCGAGAAGAAAAACCTCGCCGTCGCGTCGCGGAATGCGCCGCTCGGCCGACGCCCTGTCCGCCCCCACCTATGTGGAGGACAAGGATTCCGGCGAACTGCGCCGCCCGCACCATGTCGACCTGAAGACCGGCATGTACCGCGGCCGCCAGATCCTGACGCCGAAGTCCAAGGACGCCTGAGGCGCCCCGCCAGAGTTTCGAAAAGGCCGGCCTTCGCGCCGGCCTTTTTCTTTTGCGCCTCACGTCTCCCCGTCGGCGCCGCCCACGTCGGGCACCAGAACCCGCCGCAGCGGGATCTGGCGACGCCGGCGCGGATCGAGCTGGTCGTAGTGTTTCTGGATCAGCGCGATGAATTCGATGCCGTTCAGCAGCCGGATGTTGGAGCGCGTGCGCGCGAAATCGAGCGCGCCCGCCGAATAGCCGCCCGTGGTGATGAACACGCCCACGTCGCGGTCGGGGATCATCGCGCTGAAGGATTTCACCGGATCGGCGCCGATGTTGCCGTCATGCGCCTTCACCTGAATCTTCAGGATCGGCGGCTCGATTCCCAATTCGTCGCGATGGGCGATCACGTCGATGCCGTCGTCGCGCGTCTTGCGCGTGGCGCGCGCGCGATAGCCCATGGCGCGAAACACGTCGGCCACCAGCGGCTCCATCGGAAAGCCCTTGAAATGCGTGCGCAGCTTGCGCGCGATGAAATCGTTCGTCGCCTCCGCTATGTCGCGCAGGGCGTTCGCCTCCGGCTCGTCCTCGCAGGCTTCCGCGCTCGCCTCGAACTTGCGCCAGAACTCCGGCGCGAACGAGCGCACTTCGAACAGCGACAGCGTGGAGCCCAGTTCGTAGAGCGCGCCGGGCGTGAATTCGTCGCGACTCAACCGGCCGATCCAACGCACCGCGCGTCGATGGGCGAAGGCCTTGCCGTCCTGCGCCTCGTAGACATAAGGCCCGACGATTTCGCCCCACCACAGCGTGCGGTCGCTCTTGCGCGGATAGACGACGCGATGGCCGATGCGCATCTCGTGCACGAAGCGATAGACCTGACCGGCGAGCGCGGGCGCCGAGGCCGCAAGATCCTCGTCGGCGCCGTTGCGGAAGGCCTCCTTGAAGGCGCCCCGCGTGGGCGGCAGGCTGCTCGCGTCCGCGTCCATCTCGGCGCAGGACAACGCGACATGCTCCTGCTCAATGAAGATCTGATCTGCCTGGCCGGCGCTTCCCGCGCGGATGGCCCAGACGCGCGTGTCCTGCATGTGCTCGCCCCCTTCACACCCGCAAGAGGGTTCGCCAAGGACCGGTTAAGGTCAAGACGCAAAAAGGCCGGAGCGCTTGGCTCCGGCCCTGTATTTTTCAAAGCATGGTTTACGCGCGCGTTCAGTCGCCTTCGCCGGGATTGGGCG
The DNA here is from genome assembly GCA_964645525.1 of uncultured Beijerinckia sp. Taxonomy (GTDB): domain Bacteria; phylum Pseudomonadota; class Alphaproteobacteria; order Rhizobiales; family Beijerinckiaceae; genus Terripilifer. The sequence continues at coordinate 27,353 of CAZYBF010000019.1, forward strand.
AGAAATAGGCGTCGAACTTGCCCGGCTTGCCGTCGAACTCCTTGGAATCGGCGGGCGGGTCGCGTTTTACGGTGATGTTGGGCCAGCTCTTCGACATGTCGGCGTTGAGCGAGAGCCATTTCTCAAGGCCCGGCTCGGTGTCCGGCTTGATCGCCTCGGCGGGGCATTCCGGCTCGCAGACGCCGCAATCGATGCATTCGTCGGGATGGATGACGAGCATGTTCTCGCCTTCGTAGAAACAGTCCACCGGACAGACTTCCACGCAATCCATGTACTTGCACTTGATGCAATTCTCGACGACGACATACGTCATGGGCTTGTTCCCGCGGTTCGAACGCCCGGTTGCTAACCCCTTTGGGCACGCTGCGCAAGAGCGGGGCCGCGGCGCCGGCGGGCGGCCGCCTCAACCCTCGCGCGGCTCCGGCGTCGCAGGCGGCGCAAGGTCCTCATAAAGCAGGCGCGCCTCCTCATAGGGGCCGCGGCGGCGCGCGAAGGCGCGCACCCGCATAACGCGCACGTCCCGCGCAAGAGAAATGGTCAGCACGTCGCCGGGCGCGAGGAATTTGGAGGGCTGGTCCACCTTGCGCCCGTTCAGGCGCACATGGCCGCCCGTGACCAGTTGGGCGGCGGCGGCGCGCGTGCGCGCCATGCGGGCGAACCAGAGATATTTATCGAGCCGCTGACGCGTCTCGCCGGCGCCGCCGGCCTCCTCAACCTCGCCTGAGCGGCCGCGGCCCAAAGGCGCGACCGCTATTTCTTGTCGCCGCCTTCAAGCTGCTGCTTGAGGGCGAGCAGTTTCGCGAAGGGCGAATTGGGATCGGGCTGCTTGTCGCGACGCGGCCCTTCGCTCGAGGCGAAGGGGCGCCCGCCGCGCTCGTCGCGATGGGGCTTGTCGGGACGCTTGTCGGAACGCGGACGGAAGCCCTGGCGCTCGCCGCCGCCTTCGCCCGCGCGGGCGCCGAACTTGCGCTTGTCGTCGAACTTTTTCCGCTCGTCGAACTTGCGGCCGCCTTCGCGGCGACGCTCGCCGGCGGCGCCTTCGGCAGCGGGCTGGCCCGCCTCTGCGCCAGCGGCGCCAGCCTGCGGCCGACGATCATGACGACGCGGCCCGCCCTGACCGCGACGATGCTCGCCGCGATGATGGCGGAACGGACGCCAAACTTCGATCTCCTGATCGGACGCTTCCGCAGGCGCGGCGCTCGCTTGCTCGCCTGCTTGTTCGCTTGCTTGCTCGCTTGCCTGTTCGCTTGCCTGTTCGGTTGCTTGTTCGGTTGCTTGTTCGGTTTCTTGCGCATCCGAGTCCTGCGCGGAAGCGACAGGCTCGACGGACTCAACAGAAGCCTCAGCCGGCGCCGCAGCCGCTTCGTCAGCGACGCTCTCTTGCGCGCTCTCTTGCGCGTTTTCTTGCTCGCCTGCCGGCGCCTGTTCGTCCGTCTGCTGCGCGATGGGCGCGGTGGGCGCGGCCGCGACGAGCGCGACGGTGATCGCCGGGCCCTTGCGCTTTTCAGCCGCATAGCCGAGCGACTTCAGGATCGAGGCGAAGGCCTCGCCCGAACAGCCCACAAGCGAAGTCATCGCGACGGTCACAACGAAACCGTCGCCGTCCGCCGCGCCCGCCGGCGGCTCGCCGGGCGTGACGCCCGGACGATAGGCGATCGCGGGACGAATGAGATCGGCGAGGCGCTCAAGAATGTCCACGCGCACCGCGCGCTCGCCGCAGACGCGGAAGCCGGCGGCGAGATAAAGCCCGCGCGGAATCTCCTTGTCGGCGGGAATCGACGTGCGGCCCGAGGCGGCGAGATGGGGCACTTCGTCGAAGCCCTTCACGCTTTCGATGCCGCCGTGTTTGAGCGCCCACAATTGCGCGGCGAGCGCGCGCGGCGCAGGCTTCAGCAATTGCTGCACATAGATGTGATGCGCGCCGAAGCGCAATCCGAGCTTGCGCAGGGCCGCGCGCGCGGTCTGGTCGAGCGACTTGATGTCGTTGGCGACCTTCGCGCGCTCCAGCACGCCAAGCGCCTCCGCGGTCTGGAAGGCGACGCCGCGCGCCAGACCCTCGAGGCCTTCGCCTGTCTCAAGCTCGCTCAACGGGCCGAGCAATTTCTTCACATGCTGGGCGAGCCACAGGTCGAGCCGGCGCTGCACCATTTCGAGGGCGCCGCCCGACAATTGCTCGTCCGCCAGCACCCGCACGCGCGGGGCGAGGATATGGTCGCCCGCCGCGATCTTGCCGACCGCCTCGCCAAGCCAGCGGATCGTCCCGTCGAGCGCGAGCGCGAAGGCCTGATCCACGGCGTCGTTGACGCGCTGGGCGCGGCTTTCGATTTCGCCGGCGAGCGCCTTTTGCGCCGCCGCGTTCAGGGTGCGCTGGGCCTCGCCCTCCGCCTGCGGATCGGGGGTGAACCGGAATCCGTGCAGCGCTCCGACATGTTGGCCCTCGACGAGCACGTCTCCCGCCCCGGTGATTTCCGCTTCCAGCATTGCGTTCTCTCTCAATCGACGCATGAGCACGCTGGTTCGCCGGTCGACGAACCGATGGGTCAGGCGCTCGTGCAGCGCGTCGGACAGATTGTCCTCTACCTGACGCGTGACGCCCTGCCAATGCTCGGGATCGCGCAACCAGTCGGGCCGGTTGGCGATGAAATTGAAGGTTCGAACCTGGGCGATGCGCGCCGACAGCGCGTCAATGTCCCCGTCCGTGCGGTCAAACGCCGATAATTGGGTCGAAAACCAGTCGTCCGGGCAGCGCCCGGCCCGCACGACGAAACGAAATAGCGTGTGGACGAGATCCGCATGGGCCGCGGGGGAAAGCTTGCGATAATCGGGAAGCTGGCAGGCCTCCCACAGGCGCTGCACGTCCGCCCGCGTGGCCGCCGCCTTGCGCACGCCGGGATCGCGGGCCAGCATTTCCAGCACGATCATGTCCTCCCCCAGCGGCGGGCGGGCGAGGCCCGGCTCGGGCGGCTCGCGCTCGAGGGAGGCCTGCAAGGCGTCGATGGAGGAGAAATCCAGCTCGAAATTGCGCCATTGCAGCGTCATGATGGGATCGAAGGCGTGATCCTCCAGCGCCTCGACCAATTCCTCCTCGAAGGGCGGACAACGGCCCGTGGAGCCGAACGTGCCGTCCTTGGCGTGGCGGCCCGCCCGGCCGGCGATCTGCGCGAATTCCGCCGGCAGCAGGCGGCGATATTGCCAGCCGTCGTATTTGCGGTCGCTGGCGAAGGCCACATGGTCCACGTCGAGGTTGAGGCCCATGCCGATGGCGTCGGTGGCGACGATGAAATCCACCTCGCCGTTCTGGTACATCTCCACCTGCGCGTTGCGCGTGCGCGGCGACAACGCGCCCAGCACCACCGCCGCCCCGCCGCGCTGGCGACGGATCAGCTCGGCGATGGCGTAAACCTCGTCGGCGGAGAAGGCGACGATGGCGCTGCGCTGGGGCAGGCGCGTGATCTTGCGCTCGCCGGCGAAGGACAGTTTCGACAGGCGCGGACGGGTGACGATGGCCGCATTGGGCAGCAGGCGCTCGATCAACGGGCCCATCGTGGCCGCCCCGATCAGCATGGTCTCCTCGCGCCCGCGGCGATAAAGAAGGCGGTCGGTGAACACATGGCCGCGGTCGAGATCGGCCGCGAGCTGGATTTCGTCCACCGCGAGGAAGGACACGTCGAGGTCGCGCGGCATCGCCTCCACGGTGGCGATCCAATAGCGGGCGTTGCGCGGCTTGATCTTCTCCTCGCCGGTGACGAGGGCGACCTGATCCGCCCCCACGCGGGCGACCACCTTGTTGTAAACCTCGCGCGCCAGCAGGCGCAGCGGCAGGCCGATCACCCCCGTGGGGTGGCCGAGCATCCGCTCGATGGCGAGATGGGTCTTGCCCGTATTGGTCGGCCCGAGCACGGCGGCCACCCGACGGGAGCGCTCGTCGCGGGAGGCCGCATGGGAGGCCGCATGGGCGGCCGGCTGGATCATGCTCATGCGCGAAAGGCGCCTCCGCGAGCGCGCCAGCCCGCCGGGCCGGAGGGCGAGAGCGGGCGCAAACCATCCCCGCCTTGTATCACAATGACGCGCCGCAACCCGCAAATGTTCATGATCCGAACGCTCCACGAACGAATCGCGGCCGAATCGACGACTGCGTCCGAGTCCTGATTTGTTCGCCGCAATATGGGGCGCCCGCCCCCGCTTCACAGCCCATATCTTGAGTTTTGCGCGAAAACGCGCCCGCGCCGGCCCGCCGTTACGGACAAGCCTCGACGGACTCGCGGGCGCGATTTTGTCAAGCGGGGGAAGGCGAGGCCTGAACCGATGCCCTCAGCGCTGCACGCGCTGGCTGCGGGTGGTCTCGGCGACCTGCACATTGGTGGCCTCGATCACGACCTCGCCGACCATCGTTCCCACCGATATGCGATAGGGGGCGAGCGCGCGCACGCCCTCCACCGGCATCAGCCAGACCTGCATGTTCTTGTTGTCGGTCATGAACTTGGTCGAGCGCCGGTCCGGCCGGTGGCCGGCCACCGGCTTGTAGCGCGCCGCGCAGACGACCACGGGGCCGGAATAGCCGCGCGCCTTGACCTCGCGCTGGCCGACATAACTCAGCTCCACGTCGAACCGGGTGTAGCCGTCATAGACCGGCAGGGTGCGCTCGCAGGCGGCGGGCGCGATGATCGGCCCGGTATGGGTGGCCGGCATGACGAGGGCGCTCAGCGGGTCCACCACGCCGCGCTTGTGGGCGTCGGTCACGGGCACACGGCCCGCCGCCGGCGGCTCCTCGAAAGGCGGGGTGATCTCCACAGCCCGCACCACGCCGGCGTTGAGCGCCATGCGCACCGTGCGCGTCTCGCGGGAATTGGAGGAGGTGGTGGCGTAGGCGTTGGGCAGGACCCGGCCCTGCGCAATGCCGCCGCTCGCCTGCGCCGCCCCTTCGGATTTGGATACGGCCGAGGCCATGCCGCTCAGCTTGGCGTTGACCTCGACCTGATAGGTCGAGGGCTCGATCGTCGCCTGCAGGCCGGCGGTGCCCAGCGCCAGGCCCACGAGCTTGACCGAATAGGACATCTGCACCGTGTCCGCCGCCGCGCTGGCGCCCCAGCAGCCGGCGCCAAGGCCCAGAAGGAGGGCTGCGGCCGGGCGTCGAAAATTCGAAATCATGCAAGTCCACCCCGTGGAGCGCAGAGAATCGCGCGATTGCGGCGAGTCTCATCTTTGGCTCGCGATTCCGGCCGTTTCAAGGTCCGCCGTCTTGACGGGCGGGGGCGCCTCGACTAAGAACCCGCATCCCATTCGACGGTCCGACGCGATGCGAAGGCCAGCTTGCTGGCGGGAAAGCGTTTTCGCGAGGATCGACCGAATAACGAAATCGACGACACCAGCGCCGGCCCCATGGCGGCCGGCCACCGAAAGGAAGTTCCATGTCCCGCCGTTGCGAGCTCACCGGCAAGGCCGTCCAGACGGGCAACCTCGTCAGCCACTCGAACCGCAAGACGCGCACGCGCTTCCTGCCGAACCTGTGCAACGTCACGCTGATCTCCGACGCGCTCGGCCGCTCGGTGCGCCTGCGCGTCGCCGCGGCGGCCCTGCGCTCGGTCGAGCATCGCGGCGGCCTCGACGCCTTCCTGCTGAAGGCGCGCGAAGAAGACCTGTCGCAGAACGCCAAGACCCTGCGTCGCGAAATCATCAAGAAGCAGGCCGTCGCCGCCGCCTGAGCCGCGCGCGCCTGCGGGCGCGTCGCTCTCGCGATCAAGACGCCCAAACGCAAACGCCGGCTTCGCGCCGGCGTTTTTCGTTTCTGGATTTTGGCTTCGGCTCGTTTGCGCTCAGCGCGCGCCGGCCGCCTTGCGGCGCGGCGTGAAGACCGGCATGGCGCGCGGCGTCTCGTCGAACAATTCGGCGAGCTTCTCCGTCATAGCCCCGCCCAGCTCCTCCGCGTCCACGATGGTCACAGCGCGCTTGTAATAGCGCGTGACGTCATGGCCGATGCCGATGGCGATCAACTCCACCGGCGAACGGTTCTCGATCTCGTCGATCACCCAGCGCAGGTGCTTTTCAAGATAATTGCCCGGATTGACCGAGAGGGTGGAATCGTCGACCGGCGCGCCGTCGGAGATGACCATCAGGATGCGCCGCTGCTCTCTGCGCGCGAGCAGACGCTTATGCGCCCAGTCCACGGCCTCGCCGTCGATGTTCTCCTTCAGCAGGCCCTCGCGCATCATCAGGCCGAGATTGCGCCGCGCGCGCCGCCAGGGCGCGTCGGCCGCCTTGTAGATGATGTGGCGCAGATCGTTGAGCCGGCCCGGCGCGCCGGGCTTGCCCGCCTGCAGCCAGGCCTCGCGCGATTGTCCGCCCTTCCAGGCGCGCGTGGTGAAGCCGAGAATCTCCGCCTTGACGCCGCAACGCTCCAGCGTGCGCGCGAGAATGTCGGCGCAGGTGGCCGCAACCGTGATCGGGCGACCGCGCATCGAACCTGAATTGTCGAGCAGCAGCGTGACGACCGTGTCGCGGAAATTGGTGTCCTTCTCCTGCTTGAAGGAGAGCGGCTGCTGCGGATCGATCACCACGCGCGACAGGCGCGCGGGATCGAGCATGCCTTCCTCGAGGTCGAAATCCCACGAGCGGTTCTGCTGCGCCATCAGGCGGCGTTGCAGGCGATTGGCGAGCCGCGCGACGATGGGCGAGAGATTGGTGAGCTGTTTGTCGAGATAGGCGCGCAGGCGCTCGAGCTCTTCGGGCTCGCACAGCTCCTCCGCCGTCACCGTCTCATCGAAGCGCGCGGCGTAAACCTTATAGTCGGGCCCGCGATGCTCCTGCTGGCTCATGGAGGGCGGGCGCCGGCTCTCCGCGGAATCCTCCGCGTCGCCCATTTCGGAATCTTCCGGCAATTCGCCGGCCGGCGCGTCGTCGGCGTCCATGGCGCCGTCTTCCACGTCGTCGGTGGAATCCTCGGCCTTCTCCATCTCAACCGCGTCGCCGGTCTGCTCCTGCTCGCCGTCGCTTTCGGATTCCTCCGGCTTGGAATCGGGCTCGGAATCGCCCGCCTCATCGCCGGTTTCATCGTGATCCATCGCGCCCTCGTCCATCATGTCGAGGGACTGGAGCATTTTGTGGACGGCCCGCGCGAAGGCGCGCTGGTCCTCGATGGAATCGGTGAGCGCGTCGAGCTCCTCGCCCGCGCGGTCCTCGATGATGGGGCGCCACAATTCGACGATTTTCTGCGCGGCCTTGGGCGGCGCAAGTCCGGTGAGGCGCTCGCGCACCATCATCGCCACCGCGTCCTCGAGCGGCGCGTCCGCGCGGTCGGAGACTTCCGCGTAAGTGCCGCGATGATAGCGGTCCTCGAGCATCGCGGTGAGGTTTTCAGCCACGCCCGCCATGCGCCGCGAGCCGATGGATTCGACGCGCGATTGCTCCACCGCGTCGAAAATGGCGCGCGCCGCCTGGTTCTGCGGCGTCATGCGTCGATGCACGGACGTGTCGTGGCAGGCGAGTTTGAGCGCGAGCGAATCCGCATGGCCGCGCACGATCGCGGCCTCCTGCGGCGAGAGTTTGCGCGCAGGCTCAGGCAGGCGCGCCTTCGCGCCCTCGCCGGTTCCAATGAGCGAGGGGCGCTCGGCCGCATAGACGACCTCGAGCTCCTTGACGCCCGCCATGGCGCGCATGCAGCCGGCGACGGCGCGCTTGAAAGGCTCCTGCGGCGCTTCGGTTTTGCTTGCTGGCTTGCGGTTGCTGGGCGCTGACATGTTTGCGACGCGTCCCTTGCGGGACTTCCCTCTCCGTTCAGCTCAGCGCGACGTTGACGACGCTCTCGGGCAATTCCTGTCCGAACGCGCGTTGATAGAACTCCGCCACCAGCGGGCGCTCCAGCTCGTCGCACTTGTTGAGGAAGGTGAGGCGGAAGGCGAAGCCGACGTCCTTGAAGATTTCGGCGTTCTCCGACCAGGTGATGACCGTGCGCGGGCTCATCACGGTGGACAGGTCGCCCGCCATGAAAGCGTTGCGCGTGAGGTCGGCCACGCGCACCATCTTGTTGATGACGTCGCGTCCTTCCTTGCCCTTGAAGTGCGGGGACTTCGCCTGCACGATGTCCACTTCCTGATCATGCGGAAGATAATTGAGCGTGGTGACGATGGACCAGCGGTCCATCTGCGCCTGATTGATCTGCTGCGTGCCGTGATAAAGGCCCGACGTGTCGCCGAGGCCCACCGTATTCGCGGTGGCGAACAGGCGGAAGGCGGGATGGGGGCGCAGCACGCGGCTCTGGTCGAGCAGCGTGAGACGGCCGGAGGATTCCAGCACGCGCTGAATGACGAACATCACGTCCGGGCGGCCCGCGTCATATTCGTCGAACACGAGCGCGATATTGTTCTGATAGGCCCAGGGCAGGATGCCATCGCGGAATTCGGTGACCTGCTTGCCTTCCTTGAGCACGATCGCGTCCTTGCCGACGAGATCGATGCGCGAGACGTGGCTGTCGAGGTTGAGGCGCACGCACGGCCAGTTCAGGCGGGCGGCCACCTGTTCGATATGGGTCGACTTGCCGGTGCCGTGGTAGCCGGTGACGATGACGCGGCGGTTGCGCGCGAAGCCGGCCAGAATGGCGAGCGTGGTCTGGCGATCGAACAAATAGTCGGGGTCGAGGTCCGGCACATGTTCGCTGGTCTGCGAATAGGCGGGGACCTCCATGTCCGAATCGATGCCGAAAACCTGACGCACCGACACTTTCTTGTCGGGCATCCCCGGGGCCTGCGCAGTCGCGGTCATTCTTCCTCCAAGCCCGGACCTTCAGCGATCGGGCAGACTGATGGCCTTGGCGGCCGATGGCGTGGGCGCTCGGGCCCCTGATCGAATGTCCGGCTAAGCGAGCCGGGCGGTTCGAAGATGTTTATAGGCCTGAATGATCTCGCGCAATTTCTCCTCCCGCGAGCGGTCGCCGCCGTTCATGTCGGGATGGAGCCGTTTCACGAGCTCCTTGTAACGGGCGCGCACGGCCGGCGGGTCCGCGGCCTCGTCGAGGCCGAGCGTCTCCAGCGCCTTGGCCGTGGCCACGCCGTGGCGGGGCGGCTGGGGCGCCTGCGCCCGGCGGGCCTGCGCCCGCCCCCGCATGACGCCGAACGGGTCGACGAAATCCGCCGGATCCGCGCCCTCCTCGCGAAAGCCCTTGCCGCGCTTCACGCCCATGGTCCAGGTCGGCCGGTGGCCGATCACGGCCTCCTTCTGGTACTTGGCCACGTCCTCGTCGGTCATGCCGGTGAAGTAATTGTAAGACTGGTTGTAGGCGCGCACGTGGTCGAGGCAGAAGCAGAAATACTGCCCCTCGCGGTTGCGTCCCTTGGGCGCGCGATATTCGCCCGCCGCGCCGCAGCCCGGATGATCGCAGGCGACGGAGGCGGGCGGGCTCTCCTCCTGCGCGCCCGACTTGACGCGGATTCGGTCGAACAGCGGCGAATTCAAATTCATGCAGGCCACTCTAGGCAGGCGCCGGGGCGCCGGCAAGGCGCGCGCCAAGACTGCGGCGCGGCTGATTGAGGATTCATCAACGCCCTTGCCCCCCGGGCCGGACCGGACCATCTTCCCGCCGCCGGCGCATGGTCCGGCGAGGGAGCGCGACATGAGCGTGAGGGACAGGATACGCGACAAGCTGGAGGCGGCCTTGTCGCCGGCCTCGCTCGAGGTCCTCGACGAGTCCCACAAACACGCGGGACACATGATGCATCCCGGCGGCGTGGAGCCTCGCGGCGAAACTCATTTCACCGTGAAAGTGGTGTCCGCCGCATTCGCCGGCAAGAGCCGCATCGCCCGCCACCGGGAGATCAACGCCCTGCTCGCCGAGGAGCTGGCGGGCGGCGTGCACGCGCTCGCCATCGAGGCCCGCGCGCCGGGCGAATAGCAAGGCTCGCGCGCCTCTTTCTCTCCCTTGCCTTGCGCGCGCTTTCGTGATCGAAAATGCGCTCAAGTTTTCCGAAAGGCCTTGGATCAAAGGCCGTCTGGGAGGAGTCATGACCCGCTTCAGCGCTCGCGCAGCGTTCTTCGCCGCGTCCCTCGCCGCGTCTCTTGTCGCGCCCGCAGCCCTTGTTCCCGCCCACGCCGATCCGATCGAGGATTTCTACAAGGGCAAGAATATGAACTTCCTCGTCGGCGTGAGCGCCGGCGGCGGCTATGACATCGACCTGCGCCTCGTGGCGCGCCACATCGTGAAATACATTCCCGGCCGTCCGACGCCGGTTCCCCAGAACATGGTGGGCGCCACCGGCCTCGTGATGGCGAATTTCGTCTATCGCGTCGCGCCCCGCGACGGGCTCACCGTGGCGCTGATCCAGAACGGCCTGCCCACCTATCAGTTCGTCGGCAAGGAAGGCGTGCAGTTCGACGCGCGCCAGTGGCAGTGGATCGGCTCGCTCGCGCCCACCGTGGAGACCATGCTGACGTGGAAAGCGTCCGGCGTGATCAATGTGGAGGACGCCAAGAAGCGCGAGGTCGTGGCCGGCTCCAACGGCGCGTCGGGCATCACCTACATGTATCCGATGCTCATGAACGAAATGCTCGGCACGAAATTCCGTCTCGTCACCGGCTATCCGGGTTCGGGCGCGCTCAATCTCGCCATCGAGCGCGGCGAGGTGGAGGCGCGCAACAATTCCTGGTCGAGCGTGAAGTCGAGCAAACCCGACTGGCTGCGCGACGACAAGGTCTCGATCCTCGTCTATTCCGGCCCGCGCCAGGACGATCTGCCCGGCGTGCCCAATCTCGACGATCTCATCACCAATACGGAGGACCGTCTGGTGACGCGCGTGGTGACGGCGGGCAACCGTCTCGGCCGCCCCTTCGCCTTCGCCCCCGACGTGCCGGCCGACCGCGTGAACGCGGTGCGCACGGCCTTCGTGAAAATGCTCGACGATCCCGAATTCAAGAAAGAAGCGGCGGCGGTGCAGGTGGACGTGCAATTCATCGACCATACGCGGCTCAAGGCCGTCATCGACGAATTGTTCGCCGTGCCCGACCACCTCAAGGAACGCGCGCGCAAATACTTCAACTGAGGCGCACGCGCGCCCCAATCCGAAAAGCCGGCCCCCGCGCCGGCTTTTCAGCATTCCCCGCCCGTGCCATAGAGCGCAGGAACGCAGGGCCTGAAGCCCGCACGGAGGATGCGCCATGGACGACAAGGCTTCCAACAGCGTGAAGGGCCCGATTCAGGACCTTCGCGAATTCCTCGCCCGCATCGAGGAGATCGGCGAACTGGTGCGCATCGACGCGCCGGTGGAGCGCGACGAGGAAATGTCCGCCGTCGCCTATCTGCTCGCCAAGCAGAAGCCTTCGCCCGCCGCGCTTTTCAACAATGTCGTGGGCTTCGAGAAAAGCCCCATCGGCGCGCGCCATCTTTGGGGCCCCTATGGGCCGAGCGTGCGCCGCATCGCCGTGTCGCTGGAGGAAGACCCCGACACGCCGACGGTGGAGCTGATCCGCCGCACCAAGGACAAGCTGAAGAAGCGCACGCCCCCGCGCGAGGTGGAGGCCGGCAAGGCGCCGATCTACGAAAACTCGCTGTTCGGCGACGACGTGGACCTCGACCTGCTGCCGATCCCCAAGCACTGGCCGCGCGACGGCGGACGCTATGCGGGCACCTGCGACGCGGTTATCACGAAAGACCCGGAGACGGGTTATTTCAACATCGGCACCTATCGCATGATGCAGCAGGGCAAGAATTCCTGCGGCCTCTATCTGTCGCCGGGCAAGGACGCGCGCCTGCACATCCAGAAAGCGTGGGAGCGCGGCGAATCGCTCGAAGTGGCCGCCGCCTGGGGCGTCGATCCGCTGTTCATGCTGGTGGGCTCGCAGAGCTTCCCCAAAACCGTTTCGGAATATGAATACGCCGGCGGCATCAAGGGCGAGCCCATTCCCGTGGTGAAGGGCAAGGCGACGAACCTGCTCATCCCCGCCAATGCGGAGCTCGTCATCGAAGGCGTGATCGAGCCCAACGCGCTCTCCCCCGAAGGCCCCTTCGGCGAGTTCACGGGCTATTACGGCAAGCCCGAGGACGCCTGCCCGCTCGTGAAGATCAAGGCGATCCACTACCGCACCAATCCCGTGCTCACCAACGCGCTGATGGCGGATTATCCCTCCTGCGAGCAGAGCGGCTTTTTCTCGATCCTGCGCGCGGCGAAGATCTGGGACGATTTCGACAAGCTGGGCGTGCTGGGCGTGCAGGGCGTCTATTCGCATCCCGCCGCCGCCGGCGGCTTCGGCATGACGATCATCTCCCTGCAGCAGCGCTACGCCGGCCACGCCGCGCAGGTGCTGGCGCTCGCCGCCCAGGTGCCGGGCGGCGCCTATTACACCAAATTCGTCATCGCCGTGGACGAGGACGTGGACCCCACGGACATGGATCAGGTGCTGTGGGCCATGGGCAGCCGCTGCAACCCCATCGACGACATGGACATCCTGCGCAACACCTGGAGCACCCCGCTCGATCCGTCCCAGAACCCGCCCGAAAAGCGGCCCTACGGCTCGAAAGTGCTCATCAACGCCTGCAAGGACCACCGCTATCTGCCGGTGTTCTCCGCCCGCACGACCCTGCGCAAGTCCACCTATGACAAAGTGGCCGCGCGCTGGGAGGAAATGGGCCTGCCCGGCAAGGCGCCGGGCGTGCGCGCCTATGAGTCCGAGGCGAAATTCACCTATCAGGAAGAAGGCCAGAAGAAGCGCTGAGGACGGGCTGGCGCAAATTCATGCTGCGGCTTAGGCTGTAGCATGGACGCGCGCCACGCCCCCTCCCTCCCCGACGCCGCAACCCCAGCGGCGCTCCCGCCGGACGCCCCGTCCGGCGGATTTTTTTCGCGCGTTTTTGTGCGCAGCATGGAGCGCAGCAAAAGCGGCGGGATTTTTCGTCATGCTGCGCAGCAAGTCGTTGATGTCATTTATCCTCCGTCCTGCCCCGCATGCCATGCTGTGGTGCAGCAAAACGGATTTCTCTGCGCCGCCTGCTGGGCCCGCACGCCCTTTGTGGAACGTCCCTTTTGCGAGCGCACGGGAGCCCCCTTCGCGCAGGACCTCGGCGCGGGGCTGATCTCCCCGCAGGCGATGGCGGACCCGCCCGTCTGGGGGCGGGCGCGCTGCGTGGCGCTTTATCAGGAAGGCCCCGCGCGCCGGCTCGTCCATGCGCTCAAATACGGCGACCGGATGGATTACGCCGGGCCCATGGGCCAGTGGATGGCGCGGGCGGGCGCCGAGCTTCTGGCGGAGGCGGATCTGCTCGTCCCCATTCCCCTGCACAGGCGCCGCCTGTTCCAGCGCCGGTTCAACCAGGCGGCCGCGCTGGCGCAGGCGGTGTCGCAGGCGAGCGGCCTGCCGGTCGATCCCGGCCTGCTCGCGCGCGTCCGGCGCACCGCGCCCCAGGTCGGCCTGTCGCGGGCGCAGCGCGCGGAGAACCTGCAGGGCGCCTTTCAGGCAAGCGATCCGGCGGCGGTCGCGGGCCGGCGGATCGTGCTGGTGGACGACGTTATGACCTCCGGCGCGACCTGCAACGCGGCCGCCCGCGTCCTGCTGCGCGCGGGCGCGGCCAGCGTGGACGCGCTCACGTTCGGACGGGTTGTGACGAGTTTCTGAATCCCCCATAAAGGGGGCCGAAAGGTTCAGCTCGATGCCCGCGATCACGATCTACACCAAATCGACCTGCGGCTATTGCCAGTCCGCCAAGGCGCTCCTGCGCAGCAAGGGCGCAGCCTTCGACGAAATCTCCGTGGACGGGGACGACGACGCCCAGCGCAAAATGTCCGAACGCGCGGGCGGGCGCTGGACCGTGCCGCAGATCTTCATCGGCGCGACCCATGTGGGCGGCTGCGACGACCTCCACGCGCTCGAACGGGCGGGCAAGCTGGACGCCCTGCTCGCCGGGTGACGCCATGATCAAATATGCGCTGATCTGCGAGGCGCGGCACGAATTCGAAAGCTGGTTCTCGGACTCGCAGGCCTTCGAGACGCAACAGCGCCGCGGCCTCGTGGAATGCCCGCATTGCGGCGCGACCCGCGTGGAGAAGGCGCTGATGGCGCCCTCCGTCTCCACCTCACGGCGCAAGGCGCGCAACGCGCAGGCGCAGGCTTCGTCCGCAGCCGCGCCCGCGGCCGGCGCTCAGGACATGGCGCTGCTCAACGACGAACAACGCGCCCTGCGCGACATGGTGCGCGCGCTGCACGAGAAGATCGCGCAGACCACCACGGACGTGGGCGCGGGATTCGTCGAAGAAGCCCGGCGCATGCACGAGGGCGAGACGCCCACGCGCCCGATCCGCGGACAGGCCTCGCTCGAACAGGCGCGGGAGCTGTGGGAGGACGGCGTGCCCGTGCTGCCTATCCCCGCCCTGCCCGATGAGCGAAACTGATCAGTCGCGCGGCTCGCAATCCACGAGCGGGCGCCAGGCGAGCCCATCCGCCGTCAGGGTCTGCTCATAGGTGAGCGTGCATTTGCCGCCCGGCGGGCCCATGCGCACGATCAGGTCCGGGCGATAGGGCCAGCGATATTCGCCTCCATAGACCGCGCGCCGCACAACGATCGGGCGCGGGCCTTCGGCGTAGGGCGCATAGACCGGCGCGCCATAAGCGACAGCGCCAGGATAATACTGCGCCGCAGCGCGATCCGCGCTCGCGAACGCAAGGACCGAGGCGGCCGAGGCCGTCCAGAAAACCGCCTTGCGGGATCTGGTCATGTTCGTCTCCATGTAGTGCGTGTGGCCGGTCAACGCGCGCGCGCGCCATTGCGCCCTCTCCGAAAGGAGTGCGCGGCCCAACGCAAAAGGAGAGCGAAGGCTTCGGCTAGACGAGCAGCAGCGGACGCCGCGCGACGACCATGTAATTCACGTCGAGGTCGCGCGAGACGGCCCATTGGCGCGAGAACGGGGAATAGCTGACGCCCGCGAGCGCGTAGAGTTCAAGGCCGGCGGCGGCGATCCACGTCTCCAGCTCCTCGGGCTTCACGAACTTGTCCCAGCGATGCGTGCCCGGCTCGACCCAGCGCAGCACATATTCGGCGCCCACGATGGCGAGCGCGAAACTCTTCAGCGTGCGGTTGAGCGTGGAGCAGAAGAACAAGCCGCCGGGCTGCACAAGCGCCGCCGCGTCGGCGACGAAGGTCGCAGGATCGCGCACATGCTCGATCACCTCCATCGCGCATACGACATCGAAGCGCGCGCCTTCCGCGCGCAAGGCCTCGACCGTCGTGGCCTCATATCGCGCGCTTGCGCCCGTTTGCGCCGCATGGGCGCGCGCGATCTCGACATTGCCCGGCGCGGGGTCGATTCCGAGCGCCTGCGCGCCCATGCGCGAGAGAGGCTCGGTGAGCAGGCCGCCGCCGCATCCCGCGTCGAGGATCGTGAGGCCCTCGAGCGAGCGCAGGGACATGGGATCGCGCCGACCGCCGTCGGGCGCGGCGAAGGCGTCGATCATCGCGTCGCGCATCCAGCGCAGCCGCACGGGATTGATCTGGTGCAGGGCGGCCATGGGGCCGGTCTCGCTCCACCAGCTCTCGCCCAGCCGTTCGAACTGGCCGACCTCCTGGGGATCGACCGACGGACCCTGAGGGAAAGCGCCGCCGGGCGGGCTTTCATGGGATGCGGACATGGAACCTCCGGCGCGGCGCGGCGACGTTGACAGGCTGACGCCGCAGGGTATCTATACGCGCCCTTTCAGAGGGGCGCGAGCGGCGCCTGCGCCGGCCCGCCTTCCTTTCACATGCCGTCCGGCTTCGCAATCCGCGGCCGCCGGGGCGCGCGCGTTCAGGTCGTCGTTTAGGTCCTCATGGCCCGTCTGGTGATGAAATTCGGCGGCACGTCCGTCGCCAATATCGAGCGCATCCGCAATGTGGCCGCCCATGTGCGCCGCGAGGTGGAGGCGGGCTATCAGGTCGCCGTCGTGGTCTCCGCCATGTCAGGCAAGACCAACGAACTCGTGGGCTGGGTCAACGAGAGCTCCAAACTCTACGACCCGCGCGAATATGACGCGGTGGTCGCCTCGGGCGAACAGGTGACTTCCGGCCTGCTCGCCATCGTGCTGCAGGAGATGGGCGTGCCCGCGCGCTCATGGCAGGGCTGGCAGATCCCCATCCGCACCTCCGACGCCCATGGCTCGGCG
>CAZYBF010000020.1:0-15554 GCA_964645525.1 uncultured Beijerinckia sp.
TCGCCGGCGGCAAGCCGGGCGTGCTGCACGGCAACCGCACCTATCTGCTGATGGACGACGACGGCCAGATCCGCGAGGGCCATTCGATCTCCGCCGGCCTCGATTATCCCGGCATCGGGCCTGAGCACGCATGGCTCAAGGAGACGGGCCGCGTCACCTATCTGTCGGCCACCGACAAGGAGGCGCTCGACGCGTTCCAGCTCTGCTGCAAGCTCGAGGGCATCATTCCCGCCCTCGAACCCTCGCACGCGCTGGCGAAAGTGCTGGATCTCGCGCCGCAGAAGCCGCAGGACCATCTGATGGTGATGAATCTGTGCGGGCGCGGCGACAAGGACATTTTCAACGTCGCCGATCATCTCGGCGGCATGTGAACGTTGCATCTGAAGGCGCGCGCGCGGCGAGGGCTGCGCGCGGGCCAAGTCTTTAGCTAGACTAGACAAAGCCAGGCTCCGTCCTGCGGCGGGCGCGCCAGCGCGCCGTGTCGGTTCGGGCCTTGCGTTCCCATCTCCCGCCGCCTGTGCTAACCACCCGCCCATGACGACCCGCATCGACGCCCGTTTCGCCAAATGCGCCGCCGAAGGCCGCGCCGCCCTCGTCACATTCGTGATGTGCGGCGACCCCGATCTTGAGACCTCGCTGGCGATCGTGAAGGCGCTGCCCGGCGCCGGCGCGGACGTGCTTGAGATCGGCATGCCCTTCACCGATCCCATGGCCGACGGCCCCTCCATCCAGGCGGCGGGCCTGCGCGCCCTCAAGGGCGGCGCGACGCTGAAGAAGACGCTGGGCCTCGTCGCCGATTTCCGCAAGGAGGACGCCGACACGCCTGTCGTGCTGATGGGTTATTACAATCCCATCTACGTCTATGGCGTCGATCGCTTCCTCGTCGATGCGAAGGCCGCCGGCGTGGACGGGCTCATCGTCGTCGACCTGCCGCCGGAGGAGGATTCCGAATTGTGCGTGCCGGCTTTGGCGGCCGGGCTCAATTTCGTGCGCCTCGCCACGCCCACCACCGACGACAAGCGCCTGCCGGTCGTGCTGCGCAACACGTCGGGCTTCGTCTATTACGTGTCGATCACCGGCATCACCGGCGCCGCCATTCCCGATTATTCGAAAGTGGCCGACGCCGTCGCGCGCATCAAGGGACACACCAGCCTGCCGGTGGCGGTTGGCTTCGGCGTCAAGAACGCGCAGACCGCAGGCGCCATCGCCGCCCATGCGGACGGCGTGGTGGTTGGCACCGCGCTGATCGACGCCTTGAAGAATTCGCTCGACGCGCAGGGCCGCGCCACGCCGGCGAGCGTGCAGGCGGTCGCTGATCTTGTGTCCGACATCGCGTCCGGCGTGCGCGGCGCGCGGCGCGCGGCCTGAGTTTTTATTTCGCAGGCCAGGGCTTGCGCCAATCGTTTGGAGAGTCTCGCATGAACTGGATCACCGAAGCCCTTCCGCCCAAGATCCGCTCCTTCCTCAAGCGCGAGACGCCCGAGAACCTGTGGGTGAAATGCCCTGAGAGCGGCCAGCTCGTCTTCCACAAGGAGGTCGAGCAGAACCTGTGGGTCGTGCCGGGCTCCGGCCATCACATGCGCATGCCCGCGCAGGCGCGCCTGCAGATGATCTATGACGACGGCAAGTGGGAGGAGATCCCCACGCCCGACGTGCAGCTCGATCCGCTGAAGTTCCGCGACGTGAAGCGCTACACCGACCGGCTGAAGGAATATCGCGCCAAGACCGAGCGGCCCGATTGCGTGCGCCTCACGCGCGGGCTTCTCAAATCGCTGCCGGTCACTGTCGCCGTGCAGGATTTCGACTTCATCGGCGGATCGCTGGGCATGGCGGCGGGCGAGGCGATCATCGCCGGCATGGAGGCCGCGGTCGAGCGGCGCACGCCCTTCATCATCTTCACCGCCTCGGGCGGCGCGCGCATGCAGGAAGGCATGTTCTCGCTGATGCAGATGCCGCGCACCACGGTCGCCGTGCGCCGCCTGCGCGAGGCGCGCCTGCCCTATATCGTCGTGCTCACCAATCCCACCACCGGCGGCGTGACGGCGTCTTACGCCATGCTGGGCGACGTGCACATGGCGGAGCCGGGCTGCGTCATCGGCTTCGCGGGCGCGCGCGTGATCGAACAGACGATCCGCGAGAAATTGCCCGAGGGCTTCCAGCGCGCGGAATATCTGCGCGACCACGGCATGGTGGACATGGTCGTGCCGCGCAGCGAACAGCGCGACACGCTGGCGCGCTTGTGCTCGCTGCTCATGAACCAGCGCGCGAGCGTCGAGGCGGCGGCCTGATCCCATGGCCGCGCAGGCGACAGGGTCGGGCGCTTATCTGGAGCGGTTTCTCGCGCTTCATCCGCGCAAGATCGACCTGTCGCTCGGCCGCACGCGCGCGCTGCTGAAGGCGCTGGGCGACCCGCATCTCGCGCTGCCGCCCACGATCCACGTCGCGGGCACCAACGGCAAGGGCTCCACCGTCGCCTTCCTGCGCGCCATGCTGGAGGCGCAGGGCAAACGCACGCATGTCTACACATCGCCCCATCTCGTGCGCTTCCATGAGCGCATCCGCCTCGCCGGACGGCTTGTGGCGGAGGACGCGCTCATCGAGGCTTTCGAGACCTGCGAGCGCGTGAACGCGGGCGCGCCGATCACCCTGTTCGAGATCACCACCGCCGCCGCCTTTCTCCTGTTCGCGCGCACGCCCGCCGACGCGCTTTTGCTGGAGGTCGGGCTCGGCGGGCGGTTCGATTCCACCAATGTCATCGAACGGCCGGCGGCGACGATCATCACGCCCGTGTCGATGGACCATATGGATTTCCTCGGCGACACGCTGGCGAAGATCGCTTTCGAGAAAGCGGGAATCCTGAAGCCGGGCGCGCCCGCCGTGATCGCGCCGCAGGAGCCAGACGCGATGGACGTGATCGCGCGGCAGGCGCGGCGCGCAGGCGCAGGCCCGCTCCTCGTGGCCGGCCGCGACTTCCACGTGAGCGAGGAGCGCGGCCGCCTTGTCTATGAGGACGAGCGCGGCCTCATCGACCTGCCGGCGCCACGCCTGCCCGGCCGCCACCAGTTCGACAACGCCGCGAGCGCCATCGCCGCCCTGCGCGCGGTGTGGCCTGATTTTCCGGTCGCCGCGCTGGAGGAGGGGCTGCGCGCCGCCGATTGGCCCGCGCGCATGCAAAGGCTCACCCGCGGGGCGCTCGTCGCGCGCGCGCCGGAAGGCGCCGAGCTCTGGCTCGACGGCGGCCACAATCCCGCCGGCGGGCTGGCGCTGGCGCAGGCCATGGCCGAGCGCGAGGAGCGCGAGCCGCGCCCGCTCGTCCTCATCTGCGGCGGGCTCGCCTCGAAGGACACGGCGGGTTTTCTGGCGCCCTTCGCGGGCCTCGCGCAGGAGGTCCTCGCCGTGCCCATTCCCGGCGAACATGCGGCCCGCCCCGCGCAGGACGTGGCGGCGCTTGCGCGCGGCATCGGCCTGCCGGCTGCGGCGGCGGAGGGCGTGGCCCCTGCGCTCGACGCGCTCGCCGCCCGGCCCTGGCCTTGCCCGCCGCGCGTGCTGATCTGCGGCTCGCTCTATCTGGCGGGCGAAGTTCTGCGGGAAAACGGAACGCCGCCCGATTGACCCCGCCGCGCGGCTTCTGTTGAGTGCGCGCAGCGAAGTTCAAACGTGAGTCCCCCGATGAGCGCCGACCTGACCGTATCCGAGCGCGCCCGCCTCGCCGACATCGTTTTTCAGCGCTCCTTCGGGCGCGGCAAGGTGATCCTCGCCTCCGGCAAGGAGAGCGATTTCTACTTCGACATGAAGCCCTCGATGCTGCACCCCGAAGGCGCCGCGCTGATCGCGAAGGCGGTGCTGGCGAAGGTCGCCGGCAGCGGCGCCACCCATGTGGGCGGGCTTGAGATGGGCGCGGTGCCGATCACCGGCGCGCTGTGCCAGCACTCCTTCCAGGCGGGCGCGCCGCTCTACGGCTTCTTCGTGCGCAAACAGCCCAAGGGCCACGGCGCGAAGAAACTCGTGGAAGGCCTGCCGAAGGGCGAGACGCTCGCGGGCAAGACCATCGTCATCGTGGAAGACGTGACGACCACC
Source organism: uncultured Beijerinckia sp. (assembly GCA_964645525.1). GTDB lineage: Bacteria > Pseudomonadota > Alphaproteobacteria > Rhizobiales > Beijerinckiaceae > Terripilifer. Next base: position 4,078 of record CAZYBF010000020.1, read on the forward strand.
GGCGAGAGCGCCTGGAAGGCGGCGCAGGCCTGCGTGGAGGAAGGCGCGAAGATCGCGCTCGTCGTCACCATCGTCGACCGGCAGGACGGCGCGAAGGAGTTTTACGCCGGCAAGGGCGTGCCCTTCGCCGCGATTTTCGAGGCGAGCGAGTTCCTAGCGCGCTGAGCGCGCGCCTCGCGCCCGCCCGCTCACACGGCGGCGGAATGGCGTGCGGCGCCTTGCGCGAGATAAGCGTCGAAACAGGCGGCCGCCAGCCGCACGAAGGGCGCGCCTGCGCGCGTCATGCGCAGGCTGCGTCCCGCATGGGTGAGCACGCCCTCCCGCGCCAGCGCCTCCAGCCCCGCGCGCGCGTCGTCGAGCGCGCGGGCGTTTCCTGTCTCGCGCAGCGCGAGCGCGCCGTAATCGAGCGTGAAGTCGCACATCAGCCGTTCGATCGCTTTCGCGCGCAGGCGGTCGTCGTCGTCGAGCGCGAGGCCGCGCACGCCCGGCAGGCGGCCATCCTCCACGAGCCGGCGCCAGCCTGCGACGTCGGGCGCGTTCTGCGCATAGCCTTCCGGCGTCTGGCTGATCGCGGAGGCGCCGAGCCCGATCAGCGCCTCAGCGTCGTCGGTGACATAGCCCTGAAAATTGCGGCGCAGCGCGCCTGACTGCGCGGCCAGCGCGAGAGGATCGTCCGCGCGCGCGAAATGGTCGAGCCCCACGGCGAGATAGCCCGCGCGCTCCAGCGTCTCGCGCGCGAGGGCCGCCTGCGCGAGCCGCGCGGCCGCGCCCGGCAGGGCGGCCTCGTCGATCAGCCTTTGGTGGCGTTTGAGCCAGGGCACATGCGCATAGCCGAACAGGGCGAGCCGGGCGGGGGCGAGTTGCGCGGCCATGCGCGCGCTACGCGCGGCATCCTCCAGCGATTGTTCGGGCAGGCCGTACATGAGGTCGAGGTTGATCGCGCGCAGGCCCGCCGCGCGCGCCAGCGCCACGGCGCGCTCCACGACCTCGAAGGGCTGCACGCGGCCGATGGCCTTCTGCACATGGGGGTTGAAATCCTGCACGCCGAAGGAGACGCGGTTGACGCCCATCTCGGCGAGGCCCGCCATCAGCGCTGCGTCCGCATGCCGGGGATCGAGCTCGATGGCGTGCTCCTCGACCTGCGCGAGATCGAAGGCGCGGGCGAGCGCGCCATGCAATCTTTTCAGCCGGTCGGGGCCGAGCAGGCCCGGCGTGCCGCCGCCCCAGTGAATCTGCGTGACCCGGCTCGCCCCGCTTGCGGCGCCGGCGAGCGCGATCTCGCGCTCGAGCGTGCGGACATAGGCGTCGAGCGGCGCCTCGCGCACGGCGGCCTTTGTGTTGCAGCCGCAATAGGCGCAGATCGTGCGGCAGAACGGCACGTGCAGATAGAGCGAGAGGCGCGCCTCGCGGTGCAGCGCGCCGAGCCATTGCGCGAAGGTCTCGCCCGTCACGCCGGCGTGGAAATGCGGCGCGGTGGGATAGCTCGTGTAGCGCGGCGCGGATCTCTCCGCGAGCGCGAGAGAGGCGGGGAGAGCGGAGGCGCCGGAGGCGGCGGCGAGATCGACGGTCGACATGGGCGCCAGTCTGCGCCCGCGCCCGCCCCCGCGCGTTAATCGGGATCAAGCCGGCTTGGACGGGGCTTTATATTGGCCTCCGCCCCTCCGCCCCCACATAAAGAAATCTTTATACCGGTCTTGCGCGGGGGCGGGCGGCCTGCTATAGGCGCACCCGGATTATTGTGTCCGATTCCAAGATTCGGGATTTCCCATGACCGCTCACACCGACTACGCCGTCGCCGACATCAAGCTCGCCGACTGGGGCCGCAAGGAACTCGCCATCGCCGAGACCGAAATGCCCGGCCTCATGGCCACCCGCGCCGAATACGGCCCCCGCCAGCCGCTCAAGGGCGCCCGCATCGCCGGCTCGCTGCACATGACCATCCAGACCGGCGTGCTCATCGAGACGCTGAAGGCGCTGGGCGCCGACGTGCGCTGGGCCTCGTGCAACATCTATTCGACGCAGGACCACGCCGCCGCCGCCATCGCGGCCGCCGGCACGCCGGTCTTCGCCATCAAGGGCGAGAGCCTCGAGGATTACTGGGAATACACCCACAAGATCTTCGAATGGGCCGACGGCGGCACGCCCAACATGATCCTCGACGACGGCGGCGACGCCACCATGCTCATCCATCTGGGCATGCGCGCCGAGAAGGGCGACGTCGCCTTCCTCGACAAGCCCGGCAATGAGGAGGAGGAGATCCTCTTCGCCGCCATCAAGAAGCGCCTCAAGTCCAACCCGGGCTGGTACACGCGCAACGGAACCGCCATCAAGGGCGTGTCGGAAGAGACCACCACGGGCGTGCATCGCCTCTACAACATGGAGAAGGACGGCACGCTGCTGTGGCCGGCCATCAACGTGAACGATTCCGTCACCAAGTCGAAGTTCGACAATCTCTACGGCTGCAAGGAATCGCTGGTGGACGGCATCCGCCGCGGCACCGACGTGATGATGGCGGGCAAGGTCGCCATGGTCGCGGGCTTCGGCGACGTGGGCAAGGGCTCCGCCGCCTCGCTGCGCAATGCGGGCTGCCGCGTGCTCGTCTCCGAGATCGATCCCATCTGCGCCCTGCAGGCGGCGATGGAAGGCTATGAGGTGACGACCATGGAGGACGCCGCCCCGCGCGCCGACATTTTCGTCACCGCCACCGGCAATGTGGACGTGATCACCGTCGACCACATGCGCGCCATGAAGGACCGCGCCATCGTCTGCAACATCGGCCATTTCGACTCGGAGATTCAGGTCGCGGGCCTGAAGAACTTCAAGTGGAACAACATCAAGCCGCAGGTCGACGAGGTTGAGTTCGCCGATGGCAAGCGCATCATCCTGCTGTCGGAAGGCCGCCTGGTGAACCTCGGCAACGCGACGGGCCACCCCTCCTTCGTGATGTCGGCCTCCTTCACCAACCAGACGCTGGCGCAGATCGAGCTGTGGACCAAGCAGGGCCAGTACGACAAGAAGGTCTACACCCTGCCCAAGCACCTCGACGAAAAGGTCGCCGCGCTGCATCTCGAGAAGATCGGCGTGAAGCTCACCAAGCTGTCCGACCAGCAGGCCGCCTATCTCGGCCTGCCCCAGCAGGGCCCCTACAAGCCCGAGCACTACCGCTATTGAGCCGCATGCGGCGGGCCCTGCGGGGCCCGCAGCCTCGCTCCGGCCACGAAAAAGCGCCTCCGGACCCCTCCGGAGGCGTTTCGTTTTGATTAACCACTCCTCAGCCTGCGCTCGCGAAGATATGTTGGAGTGATTCGCGCGCCGGGAGGCCAAGCCGGCGCGCGGACGCGGGATCGACACTGGGGACCACCTGAGCATGAACTTGCGGCGGCGCTTGGGCAGCGTTCCTCCCGGAACGCCAATGCGGGACTCTGCGTCCCGCCTCGCGGCCATGCGCGGCGAATTGCGCGGCGGGTTGCGTCGCGCGCTCGCCTCCGCCAGCGCGCTCGTTCCCCCGGCGCTTTTGTGGCCCGCCTCCGCATGGGCGCAGGGCGCCACGCCCGCGCAGGGCGCCTCCTCCTCCGTGGTTCTCGGCTTCGGCCTGTTCGCGCTGGGCGTGGCGGGCTGCGGGATCGCCGCCTTCGTCCATACGCTGCGCCGTCGCGGCGCCGGCGAGCGCGCCCGCCGCGCGCTGCAGGAGCTGGCCGGCGCCCGCGCCGCCCTCGACCGCGCCAACGCCTTCCTCGCCCTCGACCGGCAATTGATGATCGCCTGGGGCGCGCCCGGCGAGGAGCCGGAGATTTTCGGCGACCTCTCGCTGACCGCCGATCCCGCCACCCCGCGCAGCCCGCTCGCCTTCGGCGCCTGGCTCGCGCCCGAGCCCGCGTCCCAGCTCGAAGGCTGCGTGGAGCGGCTGCGCGCGCGCGGCGAAAGCTTCCGCCTGTCCCTCGCCACGCTCGCCGGCCGCCATGTCGAGATCGACGGGCGGGCGGTTGGCGGGCGCGCCGTGCTGCGCATCCGCGAAAACTCCGGCGACCGGCTGGAGCTGGCGCAGGCCCGCGAGCGTTGCGCGCGCGCCACCGCCGAGGCTGATTCCTTCCGCGCCCTGCTCGACGCCGCCCCCGGCGCCGCCTGGATGCGCGATTCCACCGGCAAGCTCGCCTGGGTGAACGCCGCCTACGCCCGCGCCGTGGAGGCCGCCGACGCGCGCGACGCGGTGGTGCGCGGCGTGGAGCTTCTGGAGAGCGGCGCCCGCGAGGCCGCCGCGCAGGCCCGCGCGCGCGGCGAGATCTGGCGCCAGCGCGCCCCCGCCGTGGTCGCCGGCCAGCGCCGCTTGCTCGACATCGTGGAGGCGCCTGCGCCCACCGGCGCGGTCGCTTTCACGGTGGACCAGAGCGAGCTTGAGGACGTGCGCGCGGATCTCGCCCGCCAGATGCAGTCCCACGCCCGCACGCTCGACCAATTGTCGACTGCGGTCGCGATCTTCGATCGCTCCAAGCGGCTCGTCTTCCACAATTCGGCCTATCGGCAATTGTGGTCGCTCGACGCCGCATGGCTGGAGGGCGGGCCGGCGGATTCGGAAATCCTCGACCGGCTGCGCGCCGAGCGCCGCCTGCCTGAACAGGTCGACTTCCGCGCCTGGAAGGAAAGCCTGTTCGCCGCCTATCAATCGCCCGAGACGATCGAACAGGTCTGGTATCTGCCCGACCGGCGCACGTTGCGCGTGGTCTCCACGCCCAATTCGCAAGGCGGCGTGACCTATCTGTTCGACGACGTGACCGACGCCTATGCGTTGCAGACGCAATATCGCGCGCTCGTCACCGTGCAGGGCGAGACGCTCGACAGCCTGCGCGAAGGCGTCGCCGTGTTTGGCGCGGACGGCCGGCTGAAACTGTTCAACGTCGCCTTCGCGAGCCTGTGGGGATTCGACCATGGCGCGCTCAGGGACGCGCTGGAGGCTGCCGAGAAGGAGCGCCAGCGGGCGCCCCATGTGGACGACGTGCTCGCCCATTGCCGGCCGCAATGTCCGCAGGACGACGTGTGGAGCCAGTTGCGCGGCGTGGTCGCGGGCCTGCACGACGCGCGCACCGGCTTCCAGCGCAAGGCGCGGCGCGCCGACGGCAGCGTGCTCGATTGCGCGGCCGCGCCGCTGCCTGACGGCTCGACGCTCGTCACCTTCTCCGACGTCACCGCCGCCGCCAACGAGGAGCGCGCGCTCACCGAGCGCAACGAGGCGCTGCTCGCCGCCCAGAAGCTGCGCGAGGACTTCGTCCACCACGTGTCCTATGAGCTGCGCTCGCCGCTCACCAACATCATCGGCTTCATCCATCTGCTGGGCGATGAGGCCGTGGGCGCGCTCAATCCCAAACAGCGCGAATATGCGGGGCACATCCTGGAATCCTCCGCCGCGCTGCTGGCGATCATCAACGACATTCTCGATCTCGCGACCATCGATTCCGACGCGCTCGAACTCGACCTCTCGGAGGTGGACGTGGTGGACACGATGCGCGCCGCCGCCGAAGGCGTGCAGGACCGCCTCGCGGAGGCCGCCATCGCGCTGAACATCGTGCCGCTTGACGGGGTGGGCTCCTTCCGCGCCGACGCCAAGCGCGTGCGGCAGGTTCTGTTCAACCTCCTCTCGAACGCCATCGGCTTCTCCGCGCCGGGCCAGACCGTCACGCTCGCCGCCATGCGCCGCGAGGACGCGCTCGTGTTCAAGGTGACGGATCAGGGCCGCGGCATTCCTGCGGACGTCATCGACAGCGTGTTCGAGCGCTTCCGCACCCACAGCGGCGGCTCGCGCCATCGCGGCGTCGGCCTCGGCCTGTCGATCGTGCGCTCGCTCGTGGAGCTGCACGGCGGCTCCGTCCACATCCAGTCCGCGCCGGGCGAGGGCACGACCGTGACATGCGTCTTCCCCGTGCAGGCGCAGGCGCGCAAACTGGCGCAGGCCCAATAGGAGCGCCGCCATGTCTCCACCATCGATGAGAGATCCGGGGGCGGGCGCGCCGCTCGCGCCCGTCGTCTGGCGCATCGAACTGGCCGATGAGGCCGACACCGCCGCGCTCGCCGCGCAGGTCGCGCGCATGGTGGGCGCGGGCGACGTGGTCACGCTCTCGGGCGATCTGGGCGCTGGCAAGACCGCCTTCGCGCGCGCGCTCGTGCGCTGCGTGTGCGGCGCGCCTGAGCTTGAAGTGCCAAGCCCCACCTTCACGCTGATGCAGGTTTACGAGGGCGGGCCTTACCCGGTCGTGCATGCGGATCTCTATCGCATCGCCGCGCCTGAGGAGCTCATCGAGCTGGGGTGGGACGAAGCGCTCGCGGGCGGGCTCGCGCTGGTGGAATGGTCCGACCGCATGGGGCCGCGCCTGCCTGCGGACCGGCTCGACGTCGCGTTGCGCATCAATCCCGCGCGCGGCGATTCCTATCGCGAGGCGACGTTGACGGGCTTTGGCGCCATGGCCGAGCGGCTGGCGCGCGTGCGCGGCCTCGACAGGCTGTTGCGCTCCTCCGGCTGGGCGGACGCGCGGCGCGAATTCATGCTCGGCGACGCCTCCGTGCGCGCCTATGAGCGTCTGGTGAAGCCCGACGGCTCGACCGCGGTGCTCATGATCTCGCCGCCGCGGCCTGACGGGCCGCCCGTGCGTTATGGCCGCCCCTACAGCGCCATCGCGCGGCTTGCGGAAAACATCGAGCCCTTCCTCGCCATCGCGCAGGGCCTGCGCGCGCGCGGCCTGTCCGCGCCCGCGATCTACGCCGCCTCGGCGCCTGACGGGCTCGCCATTCTCGAAGACCTCGGCTCGGAAGGCGTCGTCGCCGACGACGCGCCGATTCCCGAACGCTATATGGACGCGGCCTCCGTGCTCGCCTTCCTGCATGTGAGCGGGGCGCCGACCACGTTGCCCTTGCCGGACGGGCGCGCCTATTCCATCCCGCCCTATGATCTCGAGGCCTTGCTGATCGAGGCGGAGCTTCTTCTGGATTGGTATGCGCCGCATGTGGCGGGCCTGTCGCTCTCCTCCGGCGCGCGGGGGATTTTTCTGTCCTTGTGGCGCAGCGCGCTGGATCGCGTTTCCATTTCGCGCGAGGCCTGGGTTCTGCGCGATTACCATTCCCCTAATCTGATCTGGCTGCCCGAACGCTCCGGCCTCACGCGCGTGGGCGTGATCGATTTTCAGGATTGCGTGCTGGGCCACCCCGCCTATGACGTCGTCTCGCTGCTCCAGGACGCGCGTGTGACGGTTCCCGACGACCTCGAATTGCGGCTTCTGTCGCATTACGCGAAGGCGCGCCGCGCCATCGAGGAGGATTTCGACATGTCCGCCTTCGCCGCCGCCTATGCGCTGCTCGGCGCCCAGCGCGCGACGAAGATCCTCGGCATTTTCGCGCGCCTCAACGTGCGCGACGGCAAGCCGCAATATCTCGCGCATCTGCCGCGCGTCGAGCGCTATCTTGCCAAGAACCTCCAGCATCCCGCGCTTGCCGACGTGAAAGCCTGGTGTAAAACCTATCTCCCGCGCCTCATCGAGGCGTGATCCGCTCGAGTCCGGAACCCCTGCGTATGACGAGTTCGACGAGGGCGGGCGCAGGTCGTCCCGCCGCATTCATGCCGAAAGCCGCCATGGTCTTCGCCGCCGGTCTGGGAACGCGCATGAGGCCGATCTCGCTGCGCACGCCCAAGCCGCTGGTGCGCGTGGGCGGGCGCGCCCTGATCGACTATACGCTCGACGCGCTGGCGCGCGCTGGCGTCGAGACGGCGGTGGTGAACGTGCACTGGCTCGCCGATCAGATCGAGGCGCATCTGCGCGACCGCGCCGCGCCGCGGATCATGATCTCCGACGAACGCGAGAAACTGCTCGATCAGGGCGGCGGCCTGCGCAAGGCGGCCGCGCTTCTGGGCGATGCGCCTTACTTCGTCTGCAACACGGACGCCTTCTGGGCGGAAGGCCCGCGCAGCAATCTCGAGCGGCTGGCGCAGGCGTGGAATCCTGACGCGATGGACGCGCTGCTGCTCGTCGCGCCCACTGCGACCAGCGTGGGCGTCGACTGGCCGGGCGATTTCACCATGGAGCCCGACGGCAGGCTCGCGCGGCGCGAGGAGCGGCGCGTGGCGCCTTTCGTCTATTCGGGCGTGGGGATCATCAAGCCCGAGCTGATCGCCGACGCGCGCGAAGACGTCTTCCGTCTCGCGCCTTACTTCTTCGCCGCCGCGGAGCGCGGGCGCCTGCACGGCGTGCGCCTCGACGGGTTGTGGCTGCATGTGGGCGAGCCCGAGGCCATCGAGGCGGCGGAGATCGCCCTCAAGCGTTCGGTGCTTTAGCGTGGCGCCGGGGCGGGCCCGCAACGTCTGCACCATCGCCTCCGGCGCGCCTTTCCTGCGCACGCTCGCCGCCGCCCTGCTGGACGGGCGCGTCGTGGAAGGCTTTCCCGCGCGAGGCGATCCCGCCGCGCTCGCCGACGCCGTCATCTACGTGCCCACGCGCCGCGCCGCGCGCGCGCTCGCCGAGGAGCTGGCGGCGGCCGCCGGCGCAACGGCGCTGATCCTGCCGCGCATCGTGCCGCTTGGCGCGATGGAGGGAATTGAAAACGAGCTTCTGTTCGCCGGTCCCTCGCTCGACGATGCGTTCCGCGAGGACGCGCCGGAGGCGATCGGCGAACTCGATCGCCGCCTTGCGCTGATGCAGCTCATTCTCGGCTGGGCGAAGGCGCTGCGCGGCGCGATCCGCTCCATTGATGCGCAGGGCCGCGCGCAGGTGCGCGACGACGAACCCCTTCTTGTGACCACGGCGCCGGCGCAGGCGTTTCATCTCGCCGGCGATCTCGCCGCGCTGATCGACGAGATGATCGTGGAGGAGGTGGATTGGGGCAAGCTCGACGCGCTTGCGCCCGAACGCCTCGACGAATACTGGCGCATCACGCTCAACTTCCTCACCATCGCGCGCGATCACTGGCCCGCCTTTCTCGCCGAGATCGGCCGCGTGGACCGGGCGCGGCGGCAGGCGGAGCTCGTCACGCGGCGCATCGCGCAGATCCGCGCCGGCGCCACCGGCGTCGAGATCGTCGCAGGCTCCACCGGCACCAACGCCGCCACAGCGCGGCTGATCGCCGCCATCGCGGAATCCCCGCGCGGCGCCGTGGTGTTGCCCGGGCTCGACCTTGCGATGGACGAAGACGCCTGGCGCGCTGTCGCAAGCAGCGAGGAGGAGGCCGATTCCGCGCAGGGCCATCCGCAGGCCGCTTTGCGCCGCCTGTTGCGCGTCATTGGCGTCGAGCGCGAGGAGGTGCGCGAGCTCGCCGCGCCCGAGCCTGCGCGCGCGCAGCGCGTGGCCTTCGCCTGCGAGGCCCTGCGCCCGGCGGAGACGACCGACGCATGGCCCGCCTTCCGCGAACGGCTGGGCGCGCAGGGCGTGACGCAGGCCTTGTCGGGCCTCGCCGCCATCGAGGCCGCCGACGAACGTGAGGAGGCGCTCGCCATCGCGGTGGCGCTGCGCGAGGCGCTGGAGACGCCTGAACGCACCGCCGCCCTCGTCACGCCCGACCGCAATCTCGCGCGCCGCGTGCGCGCGGAGCTCGCGCGCTGGGAGATCGAGATCGACGATTCAGGCGGCGATCCGCTCGTCAACGCGCCGTTCGGCGTGCTGGCGCGTCTGTGTCTTGGCTGCGTGGAGCCGACGGCGAGCGCAAGCGCCATGCTCGCCCTGCTGCGTCATCCGCTGGCGCGCCTCGGCCTTGCGCCGGGCGAGGCCGCGCGCGCGACGGACGCCGCCGAGATCGGCCTTCTGCGCGGATTGCGGCCGGACCTCGCCGATCCCGCCGCAGCGGTCGCCCGCGCGCGCGCCGCCATCGAGGCGGATGCCCACGCCCATGAGGCGGCGAAGCGCCTTGACGACGCCGATTGGGCGGGCGTCCTCGATCTGCTGGCGCGCCTCGCGCGCGCGCTCGCGCCCCTGCGCGCTCTCGAAGGGCCGCAGACATTGGCCGTCTGGGCGCAGGCGCATCGGCTCGCCGTCCATGCGTTGAGCGCGCCCGCGCCGGGCGCCGCGCCGCGCCGCTCGGACGACGCGGACTCCTTTGAAACGCTCGCGCAAGATCTCATTCAGGCGGGAGGCGCCTGCGACGTGGGCTTCCGGCGCGAGGATTACGCCGCCTTTTTCGAAGCCGCCTCTCGCGAAGTGGTGGTGCGCGGCCCGCGCGCGCATCATCCGCGCATCAAGAGCCTTGGCCTGCTCGAAGCCCGTCTCATGGAAGCCGATCTCATCGTCGTCGCCGGGCTCGACGAGACCGTGTGGCCGCCGGCCGCGCGCACCGACGCTTTCCTCAACAGGCCCATGCGCATGCAATTAGGGCTCGCCGCGCCGGAGCGGCGCATCGGCCAGACGGCGCATGATTTCATTCAGGCGATCGGCGCGCCTGACGTCATCGTGACGCGGGCGCTCAAGCGCAATGGCGCGCCCACCACGCCCTCGCGCTTTCTTCTGCGCATGCAGGCGCTGGCGGGGGATCATTGGTCCGCCTGCCGCGCGCGCGGTTCGCTTCATCTCGAACGCGCGCGCCTGCTCGACGCGCCGCTTCCCTGCGATCCGCTCGTCCGGCCCATGCCGCGCCCGCCGGTCGATTTGCGCCCGACGCAATTGAGCGTCACGCGCGTCGAATTGTTGCGCCGCGACCCTTACGCCATTTATGCGGAGCGCGTTCTGCGGCTTGCGCCGCTGTCGGGACTGGACGAGGAGGAGGGCGCGCGGGAGGCGGGCGTGCGCATCCACGAAATGCTCGGCCGCTTCCAGAAGGCCCATCCCGAGGGCGCCTTGCCCGGCGACGCGCTGGCGCGGCTGATGGAGATCGCGCGCGAGGTTCACGCGCAGGATTTGCAGGACGCCGAGTTTCGCGCCTTCAGATGGCCGCGGGTCGAGGCGATCTGCGCGGCCTTCGTCGCCTGGGACGAGGGCCGCCGCGCGGCGCTCGCCCGTGTGGCGGCGGAGGAGCGCGGCGAGCTGCGCATTTCGCTGTCGGACGGCTCTGTCTTCCGGCTCACCGCCGTGGCCGACCGCATCGAGAAGCGCGACGACGGCTCTTACGTGGTGATGGATTTCAAGACCGGCGCGCCGCCTTCGGCGAAAATGGTGGCCTGCGGCCTGTCGCCGCAATTGACGCTTGAGGCGCGGATGATCGCGGAAGGCGCCTTTCCCTGCGCGCCGCCGGGCGCGGACATGGCGGGCGCGGTCTATGTGAAGCTCGGCGGCGACGCAGGCGTCGAGCGCGAACGCGAGGCCACGGGCAAGGAGCCGATCACGCTCGCGGACGCGATGAAGGAGCATTACGAGGGTCTCGTCAGCCTGCTCGAGGCGTTCCGCGATCCGCAGACGCCTTATCCGCCGCGCCTGTTTCCGCAATTCGAAAGTCATCCCACGCCCTATGATCATCTCTCGCGCCATCGCGAATGGTCGGCGGGCGGCGGCGAAGGAGAGGGCGCATGAGCGAGGCTCCCA
>CAZYBF010000020.1:15654-41179 GCA_964645525.1 uncultured Beijerinckia sp.
TCCGGCAAGACCTATGTGCTCGCGCAGCGCGTCGTGCGCCTGCTGCTGGAAGGCGCGCCGCCTTCGAAAATCCTCTGCCTCACGTTCACCAAGGCGGCGGCGGCGAATATGTCGATCCGCGTGTTCGACATCCTGTCGAGCTGGACGCGCATGGATGACGCGCGCCTGCGCGCCGAGATCATCGCCATGGGCGCGCCTGCGAACCGGCTCGGCCTCGCGCGCCGCCTGTTCGCGCGCGCGGTGGAGACGCCCGGCGGGCTGAAGATCCAGACGATCCACGCGTTCTGCGAGCGCCTGCTGCATCTCTTTCCCTTCGAGGCCAACGTGCCCGCGCGGTTCGAGGTGCTGACGGAGGAGGCGCAGAAGGAATTGCTCGCGATCGCGCGCGAGGAGATCTTGTCGGAGGCGGTGGGCGCGCCCCAGTCGCGCCTCGGTCAGGCGTTGACGCATGTGGCGGCGCTCACCACGTCCGCCGCCTTCGACGATTTGCTGCGCGAGGCGCTGGGCGCCCGCGCTGCGCTCGCCGAAATGGCGCGCCGTCAGTCGGACGAGACGGAGCGCATGCTCGTCCATGCGCTGGGCGCGCCGGCGAACGAGAGCGTCGCCGCCATCGAGGCCGACATGATCGCGGGCGGCATCGCGCCCCCTCTCTGGCCCGATATCGCCAATCGTCTCGATGCGGGGAGCAAGAACGACAAAGGGACGGCGGATCGCGTGCGCGCGGCGATCAATGCGCCTGCGCACCGACGCCTGCAGGCCTGGCGCTATGTGTTCTTCAGCGCGAGAGGCGAACCGCGCGCCAGAATGGCGACCGATGCGCTCAATGGCGATCCGGGCCTGCGCCCGCTGCTGGAGGCCGAGCGCGAGCGCCTCGTCGCGCGCGAGACGCAGCGCCGAGCCGCCGCCGCAGTCGAGCGCAGCGCCGCGCTCAGCGCGCTCACGGGCGCGGTGACGAGCCGTTACGCGCGTCTCAAACAGGCGCGCGGCCTGCTCGATTTCGACGATCTCGTGGAGCGCACGCGCGTGCTGATGGAGCGCTGCGAATCCGCCTGGGTGCATTGTAAGCTCGACGCGGGCGTCGATCACATCCTCGTGGACGAGGCGCAGGACACCTCGTCCGATCAATGGGCGATCCTGCAGGCGCTCACGAGCGAGTTCTTCGCCGGCGAGGGGGCGCGCGCGGGCAACCGCACCTTGTTCGTCGTCGGCGACGAGAAACAATCCATCTATTCCTTTCAGGGCGCGCAGCCGCGCGCCTTCGCCGAACAGGCGCGCCATTTCGCGACCCGCGCCAAGGAAGGTGCGCGCCCCTTCGACGAAGTGCCGCTCGACCTGTCCTTCCGCACCGCGCGCGGCGTTCTGGAGAGCGTGGACGATTTGTTCATGCACGCCGACCATGGACAGGGCGTGGTCTATTCCGACGGCTGGCTGCGCCATCAGGCGCTGAAGGCCGATCTGCCCGGCGTCGTGGAATTGTGGCCCGCCGTCGCAGGCGCCGGCGCGCAGACGCCCGCCGACTGGCGCATGCCGCTCGACCGCAAGGACGAAGGCAGTCCCGCCCTCGTCATGGCGCGCCGCGTCGCCCAGCATGTCAAAGGCCTCATCGATCCGCGCGCGCGCGAAGCCGTCCATGAGCGCGATGGAAGCCTGCGCCCCGTGCGCGCGGGCGACGTTCTGGTGCTCGTGCGCAAGCGCGGCCCCTTTTTCGACGCGGTGATCCGCGCGCTGAAAGAGGCTGGCGTGCCGGTCGCCGGCGCCGACCGATTGATGCTGGGCGAACATATCGCGGTGCAGGATCTGGTGGCTGCGGGACGCGCGGCGCTTCTGGAGGACGACGACCTCACGCTCGCCTGCGCGCTTAAATCCCCGCTGATCGGGCTCACCGACGATCATCTTCTGCGCATCGCGCCGCGCCGCAAGGGCTCGCTGATGGAGGCGTTGCGGCGGTCGGACGATCCTGAATGCAGGGCCGCGGCCGCGCGCGTCGATGGCTGGCGCCGGCGCGTCGGCGATTCGCCTTTCCGTTTCTACGCGCGCCTGCTGGGCCCGGAGGAAGGGCGGCGCAAGTTCCTCTCCCGCCTTGGGCCGGAGGCCGGCGACGCGGTGGATGAATTCCTCAAACTGGCGCTGGAGGCGGAGACGCTCGAAGCGCCTTCGCTCGTCACCTTCCTGCATCGCATGGAGGGCGCCGACCTCTCCATCAAGCGCGACATGGAGGCGGCCGGCGAGGCGGTGCGCGTGATGACCGTGCACGCCTCGAAGGGGCTCGAGGCGAAGATCGTCTATCTGCCCGACACCTGTTCGGCGGCGTCGGGCCGGCATGACGCGGGCGTGCTGGAGATCGAAGGCCCCGACGGGACGCCGCTGCTCGCCTGGCGCAAGGGCGCGCAGAATGATCCGCCCGCGCTCGCCGACGCGCTCGCCGCGGCGCGCAGGGCGGAGGATGAGGAGCATCGCCGCCTGTTCTACGTCGCCATGACCCGCGCGGAGGAGCGCCTCTACATCGGCGGCTTCCACGGGTCGAAAGGGCCCGGCGCAGGCGCCTGGCTCACGATGGCGCAGGCCGCGCTCGCCGGGACCATGACGCCGGCGCCTGCGCCATGGGGCGAGGGTGAGATCCTGCGCCGCGGCGAGGCGCCCCTGCTCGCGTCCGCCCATGCGCCCGCCGCCGCGGCCGCTCAGCCGCCGCCGCCGCCCGCCTGGCTCACGGCGCCCGCCCCGCGCGAGACGGCTCCGCCTGCGCCCCTCAGCCCTTCCAAGGCGCTCGCCGCCGCCGATCGGCGCGATCCCCACGCGCCCGATTTCGAGGTTGGCGAACCCATGGGGCAGGATGGCGGGGAAGCCCTGTTCGTGGGCGCGCTCACCCATGCGCTGCTGCAATATCTGCCCGACAGGCCGGCGCCGGAGCGGCAGGCCGCGGGCCTGCGCTATCTCGCCGCCCGCGCGGGCGCCCGACTCAGCCCGCAGCGTCGTGAGGCCCTGTGCGCCCGCGCCGTCGCGGTGATCGAGGATCCCGCGCTCGCGGCCCTGTTCGGCCCCGGCTCCCGCGCGGAGACGTCCATTGCGGCTGACGTCGAGATCGGCGGACGCCTGCGGCGCATCGTCGGCCAGATCGACCGCCTGCTCGTGACGCCGCACGAGATCGTGATCGCGGATTTCAAGACCGGCGCGCCGCGCCCGCTTTCGCAGGCGCCGCAGGCCTATCTCGCGCAGCTCGGCCTCTACGCCCGCGCGGTCGCGCAGCTCTGGCCGGGCCGGCCCGTGCGCGCGCTTCTGGTGTGGACCGCCGGGCCGCAGGCGGTGGAGGCGCCGCAGGAGGCGCTCGAGGCGGCGCTCGCAGGGCTGGGGACGCAGGCCTCGCCGGAGGCCGACGCGCCTTGACGGGCGGGAGGGGCGTTCATAGTTTCCCGGTTCAAAGGGCGGGCATTCCCCCGCGAGCAGCTGAGGTTCCCATGGCCACCGTAAAAGTCACCGACGCCACGTTCGAGAGCGAAGTCCTGAAGTCGACCGAGCCGGTGGTGGTGGATTTCTGGGCCGAATGGTGCGGCCCCTGCAAGATGATCGGCCCCTCGCTCGAGGAAATCTCCGACGAGATGGCCGGCAAGGTGAAGATCGCCAAGATCAACGTGGACGAGAACCCCGGCGTCGCCGGAAAGCTCGGCATTCGCTCCATCCCCACGCTGTTCCTGTTCAAGGGCGGCCAGGCGACCTCGCAGAAAGTGGGCGCCGCGCCCAAGGGCGAGCTTGTGAAGTGGATCAGCGCCTCGATCTGAGCGCGCACGCAGAAACGACAAGGGGCCGCGCGTTGCGCGGCCCTTTTCTTTTGCGCGCCTCAATGGCCGCTGGCTTCGCCGCTGCGCGTGATCTCGAACAGGAACCAGATACGCTTCTCGGCCGCGTCGATATAGGTCTCGAGGAGGCCGGCCGTGGCGACGTCGCGCGCCTCGTCGCAGATTTCATGCGCGTCGCGCAGGCCCTGCAGGCAGGCGCGCTCGTCGGCGAGCAGGGCCTCCAGCATTTCCCGCGCTGGCACGAAGGCGCGGTCGTCGTCGGCGATGCGGGTGAGCCGCGCCACATGGCCGATGGAGCGCAGCGTGCAGCCGCCGATCTTGCGCACCCGCTCCGCGAGCGGATCGATCATCGCAAGCGCCTGCGCGCCGTGCTCGTCGAGCAATTCGTGATAGTCGCGGAAGTTCGGCCCGCTCACGTGCCAGTGATAGTTCTTGATCTTCATGTAGAGCGCGAAAGCGTCGGCGAGGACGGCGTTGAGCGCCTCCTCCACCGCCGCCGCGTCGTTGCGGCGCAGGTCGCTTGGCGTCTCAAGCCGCTGCGCGTCGGCTTGCCCGGTTTTGGCGTCGGCCATGGCGGAAAATCCCCTTTGCGCGGCGCGCGTGCGCCTACGCTCCAGCAACGCGCGCGCCCGGGCTTCGTTCCCCGCGCCGGCGTGGCGCGTCTTGCGCCTTGCGCTTGACAGGACCGCCCGCAGGCGGGAGATGACGCCAGGGACGAGGGAGCGCGAGCGTGAGGCGGCAGCGGATAGGCATCGACGTCGGCGGCACTCATACGGACGTCGTGCTCGCGCAGGCGGACGGCGGCGAGTTCCGCATCGAGAAACTGCCCAGCACGCCGCATGATCCCTCGATCGCCGCGCTCGCGGGCGTGCGCAGGCTGCTGGAAAGCGGCGTGTCCCCGCAGGATGTCGAATTCTTCGCCCATGGCACGACGGCGACCACCAATGCGCTGCTCGAGATGAACGGCGCGAAGGTCGGCCTGCTGGTGAACGCCGGCATGCGCGGCGTCGTCGAAGTGCAGAGCCAGGGCCGCGAAGGCTGGAGCCCGTTCGACCATTTCTTCCGACGGCCAGAACCGCTGGCGCGCCCCCTGCTGACGCGCGAGATCGCGGGCCGCATGGATTACGCCGGCGCGCAGGTCGAGCCTCTCGATGAAGAGGCCGTGCGCGCCGCCGCCCGCGAGCTCGCCGCGCGCGGCGTCGTCTCCTTCGCCGTCTGCTTCCTGTTCTCCTTCATGAACGACGCCCATGAGCGGCGCGCGCAGGAATTGATCCGCGAGGAGGCGCCAGGCGCTTTCGTCTCATGCTCGAGCCGCGTCTCGCCGCGCATCCGCGAATGGCCGCGCTTCTCCACCACGCTGCTCAACGCTTATCTCGCGCCTGTGCTGGCGCGCTATTGCGGCGCCATTTCCGATGGGCTCGACGCCATGGGCGTGGCGACGCCGCAGCGCTTTCTCATGCAATCGAACGGCGGCGTCACGCCGCTCGCGGTGGATGCGGAGGCGGATGCGGTGCGCACGCTTCTCTCCGGCCCCGCCGCTGGCGTGCGCGCGGCGAGCTATCTGCTCGGCCATGCGCAGGGCTGGCGCAATCTCGTGACGATGGACATCGGAGGCACGTCCTGCGACGTCGCTTTCATCGAAGCGGGCGAGCCGCTCGAGCAATCCGAAAGCGTGATCGACGGGCGCGTGGTGAGCGCGCCTGCGCTCGACATCGCGACCGTGGCGGCGGGCGGCGGCTCGATCGCGCGGCTGGATTCCGCAGGCATGCCGCAGGTCGGCCCGCGCAGCGCCGGCGCGACGCCGGGCCCCGCCTGCTACGGGCGCGGCGGCGAGGAGCCGACCGTCACCGACGCCAATCTTCTGTGCGGCGCGCTCAATCCCGATTACTTCCTCGGCGGCGCGATGAAGCTCGATCCTGAGGCCGCGCGCCGCGCGATGGCGCGCATCGCCGCGCCCATGGGCGTGGACGAGACGACCGCGGCCTGCGGAATCGTGCGGCTCGTCAATGCGCATATGACCGATGCGATCCGCATCGAGGCGGCCAAGAAGGGCGTCGATCTCTCCGATCACACGCTCGTGCCCTTCGGCGGCGCGGGGCCTGTCCATGCGGCGCAGGTCGCCGAGGATCTCGGCGTTCCCCGCGTGCTTGTGCCGCCCAATCCCGGCGCCTTCTCCGCGCTGGGCCTTTTGTGCAGCGACGTGCGCCATGATCTCATGCGCTCGGAAATGGCCGATCTCGCGACGCTCGCGCCCGCCCATGCTGAGGCCTGTTTCGCGCAGCTTGAGGCGCGGGCGCGCGCGCAATTCGCAGCCGAAGGGCTTGAGGCCGCGCAGGCCGTCTTCGCGCGCGCCATGGACATGCGTTACGCGGGGCAGGGCTATGAATTGCGCGTCGAACTCGACGGGCTGAACGCGCCGCTGGACGAGGCCGCGCTGGCGGCGCTGCGCGCGCGCTTCCACGCGCAGCATGCGGCCGTGCACGGCCACGCGGCGCCTGACGCCGCCGTGGAGGCGGTGAGCTACAGGCTGCGCGCCACGGCGGCCATGCCCAAATATCGCCCGCGCCCGCGCCCGCTCGAGGCGCGCGAAGCGCCGGCGCCTGTCGCCTCCCGCCGCCTCGTTCTGGGGCCTGAACGCGCGCTCGACGCGCGCGTGTGGCGGCGCGACGACCTCTTTCCCGGCTGGCGTGAGAGCGGGCCGGCCATCATCGAGCAGCGCGATTCAACCACCATCGTGCCAGACGGCTGGAGCGTGCGCTGCGACGAATGGGACAATCTCGTGCTGGAGAGGAGCCGCGATGCGCGTTGATCCGGTCTTCGTGCAGATATTGCGCAATCGCATCGCGGGCCTGATGGAGGAGATGTCCCATCGCTTCTTCCGCTCGGGCTATTCGACGATCGTGCGCGAGTCGCGCGATTATTCCTGCGTCATCGTCGACCGCGAAGGCCGTCTCGTCGCCTCGCCGCCGATGTTCTATCACGCGACCGCCTATTATTATCTCGCCCGCCGGGTGCGCGAATTATTCGGCGCGCACGGATTCAAAGACGGCGACATGTTCGTGGGCAATCACCCCTATGAGGCTTTCACGCCCCATGCGCCGGACATGGCGCTCATCGCGCCCGTTGTCGTCGAGGGCGAGCTGATCGGCTTCGCCGCGGCGATCGCCCACAAGGCGGATATGGGCGGCATGGTGCCCGGCTCGTCCTGGGGGCAGGCGCAGGAGATGTTTCAGGAAGGGCTGATGCTGCCGCCCATGCCGCTGACGCCCGACGTGGAGCGGCTCATCGCCGTCAATTCGCGCCAGCCCGACCTCGTGCTGGGCGACCTGCGCGCGCAGGCGGGCTGCGTGCGCATGGGCGTCGAACGCATGAAGGCGCTGGCGCAGGCCCATGGCGCGCAGACCATGCGCGACGCGCTCGACGCCATGATCGAGGCGGCTGGGCGCGAAATGGCGAGCGCTTTCGCCGCGCTGCCCGATGGCGAGAGCGAGGCGGAAGGGTTTCTCGACGCGCAGGGCGATGACGGCGCAAGCCTGCGCCTGCATGTGCGCGTACGCGTGCGGGACGGGCGCGTGCGCTTCGACTTCACGGGGTCGAGCCCGCAGGCGCGCCAGCCGATCAATCTGCGCCCCGCGCTTGTGGAGGCGTGCTGCTTCCATGCGCTCATCGGCCTGCTTGATCCCGGCCTGCGCTACAGCGATTCCGCGCGCGCGCTCGTCGAGATCGTGGCGAGCCCGGGCAGCGTGGTGAACGCGCAGCCGCCCGCGCCCTGCTCCAGCTATATGAAAAGCTGTCAGCGCCTCATCGACGTGCTGATGGAGGCGCTCAATCCGTTTCATCCGCAACGCGCGGCCGCGCATGCGGGCGGCAGCGGCGGCTCGATCGTCGTGTCATGGGGCGCGGGCGCGCGGAGCGTGCGCCATAATCAGCACGAGATTTTCGGCTCCGCCTATGGCGGCGGGGCGGGCGGCGACGGCGCGTCTGGCGTGACCGTGCATTTGTCGAACATTTTCGTCACGCCCATCGAGATCGTGGAGAGCGAGTTTCCCGTTCGGGTGACGAAGTTCGAGCTCATTCCCGATTCTGGCGGCGCCGGGCGCTGGCGCGGCGGGCTGAGCTTCCGGCGTGAATATCTCGCGCTTCAGCCTGCGACCGTGCTCTATCGCGGCGACAAGGCGGAGCATCCCGCGCGCGGTCTGGCGGGCGGCGACGACGGACGGCGCAGCCGCTTCCTCGTCGATCCCGACGGGCCGCAGGAAAAGGCCATGCCGGCGAATTGCCGCGTCGATCTGCACGCGGGCCAGCGTTTCCGCATCGAAGCCGCAGGCGGCGGCGGTTACGGCGACCCCGCCCAGCGCGATCCGGCTGCGCGCGCCCGCGATCTTGAGGACGGCTATGTGAGCGCGTGACTCCACGTCCCTAATAAACCCGAACGCGCCTTCAGGTCGCCGATGCGTCCTGCCTCACCACGTCGGCGCGGCGCCGGTCTTGTGAAACGCTGGCCTTGGCCGCCGTCCTTCGGCTATGGAGAAACCCGAACATTCATCAGGAGCGCGCCCGCGTTCCCCATCCCCGCGCAGCCATGCCCCGCTACAAGCTGACCATCGAATACGACGGCGCCCCTTTCGTGGGCTGGCAGCGCCAGACCAACGGCCTCTCCGTGCAGGAGGTGCTGGAGACCGCCGTCGCGGCCTTCGCCAGCGAGCGCGCGATCATTCATGGCGCAGGGCGCACGGACGCAGGCGTCCACGCCAGCGGGCAGGTCGCCCATCTGGACCTGTCGCGCGACTGGCGCTGCGACACGGTGCGCGACGCGATGAACGCGCATATGCGGCCCCATCCGGTCGCCGTCGTCGCCGTGGAGACGGCGGCGGAGGATTTCGAGGCGCGCTTCTCCGCGACGCGTCGCCATTACGTTTATCGCATCCTCAACCGTCGCGCGCCCGCCGCCATCGAGCGCAACCGCGTCTGGCACGTGGCGCGCCGGCTCGACGCCGCCGCCATGCACGACGCCGCCCAATTGCTCGTCGGCCGGCATGATTTCTCCACCTTCCGCGCCGCCGAGTGCCAGGCCAATTCGCCTGTCCGCACGCTCGACCGTCTCGATGTCGTGCGCGAGGGCGAGATGATCGAGATTCATGCCTCGGCGCTCTCGTTCCTGCACCATCAGGTGCGCTCCTTCGCGGGCTCGCTCGAGCATGTGGGATCGGGCAAGTGGAGCGCGCAGGATTTGCGCGCCGCGCTGGAGGCGCGCGACAGGGCGCGCTGCGGCACTGTGGCGCCCCCGCAGGGCCTCTGCCTCACCCGCGTGGATTATTGAGGCTCAGCGCGCGCGCGGCGCGCGTCGGCAGCTCTCGTGCAAGATAACGCCGGGCGCGCTCGCAAGCCTGCGCGCGATGTCGAGCGTCTCCGCATGGTCTGCGGCTTCCTGCGCATTGCGCGCCCGTCCGCCCGCAAGCGGCGCGCAGACGATCGTCGCCTCCTCGATCTGCGCGCGCAACAGGCTGCGCAGGCCCGCGTCCAGCGACGCGCGCTCCTGCCCCGCAAGCGCGGCGGCGAGCGTGAGGCGCACGCGCGTCAGGCTTGCCCCGTCGAGCCGCGGGCCCGCAGGCGCGACGAGGATTTCGAGCGGCGCGCCGGGCGCTCCCGAGAGACGGGCGTTGCGCAGATCCGCGCCGGCGAGCGCGTCGAGTTGTCCACGCACGTTTTCGAAATTCGCCTCGCGCGCGGAGGCGGGCGCGAATAGCGGCCCGAAATCCTGCACGCTGGAGAAATCCGCGCCATCGAAATTGGCGCCGGTGAAATCCGCGCCTGCGATCGCCGCGCCCTGCAACAGCGCGCCGCGCATGTCGAGGTCGCGGAACGAGACGCCGGCGAGGTCCTTGCCGCGATAGTCGAGCGAGAAGCGCCCGCCGCACAGGTCGAGCGGAGCGAGCAAGGCGGCGTCGGGGTTGAAGCCCTGCGGCAGGCGCGTCGCGCAATCCACCCGCGCGCCCGCAAGGCTTGCGCCCTCGAGCCGTGCGCGCGCGAGGTCGGCGCCGCGCAGGTCCGCGTTGACGAGCCGCGCGCGCAACAAGGAGGCGGCGCCGAAACGCGCCGCGCGCAGGTCTGCGTGGGTGAGGTCGGCGTCGGCGAAATCAGCATCGGTGAAATCCGCCGCGACCGCGCGGGCGCGCACGAAAGACGCACCGCGCGCGCTGACCCGCGGGGCGCGCGCTCGCACGAGGCGCGTTTCCTCGAAGGAGGAGTCGGCGAGGGCGGCGTCGTCGAGAATGATCCCGTCGAGGTCGCTGCTGAGAATGCGCGCGCCGCGCAAATCAGCGCCGTTCAATTGTCCGCGCGCGAAGGCCACCGAGCGCAGCGTCGCGCGCGTCCAGATGGAGCGCGGCGCATGGGCGTCGACGATCTCGAGCCCCGTGAGCTCGAGGCCTGACAGGTCTTGCTCCTCAAGCGGCACGCCGGCGAGCTCGACGAGCGCGCGCGGCTGCGCGCCGGCGCCGGCGGCGCGGCGTTCGTTCTCCGCGCGCAGCAAGATCGCGCGGCCGTTGTTGGCCTCGATGTCGAGCGCGCGCGCGAAGGCGTCGTCGGCCTCCGCGTGCCGGCCTTCGTTCATCAGCGTCTCGCCGAGCTTGTCCTGCGCGCGCGAGGGCGGGTCGGCCGCGGAGGCCGGCGCATGCGCCCACAGGCACAGGCAAAGCGTCATGAGCGCGCGCGCAAGGGGAGAGGGGCTCATGCGCGCTGGCCCTCAATCAGGAAGGTCGGCGGCGCGCAGGAAGAAGACTTCGCCCTGACTCTCCTCGGTGTCGAGCCACATGAAGGGAAGGTGCGGGTATTCGGCTTCCAGCAATTCGCGCCCGCGGCCGATCTCGCAGATGAGCGCGCCTTCAGGCGTCAAATGCGCGCGCGCCTGCGCGAGGATGCGGCGCACGATGTCGAGCCCGTCCTCGCCCGAGCCCAGCGCCATCGCGGGCTCGTGGGCGTATTCGGGCGGCAGTTCGTCCATGGCCTGCGCGTCCACATAGGGCGGATTGGTGAGGATGAGGTCGTAGAGCCGGCCCTCCACCGGCGCGAACAGGTCGCCCTCCAGCAGTTCGACGCGCTCCTCAAAGCCGCTGTCGGCGATGTTGATGCGCGCGACCTCCGCCGCCTCGGGCGACAGCTCCACCGCGTCCACCATCGCGTCGGTGAAGGCGCGCGCGGCGATGAGGGCGATGGCGCCTGAGCCCGCGCACAGGTCGAGCGCGCGCTCGACGCCGGCGGGATCGACGAGCGCGTCCGCCCCCGGCGCGAACATGTCCGACAGCAGGATCTCGGCGATGAAGGAGCGCGGCACGATCACGCGTTCGTCGACGTAGAACGGAACGCCGCGGATATAGGCCTTGTTGAGCAGGTAAGGCGCCGGCTTGCGGGTGAGGATGCGCGCCTCGATCAGCGCGGCGAGGCGCTCGCGTTCCGCCGGCAGGAGCGCGGCGTCGAGGAAGGGCTCCAGCCGGTCCACCGGCAGGCGCAGGCCCTCGAGCACGATGAAGGCGGCCTCATCCAGCGCCTCCGTCGTTCCATGGCCGTAGACGAGCCCGGCGCGTTCGAAGGCGCTGGTCGCCCAGCGCAGGAAATCCCGCACGGTGCGCAGGTCGGCCGCCGCCTGGCGGGCCTCCGCCTGTCGCGGCGCGTCATAAGCTTGAGACATGGGGGACTCCCTTGCGCAGATGGGCAACCTCTAGGCCGCGCCCGGCGCGCGGGCAAGCAGGCGCGCCCGAGACGGCCTCGGCCATTGTCTCCGTCGCCGCGAGGGAGTAGGAACCAGAGAACAATAATTCGGCGACGGTCACAGGCCCGCCGGGGAGGATCGGCGCCAGCAGGGGAGACGCGTCTCCAGCCGGCGGACCTGCGCCCGGCGAGCCCGGCCTTCGCGGAACGAGCCGCAATCAACAGGCTGCAAGCCGACAAGCCAGAAGCGAAGGAGACGCTCCATGAAATTGTGCCGCTACGACAACGATCGCCTTGGCGTTGTGATCGGGGATCAGGTCCACGACGTCACCGCCGCCCAGGACGAGATCCGCAAATCCGCCCGCTACGACATGATGGGCGACGCGGTGATCGCCGCTTTGCCGGAATGGCGTTCGCGCATCGAGGCGATGGCGAAACAGGCGCCCGGCAAGCCGATCTCGCAGGTGAAGCTGCTGCCGCCCGTCGCGCGTCCCTCGAAGGTCATGGCCGCGCCCACCAATTACAAGGCCCATGTCGAGGAAATGGCCGCCCGTCGCGGCACGCCTGTGGAGACCCATCGCGGCATCGCCGCGGCCGGCATCTTCCTCAAGGCCAATTCCTCCATCATCGGCCCGTCGGAGACGATTCCCCTGCGCTTTCCCGATCGCCTCAACGAGCATGAGCTCGAAGTGGTGATCGTCATCGGCAAGAAGGGCACTAACATCTCCCGCGAGAACGCGCTCGATCACATCGCGGGCTATTGCATGGGCCTCGACATGACCGTGCGCGGCAAGGAGGATCGCAGCTTCCGCAAGTCCGTGGACGGCTATTCGCCGGTGGGCCCCTATATGGTGACGGCCGATGAGATCGCCGATCCCGACAATCTGCCGATCGAACTCACCGTCAATGGCGAGACGAAGCAGAAGTCGAACACCAGCCAGCTGATCTACGACATCCGCAAGCTGATCGAATTCGCCTCGTCCTATTACACGCTGCACCCGGGCGATTACTTCTTCACCGGCACGCCTTCGGGCGTGGGCCCCGTGCAGCCGGGCGACTGGATCTCCGCCAGCTCGCCGCCGCTTGGCGAATTGCGCATCCAGGCCGGCCGTCAGGCCTGAGTCTCGAAACGTCAGGGCCGCGCCTTTCCGGGCGCGGCCTTTTTCGTGCATCCGTTCGGGGAGCCCCATGTACAGGAACATGCCGGTCGTCGCGCTCGAAGAGCATTACTGGGACGCGGAATTGTCGCAGAAGAGCCCGGGCTACGAGGCCTCGCGCTCCGAATGGCAGATGAAGCGGCTGTTCGACTTCGACGAGCTGCGCATCGGCGAGATGGACGCCAACGGCATCGACGTGCAGGTGCTCTCCCATGGCGCGCCCTCGATCCAGCGCATGAAGGGACAGGAGGCGGTGGATCTCGCGCGTCGCTGCAACGACCGCCTCGCCGAACAGATCGCTCGCCATCCCACGCGCTTCTATGGCTTCGGCATGCTGCCGACCGACGAGCCGGAGGCCGCCGCCGACGAACTCGAACGTTGCATGCGCGACCTCAAGTTCCGCGGCGCCATGCTGCACGGCCAGTCGAACGGCGTCTTTCTCGACAACAAGCGTTTCTGGCCGATCTTCGAACGCGCGAGCGCGCTGGGCGCGCCGATCTACCTGCATCCGGCGACGGCGGACGCGCGCGTCACCGAGGCCTATTACGCGGATTACGTGAAGGCTTTCCCGATGGTCGTGCGCCCCGCCTGGGGCTATACGGTGGAGACTGCGACGCTGGCGATCCGCCTCGTTCTGTCGGGCGTGTTCGAGCAATGCAGGGATCTGCAAATCATTCTCGGCCACATGGGCGAGACGCTGCCTTATCAGCTCTGGCGCATCGATCAGGCGCTCGCCCGGCCGGGTCAGGAGGAGATGGGCTTCCGCAAGATCTTCTGCGACCATTTCCACATCACCACGAGCGGGCATTTCTCCACGCCCGCGCTCATCTGCGCCATGATGGAGCTTGGTCTCGACCGCATTATGTTCTCGGTCGACTGGCCCTTCGTGCCCAATGAGCCGGCGATGGAATGGGTCAGGACATTGCAACTGAACGAAACGGACATGGGCAAATTCCTCGGCGGGAACGCAAAACGCCTGCTGCGTTTGCCCTGACCCTGGTTCTGGCCGCCCGCCATTGACGCCGCGCCGGCGAACCCGCACATTAGCGACGTCTGTCTCAGGAGGAGGGGTCCCGGTCGCGAAGGCGGTCCGGCCCACACGAACGTGGTCGAACTCGTCATCGCGGTGCTGCTGATAGCCCTTAACGGGGTGTTCGCGCTGTCGGAACTCGCCATCGTCTCCGCCCGAAAGACCCGCCTCAAGGTCATGGTCGAAAACCGTCGCCGCGGCGCGGAGGCCGCGCTTGCGCTCTCCGATGATCCCGGCCGTTTCCTCTCCACGGTCCAGATCGGCATCACGCTGGTGGGCGTGCTGGCGGGCGCCTTTTCGGGCGCGGCTTTGGGCGACATGCTCAGCGACCGGCTGGAGGCGGGCGGCGCGAGCCCCTTCGTGGCGCAGACGACGGGCTATGGCGTCGTCATCGGCCTCATCACTTATTTCTCCGTCGTCGTCGGCGAGCTTGTTCCCAAACATCTCGCCCTGCGCGATCCTGAAGCCATCGCCTGCGCGGTCGCGCCCGCGATGCGCTTTCTCTCGCGCGCGGCGGCGCCGCTCGTCTGGCTGCTGGACGGCTCGACGCGGCTCGTCATCTTCCTGTTCGGCGGGCGTCGCGAACAGGAGGCGCCGGTCACGGAAGAAGAGATCAAGACTCTCGTCGCTGAAGCTGCGACCGCAGGCGTGATCGAGAGCGACGAGCGGCGAATGATTTCCGCCGTGCTGCGGCTCGGCGATCGCCCCGTGCGTTCGGTGATGACGCCGCGCACCGACGTGTGCTGGATCGACCTTGCTGATCCGCCGGATCAAATTCGTGCGCGCCTCGTGGACTCGGCTCATTCGCTTCTGCCGGTCGCGCGTGAGACGATCGACGGCGCGGTGAGCGTGTTGCAGGTGCGCGATCTGCTGGAGCCCTTGCTCGCGGGCCGCGCGCTCGACATCGAAAAGAAATTGCGCCGCGCGCCGATCCTGCCTGACACGCTGGACGCGCTCGACGCCTTGCAGACCCTGCGCGACGCCGAAGTGCCGATGGCTTTCGTGCATGATGAATACGGCCATTTCGAAGGCATCGTCACGCCCGCCGACATTCTTGACGCCATCGCGGGCGCGTTCCGCAGCAGCGAGCCGGAGGAGGAGCCGGCGGCGGTGCGGCGCGTGGACGGATCATGGCTCATCGCGGGCTGGATGTCCGCCGATGAAATGGCCGAACAACTCGGCGTCGTCCTGCCGGAGCGGCGCGACTACCAGACGGCCGCCGGCCTTGTGATCGACGCCCTGCAGCATCTGCCTGCGACCGGGGAGACGGTCGCGGTGCTTGGCCATCGCTTCGAGGTGGTGGACATGGACGGGCGGCGCATCGACAAACTGCTCGTCACCGCCCTGCCGCCTTCCGCTGAAGACGACAGCGGCTGAGCGCGTCCCCGCTCAGCCTTCCTCTTGCATATGCGTTTCTTGCGCGCCCTTGAGCGCGCCGAGCTCGACGATCGTCCATGCGAGCGCGGCGAGTAGCGTTGCGTCGCAGGCATATACGGCCCAGAGCGGAAAAGCGCCGCCCATCTGCGGTTCGAGCCAATGGGCGGCTCCGGCGAGAAGCGCGGCGAGCGGCGCAAGCCCCGCCAGCGCGACGGGACGACGGCGGTCGCGCAGGCGCTTCATGGACAGCATGACGTAACTCACGCTCGCGAGCAGAATCGCGAAAGCGTAGAGCACGAGGAAGCCGTAAGCCGCCGCGGTGAGCGGATCGAGAAAAGCGCGCTCGTCGAGTCCGCGTCCCGCATAGGGCCGCAGCGCCAGCCAGACGGCGGTCATCGCCACCAGCAGCGAGGCGAGCGGAGCGAGCCCAAGCCACCAGAGCCGGCGGCCGATCTCGCCTTCCTCGCTGCGGTACAGGAACCGCAATCCCTCTCGCGAGAGGACGGCGGCCATCAATCCCTCAGGAGTTCGTTGATGCCCGTCTTCGAGCGCGTCTGCGCGTCGACCGTCTTCACGATCACGGCGCAATAGAGCGAGGGGCCGGGGGAGCCGTCCGGCAGCGGCTTGCCGGGCATGGCGCCGGCCACGACCACCGAATAGGGCGGCACGTAGCCCATGTGGACCTTGCCGGTCGCGCGGTCCACGATCTTCGTGGAGGCGCCGATGAACACGCCCATGGACAGGACCGAGCCTTCGCCCACAACGACGCCCTCAACCACTTCGGAGCGCGCGCCGATGAAGCAATTGTCCTCAATGATCGTGGGGCCGGCCTGCAGCGGCTCGAGCACGCCGCCGATGCCGACGCCGCCCGACAGATGCACGTTCTTGCCGATCTGGGCGCAAGAGCCCACCGTGGCCCAGGTGTCCACCATCGTGCCGGAGCCCACATAAGCGCCGAGGTTCACGAAAGAGGGCATCAGCACGACGCCGGGCGCGATGAAGGCGGAGCGGCGCACCACGCAATTGGGCACCGAGCGGAAGCCCGCGGCCGCATGTTCCTTGGCGGTCCAGCCGTCGAACTTGGAGGGGACCTTGTCCCACCAGGAGCCGCCGCCGGGGCCGCCGGAGATGGGCGACATGTCGTTGAGGCGGAAGGACAGCAGAACCGCCTTCTTCAGCCACTGGTTGACCTTCCAGCTCTGAGGGCCCGTCTGGCCGGGGATCTTCTCGGCCACGCGCGCCTGGCCCGCGTCGAGCAGGGCGAGGGCGGCGTTCACCGCATCGCGCACGGCGCCCGTCGTGGAGGCGTTGATCGAGCCGGCGTCGGCGAAGGCCGCGTCGATGGTCTTTTCAAGCTGGGCGAGGTCGGCGGGCGTGACTGACGACGTGACTGACATGGGCGGGCCTTTGCGCAAGGGGCTGACAGGGTCGCCCGGTATTTGCGAGGGGCGGGCCGCAAAGTCAACGCAGGGCCCCGCCGCCCCGCGCTAGAGCTGGCCCGTGCGCTCGCGCACATAATCCTGGAAACAGGCGCGCATGTGCCGCACTTCGTCCCGGTCCAGCGGTCTCTCCAGCGCCGTTCGGCAGACGGGAAGCAGCCGGCGGTCGATGTCGGGCGGCACGCCGCGGCCGGTCTCCCAATAGGCCAGCACGCTGGTCAGTTCGCCATCGGTCATGCCCTGCACGAAAGCGTGCGCGCAATCGTCGATGCGCAACATGTCCTCGTCGTCCTCCAGCATGGGCCCGCCCGCCCCCGCGCCCGCGCCTGCGGGATGCGGCCATGGGCCCACAGCATGGGCGCCGGCCTCGCCCTCGCCCGTCTCCGCGCTTTCCTCGCGCACGGCCATGAAGGCGTGGATCTGCTCCGCCCGCCATTCCGCCTTCGTGTCGGCCTCCAGCAGCAATTGCTGCGATTGCGACGCGAAGCTGGGGCTGACGCCCAAAAGATGCACGCGCACCCCATAGTTCTGCGCGATCTGCATTCCGATGCGGATGTCGTCGTCGCCCGACAGCAGGACCGCGTCGGAGATCGAGCGCAGGCGCGCCAGTTCGATGATGTCCGTCACGATCAACGAGTCGACGCCTTTCTGCTGGCCCTGATGGTTCACGAAACCGAGCCGCAGCTTCACGTCGTTCTGGTTGGCGATGGCGGCCTGATGGGGCGTCAGGCGCGCGCCGTCGATCGCGCCGTCGTACCAGTAGATGCGCAGGAGCCGTGTGTCGGGCGCGGCCGCGGCGGCGAAGGATTTCAGCGCATCCATGAGGCGCGCGGCGTCCAGATCGAGCATTCTGCGGGGGAGTTTGCGCCCGGCGAGGGCGATGGCGCTTTGCGCGAAGAAATAGCCGGCGTCGACGAAAATCGCTGTGCGGTCCATGAAAGTCTCGAAATGCAGGCCAAAATGCAGGCGATGAAACGAATAGGAGCGCGACGATCAAGCGGCCGCCGCACGAATAATAGCGGCGCTTATGTCATGAAAGCGCGCGTATGACAATATCGCACGCAGGGTGGGCGGCTTCAGCCGAACGCCCGCAGAACGCGCAGCGCGGTCCGGACGAACGGGCTTGCAGCCTGTCGCGCGTAATGGAGAAGCGCCGCGCGCTTGCCGGCCTCCGCGAAGGTCGGATAAGGCAGCGTCACGCCCGCCATGTCCTGCAGCGACAGGCCGTGGGTGAGCGCCGTTTGCCATGTGGCGATCGTCTCATCGGCGTGCGCGCCCACGACGCCGACGCCGAGGATCGCGCCGCGCGGGGTGGCGACGATCTTGACGTGGCCCTGCGTCAGGCCTTCGGCGCGCGCGCGGTCGTTTTCGCTGTAGGGCCAGCGGTGAACGCGCAAGTCATTGAACCGATCGCGCGCCTGCGCCTCCGTAAGGCCGCAGGCCGCCAGCGGCGGATCGCTGTAGACCACGCGCGGCGTCTGCGATTTTCTAAATCGCGTCGGCAGTCGGAACAGGGTCGCGCGCAGAACGAGGCCTGCGTGGAGATTCGCCTCATGGGTGAAACGTCCGCCGGCGACGTCGCCGATCGCATAGACGCGTCGATTGCGCGTGCGCAGCGAGGCGTCCACCTTCACGCCGCGCGCGTCGTAGTCGATCCCGGCGGCTGCGAGGTCGAGGCCCTCCACATTGGGCGCGCGGCCCGTCGCCACGAGGAGCGCGTCGCATTCCGCGCGGATCTCGCCGCCTTGCGGCTGCGCCGCGATGATGCGGGCGCGCCCGTCCGTGAGTGATTCCACGCGCAGAACGCGGGCGTTCTCGCGCACGTCCACGCCTTCTCGCAGCAGGGCCGCGCGCACCGGGGCAACGAGTTCGGGGTCTTCGCTGGCGAGCAGGCTTTGCGCCTCCAGCAGCGTCACGCGCGCGCCCAGCCGTTGGAAAGCCTGCGCCAGTTCGACGCCCACGGCGCCTGCGCCGATCACGCACAGGCGATCGGGCGCTTGCTCGAGGTCGAAGATCGTTTCGTTGGTCAGGAAGCCAGCCTCCTCCAGGCCGGGTATTTTCGGAATCGCGGGCGAAGATCCGGTCGCGATGACGAAGCGGCGCGCGCGCACCCGCGTCGGCCCGGCCTCCACGAGATCGGGCGCGAGGAAACGCGCAGGCGCCCGCAGCACGCGCACGCCCATGGCGCGGAAACGGCCTTCCTCGTCATTGGGCGCGATGGCGGCGATGGTCTCGCGCACATGGGCGCGCACGCGCGCGAAATCCACCTGCGGCGCCTGCGCATGCACGCCCAGCCGCTGCGCGTCGCGGATCGTCTGCGCGGCCTTCGCAGCCGCCAGCAGCGCCTTCGAGGGCACGCAGCCGAAATTGAGGCAATCCCCGCCCATGGCGCCCTTTTCGATCAGCGTCACGTCGTCGCCGAGCGCGGCGGCCGCTGCGGCGACGGAAAGCCCGCCGGCGCCCGCGCCGATCACGCACAGGTCGGTGCGCACGATCTCCGCCTCCCGCGCGCCCATCTAGCCGCCTCCTGCGGGTTTGCGTGCGCGTAGCCTGCGGATGAGCGCGGGGATGAGCGCCACGAAGCCCAGCGCGGCGAAGGCGGCGAGGGTCTGCGGCGTCACGAGATGATGCAGCGCCGGCGTGGGCTGGCACGCGCCCGCGCCCGCGCCCGCCGCGCCCTGCGCCGCCAGACAGGCCTCATAGGCGCGCCGATGCGCGGCCATGACGGAATCGAGCCCCGCGCCCGCCAGCGCATAGGCGATGGTTCCGGGAATGATGCCGATGAACGTGGTCCACACGAAGGTCCACAACCGCACGCCCAGCGTGGCGAGCGCCAGATTGACGAGCCAGAACGGGAACAGGCTCACCAGCCGCAGAAAGAGGAGATAGGACACGGCGTCGCGCTCGAAGCCCGCGCGGAAGCGGTTGAGCCGAGGGCCGGAGCGCGAGGCCAGCGCCGCCCCCAGCGAGGTGCGGGCGGCCAGGAAGAGGGCGGTCGCCCCGGCGGTCGCGCCCACCACGGCGCCGGCGGCCCCGCCCGCCCAGCCGAACACGAAGCCGCCTGCGACCGTCAGCAGCGCCGCGCCGGGGATCGAGAGGCCCGTCACCAGCGCATAGGCCCCCACATAGGCCAGGGCCGCGCGCAGCGGGTCGGCGGCCACCGCGCGGGCCAGCAGGTCGCGGCTGAGGTAGAGATAGTCAAGGCTGAGCAGCCGGTGCCAGCCGCTGGACAGGATCCAGGCGAGCCCGGCGGCGATCAGCGCCAGCGGGACGAGCCGCAGGGCGGCCCGGCGGATCGTCGCCCCGCGCCCGCCGGAGGCCGCGGGGGCGGCGGCGGGGCCATCTGGCCCGGGCGGGGTGGCGGGCGCGGGCTTATGCGTCGGCTCTGGCGTCATGGCCTGCACCTTAGCGCGTTCGGGCGGGGCGCGCACGGCGCCAAAATGGGCCCATCGCCAGCCTCCTCAATTGACTCGCCTTCCGCCTTGCCCCTATAAGGCCGCTCCGATTTCGGCGAGGCCGACGTCGTCTGTCCGTGCGCCCGTCGCCCGGGGCGGCGGCGACGCCGGCGCCGGCCCGTTTTCAAGATCACAGACCTGCTCAGCGGCCGCCAGCGCGCGCCCGGGCCGGTCCCCAGAACCGGAGAAGACCCGTGAAGCGGACGTACCAACCCAGCAAGATCGTGCGCAAGCGCCGCCACGGCTTCCGCGCCCGCATGGCCACGGTCGGCGGCCGCAAGGTCGTTGCGGCCCGTCGGGCCCGCGGCCGCAAGCGCCTGTCGGCCTGAGACGGTTCTCCACGCACCGCAAGAGCAGGCCATGGGGCCCGCGACGAACGGCTCCGACGCCTCCGCTGAGCGCCCGACAGGATCGGTCGCAGACGCGCGGGCGTCGTCTGCGTTTGAGCCGCGCGCGCACGTCTCCGCGCCTGCCTATCCGGCGCTGCGCAAACGCGCCCAGTTCCTCGCCGCCGCGCGCGGCGCTAAGTTTCACGCCAAGGCGTTCAGCCTGCAGGCCCTGCGCCATGAGGACGAACGCGCGCCGGCGCGCATCGGGATCACGGTGACGCGCAAGGTCGGCGGATCGGTGGAGCGCAACCGCATCCGCCGTCGGTTGCGCGAAGCGCTGCGCCGCGCTGCGCCTCTGGCCGCCGCGCCCGGCGCCGATTATGTGGTCGTCGCCCGGCGGGATGCGCTCAACGCGCCCTTCGAGCGGCTGATCGACGAACTCGTCCGCGCTATGCGGCGACTGGACGCGAAAATCGGAGGCGCGCCGTCTCCCGCGTCAGTCGCCGAAGGCGGGCTCTCATGACGGCGTCTGTCGGCGCCATTCGTTCAACTCGTTTCGTCCCACAGGGTGCATGATGCGCGAGGACCAGAAAAACCTCTTATTGGCCATGGCCCTTTCGCTGATGGTCATCGTCGGCTGGAACTATTTCTACGGCGCGCCGAAGCTCGACGCCGCCCGCCAGTCGCAGCAGGCCGCGACATCGACAGCCCCGGCCGCGCCGCAAGGGACAGCTCCGCAAGGGACAGCTCCGCAAACGCCTGCTCCGCAGCCGCAGGCGCAATCTCCGCAAGCGCCCGGCGTCGCCCCGACGCCCGCGCCCCAGCCCGGCGGCGCGCCCGTCGCGCCCGCCTCGGCCGCGCCCGCGGTCACGCGCGATCAGGCGCTGGCGGCCTCGCCGCGCGTCGCCATCGACACGCAGAGCCTCGCGGGTTCGGTGAACCTGCGCGGCGCGCGCCTCGACGACCTGCGCCTCAAGCACTATCGCCAGACGATCCAGCCCGGCAGCGCGACGATCAACCTGCTCAATCCCTCGGGCGGGCCTGAGCCTTATTTCATCGAGACCGGCTTCGTGGTCGCGCCCGGCGCCAATATCGCCGTGCCTGGCCCCGACACGTTGTGGACCGCGCAGGGCAAGACGCTCACCGCCAGCCAGCCGCTCGAACTCGTCTGGGACAACGGGCAGGGGCTCGTCTTCCGCCGCACGATCTCGGTGGACGACAATTACATGTTCACCGTGCGCAACGCGGTGGAGAACAAGGGCGCCGCCGCCGTCACGCTCTTCCCCTACGCGCTCACCTCGCGCGTCGGCCGCCCGAAGACGGAAGGCTATGTCGTCCTGCACGAAGGCCTGCTCGGCGTCGTCGGCGATTCGCGCATTCAGGAATACACCTATGACGCGATCGAGAAGGAGCCGAAGTCCACGCGCCTGATGAAGGGCGCAGGCGGCTGGATCGGCATCACCGACAAATATTGGGCGACCGCGGTCGCGCCTGATCAGTCGATCGCGATGGACGCGCGCTTCAGCGCGTCGGGCCCTGCGACGGCGCGCAATTTCCAGGCGGACCTTCTTGAGGCCGCGCGCGAAGTCGCGCCGGGCCAGAGCGTTGAGGCGGTGCACCACGTCTTCGCCGGCGCCAAGGAAAGCCAGCTCATCGACGCCTATCAGGACAAGCTCGGCATCCGCAATTTCGAGCTGATGATCGACTGGGGCTGGTTCTACTTCATCACCAAGCCGCTCTTCTGGCTGATCGACTTCATCTATCGCTACGTCGGCAATTTCGGCCTCGCCATTCTGGCGATCACCGTGCTCGTGAAGCTCGCCTTCTTCCCGCTCGCCAACCGCAGCTACGAGTCGATGGCGAAAATGAAGGCGGTGCAGCCTGAGATGAAGGCGCTGCAGGAGCGCTACGCCGACGACAAGCAGAAGCTGCAGATGGAGCTGATGGCGCTCTACAAGCGCGAGAAGATCAACCCTGTCGCGGGCTGTCTGCCGGTGCTGATCCAGATCCCGGTGTTCTTCGCGCTCTACAAGGTGATCTTCATCACTATCGAAATGCGCCACGCCCCGTTCTTCGGCTGGATCAGGGATCTTTCGGCGCCTGACCCGACGAATCTGTTCAATCTGTTCGGGCTTCTTCCGTTCGACCCGACGCAGATCCCGCTCATGGGCCAGTTCCTGTGGATCGGCGTGTGGCCGCTTCTGATGGGCGTGTCCATGTTCGTCCAGATGAAGATGAACCCGGAGCCCACCGATCCGATCCAGAAGGCGATGTTCGCCTGGATGCCGGTGATCTTCACCTTCATGCTCGGCGCATTCCCCGCCGGCCTCGTGATCTACTGGACCTGGAACAACGTTCTCTCGCTGCTGCAGCAATATTACATCATGAAGCGGCAGGGCGTGAAAATCGAGCTCTGGGACAATCTCGCCGGCCTGTTCCGCAAGAACGCGGCCTGACGCATGAGCGCGCCTGAGGCGGCCGACGAGGGAGCGCGCGAAGCCGCGCTGCGCGAGGCGGGCCGTCTCCTCTTCGCGGGCCCGTGCGAATTCATCTGGGCGGCGGCGAAAATCGACGGACTGCCGCCTGAGGGCCCGCCGGAGATCGCCTTCGCCGGGCGCTCCAACGTCGGCAAGTCGTCGCTGCTGAACGCGCTCACCGGGCGCAAGACGCTGGCGCGCACGTCGCACACGCCCGGGCGCACCCAGCAGCTCAATTTCTTCGCGCTGGGCGGGCCGCCCGGCGCCGAGCGGCTGCGGCTCGTGGACATGCCCGGCTATGGATACGCCGCCGCCTCGAAGGACAAGATCGCCGCCTGGACGCGGCTGATGGAATCCTATCTGCGCGGCCGCGCGAGCCTTGCCCGCGTGTTCGTGCTGATCGACGGGCGCCATGGCCTCAAGGACGTCGATTCCGAGATGCTCGACCTGCTCGACCGCTCCGCCGTCTCCTACCAGATCGTGCTCACCAAGCGCGACGAGGTGAAGAAATCGGAGGTCGCCGCGCGCGTGGAGGCGACGCTGGAGGCGCTGAAGCGCCGCCCCGCCGCCTTCCCGCAGGTCGTCTTCACCTCCTCCCGCGAGGGCGAGGGTGTGGAGGACCTGCGCACCGCGATCGCGCGCCTGCTCGCCGACCTCGGCAAGCTCGGGCCGCCCGCCGCGCCCCCCGCCGCGTGAGCGCGGCCGTCGCGCGCGGGCCCGCGTGGGCCCCATGCCCATTGAGCTTGCGCCCGCGGCGCATTATGACTGCCGCGCCGCAGGGAAAGCGCCCATGACCGATCAAGCGAATCCGCAGGAACAAGCCGCCATCCTGATGCAGGCGTTGCCGCACATGCTGCGCTACGACGACGCCATCGTGGTGGTGAAATACGGCGGCCACGCCATGGGCGACGAGGCGGTGGCGCGCGAGTTCGCGCGCGACATGGTTCTGCTCGAACAATCCGGCGTCAATCCGGTGGTCGTGCACGGCGGCGGGCCGCAGATCGGCGCCATGCTCTCCAAGCTCGGCATCAAGTCGGAATTCGCCGCAGGCCTGCGCGTCACCGACAAGCCGACGGTGGAAGTCGTCGAGATGGTGTTGGCTGGACAGATCAACAAGCAGATCGTCGGCTTCATCAACAATGAAGGCGGACGGGCGATCGGCCTGTGCGGGAAGGACGGCAATATGGTCGTCGCCGAAAAGGTGACGCGTTCGCTCGTCGATCCGGATTCGCACATCGAGAAGATCGTGGATCTCGGCTTCGTGGGCGAGCCGAAGTCGGTGGACACGACGGTGCTCGACCAGGTGCTCGGCCGCGAGCTCATTCCCGTTCTGGCGCCGGTGGCGCAGGGCGCGGACGGCGAAACCTACAATGTGAACGCCGACACGTTCGCAGGCGCCATCGCCGGCGCGCTGAAGGCGAAACGGCTTCTCTTCCTCACCGACGTGCCGGGCGTGCTCGACAAGAACAAGCAGCTCATCAAGGAGCTTTCCGTCTCGCAGATCCGCGACCTGATCGCGGACGGCACGATCACGGGCGGCATGATTCCGAAGGTGGAGACCTGCATCTACGCGCTGGAGCAGGGCGTGGAGGGCGTCGTCATCCTCGACGGCAAGACGCCGCACGCCGTGCTCGTGGAGCTTCTCACCGACGGCGGCGCCGGCACGCTCATCACCCGCTGATGAGCGCGCCTGCGGGGCCTTCGCTCGGACCCCATGTGGCCGCCGCGCCCGGCGCCGGCGCGCCCGCGCGCCGCTTCGCCCATGTGGACGTCTGGGTCTTCGATCTCGACAACACGCTCTATCCGCCCCACAGCGACCTGTGGCCGAAGATCGACGACCGCATGACGGTCTATATGTGCCATCTGTTTGGGCTCGACGGGCTCTCCACCCGCGCGCTGCAGAAATATTATTATCTGCGCCACGGCACGACGCTGAAGGGCCTCGTCGATGAATATGGGCTCGACCCCGCGCCCTTTCTGGACTTCGTGCACGACATCGACCGCTCCTCGATCGCGCCCGACCATGCCCTCGCGCAGGCGATCGCCGCCCTGCCGGGGCGCAAGCTCATCCTCACCAATGGCACGCGCGACCACGCCCTGCGCACTTGTGAGCGGCTGGGCCTCGCCGATCTGTTTGAGGACGTGTTCGACATCGTCGCCGCCAATCTGCTGCCCAAGCCCCATCCCGACGCTTACGAAGCCTTCTTCGACCGTCACGGGGTGGACCCTGCGCGCGCGGCCATGTTCGAGGACATCGCGCGCAATCTGCTCGCCCCGCATGCGCGCGGCATGGTGACGACGCTGGTCGTGCCTGCGGCGGGCGCGCACGACCATCGCGATCCGTGGGAGACGGCGCGCGAGCGTCCCGCCCATGTCGATTTCGTGACCGACGATCTCTCAGGCTTCCTCGCCGCCCTGCGCCCCGCGCCCGCCGCGCCGTGCGGCCGCGCGCAGCCCCCGGCGCCCGCGGCGGCGCCCCGGGGCGGGCGGAAAAATCGAGTGCGGCGGTTGCATTGGACGGCGGAAGCCGCTACACGATCCGCCAGCCGGCCTCGCCGGCGGGAACGCGGCTCACGCCCGCTCCACAGCGCGCCCGTAGCTCAGCTGGATAGAGCACCAGACTACGAATCTGGGGGTCAGAGGTTCGAATCCTTTCGGGCGCGCCATTTCTCTCAACTTCGCTGAAAAGAACGCCGACCTGTCTTGGCGCGTCTGTCGTATGCCGCCATCGCCATGTCGGCGCGCTCCTCGAGAGGCGATGCG
>CAZYBF010000021.1:0-22919 GCA_964645525.1 uncultured Beijerinckia sp.
GGCCGGCCAGCCTCTCCCGCCGCTGCCCTCCGCGTCCGTGCCCGCAGCGCCCGGCCAGCGCAGCCCGCTGCCTGCGCCGCCGGCTCCCGCCGCGCGCGCGCCCGATCCGCTGCCGCCCGCCGATCCCGGCGTGTTCGGCGGCCCGCCGCGTCCGCCTGCGAACGTGGGCCGCCAGCAGGCGGCGCCGTCCGAGCCGCGCCGCGCGCCCTCGCAATCTTACTTCCCGTCGCCGTTCTGACGTCGCGCGCGTTGCGGCGCGGGCTTACGTGAGCGCTTCCAGCGCCTGCGCGCCGCTCACGCGCATGTCGCGCGGCCAGGCGAAGAAATCAGCGCGCAGGCCGATCGCTTCGTCCAGCATCCGGTGATAGGCGCGACGCGGCACTTCCACCGCGCCGAGCGAGGCGAGATGGTCGGTGACGAATTGCGTGTCGAGCAGGCTGTAGCCGCCCTTGCGCAAGCGCGCGACGAGATGGACGAGCGCGACCTTCGAGGCGTCGCGCGCGCGATGAAACATGCTCTCGCCGAAAAACGCGCCGCCGATCGACACGCCGTAAAGCCCGCCCACCATCTCGCCGTCGCGCCAGGCTTCCACGGTGTGCACATGGCCCTGCCGGAACAGGTCGCCGTAAAGCCTGCGGATGCGCGCGTTGATCCAGGTGCTGGGCCGTCCCTCGCCGCCGCCGGCGCAGGCGTCGATCACCGCATCGAAATCCGTGTCCACGCGGATCTCGAACCTGTCGCTGCGCACGACCTTGGCGAGCGAGCGCGACACGATCAGCCCGTCGAGGGGAAACACGCCGCGCTCGTCGGGATCGACCCAGAACAGCGTCGGATCGTCCGCGCTCTCGGCCATCGGGAACATGCCGATGGAATAGGCGCGCAGAAGCAGCTTCGGCGTGATCTCGAGCTGCGGGCCGGGCAGGGACATGGGAGCCTCAGGCGAGCCTTGGCGTGCGACGATGGCCGGGCGGGGCATCCGCGCCGGCCATTCCTAGGATAGCGCCTGCGCGCGCCGCGTCGAGCGTGGCCGTTACGTCAGGCGCGCGCGGTCAGGAGTCCATGCCGCCGGTGGCGAGGAACTTCTCCAGCCAGTGAATGTCGTAGAGACCGTTCTGGATGTCCTGATTGCGCACGAGGGTGCGGAACAAGGGCGTCGTGGTCTCCACGCCGTCCACGATCAGCTCGTCGAGCGCGCGGCGCAGGCGCATGAGCGCCTCGTTGCGCGTGCGCCCGTGCACGATCAGCTTGCCGACGAGCGAGTCATAGTTCGGCGGAATCATATAGCCCTGATAGACAGCGGAATCGACGCGCACGCCGAGGCCGCCGGGCGGATGGTAATAGGCGATGCGCCCCGGCGAGGGGCGGAACGTTGCGGGATGCTCCGCATTGATGCGGCATTCGATCGCGTGGCCCGAGATGCGCACGTCGTCCTGCGTGAAGGACAGCGGCGAGCCCGAGGCGATGCGGATCTGCTCGATCACGAGATCGATGCCGGTGATGCTCTCCGTCACCGGATGCTCCACCTGAATGCGCGTGTTCATCTCGATGAAGTAGAACTCGCCGTTCTCGTAGAGGAACTCGATCGTGCCGGCGCCAAGATATTGCAGCTCCTGCATCGCCTTGGCGACGATGGAGCCGATCTTCTCGCGCTGGGTGTCGTTGAGCGCCGGGGAGGGGCCTTCCTCCCACACTTTTTGATGGCGGCGCTGGAGCGAGCAATCGCGCTCGGCCAGATGCACCGCATTGCCGCGTCCGTCGCCCAGAACCTGAATTTCGATATGGCGCGGCTTCTCGAGATATTTTTCGAGATAAACGGCGTCGTCGCCGAAGGCGGCCTTCGCCTCCATGCGCGCGGTCGCCAGCGCGTCCGACAGGTCCTCGCGCGTGCGCGCCACTTTCATGCCACGTCCGCCGCCGCCGGCGGCCGCCTTCACAAGAACCGGAAAGCCGATCTCGTCGGCCACGCGCAGGGCTTCTTCGTCGTCGGTGATCCCGCCGTCGGAGCCCGGCACGCAAGGAATGCCGAGCCGGCGCGCAGTCTTCTTGGCTTCGATCTTGTCGCCCATGATGCGGATGTGCTCCGCCTTGGGGCCGATGAAGGTGATGCCATGATCCTCGCAGATCTCGGCGAAGCGTGCGTTCTCCGACAGGAAGCCATAGCCGGGATGGATCGCGTCCGCGCCTGTGATCTCGCAGGCGGACAGCAGGGCGGGGATGTTGAGATAGGAGTCGCGCGCCGGCGGCGGGCCGATGCACACGGATTCGTCGGCGAGCTTCACATGCATCGCGTCGCGGTCGGCGGTCGAATAGACCGCGACGGTCTGCACGCCCAGCTCCTTGGCGGCGCGCAGCACCCGCAGGGCGATTTCGCCGCGATTGGCGATGAGGATCTTGTCGAACATCGAGGCGGCCGCCTTAATCGATCACGACGAGGGTCTGGCCGTATTCGACGGGCTGCCCGTCCTCGACCAGAATCTGCGTGACCGTGCCGCCGCGCGGGGCGACGATCTCGTTGAACGTCTTCATCGCCTCCACGAGCAGGATCTTCTCGCCCGCCTTCACCTGGCTGCCGACTTCGATGAACGCCTTGGAGTCAGGGCTTGGGCGACGATAAGCGGTGCCCACCATCGGCGACTTCACCGCGCCGGGCGCGTCGCCGGCGGCGTCGGCGGCGGGCGCGGAATGTTGCGGGGCCTGCGCAAGCGGCGCGGCGGCGGCGACGGGAGGCGGCGCGATCACGGCGTGCGCGGGGGCCGCATGGCCCAATGTCACGGCTTGCGCGGCGAACTGGCGCGTCACGCGCAGGCGCAGGCCGTTGCGCTCCATCTCCACTTCAGCGAGGTCGAGCCGCGCGAGCACAGCTCCAAGCTCCTCCACCAGCGCCACGTCGGCTGAAACAGGCTTGGCGGCGACGGCGGCCGCAGCGGATTTGGCCTGCTGCTTCGGCGCTGTCTTCTTGGCGGCGCTCGACTTGGCCGCGCTCGACTTGGCGGCGCTCGACTTGGCGGCGCTCGTCTTGCCTGCGGCTTTCTTGCTGGCGGTCTTCTTGCTGGCGGCGGTCTTGGCGGGTTTGCGCATGGGGATCAGCTCTTCTTCATTCGCGGGCGGCGAGCGCCAGCAGGCCCTGCAGGGCGAGGTCGTAGGAAAGGGTTCCGAAGCCCACAACCAGCCCCCGCGCCACGGGCGCGATCATGGAGGCGTGGCGGAAGTCTTCGCGAGCGTGGACGTTTGAGACGTGGACTTCGATCACGCGGGCCTGCGCGCCGACGATGGCGTCACGCAGGGCGATCGACGTGTGGGTGTAGGCGCCGGCGTTCAGGATCACGCCGGCTCCGGCGCGCCCGGCCTCCTGAATCCAGGTCACGAGGTCGCCCTCCTGATTGGACTGGCGGAACACGACGCTCACGCCGGCGGCGGTTGCGGCGGCGGTCAGGCGCGCCTCCACGTCCGCCAGCGTGTCGCGGCCATAGATATCCGGCTCCCGCTGGCCGAGCAGGTTCAGATTGGGGCCGTTGAGGACGTGGATGGATTTCATTCAGCCGAAATCGAGGGCGACTCAGCGCCAATCGC
This sequence comes from uncultured Beijerinckia sp., assembly GCA_964645525.1. GTDB lineage: Bacteria > Pseudomonadota > Alphaproteobacteria > Rhizobiales > Beijerinckiaceae > Terripilifer. The sequence goes on from CAZYBF010000021.1 coordinate 3,571, forward strand.
CTTGAAGCAACGCGGCCTTTCTAGCCCGCGCGCTCCGGAGAGGGAAGGGGCGCGCCTCGGCGCATCCCCAGAAAGCGAAGCCCTAGCCGCAGGACGCCCGTCCGCATTTGCGCACATTGTCGATGCGGCCTTGCAGATCGGCGGCGCCGACCGCGCCCACCACGACCTCGTCGCCCACCACATAGGAGGGCGTGCCCGTCAGCCCCAGCGCGTCGGCGATCTCCATCGCCTCCTGAAGCCCGGCGCGGATCTCGTCGCTCTGGAGGTCGCGTTCAAGGCGGGCCATGTCGGCGCCGACGTCCTTCGCAGCGGCCAGCGCCTGCGCCTTGCCCACCTGTCCGCGCGAGCTCAGCAGCTTCTGGTGGAAGCTCCAGTATTTCTCGCCATTGACCTGCATCCGCAGCGCATGGGCGACCTGCGCCGCCTCGATCGAGCCGGGGCCGAGAACCGGAAATTCTTTAAGTATTACGCGAAGATCGGGGTTTTTCTTCATCAAGGACGCGAGGTCTTCCAGCGCCCGTTTGCAATAGCCGCAATTGTAGTCGAAGAACTCCACCAGCGTGACCTTGCCCTGCGGATTGCCGATCACGACCTGCCGCGAGGACTCGAAGATCTTGGGGCGGAGCTGGGCGAGGGCGCGGGCGCGCTGGGCGTCTTCCTCGGCCTTGCCACGACGTTCGAGCTCGATCAGGGCGTCGCGCAGGACCTCCGGATTGCGGAGCAGATAGTCCTTCACGATGGCTTCGATCTCGGCGCGCGGCAGGCTCTGCGTCGGGGCGAAGGGGGGCGCAGTCTGGGCCAAGGCGGCAGGGGCGAAGGCGACTGGGGCGAGGGCGAGGCCGGCGGCGAGCGCGAGGGCCGCGGACAAGCGCCGGAAGATCGTGGGGAACATCAGGAACTCCGTTCTGACCCCGACATATAGCGCGCGCAGGGCGAGCCGTCGAACCCGGCGCCTTCAGGCGCCGAGCCTGCGCTCAGCGGGCGGCGTGCGTCTGCGCCCAGGTCTCGAACTCCGTCTTCGCGCGCGCGGTGAGGGCGCGTTTCTTCGCCGCCGCCTTCTCGGCCCCGCGCAGGCGTTTTCCGTCCGCCGCCTTCACAGGTTCGGTGAGCGGCGGGAACAGGCCGAAGTTGACGTTCATCGGCTGGAAGGAGCGCGGGCCGGCGTCGATGGTCTCCACATGCCCGCCAGTGATGTGGCCGATGAGCGCGCCCAGCGCCGTCGTGGCGGGCGGACGCGCGAAGGCGCGCCCGAGCCGTTCGGCGGCCGCCACGAGACCGCTCACAAGGCCGATCGCCGCGCTCTCCACATAGCCTTCGCATCCGGTGATCTGTCCGGCGAAGCGGATGCGCGGCTGCGACTTCAGGCGCAGCAGGGGATCGAGCAGGCGCGGAGAATTGAGATAGGTGTTGCGGTGCAGGCCGCCGAGCCGCGCGAATTCCGCGCGCTCCAGCCCCGGGATCATGCGGAAGATGCGGCTCTGTTCGCCGTGACGCAGCTTCGTCTGAAAGCCGACCATGTTGTAGAGCGTGCCCAGCGCATTGTCCTGCCGCAGCTGAACGACGGCGTAGGCTTTCACGGTCGGGTTATGGGCGTTCGTCAGGCCCATCGGCTTCATGGGTCCGTGGCGCAGCGTCTCGCGTCCGCGTTCGGCCATCACTTCGATGGGCAGGCAACCGTCGAAATAGGGCGTGCCCTCCCATTCCTTAAAGCTTGTCTTCTCGCCCGCGATCAGCGCGTCCACAAAGGCTTCGTACTGATCCTTGGTCATCGGGCAATTGATGTAGTCGGCGCCCGTGCCGCCGGGGCCGGTCTTGTCGTAGCGCGACTGCATCCATGCGACGTCCATGTCGATCGAGTCGCGATGCACGATGGGCGCGATGGCGTCGAAGAAGGCGAGGCCCTCCTCGCCGGTCAGGGAGCCGATCTCGCGCGCCAGCGCGTCGGAGGTGAGCGGTCCCGTCGCCACGATCACGAGATCGCCGTCGAGCCCGGCGAGCGATGGCACTTCCGCGCGCACGATCTCGATCAGCGGATGGGCCTCCAGCGCGCGCGTCACGGCGGCGGAGAACCCGTCGCGGTCCACCGCCAGCGCGCCGCCCGCCGGCACCTGATGGGCGTCCGCGCAGGCCATGACGAGCGAATTGAGCCGGCGCATCTCCCAATGAATGAGGCCGACCGCGTTCTGGTCCGAATCGTCGGAGCGGAACGAGTTCGAGCACACAAGCTCCGCGAGCCCGTCGGTGCGGTGGGCTTCGGTGGACCTGTGGGGGCGCATTTCGAACAGTCGCACGGGGACGCCCGCCTGGGCGGCCTGCCATGCGGCTTCCGAACCGGCGAGGCCGCCGCCGATGATCTGGATGGGGAGCATGGGACCTTGTGCCCATCCCCCGCGCCGGGCGTCAAGCGGGCGCGCACGTCGTAAACCGCCGAAAACCGCCCAAAACTAAAGCGCCCGCCGGGGGAGGACCGGCGGGCGCGTAGAGCGCGGAGGCTGAGGGAGGGGAAGCTCCGCGCGCAACTCTTTCAGATCAGAGGCCGACGCTCTCGCGGGCCACGGACTGGATCTCGTCGCGGGTCAGGCCCAGTTCGGCGAGATCACGGTCGGAAAGCTGGTCGAGCTGGGAGACCGCGGCGCGGTAGCGACGCCAGGACTCGATCCAGGAAACCAACGACTTGATGGACATTCTTCGCTCTCGATGCGGCCGTGGGGGCGGCCAGGGGGGACAATCTCTGCGGACGCGCCGCTCTCATGCGATGCAATATGCTTTTGTGCGGTGCGAAAGACCAGAGCCGTTTCGTCGCATCAGGTATGCAAAAAACGCAGATCCAAAGTAAACCATTCGTCAACCAAGCCGACGAATTTGCGTCAGGACCATGTCAGACGCCCGTTTTCACCCCGTACATCCACGGGGAACGCCTTGGGGAATGCGACGGATGCATTGCCGCTTTGCGGAAAAAGGCTGGAGCTGGGCCGATTCCGCCCGGCGGGCCTCGTCTGGGCGCGGCGAGGCCGCGTCCGGCCCGATCGTGAGCGCGGCGTTGGCCCGCGTCATCCCTCGGGGCGGCGCCGTTCATCCGGGGCGGGGTCGTGCTCCAGCCGATAGGAATCCGGCCGCGGGCGCTCCGCGGTCAGGCGGAGAGCTTGTCGATCTCCTCGATTTCCTGAGGCGTCAGGCTCCAGCCGGCCGCGGCGACGTTGGCGCGCACCTGTTCGGGCGACATGGCGCCGGCGATGACGCTCGCCACCGGCGCCCGCGCGGCCAGCCATGAGAAGGCGAGCTCGAGCAGCGTGCGGCCGCGCGCCTGCGCGAAAGCGGTGAGCGCCTCCACGCGCTCCCAATTGCGCGGCGTCATATAGCGCCCCTCGAAATTGCGCTGGCGGGCGAAACGCGTGCCCTGTTGCGGCGTTTCCCCGCGCGCGTATTTGCCGGTGAGCATGCCCGAGGCGAGCGGGAAATAGGGCAGGAGCCCGAGCCCATAGGCTTTCATCGCGGGAATGAGGTCGCTCTCCGGCTTGCGGAACAGCAGGCTGTATTCATCCTGACAGGAGACGAAGCCCTCCATGCCCAGATTGCGCGCGGTCCATGCCGCCTCGACGACCTGCCAGGCCGGCTTGTTCGAGCAACCCACGTAGCGCACCTTGCCCTGCCGCACGAGATCCTCGAGCGCGCGCAACGTCTCCTCGACGGGCGTGAGCGGATCGGGAAAGTGGAATTGATAAAGGTCGATCCAGTCGGTCTTCAGGCGCTGGAGGCTCGCCTCCACGGCGCTCATCACATAGCGGCGCGATCCGCCCTTCAGCCGGCCCTCGGCGTCCATAGGCCCGCTGAATTTCGTCGCAAGCACGATGTCCTTGCGCCGCGCGCCGAGAATCTCGCCCAGCGCGCGCTCCGAGCCGCCGCGGTCGCCATAGATGTCGGCGGTGTCGAACAGCGTCACGCCCGCGTCCAGCGCCGCATGCACGACCGCCGTGGCGCCGGCCAGATCGAGGCGCCCGCCCAGATTGTTGCAGCCCAGACCCACGAGCGAGACCCGCAAGCCGCTGCGACCAAGATTGCGTTCCTCCATGGGGCTCCTCCGCCGCTCGCCTTCTCCTGCGCCTCCGAAACCAAAGGCGGAGGATCATTCTTCAACCTTCCCATGTGTTTGGAAAGGGGCTTTCCGGCGCCGTCCCGCTCGGTGCGGCCACGTCTTGCATTGCCCCCGCGCGCGGCCGATGTTCAAGTGAGAGCCGGAGAGGCCGATGGTCGTGATCGAAGAGCTGGAGAGGGCGCAATCAGCGCTCGCGGAATATCTGCGCGTGAGCGACAGCGCCGTCGCCTTCACGGGCGCGGGCCTGTCCACCGAATGCGGCATTCCCGACTTCCGGTCGAAAGACAGCGCCTGGCGGCGCCACCCTCCGGTGCCATTCAAGGATTTTCTCGCCGACGCGCAGGCGCGCGCGCTCGCATGGAGCCGCAAGTTCGCCATGGACGATCTCACCGCGGGCGCGCGTCCGGGGCGTGGGCACAGAGCGCTCGCGCGCCTGCTTGCCGACGACGTGCTCGATCTCATCGTCACGCAGAACATCGATGGCCTGCATGAGGCGGCGGGCGCGCCCGCGTCGCGCATCGTAGAGTTGCATGGAAACGGCGGCTACGCGACATGTCTCGCGTGCGGCGCGCGTCATGAGCTCGCTGAGATTCGCCCGCGTTTCGAAGCCACGGGCGCCGCGCCCGATTGCGCATGCGGCGGCCCTGTGAAGAGCGCGACGATCGCATTCGGCCAGTCGATGCCGCAAGAGGCGCTGCGCCGCGCGCGCATGGCGAGTCTGAACTGCGATCTCTTCCTCGCCATCGGGTCTTCGCTTGTCGTCTATCCTGCGGCGGCGTTCCCTGCGATTGCGAAGGAGAACGGCGCCGCTCTCGTCATCGTCAATCGCGAGCCGACTCCGCTTGACGCTAGGGCGGACCTTGTTCTGCGCGGCGACATTGGATCAATCTTCGCGCCGTTCGAATCGCGTTCCGTGCGGGTGTCCACAGGTTAAGTTGATGGTTGGGCTTGGTTCATTTTGGGACGATGCTATTCTCGACCTGCGACTCATGAATGGTTTTGATTCGTGTCACGTCGCAACGGTTCGGGGTGTCCCGAGACGAGTGACGCGTGCGATTTTTTACGGGGGCTGGTCCATTGGGCGGCGCAGATTTCGAACATCGGATTGACGGCGGCGTTGGCCGCTCTGAAGACGATCAGGCGCTTGATCTCGTTGAGGTCTCGGGGCGCATTAAATGGTTTGACGTTGCGAAGGGCTACGGTTTCATCGTGCCCGACGACGGCGGGCCCGACGTCCTTCTTCATGTCACCGTGCTTAAACGCGATGGACATTCCACGGCGCGCGAAGGCGCGCGCATCGTGTGCGAGGCTCACAAGCGCTCGAAGGGCCTGCAGGTGTTCCGCATCATCTCGATGGACGAGAGCACCGCGACCCATCACGCGCTGCTTCAGCCGCCGCGCACGCATCAGCAGGTGACGCCCACGAGCGGGTTCGAAATCGTGGTGGTGAAATGGTTCAACCGCGTGCGCGGCTTCGGCTTCGTGACGCGCGGGGAGGGGACCGAGGACATCTTCATCCATATGGAGACCCTGCGTCGCTATGGCGTCGCGGATCTGAAGCCTGGCGATTCGCTGCTGGTGCGTTTCGGTCCTGGCTCCAAGGGCCTGATGGCGGCGGAAGTGCGCCCGCTCGAAGCCGCGCTTCCGAGCTCGCACTAGTTTTTATCTTCGCTGCTCCTCTGGTAAATGTTGGGTTCATGCCGGAGCAGCGTCGATGAGCATTGTGTTGGCGTCTTTTCGTTTCCTCTCGGTCAGGCGTGGGCGAGCCTTGGATTCGCACGCCTCGCCCGCCGTCCGCGCGATGGCGCCCAGCCCCGCTTCCAGCTCTGTTCCGGCCCGTCGCAAGGCGGCGCATGTCGTGGCCTTCGCGGCGGCGCTCCTGTGCGGAGTCCTGTCTGCAAGCCTTCCCGCAAGCCTTCCCGCAAGCCTTCCCGCCCTTGCGCAGGCGCCGGCGGCGCCGGGGGAGCTTGAGAACGTGACCCTCGTCACCGCCTCCGGCGAACATGTGTTCAAGGTGGAGGTGATGCGCACGGACGAGCAGCGCGCCCGTGGGCTCATGTTCCGCAAACATCTGCCGGCGGATCGCGGCATGCTGTTCGATTTCAAGGCCGAGCAGCGCGTGTCCATGTGGATGCGCAACACGTATATCCCGCTCGACATGGTGTTCATCGCCCGCGACGGAACGGTGGTGAACGTGGCGCAGGACACCGAGCCGCTGTCCGAGCGGACGATCCCTTCTGCGGGACCGGCGCTCGCCGTTCTGGAGGTCAATGCGGGGGTCGCCCGGCGGATCGGGCTGAAGGCGGGCGACCGGGTGCGCCACCCCCTGTTCGGTCGCTGAAAGGGTGGCGGGCGGACGCCCCGCTGTGGTATGCAGCGCGAAGGCGTCGGGGGCCTTCGCCCCGCGCGCGCTTGTCGTTTCGTCGGAGCATAGCGCAGTCTGGTAGCGCATCTGCTTTGGGAGCAGAGGGTCGCAGGTTCGAATCCTGCTGCTCCGACCAAGCGACCGGAATCTATCGCGAACAGGGAAGCGGGCCTGACATGACCGCCAGAATTTACAAGCCGGCCAAGACGGCCACCCAGTCCGGCCATGCGAAATCCGAGCGCTGGACGCTCGAGTTCGAGGCGGAGAAGCCGCGCGAGGTCGAGCCGCTGATGGGTTGGACCTCCTCGGGCGACATGCGCGGCCAGGTGCGCCTTTCCTTCCCCACGAAGGAAGAGGCGGTCGCCTATGCGAAGCGCGCGGGCCTCGCCTTCCAGGTGATCGAGCCCAAGCCGGCCGCGCGCCGCATCGTGGCCTATTCCGACAATTTCAAATCCACGCGCCTCGGTCAGTGGACGCACTGAGCCCGGCGTTTCGGCTCACGGCCCCATAGCTCAGCTGGATTAGAGCAGCCGCCTTCTAAGCGGCAGGTCGCAGGTTCGAGCCCTGCTGGGGTCGCCATCGCTCGCCTGCGGGCGCTGGCCCGCTCACGGGCCCGCGCTTTCGGGGCTTTGCAGGCTCTCCAGCGCCGCGCGCAGTTTCGCCTCGCGATTGTCGTCGCAATAGCGCGCAAGCCGCTGCGCCTGGGTTTCCGGCTCCAGCATATACGCCCGCATCCAGATCGGATGGCGTGCGGGCCCTTCGCCCGTATCCAGCTGCGCGATCATGGCTTTTGTGACGAAGGCGTCGCGCTCCTGCGCGCTCGCGCCGCAATCGTCAGACGCGGCCCGCGCGAGCGCCGTCGTGAGCATGAGAGCGCTTGCGCATAAAGAGAAGCGCGCGCCGAGCGGGCGGGTGAATGAGGTTCTGCGGGATTTCGCGCGGATCGGCATGGCGGAAAACTCCTCTGGCGCGGATTGTCGCCCGCGACTCGCGCGCATCGCGTGATCAACGCGCGCAGGCTCCCGCTGGACCAGCCATCCTCCTTTTTCGCCCGTCGCACGCACGCCGCACGCCTTTTGCGCTCCATTCGTCAAAATCCCTGTGGGACTGGCTTTTTCGCTCTTGCGCGGCTAAAAGCGGCGCATCATGCGATTCGGCGCTTCAAAAATCAGCCTCATTTGGGCCCCAGAGAACGCGCGGCGCGGTTTGCGCGCGCGCGCGGCGTTCTGAGACATCTCTGGGATTTTTGATGAAACCTTCCTTCATTGCGTTTCTTGGCGTTTGTCTTTGCTCAGGCGCGCTGCTGGCCGGCTCCGCCGAGGCCGCAGGCGAGGGCGAACAGGCCAGCCCAGCCGCCGAGCGCGTGAAGCCGGCGGCGGCCGCGTCGAAGGCCTCCGGACCCAAAAGCTCCGGCCCCAAAGTGTCTGGCCCCAAAGTGTCTGGCCCCAAAGTGTCTGGCCCGATGCAATTGCATAAACGCGTCGCTGCGCAGAAGCCTGCGCAGAGCGCCGGCAAAGCGGCGCCGGCGACGCCCGCGCCACGCCCTGGCGCGGATGAGATCGCAGCGCTCATCGAGCGCCACGCCAGCGACCACGGCGTGCCCTCCGCGCTCGCACATCGCGTGGTGATGAAAGAGAGCCGCTACAATCCCAGCGCGCGCAACCGCGCTTACTGGGGCCTCATGCAGATCCGCCATGACACGGCGCGCAGTCTTGGATACAGCGGCCCACCCGAAGGCCTGCTCAACCCAGACGTGAACCTGCGTTACGGCATGGCCTATTTGGGCAACGCCTACCGCGTCGCGGGCGGCGACCACAGCCGCGCGGTCGCGCTTTATTCGCGGGGCTTTTACTTCGAAGCCAAGCGCAAGGGCATGCTCGGCCAGATGCGCAAGGGCTCCAGCGAGCCCGTCGTGGAAGCGAACGCGCACTGAGCCTTGCGCGTTTCCCTTCGCTCAGGCGGAGGTGAGCATGGCGAAAGAAATCACGATCCTGTTGCCCCATTCGCTCCCGCGCGAGGAAGCCCGCGCGCGGGTGGCGAATGCGCTTGAGCGGGCGCGTGCGGGCCTGCTGGAAAGCCTTGTGAGCGGGGACGTCACATGGAAAGACGATCACGCCGACGTTGCGGTTTCAGCGCTTGGGCAAAGCGTGACGGGAGAAATCGACGTTGAGGCCGAACAGGTGCGGGTGCGCGTGGCGCTGCCCTGGCTGCTGGAAAGACTGTCGGGCCCGATTGCGCAACGGATCGCCAGATTTGGCGAGGCGCATCTGCGGCTGGCGCCTCCGGCGTCGGGCTGAAGGCGGCGCGGACGGACAACGGCGCGGACGCGAGGCCCGCGCCGAATGGATGGCTTAGCCCTGATCCTTGCCGCGGCGGGCGCCGATGCGGCCAGCGGCGCGGGCAAGCTCGCGGTCACGGCTGAAGGCGCGGTCCTCAGGGCCCACGCTCATGCCGCCCTTCTTGCCGGCGGTCGCGGCCAGTTCGCGGTCTTTCGAGAAACTGCGGTTTTCGGCCTTCACGGAGCGTCCGCCCTTGGAGGCGATCTCGCGCCGGCGCTCGGGGTCCATGGCCGCAAATCCGCGCCGCTGCTTCGTCTGGGCTTCGTTCGTGCTGTCCATAATCAACCTCAACGGGACGTCGGAGAATGAGAGCTTCAGTAACGCCTGGCGCCTGCTCATTGCTCAGCTTTGATTCCATATAGCAGAGATTAACTAGCACTAAGGACTAAGCTTCGTCCATTGCTTAGTTTCCCTTTATTGCGCGTCTAAGCTTTGCTTTAAATTGACATCTTTCTTGGCTGTTTTCTTGGCTGTGGCGGTGGGAGGCGCGCCCTCGCGCCGGACGAGGCCCGTCGAGCGGCCGCAACGGCATCACCTAGCGTAAGTTACGGAAATAATTGCATTTTGTTAGCCATCTCGGGCTTAGGTTCGGACATGGTCCGACTCAGAGGTTCGCCGTGAAGCCGCTCGTGCTCGTCGTCGAAGACATTTCCGTGCTCGCCGAAACCTACGCCGCCGCCCTGCGCCGCGCGGATTGGGAGGTGGAGATCGCCCCCTCCGGCGCCGCTGCGCTCCACTGCGCGGAACGCCGCGCGCCGCAGGCTCTGGTGCTCGACGTGAACCTGCCAGACATGAGCGGGCTTGATCTGCTGCGCCGGCTGCGTGGATTAGGCCACGCCTGCGAGGCGGTGGTGGTGACGGCGGAGGGCTCCGTGAACCGCGCGGTGGAGGCCATGCGCCAGGGCGCGCTCGACTTCCTCGTGAAGCCCTTTTCGGGCGACCGGCTGCGCGCGGTGGTGGGCGGCGCCTTGCGCAAGTTCGGCGCGGAGGAACGCGGCGCGCAGCCGCCTGATCAGGAGAACGGCGAACGGTTCGTCGGCTTCATCGGGCGTTCGCCGCCGATGGAGGCCGTCTATCGCATCCTGCGCAGCGCCGCGCCCACCAATGCGACGGTCTTCGTCACGGGTGAAAGCGGCGCCGGCAAGGAATTATGCGCTGATGCGCTGCACCGCCTCAGCAAGCGGGCCAGCGGGCCTCTCGTCGTGCTCAATTGCGCGGCCATTCCGCGCGATCTTCTCGAGAGCGAGATCTTCGGCCATGTGAAAGGCGCCTTCACGGGCGCCACCGCAGACCGCAAGGGCGCCGCCCTTCAGGCCGACGGCGGCACGCTGTTCCTCGACGAAGTGTGCGAGATGGATCTCGCCCTGCAGGCGAAAATGCTGCGCTTCCTGCAGGACAAGCAGGTGCGTCGCCTGGGCGAGGACCAGCCGCGCACGACGGACGTGCGCCTCGTCTGCGCGACCAATCGCGACCCCATGGCGGAGATGGCCGCAGGCCGCTTCCGGGAAGATTTGTTCTACCGCCTGCATGTGGTGCCGGTGGAATTGCCGCCGCTGCGCGAACGCGACGCCGACGTCCTGCTCATCGCGCGCGCGTTTCTTGAAAAATTCGCGCGCGAGGACGCCCGCGCCTTCCGGGGCTTTTCGCCGGAGGCGGAAATGGCGCTGCTCGCCTATCAATGGCCCGGCAATGTGCGCCAGTTGCAGAATGTCGTGCGCTCGGTCGTCGTGCTGAACGACGGACCGCTTGTGACGCCCGACATGTTGCCGCGCGAGATCGCGCTGCACGCCGGGGTCGCGGCGCGCTGTCCGCTCGTCGCCTGCGCGCCGCCCTCAGACGCGCAGGATCAGACTGCGGCGCAGGCGCTTGCGGGACTTGCGGCCTGCGAGGATCCGGCGCCCGTGGACAGCGCGCGCGCTCCGGCCATTGCGACGCCCGCCGCTCTCGCGCCACAGCCTGCGCGGTTCGACGACGCGCCCCTGCGACCGCTGGAAACCGTGATCCGCCAGACGATCGAAGAGGCTATCGCACGCTGCGGCGGATCGATTCCCAAAGCCGCCGCCGCGCTCGACGTGAGTCCCTCCACGCTCTATCGGCGCCTGCAGGCGTGGGAGGAGCGGCAGGAATGCGAACGGGGCGAGCCTCAGCCCGAAGACGCGCCGGTCTGACCGCGCTCGATCCGATTGATCGTCGCGATCACGGCGAGCCCGGTTGCGGCCGAGATGTCGTCGAGCCGCCGCATGGTGGGATCGATAAATTCGAGCAGGGTGGCAAGACCGCAGCCCATGACGATCCCCGCGATCAGCGCGCCGAGGATGAACAGGGCGCGCCCCGGCGTCACGGGGCCTGTCGGATCGGCGGGCGGATCGATGATCTTGATGCGTTCGGGCGTCTCGTAGCGGCCGAGCGCGCCGGTGAGCTTCGCCATCTCGGAGCGTTTCGCAAGCGAATCGTGTAGTTCGCGCGCGACCTCGACAGCGCGCTCCAGCCGCTTCTGATGCTGCTCGATGGGCGCGAACTGCGCGATCGAGCCCTGAATCTCGTCGATCGTGCGGGTCAGCTGATCGACGTCCTGTCGCAGCGTGGTGCGGCGGGCCTCAGCGTCCTGCAATCTTTGCACCTGCGAAATCAGGAGCGGCGCGGCGGCCTTGTCGTCGCCCGTATCGGCGCCCGCCGCCATGTTCCAGAGCCGGTCGATGTCCATCTGCTGGAACTGCGCGGAGCTTTCAAGGATCGCCTGCCGTTCATCCTGCAGGCGGGCGAGCTTGCGCTCCACCGCCAACACGTCGGAATGTTCGTCCGTGTAGCGCGCGCGCAGGGCCGCGAGCTCGCTCGACGCCTGCACGATGGCCTCCTCCAAGCGTCCGACGACCGGATTCGTGCTGGCGATCCGCTGGCGCAGATCAGCGAATAGCTTTTCCGCCGTGGCGAGCTCCATCATTCGCTCCTCGCGTTTTTGCGCGAGCGTGGCGAGCCGCTGGATCGTTGCGTTGAGCAAGGCCGGCAGTTTGTCGGCGTTGCGTTTGCGGAACTCGGAGAGCACATATTCGGCGACGTCGAGATCGGCGCGGCGGCGTTTCAATCGCTCATCGAGAAAGGTCTCGCTGCTCACCAGCGCGCCGCGCTTGGGCGAGAGCAGGCGTTCGATGAAACGCGTGCCGACGGCCTCAAGCTTGCGGCCAAGCCCCGCGGCCGCCCGGCCGCGCAGGCGCAGGTCCACAAGCTCCGAGCCGGTCAATTGCACCGAGATGGCGCGCGCAAGCTCATTGATCGCGCGGGCGCGCGTCTTCAAATCCGCGTCGAGATCCAGCTCCCCGAGGTCCAGCAACACGCGGCCAAGCACATGTTCGCTGCGCAGCAGGGCGGAGAGCGCGGGCATGCGCTCCTTCACATTCGTGCCGATGGAGATGTCGTTGAGGAAGGGGTTCATGCGCGCAGGCTCCTGCACCAGCACGCTCATCTTCGCCTCATAGGTCTTCGGCGCGACCAGAGACGCCGCAAGCCCGAGGAATGGCATCACGAGGATGGGCACGCATATCGCGTAACGCCTGCGCCACCCCGCGGCGAGGATCGACTGGAAGACATCGCGCGCCGAGCGAGCCACTGAAAACAATTCTCCACGCATCGCCCCCGCGTCGCGTTTTGCAAAAGCCGACGCGCGGGCGTCTTCTCAATTCAACTGGCGTGCCAGATCGAGAATTGCGTTTCGCATGGCCTCAAGCGGCCCCGGCCCGGCGTCGTGCAGCAGGCGGCGCGCGTCGCGCCAGCGCTCGGGCGTGGAGGCGGCGATGGACTCGAACAGGGCGCGGGCCTGCGGCTCGGGGCGCGCCTCAAGCCAGGCGAGCCAGCGCTGATCCGCAACGCCTTCCGCCATGGCGAGCAGGTCCGCATGAATATCGTGCTGGACAGGGCAGGGCTCGACGCTTGGGTAGAGAACCTGCACGTCGGCTTCGCGACCGTCGGTTGGATCGAACGGATCGGCCGTCGGCATGCGCGCGTGCCATTGCAGATAGCGCTCCGCGCCGACCGCCTTCAGCCACAGGCCCGCCGTGAGGCGCGGCGCGTCGGTGTTGTAGAGCCAGACGGAGCGCCCGCGCGCGCGGGCGAGCGCAACATCGGGCGCATCAACGCCGAAGCCGGGATTGACGATGGCGACGTCGATGAGATCGAGAAGTCGCGCCTGCGCGCGGTTGTTCAGCTGCGCTGCGAGCTTCGTCTGCGGATCGGCTGCGCGCAGCGCCTGCGTCCACCATGCGAGATCCTGCGCGGCTGCGTCATCAAGCGCGGGCTCATCCGCCACGCTCCACGCGGGCGCGGGCAGGCCGAGGGCGCGCAATTGCGCGCTCGCCTGCGCGAGCTTCGCGGCGCCTGCGCCAATGCCCATTTGCGCGCGCACCCGTTTTGCGGGCGCATAGGCGAGGGCGGGCGCGGCGACGCCTGCGACGGCTGCGGCGAGCGCGTCCACGATGAAGGCGTCCGCGCCCGCGCCGATGGGCGTTGTGAAGGCCGGCGCATTGCCGGTGAGACCAAGCGAGCTCAGAAAGGTGAGGTCGCAGGCCGTCTGGCGGCGGCGCGCGTCGGCTGCGTTGGGAAGGGCGGCGAAATGCGGCGCCTCGTCGAGATAATAGCCGGCGGGGCGCGCGGGCGCCGGCAGGTCTGCGTCGAGCACGTCGATCTCGATTGGCGCGACGTGCGTCTCACCCTGCGCGGAAAAGGTGATGCGCGCGCGCTGGCGCCCTGCCAGCGCATCGGGCGGCGCCTCGATCCAGGCTTCAAAAATGCGATCCTCGTTCGCGCGCAGCGGAGCGGCGTTGCGCGCGGCGCGCAGGAAGTCTGCGCGCGGCTCCAGAAGATTGAGCCCGACCGCGCGTCGCTCAAGCCGGGCTTGCGCCCACCACAGGCGCATGGGCAAAGCAGACTCCCATTCCGCGCGCACCTGACGCGCCTCATCGCTGCGCAAGGCGATGCGCAGACGCGCGCCGCTTCCGCGCGCAAGCGCGACGCGCGCCGTTTGCGGTTGGGCGTCGCGCCAGTCGATGCGCGCATGAGGCTCCTGCGCGCGCGCGGGCGTCGCCACGCGCCACAGGTCGCGAAACGCCTGTGCGCGGCGCGTCTCCACGTCATCCAGCGCCGTGCGGGCGCCTGCCGGCTCGATCAAGGCTGCGGACAGAAAGGCCGAGTTCGCGCTCTCGCCCGCAAGCTCGATGAGAACGCCGGACTCGTCCGCCTCCGTCTCGCCGGTGACGAGACGGCCGCGGCGCGCTCCATGCGCGCGCCATGGGTCTCCGTCCGCGCCGGCTTCGTCGTCCTGTCCGGCGAGATAGCGCTGCGCGATCCATTGTTCCGGCGTGCGCCGCTCAAGCAGAAAATCGCGCCCGTTCACGCGCACGCGCCGCTCAAGCGCGATGGGCAGCGTTTCCCACTCGCCCACGTCCTCGATCCACAGGCTCACGCGCGCAGGCCCTTTGGGCCAGGGCAGGCGCGCGCGCTCAACGCCGCGTAGCCCCGCGCCGATGAGCGCATCGACGCCCGGCCGCAGAACGGGCTCGGCGCGTCCTTGCTCCACCCGCGCGTCATTGCGCGTGACGCGCTCGAAGCCGGGGAAGAGCGGCGCGTCCTGCGGGCCGAAGCTGAAGCCGCGCGCTCCGGCCGGAAGCAGGGGCGGCGCATGAAGCGCGGCGGAGTGGATCGCAAGCCGCGCGCCCGCGCTTGCCGGAAAGAGCGTGAGCCTGACGATGCGCTGCGCATCGATGACGCGCCCGCCTGTCGTGCGCGCGCCAGCAGGGATAATGCGCCATGTGAAGGGCCCGGGCGGCAGCAGCCTCTCATCGTTCACCCGGCTGGCGTAATCATGCGACTGCGCATCGTCGATGCGTAGCGTCGCGCGCATGGGCTTGTCCGCGAGCGCCTCTCCGCGAATGACGAGTTCGACGCCGGGCGCGACCGAAAGCGGTTCAGCGGGCGCAAGATCAAGCCGTTCGGCTTGTGGGGTGAGCGGCAAAGCGACCGAGGCCGCCGCTTGCGCGGGGGCGGGCGTTGGCGAGGCCGCCAGCAACAGCGCGGCGAGCGCGCGCCGTTTCATGCGAGCGCGTCCAGCGCGGTCGCGATCTCTTGCGCACGCGCGTCCCAGCTTTCGGCCGCGACGCGGGCGCGCCGCGCGCTGGCGCGCGCTTCGTCGCAGGCGGCCTCCTGCAGCGTGCGCGCGAAATCGGCCGGGCGCGCGGCAAGGTGAATCAATTCCGCGTAGGGCGCGAGCGCGGGAAAGGGCGTCGCGGCGACCGGCGCGCCGGCGGCGAGATATTCGCGCAGCTTGAGCGGATTGCAGGCGCGGATCTGCGCATTGTCGCGGAACGGCAGCATGGACACGCTCCAGTGCTGCGCATAGCTGGGCAGAGCCGCGTGCGGACGCGGCCCAAGCAGCCGTACATTGGGCAACGCGGCGAGCGGCGCCTCATCGCATTGCAGGGGCCCCACGAAGACGAACAGCCAATCGGGCAGGGCGCGCGCGGCGCCTGCGAGCATGTCGATGTCGATCCAGGGCGCAAGCGCGCCGTAAAAGCCTGCGATGCGCCGCGCCTGCGGCAGGTCAGGCGCGCGCGGCGCAGGCGTCGCGAACAGGTCGAAATCCACGCCATGGGGCGCAAGGCGCGTGCGCTCTGCGGGAAAACGCGCGGCGAGCGGCTCGCTTGCGGCGAGGATGAGATCGGCGCGCTCGGTGAGCCGCCGTTCGAGACGCGCCACCGGCGCGTGATCCACGCCCGCGAGGGCCGAGAAATCATCGCCGCAATAATAAACCAGCGCGCGATGGGGCAATGCGTCGGCGAGATCGACGGCGGTTGGCAGTGAGGCCCACAGAAGGGGCCGCTCCATGCCCATGCGCGCCATTTCGCGCCTGATCTGAGGCGCGAGCACCGCGCGGTTCACGCAGGCGGCGAGGCGCGAGCCGGGCCATGGCAAAGCCCGCGGCGCGAGTATGCGCAGACGTTCGGGTGGCGGCGCGCCATGGGCGGGCGCGGTCCTCGTGCCGCCCATTTGCGCGAGCTTGCGCATGAGGCGCTGCGCATCGGCGCGCGTCAGCCGCGGGCGGCGCAGGCCGATGGAATTGATCCACAGCACGTCGCGATCTTGCGCGAGACGCGAGACGATATGTTGCGTTGAGCTTGGATGGGCGCCCCAGTCCTCGCCGAAAACGACGAGCCCCGGCGCGCTCATGCGAGGCTCCGCACGACGCGCGCCGGCACGCCGGCGGCCAGCGTGAACGCCGGCACGTCTTTCGTCACCACGCTGCCTGCGCCGATGATCGCGCCGCGCCCGATACGCACGCCCGCCAGAACGGTGACGCCAGTGGCGAGCCAGCAATCGTCCTCCAACACGATGTCGCCGACCTGTTCATCGAGGTCGGGCAGACCGGCGGCGCGCGCCTGCGCATCGATCGGATGGCCCGGATAGCCGGCGAGAAAGGCGCAGCCCGCAATGCGCACGTTGTCGCCTATCACGACGCGCGAGCCGACCGCGATCGTCGTGCGCCAGCCGATGTCGCAATTGGAGCCCACGATAAGCTCCGGTTGGGCGCCGTCCATCCGCGGGCGCATGCGTCCGCTGATCGTCACGGCGCCGCTCACGCGGCAATCGGCGCCCATGCGGATGCGCACCGGCCCGCTCACATAAGGCTTGCCGCCATAGAGATAGAGCCGGGGCGCGTTGCCTTCGAGCCGGGTTTGAAAAAGAGGCGTGTGCCAGCATGTGCGCGCGAGGCCGGCGCATAGAGACTTCAGGGCTGTCTCGGCCGCGTAAAGCGGCGCATGGATCGGCCGAATGGTGGGAAAGGACGCGCCGCGCAACGCAACGGCGCATTGAAAGACCGCGCGGGCGAGCGGACTTTCGCGCCGCTTCGCCCAGGCCCGCAGACGCAGCGTCGCGCTCATTCCACCGTCACCGATTTGGCGAGATTGCGCGGGCGATCCACATCCGCGCCCCGCAGCGTCGCCACATGATAGGCGAGCAGCTGGAGGGGAATGGCGGCGACGATCGGCTGCAGAAGATCATCGCAGGCGGGAATGGTGAGCGCGTTCGTCGCCACGTCGGACAGCGCGAGGATCGCGCGTCTGTCGCCCAGCACCGTGATGCGACCGCCGCGCGCGGCGATCTCCCGCACGTTGGAGGCGACTTTGCCGAACAATTCGCCGCTCGGCGCAAGCGCCACCACAGGCATGGACGGGTCGATTAGCGCGATCGGCCCGTGCTTCAGCTCGCCGGCGGCGAAACCTTCCGCATGAATGTAGGAGATCTCTTTTAGCTTCAGCGCGCCTTCGAGCGCGAGCGGATAAAGCGGGCCACGGGCGACGAAGACTGCGCTCGTGGCGCGCTCGAACTGGCTGGCGAGCGCGATAATCGCCGCCTCATTGTGAAGCGTCGCGGCGATCAGGCCGGAGACACGCTCAAGCCCGTCGCGGAAGCGTGCAGCCGCCGCGCGATGTCCGCGCATGTCCCCGGCATGGGCGGCGAAATGCGCCAGCACGAGCAATTGCGCGAGAAAGGCCTTGGTGGAGGCCACGCCCACTTCCACGCCCGCCATAAGAGGCAACATGTAGTCCGCGTCGCGCGCCAGCGTGCTTAACGTTTGGTTGACGAGGCCCATGGTGGGAATGCGCAGCGCTTTCGCCTTCTCTAGCGAGGCGAGCGTGTCTGCGGTCTCCCCCGATTGCGATACGAAGATCGCCAATTCGTCGCCGCGATTGGGAAGCGTCGGCGCATAGCGGTATTCGGAGGCGAGCTCGACCTCCGCATCTAGGCCGGCGACCTCAGCGAGCCAGCGGCGTGCGACAAGGCAGGCGTAATAGGACGAGCCGCAGGCGATCAACCGTACTCGCTCGAGCCGTTGGAAATCCACACGCACGTCGTCGAAGGCGCCGCTCGCGCCATAGCGACGCGCGACCGCGTCCGCGACCGAGGGCTGTTCGTTGATCTCCTTGAGCATGAAATGCGCGAAGCCGCCGCGATCAAGCGCGCCGGCGGGGGCCTCCACGCGCATAAGGCGGCGATGCGCGGGCCGTCCGGTCGAATCGAAAACGCAGACAGAGCCCTGCGCCACTTCTGCGCGGTCGCCGTCCTCAAGGCATATCGCCTCTTTCGCCATGCCCGCGAGCGCGGACGCATCGGATGCGATGAATCCGCCCGTTTCGCTCGCAGCCACCACAAGCGGGCTGCCTGCGCGCCGCGCGTGGATGACGCCGGGCTCCTGTTGCGTGATGACCCCGATGGCGTAAGAGCCCTCAAGCCGCTCGGAAAGGTCCTGCACGGCGCGCGCCGGCGCGGATCCGGCCGCAAGCGAACGCGCGATGAGCCAGGGAATGACCTCGGAATCCGTTTCGCTTGAGAAAGCGCAGCCCTGCGCCTTGAGAGAGGAGCGCAATTCCGTATGGTTTTCGACGATGCCATTGTGCACCACGGCGACGCCAGGCGCGATATGGGGATGCGAATTGGCTTCGCTTGGAGCGCCATGGGTGGCCCAGCGCGTATGTGCGATGCCGATGCGTCCGCCGATGCGCTCATCGCGCACACGCTCGCGCAAGGCCTCCACCTTGCCAACTGCGCAGACGCGGCGCATCGCGCCTTCCTCAAGAGTGACGAGGCCTGCGGAATCATATCCGCGATATTCGAGCCGATTGAGGCCTTCCACCAGAAGATCCGCCACAGGCTCCTGCGCGATAGCGCCGAAAATTCCACACATGTCATGCCTCCACGCTGCGATGACGACGGCAGAGCAACGCGCGTGCCATGCTCAGGGCCATGTTTTCGCGCCCGAGCGTCGCGTTTCAGGAAGGCGGCCGCGACTTGATTTGCGTTTCGCCATCGCATGTGGCCTCAGGCTGCTCCCTGCGACGCGCATATTGCGCAAGCGCGACCACCAGTCCGAGCTTGATGTAGAAGGGCCATGTGAAGCCCTGCGTTAGGAATGTGCCCGACACCGCGAAACCTGCGAGGCCAGCGACAAGGGCGAGCGAGAGCGCGCGCGGGGCAGGGCCTGCGTCCTTGAGCGCGCGCAAGGCCTGCAGGGCGCTGCGCACTGTGAGGACGAACAGCGTCAGGAAAACGCCGAACCCAAGAAAGCCGGCTTCCGCAATGACGACGAACCACGTGGAATGGACCGCGTGATTCATGCCGTCCCAGTGGGGCGTGTAGAAAAAATAATTCTGCAGGAAGTTGTCGATTCCAACGCCGACGAAGGGATGGGCCGTCGCCATGCGAATGGCCGCTTCCCATGCGTGAATGCGGCCCATAGCCGATTCATCAATGCCGTCTTCATGGGCGCCGCCCGATGCGCGCTTTGAAATGCCAGCCATCAGCTTGAGCGCGACGCCTGCGACAGCGCCGCCAACGACAAGTATCCATTTTTGCCGAATGTAGTGATTGGCGATTACGCCCCATACGGCGAGGAAGCCCAGCAAGCCACCGCGACTCTGGGTCGCGACCACGGCATAGGCGATAACCGGAACGCCTATCGCGCCGATCGCGCGCTCAAAGCCGGAAAGCCCGCGCGTCACCGCAAGCG
>CAZYBF010000021.1:23019-30698 GCA_964645525.1 uncultured Beijerinckia sp.
AGGCCAATCGTCACATGTACGAAGAAGATTGAGAAGAACGTCAGTTCGCGCGTCCAGAAGGGCTCCATCGCCCGGCGCAGAACCATAGTCCATCCCAGCGCTGCGAACGTGCCGATCGCGAGCGCGTTGGGGATTCGCAGCGGATAAAGCGCCGGAAAGGCCTCGTGAATGCGAAAGAAGGAGAAGATGACGAACAGAAGGCACAGTTCGAACGGACGATCGAGCGAGCGCGCCGCAACGACGATGACGAACGGCAGAATAGCCACGCCGACCATCGCGAGCGGATGAGCGAGCACGGCCGCCGCCGCAAAGGCGGCAAGGCAAAGGCAGATGCAGGCGAATTGCTGCTTTCTGGAGAAGCGATCCGCATCGCTCCCACGCAACGGCGGGTCGTTTGTTTGCGCGAGGCTCATGCGCGCGCGTCGCCCTCGACCAGGGGCAGGGGCCTTGCGTCGCGCAGCGCGACAGCGAGCACCGCGCCGCTCGCCAGCGCCGCCAGCGTCATATGTGTCAGCAGCACATGCGCCAGCGTCGCATGCGCGGGAACGGCGAGCGCGCTGAGGGCGCATGCGCAGGCGACCGCGCCCGCCATGGTCGCGAACGCGCCCCATGGCAGGCCCATCGGCGCGTGACGCGCGCCGTGGACGAGAAAGGCGGAGAGCCGCACGCCATGGCCGAGCCATGTCGCAACAAGCGCGCCGACGATCCCATGCGCGGGCGTGAGCAGCGCATATCCGATCAGCGCCACAATGGCGCCGGCTGCGTTCACCTTCAGCGCGGCCATAGTGCGGCCTTGCCTGTAAGCGGACAGGTTGGCGAGGCTGCAACATTCGTTCAGCGCCACGGAGATGGCGATCAGCGGGATCAATTGTCCCGCCGGCGCATAGGCGGAAGGCAGCAGCGCCTCCACGAGCGGGGGCGCGCACAGGCTCACCCACGCAACGCCGCATGCAAGACACGCGAAGCCCCAGCGGATGCATTGCGCGCTGCGCGCTGGCCCGTCCGGCGCGGCGTAGACGTCCAGCCGGCGCGCGTTCCACCACAGGCCGAACGGCTGCATCGCAAGCGCGACGATGACGGCGAGCTTGCCCGCAAGCGCATAATGGGCGAGCTGTTGCGGGGCGAGCGCATGGGCGAGGAAGAAGCGGTCGCAATTGCCCAGCGCGAACATGACGACGCCGGCCGCCATCAGCGGCCAGCCATAGCGCGCCGCCTCGCGCACCAGCCCGGCATCAAGCCGCAGGCCTGTCTGGCGCTGTTGCGCAAGCACAAGTCCAAGCGCGATGGTCGCATCGACGCTGGCGTTGCCGGCCATCACGCCAAAGGCGCCATGACCCTGCGTCAAGGTGATCGCCATCAGGCCTGTTTGCGCGAAGGCGCGCAAGGCGCAGACGGCGAGAAAGGCGTTGGCGCGTCCTTCGCATCGCAGCCAGGCGAGCGGCGCCTCGATGCAGGAGGTCAGCGCGGCTGCGAACAAGCCCACCATCAGCAAATCGGCGTCGATCAATCCGCCCACGAACGGCCGCAAGGCTGAGGCGGCTGCAAGAGATGCGATGCAGGCCCCCGTCGCCAGAACGACGAGCGCGCCTGTGATCGCGGCCGCATTGGCGCGCGCCTGCGCCCCGCCGGCCCCCACGAAACGGTGCATGAGGTCGGCTGCGCAAAAGGCGAGGGCGAGCCCGGCGATTTCGACGATGGTGGCGACGAGCTCCAGCCGCGCGAATTCAACTGGCGACAAATGGCCCGTGATCAGCGGAATGGTGACGAGCGCGACGCCCTTGGTGAGCGCGACGGAGAGCGCATAGGGCAGGAGCCAGGGAAGAACGGCGCGCGCGCGCGTCATGGCAGCTCTCCTGAAATGCGCAGCGGTTGGCGCGAAGTCTGCAAGCGGGAGCAAACACGGCGCCACGCGCAGGCGGGGCAGCGTTCGCATTTTGCAATACCCCCGCGTCGGAGGGCCTGATCGATGCTGATCTTCCATGAAAGCGCTCCGGCGACGCTGCGCGAAGTTTCGCGATTGCGGCGGGAAGCGGGCCGAAAGCTTTGCGAATTGCGAATTCCGCAGGAGACCTGTGAACGTGTCACGCTCGCCATCAGCGAGACGCTCGCCAACATCGTTGTTCATGCGCAGCCATCCGCTGGTTTTTTTGAGTTGCGCATCGAGCTTGAGGGCGCGGCGGTGCGGGTGGATGCGATCGATGACGGGGGCGCGTTCCTCGACGCTTGCGCGCAGGTGGAGGCCGCGCGCGCACGACAGTCCGGCGCTGCTGCGGAAAGCGGACGCGGTCTTGGCCTGATCGCGCGCGCCTTCGCTCGCGTCGCTTACGCTTCAGGCGCGGTCAACAAATTTACAGGCTGGGCGCCGCTGGGCGCGCGTTCGCCCGCAATTCTGATCGTTGAGGATGATCCAACTCTGCTTGATCTTTATGCGCATTACCTGCGCGACTGGCCTTGCGTGAAGGCGGCCAGCCTCGCAGAAGCTCTGGCGGCGCTCGACGCTTGCGACATATGCGCTGTCGTGGCTGACCTTCATTTGGGCGACGGACTCGGGTCCTCGCTCGTCGCGGCGATGGACGCGACTCCCGAGCGCGCGCGGCCGCTTGTTCTGGTGAGCGCGGCCCCGGCGGCGGATGTTGCGCGGTCGTGTCCTGCTGCGGAGGCCATATTGTCAAAGCCGATCGGAGCTGAGGGATTGCGCGCAGGTGTCGAAGGCGCAATTGCGCGAAGCGCCTTGCGCTCTGCGCGTCACGCGCGCGCCTTTGCGCGCACGCTCGAGGGATTGTTGAGCGGCGGCGTTCCACATGTCGTGCATGGGCGTGACGTTGCGCTCGCCCGTTGCAGCGCCGGCGTCGGCGGCGGCGACCTTGTGCTGGCTCATCGTCGTGCTGACCGGACGCGCTTCACGCTGCTGGATGTGATGGGACATGGCGTTGCAGCCAAAAGTTGGGCTGGGGCATTCGCCGGAGTTTGCTTCGGTTTGTGGCATGGCGATTCCGGGGAGGCCGACGCTTTTCTTTTAGGTCTCGCTGAAGTGGCGTGGCGCGAGCCTGCGCTTGAGGAAGTGGTCGCGACCGCGCTTGTGATCGATGTGATGGCGGACGGCGAATTGCGCATCGCGAACGCCGGTCATCCGCCGCCCGCAATTCTTGGCGCCGGATTGGCGCGCCGTCTGCCTGAGCATGGCGCATTGCTGGGCGTCGCGCCGCCGCGCGCTTATCCGCTGATCCGGGTGAGGCTTGAGGAAGGCGAACGGCTCGTCGCCTTTACGGATGGCGTTGATGACGCGGAGGCCTCCGCAGGCGGCCCAATGCCTGAATGGCTGAGGCGCGCATGCGATGCGCCGGAGCTCTTTGACCAGCGTGATGGGCTCGAGCGCGCGGCGCGCGCAAGGCTTGGCGCGCAGCCGAAAGACGATTGGACGATACTCGTTCTGGGCGCGCCCTGCGTTCAGGCGTGAACGTCGAGCAGGTTGGAGGCGCTCGCCCAGGCTTGAATGCGCGCGGACAGGCGTGGCGCGCGGCGTCGCAGCCTGCGCGCTTCGCGCGCGATCTCGGCGCCGAGCGTAGGTTGTTCCCGGCGGTTAAGAACAAGGCCGGCGAGGGGGGCCTGCGCGCCGCGTAGCGTGGCGCTCGCTTCCTCGAGGAGGGTGCGCGTGACCGCGCCAGTCAGGCACACCATAAACAGCGCGTCGCAAGCCCCGCCAACAATGGTCGCCGGCAAGGCGCTCGCCGCCGCCTCGCGCACCGCGGGAGCGTCCACCACCACGACGTCGTAATGTCCGTACTCAACCTGCAGCAGCGCGCGCAGCCGCGCGATATCGCGCATGGCGAGCAAATCATCGCGCAATGGTCGCAGCTTGAGGCGGTCGAAGCCGTGCGCGTCGCGGCGCAGAGGCTCGCGCGGCCCGGTTTCGAGCGGCGCGCCGGTGGCGTCGACGAGCAGGGCGCGCTTGCCAGCCATTACGCAACGCATGGCGAGCGCTTGCGCGATAAGGCTGACGCCGCTGTCACGCTCGACGCCCACAAGGCCCACGACGCGCGCCTTGCGGGTTTGCGCGAATTGATGGATGGCCTCGATGGGCGGGCTGCCGGGATCGATCCGCAGGTCCGCAATCACCTGCGCCGGCGCGGGCGGGGAAGGGCGCGCGCGTCGACGAAAGCGCTCCATTATCCGCGCGCGCCACCTCATGCCGGTTCAGCGGCGTCGTTAGGCGCCACGAGGAATCCCAGATCGAGATGCATGAAAAGACGTTTCGGTTGTCCCTCGAGCCGCGTGATGTCGAGGCGCAGCGACGCGGCCTTGAGCCGTTTGAACAAAAACACAAGACCGCCGACGCCCGATGAATCGATGAATGAAACATTGCGCATGTCGATGCGCACGTCCTCGCCGCAGGCGGCGAGTTCTTCAAACAGCGGTTTCAGTTCGGCCATGGCGGCGGCGTCCATGTCGCCGTCGATTTTGATGATGCGCATGCCTGTCTCCTTTTGACAGCGTTCAAGCAACGCTCATGCCAGCGCTTGCTCGCGCATGTGTTGCTTTTTGCGAAGCTGGCTGTGGCATGCGGGTTGCGCATGCCCCCGCTGGTCGAGTTTTTCAGTGAGGAGTTTTCGCATGACGCAAAGATTGTTCGGGACCGATGGCGTGCGCGGGCGGGCCAATGAAGCGATTACGCCGGATCTCGCCCTGCGCATCGGGCAGGCGGCCGGGCGCGCCCTGCGCCGGGGAGACCATCGGCAGCGCGCGATCATCGGCAAGGACACGCGTCTGTCTGGATACATGATCGAGACCGCGCTTGTGGCTGGCCTCACGTCCGTCGGCGTTGACGCGCTTCTGCTTGGGCCCATGCCGACGCCCGCGGTCGCCATGCTTACGCGCGCCATGCGGGCTGATCTGGGCGTCATGATCTCAGCCTCGCATAATCCCTTCGAGGATAATGGCATCAAATTGTTCGGGCCGGACGGCTATAAATTGTCGGACGCGCTCGAAGACGACATCGCGGAGCTGGTCTCGCGCGCAGGCGCATCGCTCGCCCGGCCTGCGGATTTGGGTCGCGCCGTGCGTGTTGAAAGCGTTCATGCGCGCTATGTGGAGTTCGCCAAGAGTTCGCTTGGGCGCGACGTGTCGTTCGAGGGTCTTCGGGTGGTGTTGGATTGCGCCAATGGCGCAGCTTATCGCGTGGCGCCGGATGCTTTCTGGGAGCTTGGCGCGGAAGTGGTGAGCATCGGCGCCTCGCCTGACGGCGTGAACATCAATCGCGAAGTTGGCTCCACCGCGCCCCGCGCCTTGCAGCGCAAGGTGCAGGAATTGCGCGCCGACATCGGCGTGGCGCTTGATGGCGACGCGGATCGTGTGATCATCGTCGATGAAAAAGGACGTCTCGTCGACGGCGACCAGATCATGGCGCTCATCGCGCGGCGCTTCGCCGCTCAGGGGCGTTTGTCGCGCAATGGCGTCGTAGCGACGATCATGTCCAATCTTGGCCTTGAGCGCAGTCTTGCGGAAAAGGGCCTGACGTTGGATCGCACGCCTGTCGGCGATCGTCATGTGCTGCAGCACATGCGGGCGCACGGGTTTAATGTCGGCGGGGAGCAATCCGGCCATGTGATCTTGTCGGATTACGCCACCACGGGCGACGGGCTCATCGCCGCCTTGCAGGTTGTGGCGGCCGTCGTGCAGGAGGGCCGGCGCGCGAGCGAAACCTGCCGCGTGTTTGAGCCGCTGCCGCAGATCCTTTCGAACGTGCGTTTCGCGCCCGGCGCGCGGCCCGGCGAACGTGAGATCGAGGAGGCGGCCAGTGTCGGCGCGGCGCGGCTTGGATCGCGCGGACGTTTGATCGTTCGGCCCTCCGGCACGGAGCCGCTCGTGCGTGTGATGGGCGAGGGCGAGGACGAGGGGCTGGTGGCTGATGCGGTGAGCGAGGCCTGCGCGGTGCTGCGAGATCTTGCCGCGCGCATGGGGCGGCGGGCGCAGGATGCGCATGAGAACGCTGCGCGCGCCGATGCCGCGCCCGAGGGCGAACGCGCCGCTTGACGCGGGGGCCTGAATGGGTCGGAATGCCGACCCTTTCATGCTTGCGCTCGCGATGCCTTCACAGACGCCTGATGTTCCGCTGATCGATCTTGAGGAGGCGCGTCGTCGCCTCCTCGCGCTGTGCGCGCCCGTTGTGGCGCGTGAGGCCGTCGTCGCGCGCGTTGAGGACGGCTTTCTCGCGCAGGACGTTTTGGCGGCGTCAGATGCGCCTGTCTGCGATGTCGCGGCGCGTGACGGCTTCGCTTGCGCGAGTTTGGAGCTGGTCGGCGCCAGCGCGTTCACGCCGGCCTTCCTCAGCGCATCGCCCGCGTGGGTGAATGTCGGCGAGCCTTTGCCGGAGGCTTGCGATTGCGTGCTGGAGGCTGGCTGCGTGGACATTCATGGTCCGGTCGTCGCCGCCCACTACGCGGCAGCCCCCGGGGAAGGCGTGCTGCGCGCGGGCGAGGACGCGCAGGCGGGCGTCGTGCTCGCCAGCGCGGGCGCGCGAATGAACGCGGCGTTGGCGAGCCTTCTGCATGCGGCGGGCCTGCGCTCGGCTTCGCTGCGTCGGCCCGGGCTGCGTATCGTCGTCGCGCCCGGCCATGCCGACCCTTCGACGGGCGCGCTTGTCTGCGCGCTTGCGCAGGCGGCCGGCGCGCGCGTGGATATGCGCGTGGCGGCCGGGCGCTCACTTGAGGACATGCGCGCCGCGCTCGACGTCTCCGGCGTGGACGCGCTCGTCAGCGTGGGCGGCGCCGGATGCGGCGAGAATGATTTCACGGTTTCGGCGTTGCGCGCGGCGGGCGCGCAGCCGCTTCGTCACGGGCTGGCTCTGTCGCCGGGCGGTCATGCGGCCTTTGGCGTGCTCTGGGGAACCCCGGTCCTTGCTCTTCCGGGCCGGCCGGACGCTGCGCTCGCGGGCTGGCTTTGCTTGGGCTTGAGCATGTTCGCTGCGCTTGCGGGCGCGCAGGAGGCGGCCTCGCTTGAAGCGGCGCCGCTTGCGCGCAAGATATCCTCTGCGCCGGGCGTGAGCGAGCTCGTGCTCGTGCGCATGGAAGGGGGCGCCTGGTCGCCGTTTGGCGCGGGCGCATCGCCGCTCTCGGCTATCGCGCGGGCGCATGGATATCTCATCGTGCCCGCCGCAAGCGAAGGCATGGCGGCGGGCGCGCTCGTCGCGCCTTATGCGGCGAGCTGGTCGGCGCGGTAGGGCTTGCGCCACGCGGCGCAGCGAAAGGTGGATCGCAGGTGGATTTCGGTAAGGGCCCGCGTGAGGGCTCGCTTAATCCGTCGCAGGCGCGCGACGTCGAGCAAAGCCAGTTCCTCGACGTGGTGAGCCGCGAGGAGGCGGTTGCGCGCTTTGAGGGGGCGCTGTTTCCGCGCGCCTTGCGCACGCGCACGCTGCCCCTTCTCGAGGCGCTCGGCCTGCCGCTCGCTCATGACGTCGCAGCTCCGTCCGACGCGCCGCCCTTCGACCGCTCGAACGTTGATGGCTTCGCGGTGCGCGCCGCTGACGTCGCGCAGGCGAGCGAGGCGAGTCCCGCTTTGCTCCGGCTCAATCCTGAGGTGGTGCGTTGTGGCGCGCCGCCGCGCGTCACGCTTGCGCCGGGCACGGCGACCGCCATCGCGACGGGCGCGCCCTTGCCGCGCGGGGCGGATGCGGTCGTGATGGT
>CAZYBF010000021.1:30798-33522 GCA_964645525.1 uncultured Beijerinckia sp.
ATCTACGACGCGAACGGCCCCGTCATCGCGGCGGCGGTGATGGAGAACGGCGGGGAGGCGCATCTGCTCGGCGCTGTTCCCGACGACGAGGCGCGCCTTCGCGCTGCGGTTCGCGACGCCTTCAGCGCTTATGACATGCTCATTCTGTCCGGCGGCACGTCGAAAGGCGCGGGCGATCTCACCTGCGCCATCGTCGCTGAGCTCGGCGCGCCGGGCATTCTCGCGCATGGCGTAGCGCTGAAGCCGGGCAAGCCTCTCTGCCTGGCGGTGTGCGACGGCAAGCCTGTGGTGGTTCTGCCGGGCTTTCCCACCTCCGCCATGTTCACCTTTCACGATGTCGTGGCGCCTGCGCTGCGCCGCATGGCGGGCCTGCCGCCGCGCGCCGAGACGCGCGTTGAGGCGCAACTGCCGGTGCGCGTCGCCTCAGAACTCGGTCGGCGCGAATATGTCATGGCCTCGCTCGTCGAAGGTCCCGATGGTTTGTGCGCCTATCCCTCCGCGAAGGGTTCCGGCGCGGTGACGAGTTTCGCGCAAGCCGACGGCTTCTTCGTGATCGACGCGCTTGCCGACCATGCGCCGGCCGGCGCGCGTGTGGAGGCCGCGCTGTTCAGCGCCCATGCGCGCGCGCCCGATCTCGTGGCGATGGGCAGCCATTGCATCGGGCTCGACATCGTCTGCGGGCCGCTCGCGCGCGCGGGCCTTGCGGTGCGCTCGATCGCGCTCGGCAGCCTCGGCGGGCTCGCCGCCGCGCGGCGCGGGGAATGCGACATCGCGCCCATGCATCTGCTCGATGAGAAAAGCGGCCAGTGGAACGCGCCGTTTCTAAGCGAGGGCCTTGAGCTTGCGCAGGGTTGGCGGCGCATGCAGGGGATCGTGCATAGGCGCGGCGACGCCCGTTTCGAAGGACGCACGGGCGCGGACGCCATCGCCGCCGCGCTCGCCGACGCATCCTGCCTGATGGTGAACCGCAATCAGGGAGCCGGCACGCGCATCCTCATCGATCGCCTGCTCGCGGGCGCGCGGCCGGAGGGTTATTTCAATCAGCCGCGCTCGCACAACGCCGTCGCCGCCGCTGTGGCGCAGGCGCGCGCGGATTGGGGCGTCGCGATCGCGCCGGTCGCGCAGGCCTATGGGCTTGGGTTCATTCCGCTCGCGCAGGAGCATTACGATTTCGCGCTTGTGTCCGCGCGTCGGAAAAAGCCTGCGGTGCAGGCGTTTCTCGCCTCATTGGGCGCAGGCGAGACCCATGAAGCGCTGCGCGCTGCAGGCTTCGAGCCCGCCGAACCGCCGCGCGATTGAGGCTCTAGCCCCGCAGCGCTTGTTCCGCGGCCAGAAGATCTTCCGGCGTGTTCGCGTTGAAGAAGGGATCCAGCGGCTTGCTCTCCCACGACACATGGGCGACGCGGTGGCGCGCGGTCCAGCGGTCTATCTTGCGCAGCCCTTCCTCGACCAGCGCGCGCCGCAGGTCCTCGCGCAGATCGACGCGCCAGAGCGCGATCACCGGATGCGCCTGTCCGCCCGATTGCGCGACGACGATGTCGGCGTTCTCCTCGTCGCGCGCGCGCGTCAGGCGGACGACGAGATCTTCCGGCAGAAACGGGCAGTCGGCGGCGACGCTCAAGAGCCAGCGCGCGCCGCGCGCCTCGGCGGCGTCCATGCCTGCCAGCACGCCGGCGAGCGGGCCCACGAAGCCCTCCACGCTGTCTTGCACGACAGGCAGGCCGAATGCGGAGAAGCGCGCCGGATCGCCGTTCGCGTTGAGCGCGAGCCCGTCGCATTGCGGCCCCACGCGCGCGATGACGCGCTCGAGGATCGTCGCGCCTGCGATCATGCGCAGCGGCTTGTCGCCCCCGCCCATGCGCCGCGCGAGCCCGCCCGCTAGAATGACGCCGAACGGCTTGTCCGCCGCCGCGCTCATTCGATCACGATGCGCGGCGCGGCCTTGGCGCCGCCGCCGCCCTGCAGGCGCTCCCATACGCGCGCCGCGACTGCGCGATAGGCTTTCGCATGCGCGCCGTCGGGATCTGTCGCCACCACCGGGCGCCCCTCGTCGGAGGTCTGGCGGATGTCCATGTGCAGCGGTATCTCGCCAAGGAACGGCACGCCCGTGCGCTCCGCCTCCGCGCGCGCGCCGCCATGGCCGAAGATGGGCGATACATGGCCGCAATTCGGACAGCAGAAATTCGCCATGTTCTCGACGATGCCGATCACCGGCACATTCACTTTTTCGAACATCGCCACGCCGCGCCGCGCATCCAGCAAGGCGAGATCCTGCGGCGTGGAGACGATGACGGCGCCGGCGAGCGGGGTCTGCTGCGCCATGGTGAGCTGCGCGTCGCCCGTGCCCGGCGGCATGTCCACGATCAATACGTCGAGTTCGCCCCAGTTCACCTCGCGCAGCATTTGCGTGAGCGCGCTCATCACCATGGGTCCGCGCCAGATCATCGCGGTCGTCTCGTCAACGAGGAAGCCCATCGACATGACCTTCACGCCATAGCGCTCCATCGGTTCAAGCTTGCGCTGTTCGTTCACGCGCGGCTTGCCCGAGAGGCCGAACAGTTTCGGCTGCGAGGGTCCGTAAATGTCGGCGTCGAGCATGCCCACCTTGAGGCCGAGCGCGGCGAGGCCCAGCGCGAGATTGCACGACGTGGTCGATTTGCCGACGCCGCCCTTGCCGGAGGCCACCGCGATGATGTTTTTCACGCCGGGCACGCCGGGCTGTTT
>CAZYBF010000021.1:33532-40927 GCA_964645525.1 uncultured Beijerinckia sp.
TGAGCCCGACGAGAGCGCCGGTGACGCCCGGCATCGACTTCACGACGCGTTCGGCCTGCATGCGCGCGCTCTCAAGCGCGTTCACTTCATTTGGGTCGATCTGGATTGCGAAGATCACCTTGCCGTCCTTGACGGCGATGTCGCCGACGCGGCCGCTCTGTCCAAGCGGCTTGCCGTCGGGCAGGGACACGGCGTCGAGCGCGCGCAGGACGTCTTGGGCGGTGATGGACATGGGGCCTCCGGTTTCGGCGCGGAAAAGCGGCGTCTTCAGGGAAGATCGTCGCCGTTCTTCTCGCGCGCCTTGAGATAATCTTCCGTAGTCATGACGGGCGGGCGCTGCGGCGCCGCATGCGGATCGAACCCTTCGTTCACCACAGCGCTCACGCGACAATCCTCGCACATGCGCACGACGTCGATGCGGCGCGCATTGGCGCCCGAGAACATCCAGTGCTTGTCCTGCAGCTTCGACACGATGCGCTCAACGGCGCTGCGCGCGCCGAATGGCTTGCCGCAGGCGATGCAGGGATAGGGGTCTTCCTCTTTCACCACGCGATGACCGCCGGCCCATGCGGCGAAGTCGAGACGCGGCTCAATGCGGATGACTTTTTCGGGGCAGGTGGCCTGGCACAGGCCGCATTGCACGCACAGGCTCTCCGAAAAGCGCAGCATCGGCTTTTCGGGATTGTCCGCGAGCGCGCCCGTGGGGCAGGCGTTGACGCAGGAATGGCAGAGCGTGCAGCCCTCCACGTCCACGTTCACGCCGCCGAAGGGCGCGCCCTTGTCGAGGGCGATCACGTCCACCGGCGCAGGCGCGGCGAGATGCAATTCGCGGAAAGTGGTTTCGAGCACGGAGCGCTTGGCGCCGCGCGCGACGAATTTCGCGGGCGCGGGGCTCGGCGCGCCCACCGGCGCCGCGCGCAGCCGCGCGAGCAGATCGTCTGGATCGTCGGTCTCGATGATGGAGACGAGCCCAGCGCCAAAGCCGAGCGCTTGCGCGATCTTTTCGCTCGCCGCGACGATCGCCTGTGCGCCGCTCATGTCGTGGCGCGGCTTTGCGCGCGCGAGCAGATGCGCGCCGCATGCGCCATAGGCGAAGGCGGCGGCGAAGGCTTCCGGCCCGAGCTGCGTGATTTCATTGACGCGCACGGGCAGGACATTGGCGGGCAGGCCCTCGCCGAAGCGGGCGAGCGCGTCGATCAGCGGTTCGCCGTGGTCGCCGTCATGGAACAGGAGCACGGGCCGCGCGCCGCCGGCCTGCGCATAGGCGTTCAGCATCGCGCGCATGCGGCGCAGCAGCGCGTCGGCGGGCGGCAGCGCATAGGCGGCGGCGCCCGTGGGGCAGGCGGCGGCGCAGGCGCCGCAGCCCGCGCAGATCTCCGCGTCGATCGCGACATGGTCGCCCGCAGGCGTGATGGCGCCGGTGGGGCACAGATCGAGGCAGCGCGTGCAGCCCGTCACGCGCGAGCGCGAATGGGCGCACAGGTCAGCCTTGAAATCGATGTAGCGCGGCTTGTCGAAAGCGCCGACGAGCTGGCCCGCCTCGCCGATCGCGCGCTCCACCGCCGCAGGGTCGCGCGGATCGGGGCGCAGATAGCCGGGGCGCAGATCATGGGCGGGGAAGAGCGGCGCGCCGCCGGTGAGATCGAGTAGAATGTCGCAACGCGAGGCCGCGCCGTCGCGCGCCGGGCCGAAGCGCAGGCTTGCGCGCGAGGAGGGCGAGGGCGAGGCGTAATCGTCGACGATGAGTTCGAACGCGCCGAGCCGGCCTTTCGCGTTGCGGATCGTGCCGCGCAGAACGGGGAAGGCGTATTCGCGCGGCGGCATGACCTCGCCCGGCCGGGAGAGCAGCACCGTCACGTCGAGCTTGTCGGATAGACGGCGCGCGGCCTCAATGGCGGCTTCGTCGCGGCCGTAGATCAGCGCCACGCCTTCGCTTGTGAGGCTCGTGAGCGCGATCGGCGGCATTTCCTCGGCGGCGGCGGCGATGAGGGCGGCCACCTTCGGCGCGGCCTGCGCGCCTTCGCTCGACCAGCCGGCGGTCTCGCGCACATTCACATATGCAAGCTGCGCGACGTCGCCGGCGTCCTCAGCCATTTCGCGAAAGAGGGGCGCCTGCGCGGTGCAGGCGATCGTGACGAGGCCCGGTTCGGCCAGCGCCTTGCGCACACGGTCCGCCTCAGCCCCGCAGAACTGGCGGCCGGCCAGGACTTTTCCGCCGCACGATTTTGCGACGACGTCCACATCGAAATCCATCGTCTGCTCGCAGGAGCACACGAAACAGGTGCGTTCTGAAGACGCCATAAACCCCTCCGGCGCAGCGCGCCCATGCCCGCGGTCGGCGCCCGGCTCCCGGCCCGGGGACAGCGCCGCCCTCCGCCTCCTGCACGTCCAACGGCTTGGCGGCGCGGGCCGATCACCTAAATAGGAAGCCCGCGGGGAATGCAAACCCTCGCGAATGCGTGTATCGGGGCGCAATGAGAAGCAAAGAGGGGCTGGATCTTCCGCCGGGCTATGAAGTCATCGCGCTGCGCGAGCGGGGCGACGCTTTCGCTCACGCTTGCGCCATAGCCGGGCAGGCGGGGGCGGGCGCTTTCGTGCATGTGGGGCGTTACGATCTCGTGGAGTTCGCCGTCGTGCTGGAGCCGGGCGAGCCGCTCGCTGGCGCGCGCCGGGCCTTCTATGCGGGCATGCACGCGCTCGCCGAAAGCATCGCCGCCCATTGCCCGCCCGAGCGCGACGTGGCCTTCCGCTGGCCCGACGCGGTCCTGTTCGACGCGGGGCTTGTGGGCGGCGGGCGGCTCGCCTGGCCGCAGGGCTGCGCGGAGCATGAGGTTCCCGACTGGCTCGTCTTCGGGGCCATGCTGCGCGCGGTCGATATCGGCGGGGCTGAGACTGGCCTTGCGCCCAACAGCACGAGCCTTGTGGCTGCGGGCTTCGAACTGGTCGAGACGCAATCCATCGCGGAGAGTTTCGCGCGTCACCTCATGCTCGCTTTCGACACATGGGGCGAGCGTGGCTTTCGCGGCGTGGGCGAGGCTTATCTCGAGCGTCTGCCGAAGGGCGAGTGCGAGAAGCGCATCATCGACGAGAACGGCGATCTGTTGACCACGCCGGCCGGCGGGGGCGGCCTGCGGCGCGAGAGCCTTTTGGCGGCGCTGTCCGCCTGCGCGTGGTATGATGCCCAACGCCGCGCCCCGAAGAGGATATGACCCGATGGATCCGACGCGATGAAATTGCCGCGCGCCATTCGCCTCGATCCCTCGGACACGTTCGTGTTCGAACGCGTCGCCGAACCGGGCGAATGGGCGGTTTCTGGCTCCTTCCTGTTCGGCGAGGCCGCGCCTGAAGACATGGAGCCCAAGCAGCGTCACGCCTTTCGCTCCGGCTTTCTGGGCGTGCGGTCGCTTGGCTTCACCACGCTGGCTGTTGTGACCGAGGCGAGCGCGCAAGACTTCGAGGACGCGAAAAGCGCTCTGGCGCAGGGGTTTCTGGCGCTCGGCGCGCCGCATGAGGCGGCCGCGCTCGAGGCTGCGCAGGCGGAGCTGGATTTCGCCGCCTCCCTGTGCGCGCATCCCGAGGGCACGCTGATCGCGGTGGAGCGACGGATCGAGGAGGGCGGCTTGCGCGAGCGCTTCCGCACGTTCCGCCAGCGCGAGGCAGTTGCGGGCGCGGACAAGCTGCATGCGATTTCGCGCGCCTTCACCTTCCATGAGGTCGAAGGCGAGGAGGAGGCTGCGCCCGAGGAGCGCGTGGATCTCGTCTCGCTGATGGGGAAAGAAGAGGGGCGATGAGAGAATTCTGGGTTTCCTGCGGCCACCATCTCTCGCGTCGCGACGCGCGGGGAGAGCTTGTCGCCACGCCTGAACTCATCACCGCCTGGCTCGCGCGGCCTGAGCTTGCGCCGCCGGAGGAGGCCTGCGCGGCCGAGCGCGCGCTGCATGCGGGCCTGCTCGCCGATCCGTTGCGCGCGGTCCCCGAGGGCGAGGTCGCCGCGCTTGCGGATGCGGACGCGCGCGAGAACTGGTCTTTCTTCCTGCGCTTCCGCGATCTCGTGACGGGGGCGGGCTCCATCGAGCGGGCTTATCGTGCGCTGGCGCTCGCCGAGCGCGTGGACCTGCCGCCGCTCTTCCTTGACCAGATGGCGCATCTCATCTTGCGCAATGCGCTCGACGGCTGCGAGGATCCGTTCACGTTGCGCGCCGGCGAATTGTTTTTCCGCGCGCAGAAGGGCTCCGTCCAGCAGAACGCGTTGCTGCTCGCCGATCAGGAGCTGGTGGAGGAGATCGAGCAGCGCAAGGCGGCGCTAATGCATGTGGCGCCGCTCACCGCCATGATGGAGGAGGATCTCGACGTCATGGACGCGCAGAACGCATGGACCTATTGGTCGCGTTCGGACGCCAATTCCATGGCGATGAACATCGGCGGCGATTCCAGCGCGCGCGCGGGCCTGTGCCGTGCGGTGGAGGCCTGGCTCAGCCATCTCGCCGGGCTGCGCGTGAGCGCGCAGGCGATCGCCCGGCTCGAGGACAAGGACTGGCGCTGGTTCATCGGCCTCGACGCGGAGGGCACGCGCATCGGCAACGCGCTGTGGCGCGGCGACAGCCTGCGCGCTGAGGATCTGGAGCGCGTGGTCGCCATTCTGCGGGTGGAGTTTTCTGAGGATCGCGCCACGCGCGAGCGCGTGCAGGAGCGGGTGCGCGGGCGCCCGATCTATCTTTTCCTCGGCATGGACGCAGGGCGCATCGTGCGCTTGAAGCCGCAGAACCTGCTCGCCGGCCTGCCGCTCACCGCGCAGGCCTTCGCGGAGATCGCCCAATGAGCGCGCCCGACGAGGCGCCCGACGTGCGCATCGTGGGGGTCGTCCTGCGCCGCGCGCGCGTGGACAATCCGTGGATCGACCATGCGTGGAGCGTGGAGGCTGTGCTGCCGGAAGCGCCGGCGGCCGAGCCCGGCGCATCGCTGGGGCGCGAAGGCGACGCCGAACTGATTTATGCGGGC
Organism: uncultured Beijerinckia sp.; assembly: GCA_964645525.1. Taxonomy (GTDB): domain Bacteria; phylum Pseudomonadota; class Alphaproteobacteria; order Rhizobiales; family Beijerinckiaceae; genus Terripilifer. The sequence goes on from CAZYBF010000021.1 coordinate 38,531, forward strand.
GCCGCGAGCATCGAATTGTTCAAGTCGGAGACCGGCAATTATCGCGACAATCTCGCGGAGGGCGCGCCTTATCTGTGGGTCGCGTTCCGTGAGCTTGCGGACGGCGGCGTCGAAGTCGCCGGCGTCACCGCCGATCCCACCGAGGGTGAATCCCTGTTCGAGGCCGGCGCGCAGGTGGGCAAGGCGGCCATGCCGCCCGCGCTCGCCGGCTGGATCGCGGATTACGTGGAGCGTTTCCACGTGGAGCGCGTTTTCGTGAAACGGCAGCGCGACAAATCCGGCCCCGATCCGCGCAAGAATCCGGGCGCGCGCCGCGGGCCGGGGAGCGGTTCCGGAGGTCTCCATTGAGCCAGGACGACGAAGCCGGGTTCCTTGGCCGCTGGGCGCGCCGCAAGGCGCAGATCCAGGCGCAAGAGAAAGCGCATGAGAAGGCGCAGGACGAGGGCGGCGAGGCGGGCGCCGAGGTTGCGAGCGGCGGACCCGCGGAGGAGCCGTTCGATCTGGCGAGCCTTCCTAAGCTCGAAGAGATCGACGCCGCCACCGACGTCAGCGTGTTCCTGCGGCGCGAAGTGCCTGACTGGCTGCGCAACGCCGCCCTGAAAAAGGCGTGGGCCGCGGACCCCGCGATTCGCGATTACGTGAATCCGGCGATGGAATACGCCTTCGATTGGAACGCTCCCGGCGGCGTTCCGGGCTCCGGCGCGCTTGAGGCGGGCTATGACGCAGCCCGGCAGGCCTTGGACATGCTGTCGCACCCCCCTGCGGAACGCATTCAAAACCCTCATACTTTCGTCCACCGTAGTTCTCCGGAGAGCGCGGAGTCGCCCGAAAATGAGGCGTTGGATCCGCTCGCCAAAGAACCGCAGGCCTTGCGTCTGAGCTCCGCCGACAAGCCGGCGCCTGATGAAAATAACAACGATAATTCAAATGCTTCGGAAACGCCCGACGAAGCGCCCCGAGCGTCCGCGCCGATTGAGGGCGCCGCGCCGCGCGCGCCCCGTCGCCGCCATGGCGGCGCAGCCCCCGCTTAACTTGCTTATTAGCTTGGCTTTGTTGGGCTCTTTCCAAGGGATAGGTCCGCCCTATGACCCGTTGTAGGGACGGGGCCCTCATGTCAGACTGAATCCATTAAGCGGTTCAAAAAATGTCTGGAAACGGCGTCCGCAAGGAAGGGTGATGAGAGACGACGGGCTTGAGAGAGCCATCGCCGCCGCCGGAGGTGTGGCGTCGCTGGCGCGTGGGCTTGGTATCGCGCAACCGTCCGTATCGGGCTGGTCGCGGGTGCCGGCTGAACGCGTGCTCGCCGTCGAAGCCCTCACCAATGTTCCCCGCTCAGTCCTGCGCGCAGACCTCTACGGCGCGGCTGGCGCCGGCGCGCCCGACACACTCGAAGTCGACGAGATCGACCGGATGCGCGCGGCCGAATGGAACTTGCTCGCCGTGCTCATGGGTCGCGCGCCCGGCTCGGAACTTCTTGCGCGGCTCGCAGGCCTGTCGGGAGACGCCACGCCCATGGGCCTCGCCCATATCGCTTTGGGCGAAGCGGCCGCGAAAGCCGACGAGACCGGCGTCAACCGCGAATACTTCGATCTCTTCATCGGCGTGGGGCGCGGCGAGTTCCTGCCCTATGGCTCCTATTACCTTACGGGCTTCCTGCATGAGCGTCCGCTGGCGCGGCTGCGCGCGGACCTCGAGCGGCTTGGCGTCGAGCGCGACGGCCAGCGCAGCGAGCCCGAGGATCACATCGCGATCCTGTGCGAGATCATGGCGAACTTCGCCTCCGGCGTCTTTGACGCCGATTACGAAACGCAGCGCGCCTTTTTCGAGGCGCATGTGAAGCCCTGGGGCGCGCGGTTCTTCGCGGACCTCGAACTTTCCCAAAGGGCGCAATTCTACCGCGCGGTCGGCCAGGTCGGCCGCGTGTTTCTCGAGCTCGAAAGTCAGGCGTTCACGCTTCCCGCGTGAACGCGTTCGGAGGATGGTCATGAGCAAGGACACGGATGCGAAGGGCGTCGATCGCCGCAGCTTTTTCCGCGGCCTGAGCGGGGCGGCCGCGGCCGCCGGCGCCGTCGCCTCGACGGCGCTGGGCGCTGCGCCTGCGCAGGCGAGCGAAAACAAGAACGACCGCACGAAGGCGCGTTATCGGGAGACCGATCACGTGAAGACCTTCTATCGGACCAACCGTTACTGAGGGGGCGACCATGCTCATCAAGAGGAAAGACCAGGCCGCGAAGGCCTCTCGTCTGCAGGCGGTGTCCGCGGGCCTCGCCTCGGGCGCGCTTGACCGCCGCACCTTCTTGCGCCGTTCGGGCCTTGCGGCCGGCGGCGTCGCCGCGCTTGGCGCGGGCACGCTCGGCAGCGTGAGGAAGGCGGAAGCCATCGGTGTGATGGACCACG
>CAZYBF010000022.1:0-40582 GCA_964645525.1 uncultured Beijerinckia sp.
CGATCGAATAGAGCAGCGTGCCCTTGTCGGGAATCTCCGCATGGATCATGTCGTGATGGAACATCATCTCGCCGTCGGGCAGCGCGCCGATGGGCTCGCCGTTCTCGCGAATGTTGGAGATGAACATGATGCCCGGCGCCACGCGGTCGAAGCCCGGCGGACGATATTTGGGCGGGCGGCGGATATGGCCCTGCTCGCCGAAATAGGACGTCACGCGCAGATGATCCTCCTGCGTGAGCTTCTGGCCGCGGAAGATGATGACGACGTGATCGAGCCAGGTCTGGTAGATCGCCTTCACGGTGCGCGCATCGAGCGGCTTTGAGAGATCAAGCCCGCGAATCTCGGCGCCGATGTGCTTTGAGAGCGGAACGACTTCGAAAAGTCCGTGCGCCGGAGCGTTCATGCGTTTCTCCCGATGTTTGCGCGCGCGAGGCGGCCTTGGACGTAGTTTAGGCAGCGTCGCACCGCTCCGCAAGCCGGCGCGCTTGACCGGCGCAGGGCCCTCCCGCACATTCACGGCCAAGGCCGCAGCAAGCGGCCGCTGACGAACACGTGAGGACGGGATGGCCCCCAAGGTACTCATCTATGCGCCCCGAGAGGAGCCCGACGACATCCTCGCCAGCCTGCGCGAGCGCGGGTGCGAGGTGGCCTTCGGCGACAAGGCCTGGCAATTCCCCCGCGGCTCGCACGAGGACGCGCTGGCCGCCGCCGCCCGCGACGCCGTGGCCCTGATGGGCACCTCCATCCGCCACACGCCGATCACGCGGCGCGTGCTGGAGGCCTCGCAGCGCCTGCGCATCGTCGCGAAATACACCGTGGGCGTGGACGACGTGGACACGGAGGCGGCGACCGAGCTCGGGATCATGGTCTGCCATGCGCCCACGGAATCGAACTGCTTCGGCGTGGCCGAAAGCACGATGATGATGATCCTCGCCATGCTGAAAAAGGCGGTGGAGCGCGATCAGGACGTGCGCGCCGGCAAGTGGCGCGAGCCGCACCATGGTACGACCTTCCTCGGCGCCCGCGCAGACGGCTACGCGGGCGTCACCATCGGCCTTGTGGGGCTGGGGCGCATCGGGACGCGCGTCGCGCAATTGCTCGCGCCATGGCGCGTGCGCGTGATCGCCTGCGACCCCTACCTGCCGCCTGCGAACTTCCTGCTCGCGGGCGTGCGGCAGGTGGATTACGAGACGCTGCTGCGCGAGTCCGACGTGGTGTCCTTCCACGTGACCTTGACGAAAGAGACCCGTTACATGCTGCGCGACGAACAGATCGCGCTGATGAAGCCGAACGCCATCGTGGTGAACACCGCGCGCGGCAAGGTGATCGAGGAGGCCGCCGTCGCACGCGCGATCCAGGAAGGCCGGCTGCGCGGGGCGGCGATCGACGCCTTCGAGGAGGAGCCGCTGCCGATGGATTCGCCGCTGCGCGCGCTCGGTAGCAAAGTGCTTCTCTCCCCGCATTCGGCCTCGTTCAACGAAGGGGGCGAATTGCGGCCCGGCATACAATGGGCGCTGCGTTCGGTGCTCGCCGCGCTCGACGGGCGGATCCCCGACAATGTCTACAACAAGGATGTGATTCCGCGGTGGAAGGAGCGCTTCGGCGACGCCAGCGTGACGCCAGCCTGACGTCATGAGCGACCTGCGGGCGAACAGGAGCGCGGCAATGCGCAGGATGGACGCAGGCGGCGCGCTATTGTAGGCATGGGCGCAAAGGCGCGCGCCTTCGGGACGCGCGAGAAGAACATCGGGATGGAGCCGGAGAGGCATGGGCGCTTCCAACACATTCGATTACGTCATCGTCGGCGCGGGTTCTGCGGGCTGCGTGCTCGCCAATCGTCTCACGGAAGACCCCAGCGTGCGCGTGCTTCTGCTGGAGGCTGGCCCGCGCGACTGGCATCCGCTGATCCACATTCCCCTTGGCATGGGGAAGATGCATGACTGGATGCTCTTCGACTGGGGCTATCACACGGAACAGGAACCGCGCCTCGAGAACCGGCGCATCGAAGCCATGCGCGGCAAAGTGCTCGGCGGCTCATCCTCCATCAATGTGATGGCCTATACGCGCGGCCATCGCGGCGATTACGACCGCTGGGCGCAGAACGGCGCCGACGGCTGGTCCTATTCCGAATGCCTGCCCTATTTCCGCCGCTGCGAGACATGGGAAGGCGGCGCCAGCGACTATCGCGGCGGCGATGGCCCGCTCGGCACGGAGTTCGCCAAGACCGACGATCCGCTGTTCCCCGCATGGGTCGAGGCGGCGCGGCAGGCCGGCCTGCCCGTGACGCAAGATTACAACGCGCAGCAGGGCGAGGGCTTCGGCCGCAGCCAGTACACGATCCGCAACGGCCGGCGCTCCTCCACCGCGAACGCCTTTCTGCGCCCGGCTGAAAAGCGCGCCAACCTGCGCGTGGAGACGCGCGCCTTCACGCGCCGCGTCATCATGGACGGCGTGCGCGCGCGCGGCGTCGAATATATGCACCACGGCATGAAGGTGCAGGCCTTCGCGGAGCGCGAGGTCATCCTGAGCGCGGGCACGTTCAACACGCCGCATCTTCTGATGCTCTCGGGCGTCGGGCCCGCCGATCACCTGCGCTCGGTGGGGATCGATCCGGTGCTCGATCTGCCGGTGGGCAAGAACCTGCAGGATCACCTCGCCGCGATGATCATGTACACGCGGCCCAACAATCCCTCCCCGTTCCGCGACACGCTGCGCGCCGACCGCATCTCGCTTGCGATGATCCGCGCCTATCTGTTCGGCTCCGGCCCCGCGACCGTGGTGCCCGGCGGGCTGCACGCTTTCATCCGCACGAGCAAGGACCAGCCCGTGCCCGACATCGAGTTCATGTTCCGCGGCCTGCCGGGCCATGCGGGCATGTGGTTCCCCGGCGTCAAGCCGGCCTATCTCGACGGCTTCGGCATCCGTCCCTGCCTGCTGCATCCCGAGAGCCGCGGCGAGGTGCTCCTGAAATCGGCGGACCCGACGGAAGGGCCGCGCATCGTCTATAATTTCTTCTCCTCGCCGAACGATCTGCCGAAGCTGCGCGAGGGGTTCAAGATCGCGCGCGACGTGGCGCATCAAAAGGCGATGGACCCCTATCGCGGCGCGGAGACGGCGGCCACCGCCAATGCGCGCACCGATGCGGAGATCGAAGCCTATATCAAGCGCGCCGCGATCACCGCGCACCACCCCGCCGGCACCTGCAAGATGGGCACGGACGCGCAGGCGGTGCTCGATCCGCAATTGCGCGTGCGCGGCGCCGAGGGCCTGCGCGTGGTCGACGCCTCGGCCATGCCGGACATGGTGGGCGCGCATATCAACGCCTGCGTGATCATGATGGCCGACAAGGCCTCAGACATGATCCGCGGCCGCACGCCCCTGCCCGCCGCCATGGTGTGAGGGAGCGCGCTCGCTTACTTCGAAGAAACGAAATGGGCGAGCGCTTCGATCTGCGCATCGGAGAGGCCGAACAGAACCGCCGACATTTGCGTGTCGGCCCCTGAGCGCGTGTTGTCGCGATAAGCCTTCATGGCGTCGATCATGTAATCGATGCGCTGTCCGGCGAGGCGCGGAATCTGCTCCTGCCCGCCATAGGTCGGCAGGTGGCAGGAGGCGCAGCGCAGCCTGTCGGCCAGCGGCGCGCCTGCGGCCGCGCGCGCGGCGTCAACCGGCTCGGCCGTGCGGCCCGCGGGCGCCTTCGCATAATGGGCGGCGAGCGCGAGCACGTCTTCGTCCTTGAGATCCTTCACCACCTCCATCATCGCCTCGATGCGCCGCACGCCTTCGCGCATGAGGATGAGCTGGTTCATGACGAAGAACTCAGGCTGGCCTGCGAGCGAGGGGATCTTGTCCATGACGGACACGCCGCCTGCGCCGTGGCAGGCGGCGCAGGTCTCCAGCCGCTCGGCGAGCGACGCCGCGCCGGCGCCGCCCGCAAGACACGCACAAGACAGCAGGGCCGCGAACGCGAACGTCCGCAGCCCATGTTTGCGCTTGCGCATCAGCGGCTCGCCGTGCGCTGCGGCGCATAGGTGATGCGATAGGTCGCGCCGTTCTGTTCGTCGGAGACGAGGAGCGAGCCGTCCTTCATCTGGAAGACATAGGCCGGGCGGCCGTAGAACTCATTGCCCTTCGCATTGAGAAGGCCGGTGAGGAACGGCTCGATCGTCGCGGTCCCGCCCTTCACGCGGGCGAGCACCACGTCATAGCCGAACTTCTCGTCGCGGTTCCAGGAGCCGTGGCGCGCGATGAAGGCCACGTTCTGATAGCTCTTGGGGAACATGGAGCCGGTGTAGAACTTGATGCCGAGGCCAGCCGAATGGGGCCCCGTGAGCGCCGCCGGCATCACCACGCCTGCGCAGGCGTTAGGCTTGCGGATGTCAGGATCGACCACGCCCTTCGCATGGCAATAGGGGAAGCCGTAGAAGGCGCCCTCCTGCCCCTTGGCGATGCGGTTCAGCTCATCCTGCGGCCCGTCGTTGCCGGCCCAGTCGCGCCCGTTGTCAGTGAACCAGAGCTCCTTCGTGACCGGGTGCCAGTCGAACCCGACCGTGTTGCGCACGCCGCGCGCGACGATCTCCATGCCCGTGCCGTCCGCGTTATAGCGGCGGATCTGGCCGTGGACGCCGGGATTGATCTCGCAGATGTTGCAGTTCGCGCCCACCTGCACATACATCTTTCCATCCGGCCCGAAGTCCACGTATTTCCAATTGTGGTGGATCTCCGGCGGCAGATTATAAGCCTGCGTGAGATCGACGGGCTCGCCCGGATTGTCGAGTTTCGACTCGATGTTGTCGTAGCGCAGCACCTTGTTGATGGCGAAGACGTAGAGCGAGCCGTTGCGATAGGCGAGGCCGTTGGGCTGGGTGAGGCCCTGGAACAGCGTCTTCACCTCGCGCTTGCCGTCCTTCTCGACGATCGCATACACGCGGCCGATGCCGCGCGTGCCCATGAACATCACGCCCTTGTCGCCCATCACCATGGTGCGCCCGCCCGCATGGCCGTGCGACCATACCTCCGCCTTGAAGCCCGCCGGCAGTTTGATCTTGTCGAGCGGCAGTTTCTCCAGCGGCGTCGCGATGGGCGGCACGGGCAGAGAGCGCAGGTTGGGGCTTTGATTGCTCTTGGCGGGGTCTGACTTGTCGAGGAGGCTGCGGCCGGACGGATCCTGCGCGCAAGCAAGAGAGGCCGCGCCAAGCAGGAGCGCCGACCCAAGAGCTAGTGACAAAGAAGCGCGTGCGGCTGAAATCTGCGTCATGGACGTGTCTCCCTCTCTACGGACTCTCGCGGTCCTGCGCTCAGGATAAACCCGCCCGCAGAACCGCGCAATCCAGTCAAGCAAAAGATCGGGCGCGCGGAAGGCCATCGCCCGCTTGCCGCCCTTCTCCGCCCGTCCCATGATCGCTCACCCGATTCCCAACGCCGCATGAGCTCACATGATCGACCTGCACTTCTGGCCTACGCCCAACGGACACAAAATCACGATCTTCCTCGAGGAAGCGCGGCTGGATTACCGTTTCTTTCCCGTCAACATCGGAAAGGGCGAACAGTTCAGGCCGGAATTCCTGAAGATCGCGCCGAACAACCGGATGCCCGCCATCGTCGATCATGCGCCAAAGGATGGCGGCGCGCCGATCAGCGTGTTCGAAAGCGGCGCCATTCTGGTTTACCTGGCGGAGAAGACGGGCAAGTTCCTCTCCGCGGACCTGCGCGCGCGCATGAAGACGCTCGAATGGCTGTTCTGGCAGATGGGCGGGCTCGGGCCCATGGCGGGCCAGAACCATCACTTCTCCCAATATGCGCCGGAGAAAATCCCCTACGCCATCGACCGCTATGTGAAGGAGACGAACCGCCTGTATGGCGTGCTTGACCGGCAGCTCGCCGGCCGCGACTGGATCGCGGGCGATTACTCCATAGCCGACATGGCCTGCTATCCCTGGATCGTGCCGCACGAGCGGCAGAGCCAGCGGCTTGAGGATTTCCCCAATGTGAAACGCTGGTACGCCGCCATGGCCGCGCGGCCCGCCGTCGTCGCGGCCTACGCCAAGGGCGAGCCGATCCGCGAAAACCCGAACATGACCGAAGAAGACAAGAAAGTGCTCTTCGGCCAGACCGCGGCAAGCGTGCGGGGCAATTAGGCGACGCTCACGCGCGCCGCAGGGCTCACAGGTTCAGATAACCTGTGAGCCAGGCGATTTCGAATGCGGCGGCGCCGCCGCCCAGCAGGATGAATGGGTGCAGCTTGCGCCGCCACATCAGCAGGCCGGCGGAGCCCACGATCACGCCGCCCGTCAACGGATCGCCGCCGCTCAGGCGAAACAGCGCCAGCACGCCGGCCATGATAAGGCCTGCGGCGATGGGCGTAAGTCCGCGCTCCACAGCCGTATGCCATGGCTTGCCCTTATGCGCGGACCAGATGCGGCCCACGCCGTAGCACAGCGCCGACGATGGGAGATAAAGCGCCAGCATGGCGACAAGCGCCCCCGCGAGACCGGCGATCTTGAATGCGATCATCGCGCCCAGAATGGAGCTGGGGCCCGGCGTGAAGCGGCAGATGGCGAACAGGTCGAGAAACTCGCGCCCTGTGATCCACTGGCGCACGTCCACCACCTCGTGTTGCAGCGGGGCGTAAATCGCCGTCGCTCCGCCGATGGAGGCGATGGACAGCGGCGCGAGAATGACGGCGATGGAGACGAGCAGGCCGAGAGAGACTTCCTCACGCATCGCCGGCCTCCTTTCCGGCGGTCTGCGACGACGCGCCGCGCGGCCAGGCGATGAGCACGCTGAGCGGCGTCGCCACAGCGACGACCCAGACGAGCGGCCATTTCATAACGCCGATCGCAACGAACACCGCAAACATAACGCCAAGGGAGAGCGCGCCGAAGCGCGCGGAGGTCTTCATCGCCGAGACGCCCATGCGCAGCAACATGCCGATGGCGCCCGCCGCGACGCCCGCCATCGCCGCATGGAGCGCGGGCACGCCGAGAATGGCCTTGTAGCTCGCCGCCGCCGCCAGCATGACGAGGAAGGGCCCCGTGAGCATGCCCGTGAGCGCGACCGCCGCGCCCGCGACGCCGCGCAGATGACGGCCGACATAGACCGCCATATTGGTTGAATTGACGCCGGGCAGAACCTGCGCGAGCGCGACGCCGGGCAGGAAATCCTCATCCCGCATCCAACCGCGCTTCACCACGACCTCGCGCTGGATCCAGGCGAGGAGGCCGCCGCCGAAACTGAACAGGCCGATCCAAAAGAACACGTTGTAAAGGGCGAAAAAGCCCACATGGGGCTTCCCGCCAGACGCGTCTTCCCCCTCGCCGCTCATTCAGCGGCCTGCGCGTTTGTGGCGGCCTCGGCGCGCAGCGGCGCGATCACCTCGCGGGCGTAAAGCTCGATGTTCTTACGCGTGAGGTCGGCGGGAAGCGTCGCGAACTGCAGCATCGAAAGCACATAACCGAAGCCCACCTCTTTCTGATAGTGCTTCAGCTTGTCGCGGATGGTCTTGGGGCTGCCGCACAGGAACATGCCGCTCTGCATCACCGCGTCGATATCGCGCGCGCCGCCGCTCACCTGCGCCTTCGCCGCCATGACGCCCTGCATGGATTTCAGCGACAGATAGCCCGGCGGCAGCAGCATTTCGACCGGCATCTTGAGGAACTTCTGATAGAAGTTCTCGATGTGGGGCTTCGCCTCGCGATAGGCGATCTCATCTGTCTCCGCGACATAGATGGGCGTGGCCCAGCCGAGATTCTCAGGGCCGGCGCGCCAGCCCTGACGTTCCGCGCTGTCCTGATATTGCTTCATGTATTTCTGCAGCGCGGCGATGGGCGAGAACGTCTGCAGATAGGTGTAGCGCCGATCGGGATGGCTCGCCCATTCAATCGTCTCGGTGGAGCCCTGCGAGGGAATCCAGATCGGGGGATGGGGATCCTGATAGGGGCGCGGCCACAGATTCACATAGTCGAAGTTGTAATGCTTGCCCTCGAAGGCGAAAGGCCCCGTGCGCGTCCAGGCCTGAAGGATGAGGTCATGCGCCTCGTGGAAACGTTCGTGCGAAAAGGCCGGATTGGCGTTCCATGAATAATATTCCGCGCCGATGCCGCGCACGAAACCGGCGATGAAGCGCCCGCCGGTGATGTTGTCGAGGATGGCGAATTCCTCCGCCACCGTGATCGGATTGTTGACCAGCGGCAAGGCGCGGCCGAGCACGGCGATCTTCACGTTCTTCGTGCGCCGCGCGAGCGTGCCCGCCAGCACGCCGGGCTGCGGCATCAGGCCATAGGCGTTGGAGTGATGCTCGTTGACGCAGACGCCGTCATAGCCGAGCGCGTCGCCCATCTCGAGCTCATCGAGATACCGATTGTAGAGCAGATGCCCTTTCTTCGGATCGTAATAGGAATTAGGCAGCGTGACCCAGGAGGAATTGTATTTGTCAGGCGCCTCGAGATCGAGGTCGGCGTAGGGCATGAGATGAAAGAGATAGAACTTCATGCGCGCGCTCCTTTGGAAAAAGCGATGATCTGCGCCACATAATCGTCAGCCTTCTCCACATGGGGGAGATGGCCGCATTGTTCGAACACATGAACCCGCGCGCCCTTGATGCGCTCGGCGAAGGCCTGCGCATAGGCGACGGGAATGATCTTGTCCTCACGCCCCCACAGAACGAGCGTCGGCGTCTCAATCCGGTGGATCCACTTCTGCAATTGCGGATCGTGCAGGCGCGGGCTCCAGGCGAGTTTGGCGGTCGCGAAACGGTTCTTGAGCGCGATGTCGCGTTCCTCATCCGACATGGGCGCGGCGAGCATGCGCTCGGCGAGCGCGGGATCATGCACGAGATTGCGCATCAGCTCCTGAGCGTTCCACAGGAAGATGTTCGCTTTCGGCGTTCCGGGGATGCGCAGACCGGCGGCGCAGGCAAGCGTCAGCGCGCGCAGGCGCGAAGGGGCGCGCAGGGCCGTCTCGGCCGCGATCCATCCGCCAAGCGACGTGCCCACGAGCGTCACATCGCTCAGGCCGAGCCGCTCGAGAAAGGACGCATAAAAATGTCCGAGGTCCTGAACATTGTCGAGCCAGGCCGGCGAATCCGATTTGCCGAAGCCGGGATGCTCCGGCGCGATCACCTCGAAATGCGCCGCGAGCTTCTCCATGAAAGGCAGGAAGCGGCCCCCGCCATTGGCGCCATGCAGGAACACGAGCGGCGCGCCGGCCCCGCCCCTCGCCACATTCACCTGAGCGCCCTCGACGGTCTCGAAATACGTCCTTGGCTCAGCCATGCGCCTCTCTCCGCCTCCCATGTTACGCGCATCCGCCCGGGGCGCCAGCGCGTTTTCTCGCCCCTTGCGCGCAGGCGCGAGGCGTTGACGCTTGATTAGGCGAGGCTGATAATGCGCGCAAGGGGCGGCCTTAACGAGCCCCCCACAGGGAGAGGGCCGAGGAGCCCACAGGAGGGGACATGTTCCGGAAACTCGCGCTCGCTGCTGTGGGCGCCTATGCGCTGTGCGTCGCGGCTGGCGCCGGAGCGCTCGCGCAAACCGCCGGCGCGGCGGCGCAGAAGGTGAAGGTGGGCATGACGAACGTCGCCACCGACATCGGGCTGTTTGTCGCGCAAAAGCGCGGCTACTTCCAGCAGGAGGGGCTCGACGTAGAATTCATCACGTTCGATTCCGCCGCGCGCATGATGGCGCCCTTCGCCTCAGGAGAACTCGACGTCTCCGCGGGAGCGCCTTCCGCCGGCTTCTTCAACGCCGTGGGGCGCGGCATCGACATGCGCATCGTCGCCGACAAAGTGTCGACGCCGCCGGGCAGGCCGAGCCAGACGCTTATCGTGCGCAAGGATCTCGTGGAGTCGGGCCGCTTCAAGACTCTCGCCGATCTGAAAGGCCTGAAGCTCGCGAATTCCGCGCCCGGCACCGCCGCATGGGGCACGATCCACCGCATCATCCAGAAGGCGGGCCTCAAGGACGCCGACGTGGAGCTCGTCGCGCTTGGCTTTCCCCAGCAGGTGATCGCGCTCGCCAACGGCGCCATCGACGCCGCCTTCCCCGCCGAACCGATGACGACCGAGGCCGTCAACAAGGGTTATGGCGTGAAGATCGTGACGGACGCGGAGATTTATCCCTATCACCAGATCGCGACGATCTTTTATTCGGGCAAATTCGCAAAGGAGCGGCCGGACGCGGGACGCCGCTTCATGAAAGCCTTCCTGCGCGGCGTGCGGGACCACAATGACGCGCTCGACGACAAGGGGTTCTTCACGGGCGAGAAGGGCGAGGCGATCATCGCCATCCTCAACGAATACACATCCGTCAAGTCGCCGGATTTCTACCGCTCGTTCCCGCTCGCGTTCTGCAATCCAGACGGCACGCTCAACGTGGAGAGCATCAAGGCGGACTACGAAGCCTTCCAGGGCGCCGGCATGATCCAGCAGCCGGTCGATCCGCTGAAAGCGGTGGACCTGAGCTTCCTCGAGGCTGCCCTCAAGGAGCTCGGCCCCTACAAGAAGTAGCCGACGAAAGCCTGCGCGCGACGCGCGCGCGCAGGCGCTTTCTCGCGCGTCAGTTCGCGAGCTTGACGTCCGCTTTCTTGATGACGTCCGCCCAGGCCTGAATTTCAGACGCGATGAACTTCGCCGCCTCCTGCGGCGAGTTGCCAATCGGCGTCGCGGCCTGATCGATGAATTTCTTGCGTACGTCCGCCGTCTTCAAGACGGCCACCACATCCTTGTTGATCTTGGCGATGACGGCATCCGGCGTGCCCTCCGGCGCCATGATCGCGAACCAGGCGGTGGCGGAAAAGCCCTTGAGCCCGGTCTCCGCGACCGTCGGCACGTCCGGCAATTGCTCGACGCGCTCAGGCGAGCACACGCCGAGGATGCGGATATTGCCAGCCTGATGCTGGGCGAGCGAGGAGGCGATATTGTCGAAAAACAAGTCGACATGGCCCGCGACGAGATCGTTGAGCGCAGGCGCGGTGCCGCGATAAGGCACATGGTTGAACTTCACGCCCGCCTGCACCTCAAACATGGAGGCGGTAAGATGGGACGTGGAGCCATTGCCCTGATTAGCGGCGTTGATCTTGCCGGGCTCAGCTTTCGCGCGGGCGATCAATTCCTGCACGCTTTTCACGCCGAGTCTGTTGGAGACCGCGACCACATTTGGCGCCGAACCCATGATCGTCACCGGCCTGAACTTGGTGGGATCGTAATTCAGCTTGGGATAAAGATTGTGGTTGATCGCGATCGGCGGCGGCGGCGCGGCCATCAGCGTATAGCCGTCGGGCTTTGCGACCGCCACGGCTTCGGCGCCGATATTGCCGCCCGCGCCCGCCTTGTTCTCAATCACGATCGGCTGTTTCCAGATCGGGCCCAGCGCTTCGGCGACGATGCGCGGCAGCACGTCCGCGGACCCGCCCGCGGGGAACGGCACGATGATGCGCACTGCTTGCGCGGGCCAGTTCTCCTGCGCCGCCAGCCTTTGGGGCGCGACCGCGCCCAGCGCCAGCGCGCCTGCGCCCTGCATGAACGAACGTCTATCCATCACTCCCTCCCCTTGTCGCGCGACAGCGCGTTCAAGCCAGTTGCACCACGTCTCCAGATCGGGTCCGACCCTGGGCCCGATATTGTCCGATGCGCTCAATGAGCGGCGCATCGGTCATCGTGTAAAGCACCGCGTCTGCGCCTTCCGCCATATGCCTGCGCCACAGGAAGTTCGGCACGACGAAAATGTCATTCTCCTCCCAGGCGAAGGTTTGCCCGGCGAGCTCGGTGCGTCCGCGGCCTTCCATGACGACATAGACGACGCTTGCGGTCTCGCGCTTGAAATGGGTTTCCTCCCCGGCGCGGATCAATTGCGCGCCGTAACCAATGGTGGGGAAAAGCGGCGCCCCATTGGTGGGATTGACGAGCGACAGCGGCACGCCCTCGTAAGGATCGCCCCCCTGCACGCGCAGATCGCCAAGCGCGGCGCGGATGTCGGCGCCGCGAAAGTGAATATAAGGCGACGTGTCGCGACTCACGCCACGCGTGTGACGCACGAAATTCGGCACAATGCCGCCGCGCGCGTAGAGCGCCTGCGAATAGCCGCGCGAAAGGCTCTCCCCTTGCATGCGCACATTGCCTGTGGCGCCCGGCATGTCCTCGTCGAGCCAGATCAGATCGAGAAACTCGAGCACGGGCCAGTCGAGCGTGTCGATCCAGGTGACGGGCTCGTCGCCATCATTGCCGTGATCGTGCCATGTGCCGTTGGGCGTGAGGATCACGTCGCCGCGCGCCGCCGGGCAGCGCTCGCCCTCGACATTCGTGTAGCCGCCGCTGCGCGACAAAATGGTGCGGCTGGCGTTGGGGCTGTGCAGATGCGCAGGCGCCACGTCGCCGGGATTGTAGATCGACACCGCGCAGCGCAATGCGGCCGCAACCTGCAAGCGCCCGCCGAGCCCGGGATTGGTGAGGAGAAATTGCTGACGGTCCGCGAATTCGATCGGCGGAACGTCCGCGCCTTTCGCGATGCCGGCGATCTTGTCGAGATAAGGCGCGATCTCGCGCCAGCGCCAATGATGCGGCTTCGCCTTGAGCTGGGCCGCGGCGACGCGACCCTGCGCCAGCGCGCCGGAGGCTTCAAGCGCGGTCTCCTTGAACCAGGGGCGCTGGGCCGGCGCATTGGCCTGCGTGCGAAGCCAGATGTGAAGCGGCGCCGCCTCTGCGTTGAGCGCCTCCATCGCCTCGCGCGCGCCGGCGGCGAGCGGTGGCCTTCCATGCTGCTGTTTCGCCTGCGTCATGCTCGCGCCCTCCCCGACGCCGCCCCGAAGGCTGAAATTGGCTCAGACCGCCTCGTCCGCCACTTCATTGCGCAACACGCCAACCCCCTCGACCTCGACCTCGAGCACGTCGCCGGGCTTCAGCCAGATCGGCGGATCGAAACGTACGCCAGCGCCGGTCGGCGTGCCGGTGACGATCACGTCGCCGGGTTCAAGAGTAGTGAACGTGGAGATATAAGCGATCAATTCCTCGAAATTGAAGATCATGTTCGCCGTCGTGTCATTCTGCCGCACTTGCCCGTTCACGCGCGTGGAGATGCGCATGTCATGCGGGTCGCGAATGTCCTCGGGCGTGGCGATCCACGGACCGAAGGAGCCGGACTTCTCGAAGTTCTTGCCGGCCGTGACGTTGTAGACGCCGTGCTTCATCCAATCGCGCACGGAGCCCTCGTTGAAACAGGAATAGCCGACGATGAAGGACAAGGCGTCGCGGGCGGGAATCCTGCGTCCCCGCTTTCCGATCACGATGGCGATCTCGCCTTCATAGTCGAACTCCACCGATTCCGGCGGCCGCACGAGCTTTTCCCCATGGCCCACCTGCGCAAGCGGCGTGCGCATGAACAGGCTCGGATATTTGGGACGGTCCGTCGCATGCTCGCCGGGACGCGAGGCGTAATTGATCCCCACGCAGATGATCTTTCCAGGCTGCGGGATCGGCTGCAGGAATCTCACATTGTTGAACGCAATCTCGGCCTTCGCGGCTGCAGCAAGGCTGCGGGCGTCGGCCATGGAGGGGCCGCAAAGAAGCTGCGCCAATGACGCCACGCCCGGCAGGCGGCGCTTGAGATCAAACAAACCATCGGCAAGAACAAGCCCGAAGGACTCAGCGCCCTCGTGGACGTAGCTCGCAAGCTTCATAGGCGTCACCTCCAGGCGCTCCTGCGGCGCCTTGACCATCGTTACAGAACGCCTGCGGCTCCTTGTCAACCGCCGCGCCTGCGCCGCTGGCGGCCTGATTGACTTGCGGGCGAGCGGGTCGTTTAGATGGCGCAACAACGTCGCCCGACGCGCGCGCAAGCGGCCGCGGCGCAAACCGGAATGAAACGCCATGACGCAGGCCACACCCTCACAGGGCGCACCGCGCGCCGCTGAAGCGCACGCATCGCTTGACTGGCCGGAAAGCCTTTCGCGCGTGCCCTATTGGGCCTTCCAGCGTGAGGACGTTTACGCGGCCGAGCAGGAGCGAATCTTTCGCGGGCCCGCGTGGCACTTTCTATGTCTGGAAGGCGACGTGGCGAACGCCGGCGATTATCGCGCCACATTCGTCGGAGACGCGCCGGTCGTGGTGACGCGGGATTCCGACGGCGCGATCCACGCCTTCGAGAACCGATGCGCGCATCGCGGCGCGCTCATCTGCCTTGATGAGAAGGGCAAGGGCAAAAAGGACTTCGCCTGCGTCTATCACGCCTGGACCTATAATCTGAAAGGCGACCTCACCGGCGTGGCCTTCCAGAAAGGCGTGAAAGGCAAAGGCGGCATGCCGCCTGATTTCAAACTGTCCGACCATGGACCGCGCAAGCTGCGCGTCGCGCTCCTCCACGGCCTTGTGTTCGGCACGTTCTCGCCCGAGGCGCCGGACCTCGCGGCCTATCTGGGCGGGGAGATAGAGAGCCGCATCGCGCGCGTTCTCAAAGGCCGCAAGCCGGTCGTGATCGGCCGCTATACGCAGGCGCTGCCGAACAATTGGAAGCTCTACGTCGAGAACGTCAAGGATTCCTACCACGCGAGCATCCTGCATTTGTTCTTCACCACGTTCGAGATCAATCGCCTGTCGCAGAAAGGCGCGATCATCGTGGACGAGAGCGGCGGGCATCACGTGAGCTATTCGGCCATCGAGCGCAAGGCGACGGGAAACGCCGAATATTCCGAGCAGAAAATTCGCTCGGACAGCGAATACAAGCTCGCCGATCCGACCATGCTGCAGGGCTTCAACGAGCTTGGCGACGACGTCACGCTGCAGATCCTGACCGTGTTCCCAACCTTTGTCCTGCAGCAGATCCAGAACGCGATCGCCATTCGCCAGGTCGTGCCGCGCGGCCCCGACGCCGCCGATCTCAACTGGATATTGCTGGGCTTTGAAAGCGACACGCCGGAGGAGCGGCTTGTGCGCCTCAAACAGGCCAATCTCGTCGGACCCGCCGGCTTCATCTCCATGGAGGACGGCTGCGTGGGCGGCTTCGTGCAACGCGGCGTCTCTGGCGCGCCAGACCAGCGCGCCGTGCTCGAAATGGGCGGCCATGACGCGCAAAGCAGCGAGAGCCGCGTCACGGAAGCCTCGATCCGCGGTTTCTGGAAAAAATATCGCGCGCTGATGGGCATTCGGACTTCGCCATGACCGACCAGACGAAAGATTTGCAGGAACTCACCTTCCTGATCGCGCGCACGCAGGCCGATTACGCGCGCTGCCTCGACGACGACAGGCTCGAGGAATGGCCGGATTTCTTCGTGGAGGATTGCCTCTACAAGATCACCAGCGCCGAGAACCTGCGCGACGGGCTGGAGGCTGGCATGGTGTTCGCGAACACGCGCGCCATGCTTAAAGATCGCATTTCAGCCCTGCGGGAGGCCAATATCTACGAGCGTCAACACTATCGCCACGTATTGGGCATGCCATGCGTGCTTGAGCGCACCCCTACGGGCGTTCGAAGCGAGACCTCTTTCTTCGTGGCGCGCATCATGCGCGACGGCAAGACGGACGTCTTCGCCACCGGACGCTATCTCGACCTCTATGAGACCGCAGGCGGCGCGCCGCGGTTGAAAGAGCGCGTCGTCGCCTGCGATTCCTCGCGCATCGACACTTTGCTGGCGATCCCGCTATGAGCGCGCAAGACATCGTAGCGGTCGCCATCGGCGACCCCAATGGAATCGGGCCGGAAATCGCGGTCAAGGCGGCGGCTGAATTCGCGCGCGGCGATGGCCCGCAGACGATTCTCGTCGGCGACGCCTTCGTGATCGAACATTACGCGCGCCTGTGCGTCCCGCAGATGGAGCTCGTCGAATCCCGCGCGCCTGCGCCCGGCCGCATCACATTCATCAATGTCGCGAGCCTGCCAGCGGGCGCGTTCCAGCCGGGGCGCATCGAAGCGGACGCGGGCCGCGCCATGACGGAATATCTCGCCGCCGCCATGGCTTTCGTGAAAGCGGGCGGCGCAAAGGCGATCGTGGGATGCCCGCACAATGAGACCGCGGTCCACAAGGCGGGCATTCCGTTCTCCGGCTATCCAAGCCTCATCGCGCGCCTGTCGAATGTGGACGAAGACAGCGTCTTCATGATGTTCGTGGGCGGCGGGCTGAAGATCGTGCACGCCACGCTGCATGAACGCCTCGCCCATGCGCTCGCCCGCCTGACGCCTGAACTCGTCATCGCGGCTGCGCAGGCGGCGGACCGCGCATTGCGCAACATGGGAATCGCGCGCCCGAAGCTCGGCGTGTTCGGCGTCAATCCCCATGCGGGCGAGAACGGCCTGTTCGGCGACGATGATGACCATGTGACGACGCCCGCCGTTGCGCGATTGCGCGCCATGGGCATTGATGCGGAAGGCCCCGTGGGCGCCGATCTCATTATCAGCCGCAAGGATATCGACGCCTTCGTCGCAATGTATCACGATCAGGGACACATTCCCGTGAAACTGCTCGCCGGGCGCACCGCCTGCGCGCTGTCGATCGGCGGCGGCGTGATCTTTTCGTCCACCGGCCATGGCAGCGCCTTCGACATCGCGGGGAAAGGCGTCGCCGATCCAGAAGCGGTTCTGCGCGCCGTGCGCCTCGTCGCGGGCGGTTGACGCCGGCGGCAGTAAAAAAATCTTGGGAGGAAATATATGCTCGTCGATTTTCACCATCATTTCACGCCGCGCGAACTGATCAAGCAGGATCCCGGCGACAAGCTGATCCTGCATTACGACGAGAACGGCGCGCCGAGCTACACGGTCCATCGCATGCTCTATGAGCTCGACACCCATGTGGCGATGATGGACGCCTGCGGCATCGACGTCGCGATGCTGTCGAGCGCGGCGGGCATGTCGGCGACGATCGAGCTGTCGCGCCTCGTCAATGACAAGGCGAGACAGGCGGAGAAGGATTATCCGGGCCGCTTTCTCGGCTTCGCGCACGCCAATCCGCTTGGGGGCCCGGAGGCGCTGAAGGAGCTTGCGCGCTGCGCCGACGAGCTCGGTTTTCCCGGCGTCACCATCACCTCAGAACAGGATGGACTTTATCTCGACGCGCCGGAGTTCGAGCCCTTCTGGGCGGAGTGCGAGAAGCGCGGCCTGTTCGTCTTCGTCCATCCCGCGCTGCGGCTGAATGAGTCGAAGACCTTCGACGGCTACGATCTCGCCCGTTCGGTGGGGCGCGAGTTCTCGCTCATCATGGTGATCATCCGCCTCATCAATTCAGGCGTGTTCGACCGTCACCCGAAACTCATCGTCCATATGTCGCATCTGGGCGGCGGCATTTCCTCCATGCTCGGCCGCATCCGCTCCTATCAGGACAAGGTGTTCTGGGGCACGAAGGGCAATCCGCGGCACGGCGCGACGCCGCAGAAGGACTTCGACCATTACATCAACAACAATCTGATGTTCGATTCCGGCGGCTTCTGCGGCGTCATCGGATCGGTCAAGACCGCGCTTGTTGAGATTCCCGCCGAGCGCATCGTGTTCGGCACGGATTATCCGCAAGAGATCCGCACGGTGGAGGTCACGAAGAACTTCGTGCAGGAAATCCGCGCGCTCGGCGCAGACGGCGAGAAAATCCTCACCGGCAATGTGAAGAAGCTCATCGGCAAACGTTTGTGAGGACAAGCGCCGCCGCGTTCAGGCCTTGAACTGCGGCTTGCGCTTCTCAACGAACGCGGCCATGCCCTCTTTCTGGTCGTGGGTCGCGAACAGGGCGTGGAAGGCGCGCCGCTCGAAGCGCACGCCCTCCGAGAGCGCGAGCTCCTGCGCCCGGTTGACGGCCTCTTTCGCCATCATCACGGCGGCGCGCGGCATGGCGGCGATCGTGCGCGCCATGGCGAGCGCCTCCTCCACGAGCGAGTCCGCCTGCACGATGCGGGCGACAAGGCCCGCGCGCTCGGCCTCCTCCGCGCCCATGCGCCGGCCGGTAAGGCAGAGGTCCATCGCCTTCGCCTTGCCGACGGCGCGCGCGAGGCGTTGCGTTCCGCCGATGCCGGGAATGATGCCGAGCGTGATCTCGGGCTGGCCGAACTGGGCGTTGTCGGCGGCGATGATGAGATCGCACATCATGGCGAGCTCGCAGCCCCCGCCCAGCGCATAGCCCGCGACGGCGGCGATGATGGGCTTGCGGATGCGCGTCATCGCCTCCCAGCCGGCGAAACCGTCAGCCGCGTGAATCTCCTCGAAGGTGAGGGCCTGCATCTCCTTGATGTCGGCGCCGGCGGCGAAGGCTTTCGCCGAGCCGGTGACGACGACGGCGCCCACGGCGGGATCGGCGTCGAGCGCCTGCAGGGCGCCAGTCATGTCGCGCATCATCTGGGCGTTGAGCGCGTTCAGCGCCTGCGGCCGGTTGAGCGTGACGAGCGCGACGCCGTCTTTGACGTCCACGAGAATGGTTTCATAGGCGCGGGCCGCGTTCGTCATTGCCTGTCCCTCAATAGCGGGCCTTCACGACAGTTCGCTTCGTGACGCGCGCGACCGGGGCATAATCCCCGCCGCCGCGCAGGGCAAGGCAGGTCCCCCAGCCCTCTACGTCACGATAGACCGCCCGCAGGCCGCGCCGCCAGGCGGCGCAATCGGCCGCCGAGGTGAAACAGGCGTAATCGTCGCGCCATTCCACAATCTCGCCAAAGGGCCCCGCCCCGATCCGCCCGCCCGTGAAATGGCCAAGCCAGAGCCCATGTGGCCCGGGGAGGCCGGCGAGCGGCTTACAGGCCTGCGCCGGGCGGGATCCCGCGAGCGCCGGGGCCGAAGCCATGAGCAGGACCGCGAGGGCGGCTGCGGCTCCCACAGGGCTGAGGAGGCGGCGAAGGCGGACTCGGGCGTCGAGGGTCGAGGGCGGGGAAATGCGGCGGGCGGCCTGGGGCATGGATCGTCTCCGTTCGGCCCCCCGCGCGGACTCCGGCGCGCGCGGCGCCGGCGGATAAAGCCTAGCGCCTCCCCCCGCCGCTGAGAAGGCCCCGCTCGAGCGGCGCCGCGCGCGCTCTTGTGATTTCCTGCGCCTCCTTCCTTGCGCCGGCGCGCCGCACCGTACAAGAAGGGGCGAAATTGTACGTTCCCTGACGCCCGCGCCCTTCGCGCGCAGGCCGTCCAGAATGGTGAAGGCCCATGCGTTGGTTCCGCGCCCTGCTCCCCCGCGAGGAGCAATTCTTCGACATGTTCAACCGCCAATCGCAGACGCTCGTGGAGGGCGCGCGCGCCCTGCGCGCGATGCTCGACGGCGGAGCCGACCTGCAGGCGCATGCGGATGCGGTGATGCGCCACGAGGACGCCGCCGACGCGATCACGCGCGAAGTGCTCAACGCGGTGGGGCGCACGTTCATTACGCCCTTCGACCGCGGCGACATCAAGGAGCTGATCACGCTCATGGACGACGCCATCGACCAGATGCGCAAGACGGCCAAGAGCGTGCGCCTGTTCGAGGTGCGCTCTTTCGAGCCCAACATGAAAGCCATGGGCGATCAGATCGTGAAAGTGGCGGAGCTGACGGCCGCCGCGACGCCGCTGCTCGCCTCCATCGGCGACAATCAGGCGAAGATCACCGCCTATGCGCAGGAAGTGGTGCAGATCGAGGAGCGGTCCGACGAATTATACGACGAGGGCCGTCGCGCGCTCTTCCTGAGCCATCGCGATCAGGACCCGCTCGCCTTCGTGGTGGGCTGCGACGTCTATGAGCATCTGGAGAAAGTGCTCGACCGCTTCGAGGATATCGCCAACAAGGTGAGCGGCATCCTCATCGAGCACATCTAGGGGCGCGCGGCATGGAGATCCTCATCGCGCTCATCATCGTCGCGCTTCTGTTCGATTTCCTGAACGGCCTGCATGACGCGGCGAACTCCATCGCCACCATCGTGTCCACGCGCGTGCTCTCGCCGCAATATGCGGTGTTCTGGGCCGCCTTCTTCAATTTCATCGCCTTCCTGTTCTTCGGCCTGCATGTGGCCGAAACCGTCGGGCGCGGCATCGTCACGCCCGATATCGTGAACGACAACGTGATCTTCGGCGCGTTGATGGGCGCGATCTCCTGGAACCTCATCACCTGGTACTGGGGCATACCTTCCAGTTCATCGCATGCGCTGATCGGCGGCCTTGTGGGCGCGGGCGTCGCGCGTGGCGGCTTCGAGGCGGTGGTGGCGAGCGGCGTCATCAAGACCGGCGCAGCGATCTTCCTGTCGCCCACCATCGGCTTTCTGCTCGCCCTGCTGTTGGTGGCGATCGTGTCGTGGATCTTCGTGCGCGCCATGCCTGCCAAGGTCGACAGAATCTTCCGCTCCGCCCAGTTCGTCTCCGCCTCGCTCTATTCGCTGGGCCATGGCGGCAATGACGCGCAGAAAACCATGGGCATCATCGCCGTCCTGCTGTTCGCCCATGGTCAGCTCGGCGACACGTTCCACGTGCCCTTCTGGGTCGTCATCACCTGTCAGGCGGCGATGGGGCTCGGCACGCTGTTCGGCGGCTGGCGCATCGTGCACACGATGGGCAGCAAGATCACGCGGCTCACGCCCATGCAGGGCTTCTGCGCGGAAACGGGCGGCGCGATCACGCTTTTCGCGGCCACAAGCCTCGGCGTGCCGGTCTCCACCACGCATACGATCACGGGCTCCATCGTCGGCGTGGGCGCGGCGCGGCGCGCCTCCGCCGTGCGCTGGAACATAGCCAAAGGCATCCTTGTCGCGTGGATCGTCACCATGCCCATGGCGGGCCTGATGGGCGCAGGCTTCTATCTGCTCTCGCGCCTCGCGTTCTGACGAGCCTTCGAAAAAAAGGCGCGCCCGCAGGCGCGCCTCTGAAGATTCACGAAGGCGCCGCGAAACTCCCGCGGCGCCTTTTTTCTTTGCGTCAGGCGAGGCCCGCGCGCAGACGGTCGGGCGTGAACGGTCCCTGCCGGAGGCGCACGCCGGTGGCGTCGAAGATCGCATTCGCCATCGCGGCGACGATCGGGCGCATGGAGCCCTCGCCGGCGCCGTTCGGCGCAATGTTCTGACGATTGATCAGCACAACGTCGATCTGCAGGGGGCGCTCGGTGAAGTCGAGGATGGGATAGGTCTCCCAGTCCACGCTCGTCACGCTCTTCGTGTCGAACTTCACTTCCTCGTGGATCGCGCGGCTGAGCGCCTGAACCACGTTGCCCTCGATGGTCTGGATCAGCAATTGCGGGTTGATGACGATGCCGCAATCATGCGCCACGGTGAACTTCGTGCCCCGGACCTTGCCGGTCTTCGTGTTCACCTCGACCTCGGCGACCACCGCGACGCGGGTGCCGTTGCGGGTCGAATAGGCGATGCCCTGACCATAAGCCACGTCGCCCTTGCGCTCCTTGCGCGCCTGGGTGCGCGGCTTCCAGCCCACCTTGTCGGAGACCGCCTTGATGACGTCGCGGTCGCGCTGGTCGCTCACATGGGCGAGGCGGAACTCGACCGGGTCGCGCCCGGTGGCGAAGGCCACTTCGTCCACGAAGCTCTCATGGGCGAAATGAATCTCCGGCCCGAGCGGATCGCGCAGATGCGAGGAGCGCAGCGGCGAGGCCCGCTCCAGCATCGGCGGGATCACCTCCCACGAGTCCGCGCGCAGCGGGAACTTGTAGGAGTTGGACGGCGAGCCATAGGTTAGCTGCGGCTTGGGCGCCGCGCCGATCATCTGCCCGTGCAGCGTGTCGCCGGGTTCGCTCTCGTTCGAATTGACGTTGAGGCGATCGAAGCTCTTCGAGTGGAAGTGCCAGGCGACCACCTTGCCGTCCTTGTCGAGGCCGGCGCGCACGGTGTGGATGGAGGCGGGGGACTTGGGATCCCACGCCGTGCCCTCGTCGCGCATGGCCTGATAGCGCACCGGCTTGCCGACGGCGCGCGAGAAGATCGCCGCCGCCGTCGCCGCGTCGCCCGCATCGTTGCGGCCATAAGAGCCGGGGCCCGGCACCCAGATGCCGCGCACCTGCTCCCTCTTGAGACCGAGCACCGCCGCCACGCCGTAAGCGGCGTGATGGGGCTTCTGCGAGCCGGTCCAGAGCGTCGTCTGACCGTTGGGCTTGTAATCGACCACCGCGCAGGCAGGCCCCATGGAGGCGTGCGACTGGAACGGCCATTCATAGGTCGACTCGATGATCTTGTCGGCCGCCTTGAAAGCGGCGTCGATCTTCTCCGGCTCCTTCCACGTCGGCCCCTCGCCGCCCGCCTTCGCGGGCTTTGCGTTGCGGATGTGATTGTAGAGATCCTTCTGCTCGACGAAGGGCGGCTTGGCGTCGGACCAGACGACCTTGAGCGCGCGTGCGGCTTTCACCGCGTCCCATTCCTTCGGCGCCACGACGCCGAGGAAACCCTTCTCGCGCACGATCTGCACGCCGGGGATGTTCTTGATCGAGGATTCATCCACCGACACAGGCTCGGCGCCCGCCACCGGCGGCATGACCATGCGCGCATGGACCATGCCGGGAACCTTGATGTCGGTGACGAAATCGCCCGTGCCGAGAATTTTCGGCGCGACGTCGCGGCGGGGCGGCGACGTGCCATAAACCTTGTAGTCCTTCGGATCCTTCGGCTTCGCCACCGTTTTCACGGCGAGGTTGTTGCCGAACTGGCCGTTCCATTCGACCTCGGCGTCGAACCAGCGGCCGCCCACGAGCTCGCCATAGCTCACCTTCTTGGCGGGCGTGGACTTGCTCGAGATCACGCCGGCGTTGACGACGAGATCGTCAGCGGCGACGCCAAGATGTTTGGAGGCCATCTCCACCATGAGGCGGCGGGCCTCAGCGGCGGCGTTGCGTAGCGTGACGCCGCCATGGGAGACGCCGGTGGAGCCCGACGCGCCGCCCTGATCGACGCTGGTGCCGGAATCGCCCATGTCGATGAGCACGCGCTCCACGGGCAGATCGAGTTCTTCAGCCACCATCTGCGCGACGCCGACGTCGGTGCCCTGGCCCATGTCCATCTTGCCGAAATAGGCGATGGCCGTGCCGTCCTGGCGGATGGAGATGTAGGAGGCGAGTTTGCGCGGATCGAGCGGCGGGCGCTTCTCGAGGCCGAAACTGGCCGCGCGCGCGGCGATGCCGGGCATCATGACGCTGACGGTGAGGGCGCCGGCGCCGGCGAGGAAATGACGACGATTGAGCTGATGATTCATCTTCGCCTCCTTACGCCTGAGCCGCGCGCTTGACGGCGCGCATGATGGACACGTGGGTGGCGCAGCGGCACTTGAGGCCGGTGAGCGCCTCCTCGATCTGCGCATCCGACGGCTTGGGGGTCTTTTCGAGCAGCGAGACGGTCGTCATCACCCAGCCGTTCATGCAATAGCCGCACTGCGGCACCTGTTCTGCGATGAAGGCTTCCTGCACCTTGTGCGGCTTGCCGTTCTGCGAAAGGCCGGCGAGCGTGGTGATCTTGCTCTTGCCCAGCGAATCCACCGGCGTCACGCAGGAGCGCACGGGCTGGCCATCCACCAGCACGGTGCATGCGCCGCATTGGGCGAGACCGCAGCCGAATTTGGGATTCTTCAGCCCGAGATCATCGCGCAGCGCGTAGAGCAAGGGCATGTCTGAATCGGCGTCGATGACGTGGGACTTGCCGTCCACGTTCAGTTCAATCTTGGCCATGGGCCTTCCCTCCGGAAACTTCGGGGGCCCCTGTCGCGCGGGGCCCTCCGTGTTTCACAATGAGGGTTTTTGCGGGGCTCGTAAAGCGCCCCGCGCAAGCTCAGGCGAAGACGTCGCCGGGACCGCCGAACCCCGCCCCCAGGACGAGCTGCTCCAGCGGTTTGCGCACGCGCGCCTCGCGTTCGCGGGCGGGAAGCTCCTCCGGCAGCGCGTCGGGATCGCCCTGCCGACCGATAGCGACGCCGCAGACGACGTCATAACCCGGCGGCGTGGCGAAGGTCTCGCGCACCTTGTCGGGCTCGATGCCCCCGGCCACGTGAACCACGAGGCCCAGCGCATTGGCCTGCAGCATCATCTGCGCGAGCGCCTGACCGCTGTCGTGCCAGGCGTAGGGATTGGGCTTGCCGTTCGCCTCAAAGGTCGTGCGCGCGACGCTGAACAGGAGCGCGGGCGCGGTCACGGCCCAGCGCTGGTTCTTGGGCGCGAAACAGGCCAGCGCCTTCGCATAGGCGACCGGATCATCCTTCGTGGCCACGATCCAGCGCCAGGGCTGGCTGTTGTTGGTGGAGGCCGCCCAGCGGCCCGCCTCCAGAATCGTGCGCAGGTCCTCGCGAGACACCGGATCGGCGGCGAAGGAGCGCGGGCTCCAGCGCTCGCGCACCAATTCATGCAAGGGGGCGTCGGTGACGGCCGGCTTTTTCAATGCGCTCAACTTATGCTCTCCTTCATTTCTCGGCGCCGACGGCTTTCTTCACGCGGGCGATGAACTCCGGCGAGGACTTCACCATCTTGTCTGTGAGCGCCTGAATCTCCGCGGCGTTGCGCGGCGTGATCGAGAGGTTGCGCTTCTCCGCCTCCTCAAGAAAGGCCTTGTCCTGCATCATCGCGTCGAAGGCGGCGCGATAGGCGCGCACGCGCTCCCCCGGCACGTTGGGGCCGGCGGCCAGACCGCGCGCATGGGGCGTGCCCGCGGCGAGGAACTCGGCGATCTCGCGGCTCTCGCCCTGCGACAATTCGATGAGCGTGGGCACGTCAGGCAATTCTTTCATGCGCGTGAGCGTGAATTGAACCGGGATCACCACCTTGCGCTCACGCAGCCAATGCGCGTTGCCGCCGGTGAGATTCTCCCAGGCGATGGTCCAGCCGGCGATCTCGCCGCGCTCCATCGCAAGATTGAGCTCGCCGCCGGTGGGATAGCCCGCAATCACGCGGAACTGCGCGCCGAGCGCGTCCTTCAACAGCGTCGCCCATTGATAGCTCAGGTGCGAACGACCCATCGAGCCCAAAACGAGATCGCGGCTTTTCAGCTCCTCCACCGAGCGGCCCGGCGCCGCGTGCCAGATGGCGAGCACCTGACTGATCTGGTCATAGGCGCCGATCCACTGGAACTTGCTCGACTCAAAGCGCACGCCCTCGCTCTGCAGCTTCTCGATGAGCGGCAGGGCGTGGGTCAG
This sequence comes from uncultured Beijerinckia sp., assembly GCA_964645525.1. Lineage (GTDB taxonomy): Bacteria > Pseudomonadota > Alphaproteobacteria > Rhizobiales > Beijerinckiaceae > Terripilifer. The sequence continues at coordinate 25,017 of CAZYBF010000022.1, forward strand.
CAGGATTTTCGATCCGTCCTGCGGACCGGCGCCATAGAGGAAATTGGCCGCGGTCGCCCCGCCAGCGCCGGGCATGTGCTCGACGATGAAGGAGGGGTTGCCGGGCAGGAAGCGCCCGTAATGATTGGCGATGAGCCGGCCGTAGAGATCGTAGCTGCCGCCCGGCCCCGTCCCCATCACGATCGAGACCGTGCGTCCCTTGAAGAACGCCTCCGGCGTCTGCGCGCGCGCCTCCTGCCCGGAGCCCAATGCGAACAGGGCGACGCCCATGACTGCGGCGAAGGCCGCGCAAGCGTGACGAACCATTATCCCCTCCCCTTTGCGGGGGAGAAGACCATGGCGGCGCAAGCGCGGTCAAGCCGCAGGCGTCCCTTTCGGCGCGCGATCGCTTATTTGAGCGCCTCGCGCGCGGCGGCCACCACATTCTCCGGCGCATACACCACGTCCTGCACGATCTTGGCGATGGCCTCGCCGCTGATCGGATCAAGATCGACCTGCGCCTTGTTCGCTTCGCTCACGAAATCGGGATCGCGCAGCGTTCGCGCGAAAGCCTCGCGCAATTGCTGGACGCGCGCGGCCGGAACGCCCGGCGGGGCGAGATAGGGCTGGCCCAACTCAGCGGGCGAGGAGATGAGGGCGAGGACGCGCCGCTCCTCCTCATTGCGCGCAAGCTCGGTGAGCAGCGGCACGTCGGGAATCTCCTTGTCGCGGCGCGAACCGACCTGCGCGAAGAAGACGAGACGCTTGTCGTCCAGCCATTTCTGGAAACCCGCGGAAATGGACGCGAGACTGCCCGAGCGCGCGTTCACCTCGCCGCGCTCCATGGCGAGGAAGACCTCCGTGGAGCTCTTGTAGCCATGGACGATGCGGAATTTCGTGCCCAGCACATTGTTCATCACCATCGGATAGATGGCGATGGAGGAGCCGGGACCGGTGCTGCCCACGACAAGCTCTTTCGTGCGTAGGTCCTCAAGCGTCAGCGCGCCCGACGTGCGGAAGGCGAACACCGCCTCGTTGCGTCCGCCCGTCGAACCGATCCAATTGAACTTGCTCGCGTCGAAACGCACGCCGCGCCCATCGAGCACCTGATTGAGCGGAACCGCATTGTTGAAGACGGCGATGGTCGTGCCGTCCTTGGGCGCGATCTCATACATATAGTTCGCGGCGAGCATATTGCCGGCGCCGGGCATGTTGTTCACGACCATGTTGGGCGCGCCGTTCAATTGCTTGCCCATGTGGCGCGCGCTCAGACGGGCGACGAGGTCATAGACGCCGCCCGGGCCGGTGCTGGTGACGATGGTGATCGTCTTCCCCTTGTAAAAATCCTCCTGCGCGACAGCGGGGCCGCCAAGACAGGCGAGCGCGACGGCGCCGATCCGGATGAAACGATTGCCAATACATGCGGACATGACGCTCTCCCGAGCTGGCGGTTGGATCAGGCGCGGACCAGCTCCGAGATACGGTCCGCGACATTGACGTCGCGAGCAAGCTCGCAGCGCACGGAGCGCACGCGATAAGACTTCGGATTGAGCCCCATGACGGGCTTGCCGTCCGCCTGATCGCGCAAGGCTTGCAGCAAAAGCCGGCGCAGCTTGACGATCGCCGCGTCGCCCGCCAGCAGATATTCGCGCGAACGGTCCACGATCGCGCCCATGGATTCCTGAATGGCGCAATCCTGCGTGCCGAAGCCCTTGATGCCGGTGAAAGACTTGCCGGACGCCTGCAAGGCGCGGTCGATCATGTAATCGTTCGTCTTGTTGCGGATCGCGTGATCGGAGCCGGGATGGTTCTCGGTGTGAATCCACGTTCCCTCGACACAGCGGTCGATCTCGGCCTGCGTCAGAGGCGCGTTGGGATTGAAATCGACGCTGTAGAGCATGGTGTTCTCATCGTCGATGGGAACCCACATATGCGCGGCGTGCGGGCGCGTGGAGATGATCTTGTGGAACGGCATCAGCATGATGTTCAGGTTCCAGGCGATATTGGGTCCGCCGAGATCGCGGCCCGTGGCGACGACGAAACCAAAATCGGTCGCCGTCACTTCGTAATGGGTGGGCACGACGTTGCGCGAGGGATCGGGATTGTCGCCCTTGTGCAGAAAACTCAGATGGGGCGCGTCGAATCCGCCTTCCAGCGCCTGCAGCCAATTGCACTCCTGCACATGGCGCGAGACGAAGCGATGGCTGTCGGGCGTCATCGTCCATTCAAGGTCCGGAAACTCCGGCTTCAGATCGGCCGGACCCATATAGGTCCACACCAGACCCGCACGCTCCATGCAGGGATAGGACTTGATCTTCAGGTCGCGCATGATCGTGGCGAGCTGATCGGCGGTGGTGGTGGGCGGCACGCAGGGCGCGTCCACGCACGCGCCGTCCACGTCGAACTTCAGCCCATGATAGACGCAGCGCAGCCCGCTCTCCTCATTGCGCCCGAAAAACATGGAGGCGAGCCTGTGCGGGCAGAACTCGTCGACAAGGCCGAGGCGGCCCTGCGTGTCGCGGAACAGCACGAGCTGCTCGCCCAGCAGTTTCACGCGCACGGGCGGAGAATCCGGCTTCTCCACCTGCGACGCGAAGGCGGCCGGAATCCAATATCTGCGCATCAGCGCGCCCATCTGGGTTCCAGGCCCCACGCGCGTGACCAGATCGTTGTTCTCGCGGGACAGCATGGCTCCTCCCTCAATTCATTTTATTGTTTCGCGGCGCGGGCGCTCAGGTGAAATCATAGCCTTCCTTCACGACGAATTCGAGGAGGAAGGGCTTGCCTTTCTGCGTGACGGCGACGGCGTCCTTGATCGCGCCCGCGATATGGGCCGGCTTGTCGACGCGCGCGGAGGAGACGTTGAGCGCCTCCGCAAGTTTCGCATAGTTTCCGCCGACGTCGATGGCGCTGTATTTCTCCGTGGACGTCTGCATCACGTCGCGCTCCGCCGCCATGACCGAATTGTTGAACACGATCGTCAACGTGGCGATGCCGTTTCGCGCCGCCGTCTCAAGGTCCATGCCCGTCATGCCGATCGCCGCATCGCCCATGACGTTGATGCAGAGCTTTTCAGGCGCGGCGATCTTGGCGCCCATGGCGAGGCCGAGACCATGGCCGAGCTGGGTCGACTTGCCCCATCCAAGATAGGTTCCCGCGCGTGTCGTCTCCCAGAACGGAAGGAGCTGTTTGCGCGGGCTGCCTGAGTCATGGGTGATGATCGTCTCGTCGCGATCCACCGCCTTCATCAATTCGCGGATGACGCGATATTGGTTGATCGGAACCTCCTCCGATCCGAGCTGATGCTCCCAGTCGCGCAGCCATTCCGCCTTGATGGCGGCGATCTGGCTCTTGAGGTCGGAGAGGCGCGAGGCGTCGCTGCGCCCTTTCTGGCGCTCGACCTCAACGATCAGCGCGTCGAGCACGAGCTGCGCGTCTCCGACGAGGCCAAGGTCGCAGCGAATGTCCTTGTTCACGTCGTTTGGATCATTCGTGGAATGAATGATCGTCTTGCCCACGGGCAGCGCCGGGCCGAAAGACGTGCGCGACAGGCTTGAGCCGATCGCGAAGACGAGGTCGGCGTTCTCCATGAAATGCGTATACATGCGCGGCTGATTGCGCGTGGATCCGCCAAGCGCCAGCGGATGGGTTTCGGCGATCGCGCTCTTGCCGGGATTCGTGCAGGCGACAGGCGCCGGCAGAAGTTCCGCGAAGGCGGTCAGGCGCGCGCTCGCATCGGCGTAATGCACGCCCTGCCCAGCCCATATCACCGGATTGCGTGCGCCGAGCAGCATGGCGGCCGCGCGCTTCACCGCTTCAGGATCCGGCGCCATGCGGATCGGCTCCACCGGGCGATAATCAAGCGGTCCCTTGTACTCCGCCTCAAACACTTCCGTGGGCACTTCAACGAGAACGGGGCCGCCCTTGCCGCTGCGCATGATCTGGTAGGCGCGACGGAAAAGGTCAGGCAGCTCCTGAACGTGATGGGCGAGCGCCGCCCATTTGGTGACGGGCCGGAACACATCCGCCGAGCGGAATACCGGATGATTATATTGCTGCTTGAGCGCATAGCCCGCGGGGATCACCAGCATGGGCACGTTTTCGGCGAAGGCCTGCGCGACGCCGGGAAATGCGTTCTCCACGCCCGGCCCCTGCTGGGCGACGAACACGCCGTTCTTGCGCCCGCGCATCACGCGGGTGAAGCCGTCTGCGATGCCGACGCCGACGCGCTCCTGCCGGCACAGAATGGGGCGCACGTCGATCTTCGCGGCTGCGTCGATCAGCGGATTGCGCGGATAGCAGGAGAGGATCTCCGTTCCTTCGCGCTTGAGGATTTCTGCGACGACATCAGCCCCGTTCATGCTTGTCTCCAACCTACTTGCGCGCAGACGCATATGCGCGCGCATGTCGTCTGAGGCGTGGAAACGCAAGATCGGAAGGAGCGCGGCCGTCCGCGCGGCGACGCCGAATCGCAAACGTCTTGCGGACGTCGCATCCGACGGCGGTCCTCCCCATGCGTCTGTGTCCCAGCGCCGGACGCTTCCGCCGTAAAAGCTAGTCGAGCGCCCATAGGCTGTCCAGCAGCGCAGGGCGCGTTCCGCTCAAGGAACAAGGGCGAACGCCGTGATGCAGCCCATCCGCTGGCCCCCGCGCGTCCGCCCGCCTATGATCAGCGAATCTCAACGCCGCATAGACGGACGAATTCCTTGCTCCAACGCCTGCGCGCGCTCGCGCCCAAAGCTCCGCCGCCAGCCCTGCGCGTCCTCCTGACGCTCGTCTTCCTGAAGCAGATCGGCAACGGCATGGTCTGGTCGGTGATTGCGTTGTACGGCCAGCAATTAGGCGCGAGCGCGGCGGTGATCGGGCTCATGATCTCAGCTTACGGCGGCGCGCGGCTGCTGGTGAACATGCCGGCGGGCTACGCCTCCGAACGCCTTGGGCGCAAGACGATGATGAGTCTTGGCTGCGCCTTCATCGCGGCCTCCTCGCTTGCGGCGGTCTATGCGGCGAATGTGCCGTTCTTCTTCGGCTGCCTCCTCCTGATGGGCGCGGCCTCCGCCGTCTTCATGACCTCCGCGCTGGCCGCGATCGCGGATCTCGGCGCGCCGGAGCGACGCCTGCAGGACGCGTCCTATTATCAGGCGGCCAATATGATCGGCGCGAGCATGGGCCCTGCGCTGGGCGGACTTGCCGCAGGAATGTGGGGCATGGGGGCGCCCTATCTGATCAACGGCCTTGTCGCCATCGCGGGCGTCTTCGCTTTCGCCGCGATCCCCTGGCGACCGGCGAAGAAGCCTGAGCCCGCGCGCGATGCGCCAAAGGAGAAACTGCTTGTCATCGCGCGCCGCAACATCGGCGTTGGGCTCATGTATTTCGCGATCTTCTACGTGCGCGTGGCGTCGAACTGGGTGCTTCTGCCGCTTATCGCGCAAACGGCCTTCGGGTTGGAGATGACGACGATCGGCCTCATCCTCACCTGCGGCGCTATCGCGAACCTGTGCGTGCTCGCGGTGACGGCGCCGCTCGTGCGCCTTCTGGGGCGCGTTCGCATGATCGTCGTGGCGAGCGCGGCGACCCTGCTGGGCTGCGCCATGCTGGCCTTTGGCGAACACCAAGCCTTTTTGTGGGTGAGTTCGATCCTGTTCGGCGCCGGCGCGGGCATCGCCTCGCCCACGCTCATCGCCTATGTGGCGGAGATCGCGCCGCCCAACCAGCGCGGGCCCGCCATGGGCCTTTTGCGCACCATGCAGGATTTCTCGCTCATTCTGGGCCCGGCCGCCACGGGCTTCATCTCGGACAATCTTGGTCTAGGCCATCAGGGAGGGCTGCTGGGTTGCCTTGCGCTGCTGGCGGCGACGACGATCTATTTCCGCGCGACGGCGCGCACGCTCTAGGCGCCTTTACGCGGCGCGCGCGCCCGCTTATCTGCGTTGCATGTGAAGTCGTTCCCGCGAGGCCCCGTGACGTTGACGGAAAACGAATCCCTGGCCCGCGCGCTGCGCACAGCGCGCCTGCGCAGGCTTGCGCCCGTTGCGCTTGTCGCCGTTCTTGTCTGCGCGCCCGGCGCGGCGCAGGCGCGCAAACTGCTGCTGACCTGCCAGGACGGCTCCCACAAATACACGGTCTCCTTCGACACGCTGGCGCGCAAGCTCGCCACGACGCACAAGGATTTCAACCGCGATCTCGAGGTGGAGCGCGTGCAGGAGGACGGCGAGGGCGTGATGGTGTGGGGCGTCATGCGCCTTGGCCCCGCCACGCGCAACATTCTCGTGCATTTCGGCGCGCAAAAATGGGCGCGCCATTTCCGCGGCTATAATGAGACCTGGACGAATTCCTGCATCTGAACGCGCCGTTCAGATGAGTCCATGCTCGCGATACCAGCGCTCGGCGCCCGGATGCAGCGGCACGTCCATCGGCGTCGCCGGCGTTTCCCGACCGATATCGTCCACGCCTTCCGCGGTGCCTTCTTCCCACGGCATATATTCATGCCGTGCGCGAAAGGCGCCGCAGATCTTATAGGCGACGTCGTCGGGCAGATCGGCGCGCGCGTAAAGCGGCCAGCCGCTGAAATCCACCGCCTCGTAGGACGGCAGGTGGGCGAAGCGCCCGGTCTTCAATTGCACCTTGCGCCAGCCGATGCGCGACAACGTCTCGAAGGCGTCCGCCTCCAGCGGCAAAAGCTCCATGCCATTGGCGAGCGCATCGTCGAGCCACAGGCTGATGCCTTCGTCGAACACGGCGTCGAGCGTGCCGTCGAAGACGCCGGCCATGCGGCGCTTGTCGTTGGGCGGGCCTGCGGGAACGATCGCGCCGCCCCAGGATTCGATGTCCGCGACGCTCATGCCGTAATGAGCGAGCAATTGGCTCACCAGAACGAGCGTGGAATGGGTGGGATCTTCGCGCAATGAAACGCGCAGCGGATAGCGCGCGGCCTTCACGTCATGCAGCGACTTGAAGCCCAGCCCCTTGCGCATGGCGATCACGAAGCGATCGACGCTTGGATAGCTCGCGATGATGCGCAGCGGCAGCGGGCGCGTGAAAAGGCCGGTTCCGCGATAGGCCTGCGTGAGCAGCGCCGAGGGATTGACGAAGGCCATGTCGACGGCGCCTTTCGCGACGTCGTAGGCCATGATCGCTGACCCGGTCGCCAGATTGATCCACGGCTTGAACGCGTCGCCGCCGCCGCTGCCGACGGTGATGCGCATGTCGCGGTCGCCGCCGTAGCGGGTCGCCGGATCTCCGGCGATATGCAGGCCGAGCTCCCAGAGAATCTTCGTGCGCTTGAAGTTCGCGCCGAACGGCAGCTTCTCCATGGGTCCTCCCGCGTGGCCTTCGCCGCGATTTTGATTTTGTGGTGAGCGCGCTGGGACTCGAACCCAGGACCTACTGATTAAAAGTCAGTTGCTCTACCAACTGAGCTACGCGCTCCCGACCTGAGGCCGGCGTCCGCATACGCAGACGGGCCTGACTAGCCCTGCGGGCAGGCGCTGGTCAAGCAAAAGACGCCCGGTTCAGGCGTAATTCACGTAAAGCCAGAACAAAGCGAAGAGAACCGCCGTGACGAGGGTCGTCAGAAGGGCTTTCCGGCCGAGCTGGGGATCGACCGGCGCGCCGGGGTCGGTTCCCGCCAGCCGCTCGCCCTCTTCCTGCTGGGAGCGCACGCCCAGCGGCAGAATAGCGAACAGGACCGTCCACCACATCGTGAAAAAAATGGCCATGTAGAGGGGCGTGGACATGGGGATTCCCAAAGTGACGACGCGAATGTTCTCAGAGGCGTAGATAGAGCCTGGAGAGGCTCCGGGAAAGCCGGGGCCGGCGGCCCTGCCCCGCCCGCGCTGCGGCAAATGCGCCCTACCCCATGCGGCTAGTTACATTCGGCTACATTCCATGTTGAATAGGGTCGGGGGGCGTCGTCTGCAAGTGAGGCCAGAATGAACGGCATGCTATTCCCCTTTGGGACCCAGAGCGACGCAGCGCTCGATTCCCTGCGCGGGGCCATGGAGCGTAACGCGGCGGCCTATTGGCGCAGCCAGGCTACATGGCTCTCCTCGATGCAGGATTTCGCCAATGAGTGGTTCGCCCGCCGGCAGGAGGGCGCCCAGGCCGCCCAGGAGGCGGCGCAGCGTCTGTGCTGCGCGCGCAATCCTGCGGAGGCGGCTAGCGAAATGCAGATCTGGCTGCGCGGCGCCGCAGAGCGGCTGATGGCGGACGCGATGGCCGCGCAGCGCCAGGCGGCGAACGCCGCAGGCGCGATCGGCCAGACCGCAGCGTCCAGCGAGACGCCCACGCCGGCGCGCGAACAGGCGCAAGCCTGATCCGGCCGCGCGACCAAACCGAGCCTGCGGCGCGCCCGCTCAGACCTGTTCGAGCTCCACGAGCGTGCCGCAGAAATCCTTGGGATGCAGAAAAAGCACCGGCTTGCCATGGGCGCCGATTTTCGGTTCGCCGTCGCCCAGCACGCGCGCGCCCTGCGCCTTCAGCCGATCGCGGGCGGCGATGATGTCGTCCACCTCGTAGCAGACGTGATGCATGCCCCCATCGGGATTTTTCTCAAGGAATTTCGCGATGGGCGATGACGCCCCGAGCGGCTCCAGAAGCTCCACCTTCGTGTTCGGAAGTTCGATGAAGACCACCGTCACGCCGTGGTCGGGCTGGGGCAGCGGAGCGGAGACCTTCGCCCCCAAAACATCGCGATAGACGGCGGAGGAGGCGGCGAGATCGCGCACGGCGATGGCGATATGATTGAGACGACCGATCATCCCTCACCCCCTACGGCGCGCGCGGCGCCTCAAACCTGCATCACGAGCACATGGACAAGCGGGCGCTTGCCCCAAGCGGCGCGCACCTCATTGCGCACGGCGCGCTCGATGGCCGTCGACACTTCGTCAGGATCGCGGCGCCGACCCCGCGACATGGCGTCGAGAGCGGCGAACAGCGCCTTGTCGACGAGTTCGTCAGTCGCGCGCCCATCGTTCATGCGCATCGGGATCCCGGCTAGCACCACGTCCGGATCGCCTGCAAGATCGCCCTTAGACGTAAGCGCGACGCCGATGGAGATGACGCCCGCGAAAGCGAGCTTCTGGCGCATGCGCAGCGCCTCGTCGTCCGGCCGCACCAGCACGTTGCCGTCGAGAAGCAGGCGCCCGCTCGCAACCTGATCCACGATCGCGGGCCCGCCCGGCGCAAGAACCACCGCTTCGCCATTGAGCGCCACGAGCGCCTTGCGCACGCCCCGATCGCGGGCGAATTGCGCATGTTCGTAAAGGTGCACGCATTCGCCATGGGCCGGAATGGCGTATTCCGGCCGCAGCCATTCATACATGCGCGCCACTTCCGCACGCCGGGGATGGCCGGACACATGCACGAGGCCGTGGCGATCGGTGAAAACCTCGACGCCCTGCCGCACGAGATTGTTGACGATGGAATTGATCGGCCGCTCGTTGCCCGGAATGGGACGCGAGGAGAAGATCACCCGGTCGCCGCGCGCCAACCGCACGGCGGGATGGTCATCCTCCGCGATGCGCGCCATGGCGGCGCGCGGCTCGCCCTGACTGCCGGTGGCGAGCAGGACGATCTGATCGCGCGGTAGATTGCCGAAGGAATCCACCGAATAGAATTCGGGCGCGCCTTCAAGATAACCGTTCTGCCGCGCCACGGTGACGACGCGCTCCATCGCACGCCCCGCGATCACCACGGTGCGCCCCGCGCGCTTGGCCGCAAGGCCAACGGAACGCAACCGCGCCACATTGGAGGCGAAGGTCGTCACCACGACGCGCGCGGGCGCCTCCATGATGAGCTTGGCGAGATGCTCGCCCACATCCGACTCGGACGGGGATTCCCCGTCGCGCAAAATGTTGGTGGAATCGCAGATGAGCGCCAGAACGCCCTCGTCGCCGATCTCGCGCAGCCGCGCCTCGTCGGTCGCCCAACCGGCGACGGGCGTGGCGTCGAGCTTCCAGTCGCCCGTGTGGAACACGAGCCCCGCAGGCGTGCGCAGCGCGAGGCCGACGCTTTCAGGAATGGAATGCGCCATGCGCACCGGCTCGATGGCGAAGGGCCCGAGGCGAAGGATCTCACCCGGCGCGAACACCCGCAGATCGACTTTGGGAGCCCCCTCCTCCGAAAGCCTGCGCGTCTCCAGAAGATCGGCGGCGAATTGCGTGGCGTAGACAGGGCAGCGCAGCCGCGGCCACATTTGCGCGACCGCGCCGATGTGATCCTCATGGGCGTGCGTGATGATGAGGCCCAGAAGATCCTTCTTCATTTTTTCGATGAAGGTGAGATCGGGCATGATGAGATCGACGCCCGGCAGGTCCGCGCCCGCGAAGGACAAGCCGCAATCGACGAGAATCCATTGGCGCCGCCCCGGCGCGCCAAAGCCGTAGAGCGCGGCGTTCATGCCGATTTCGCCAAGGCCGCCCAGAGGCACGAAGACCAGTTCTTCCGCCGATTCCGCTGTCATTCCCTTATCCATTCGCAAGCGTCGCGCGCAGCGGAAACACGTCTCCCGCCTCCAGCGCAACGCGACCATCCGGGCCGGAGACGATCAACCTGCCCTCGTCGTCAATAGTGTCAAATCGACCGCGCACGATCCCGCCGCCCTGGCGGACCTCGATCTGCGCGCCAAGCCCCGCAGCATAGCCGAGCCAAGCCTCGCGCACCCGCGCAAAACCTGCGCCGCGCGCCCATTGCGCAAGCCGGGCCGAAAAAGCCGGCATGAGCCGCGCAAGCAATTCATCGGGCGCGCAAGAGGCGCCCAGCGCCGCAAGGTCCGTCGCCGGATAGGCGAGCCCCTGCGGACTATGGGCGCAATCGACGCCAAAACCGATCACGGCCGCAAAACGCCCCTCCGCCGTCGTCGAACCATCGACGAGGACGCCCGCGAGCTTCGCGCCTTCAACGAGCACGTCGTTGGGCCATTTCAGCGCAAAGGGGACATGCGGCGCATGGGCGCGCAAAGCGTCCACAAGCGCCACGCCCGCCACGAAGCCGAGCTGCGGCGCCTCGCGCGTGGAGGCGGCATCGACGAGAAGGAGCGAGGCGTGGAGATTGCCGCGCGGCGAGGACCAAGCGCGCCCCAGACGACCGCGCCCCGCCGTCTGCTCCCGCGCCATCAGCCAGAGCGGCCCGCGCTCGCCGGCGCGCGCGCGCTCCATGCACAGGTCGCTGGTGGAGGCGAGCGTTTCGAACGTCTCGAGACGACAAGGATCTGCGTGGCTCCGCGCGCTGTCGCCCACCGAAGGTCAGAACAGCGACTTGGCGGCGGCCTGCGCCGAGGCCGCCACAAGCGGACCGGGGAAGGCTGCGAACAATACGACCACGGCGCCAGCGACCGCCATGACGGCCTTCACTTCCCAGTTCACGCGGTCGAACGGGCGCGCCGGCTCGTCGAAATACATGATCTTGACGACGCGCAGGTAATAGAAGGCGGCGACCGTGCTGGCGAGCATGCCCACGACCGCAAGCCCGTAAAGGCCGCCATTGATCGCCGCCACGAAGACATACCACTTGGCGAAGAAGCCAGCGAGCGGGGGAATGCCCGCGAGCGAGAACATCATCATGGCGATGACGAAAGCCATGAAGCCGTTGGTGCGCGCGAGGCCCGCAAGATCGCCGATGTTCTCCACATAGCGGTCGCCAATGCGCATCGACAGGATGGCGGCGAAGGCGCCGAGGCTCATGAGCACATAGATCGCCATATAAATCAGCACGCCCGCGACGCCCTGCTGGTCGCCGGTGGACAGACCCACGAGCGCGAAGCCCATATGGCCGATGGAGGAATAGGCCATCAGGCGCTTGATGTTCGTCTGGCCGATGGCGGCGAAGGAGCCAAGCGCCATGGAAAGGATCGCCACGAAGACGACGATCTGTTGCCATTGCGGCTTGAGCCCCGGAAACGCGGTCACGACGATGCGCACCGTGATCGCCACAGCCGCCACTTTCGCCGCGGTGGCGAAGAACGTGGTCACAGGCGTGGGCGAGCCCTCATAAACGTCGGGCGTCCACATGTGGAACGGCGCGATCGACATTTTGAACGCAAGACCGGCCATGACGAACACGAGGCCAAAGATCACGCCGATCGAGGCGCCGCCCTGAAGCGCCGCCGCGATGCCTGAGAAGGTGACCGTGCCCGCGAAGCCATAGAGCAGCGAGCAGCCGTACAGCAGCATGCCGGAGGACAGGGCGCCGAGGACAAAGTATTTGAGGCCCGCCTCGGAGGCCCGCACGTCGTCGCGGTTGAACGCGGCGATGACGTATAGCGCGAGGCTCATCAATTCGAGCCCGAGATAGAGCGCGATCAGGCTTTGCGCCGACACGAGCATGCACATGCCCAGCGTCGCGAGCATCACGAGCACGGGGAACTCAAAGAAGTCGATCTCTTTGCGCGCCATATATTCGCGCGAGACCACGAGGGAGACGATGGAGCCGATGAGCACCAACCCCTTCATGAAACGCCCAAAGGAATCATCCACGAAGGCCTGATCCCAGATCACGGCCTTCTCGGCCAGCGGATAGAACATGGACAGGAACGCGAAGCCCATCACCACGATGGCGCATTCCGTGATGATCCAGTCGCGCTTGTCGGCCCAGAAGGCGCCAAGCATGAGCAGCGTCAGCGAGCCCAGCGCCAGAACAATCTCCGGCAGGGAATGAGCAAGGTCGAACGAGAGCGACGTCATGATGAGCGCCTTCAGTGGAGCGCGAGCGCGGCGGTCTTGGTGACCGCGAGCGCCGCCTCGTAATTCTTGATGAGCAGATCGACGGAGGCCGCGCAGGCGCCGAGAATCGCGCCGGGCTGCACGCCGTACCAGATGGTGAGGACCGCCAGCGGCGCCAGAAGCGCAACCTCGCGGCCGTTGAGATCCTTCATGCCGGCGAGCGCGGGCTTCTCAAACGCGCCGAACACGACCCGGCGATAGAGATAGAGCGCGTAGGCCGCCGACAGGATGACGCCGGAGGTGGCGAACAGCGCGACCCAGGAATTGGCCCCAAATGCCCCGAGCAGGGTGAGGAACTCGCCGACGAAGCCCGACGTGCCCGGCAGGCCCACATTCGCCATGGTGAAGACCATGAAGGCCACCGCATACATCGGCATGGTGCGCACCAGACCGCCGTAAGCGGAAATCTCGCGCGTATGCAGTCGGTCGTAGACGACGCCCACGCACAGGAAGAGCGCGCCCGAGACGAGGCCATGGCTCACCATCTGGAACACCGCGCCCTGCACGCCCTGCGGGTTCATGGTGAACAGGCCCATGGTGACGAAGCCCATGTGCGCCACGGATGAATAGGCGATGAGCTTCTTCATGTCCTCCTGCACCATCGCCACAAGCGAGGTGTAGACGATGGCGATCACCGACAACGTCCAGACAAGCGGCGCGAAATATTGCGACGCCTCGGGGAACATGGGCAGCGAGAAGCGCAGGAAGCCGTATCCGCCCATCTTCAGGAGAATGCCTGCGAGGATGACGGAGCCGGCCGTGGGCGCCTCCACATGCGCGTCCGGCAGCCAGGTGTGCACGGGCCACATGGGCATTTTCACCGCGAAAGAGGCGAAGAAGGCCAGCCACAGCCATTTCTGCATGGAAGACGGGAAGGCCGGCGTCAGAAGCTTCGTGATGACCGTCGTGCCGGACACGCCCCACATCGCCATCATGGCGAGCAGCATCAGCAGCGAGCCGAGCAGCGTGTAGAGGAAGAACTTGAAGCTCGCATAAATGCGCCGCTTGCCGCCCCACACGCCGATGATGAGGAACATCGGGATCAGGCCGCCTTCGAAGAAGACGTAGAACAAGATCATGTCGAGCGCCGCGAAGACGCCGATCATCAGCGTCTCGAGCACAAGGAAGGCGACCATATATTCCTTGACGCGATGCTCAATCGACTCCCAGGACGCCGCGATGCAGAAGGGCATCAGGAACGTCGTCAGAAGAACGAAGGGCATGGAAATGCCGTCGACGCCGAGCTTGTAGATGAGCCCGCCGCCCATCCACGTCTTTTCCTCCACAAGCTGGAAGCCCGGATTGGCGGGATCGAATTGCGCCCAGGCGTAAAGCGACAGCAGGAAGGTCACGAGCGTGGTGAACAGCGCCGCCCAACGAATGTTGCGGACAGACGCCTCGTACTTGCCTGACTGGAGCAGGATGAACGCCGCGCCGACAAGCGGCAGGACGATGAGGCCGGTGAGAACGCCGAAGCCGAACATCAGTGCACCCCGCCGAGCAGATACCAGGTGATGAGAGCCGCAACGCCGATCAGCATGGTGAAGGCGTAGTGGTAGACGTAGCCCGTCTGCAGGCGCACCACGCGTCCGGCCACGTCCAGAACGCGGGCGGACAAGCCGTCAGGCCCCAGCCCGTCGATGATGCGTCCGTCGCCGCCCTTCCAGAACAGCCGCCCGAGCCAGAAGGCGGGGCGCACGAAGATGCGGTCGTACAGCTCGTCAAAGTACCATTTGTTGAGCAGGAACTTGTAGACGAGGTTGTGACGCTGCGCGATGCGCGCGGGCGTCGCAGGCGAGAACACATACATGTAGGTCGCCAGCACGAAGCCGATCGACATCATGATCGTGGCGACGAGTGCGATGAAGGCCGGCACGTGATGGAAGTCGGTCAGGATCGTATTGGAGGGCGCATAGAAGAGCGCGCTCTTCCAGAATTGCGCGCCCGCGTCGCCGATGAAGCGATCCTTGAACAATAGGCCCGCGAAGACCGCGCCAAACGCCAGCACATAGAGCGGGATCAGCATTACAGCCGGCGATTCATGGGGCTTGAGCGCGCCATGCCCGTGCCCATGATCATGCCCGTGCCCATGATCATCATGCCCATGGCTGTGACCGTGCCCGTGGGCGTGATCGTCATGCGCATGCGCGTGCGCGTGGCCATGTCCATGGTCGTGACCATGAGCGTGCGCATCCGCATGACCATGCGCGGCGGCGGCCTCCTGGCCCCAGCGCGGCTTGCCGAAGAAGGTGAGATAGACAAGGCGCCACGAATAAAACGACGTGAGGCCCGCGGCGATCACGATCAGCAGGAAGGCGTAGATCGCGCCGGGACGCTGCGACACGAAGGCCGCTTCGATGATCGCGTCCTTCGAGAAGAAGCCGGCCATCAGCGGCAGGCCCGTGAGCGCGAAAGTGCCGATGGTCATCATCCAGAAGGTCACGGGAATATGCTTGGCGAGGCCGCCCATGTTCCGCATGTCCTGCTCATGATGCATGGCGTGGATCACAGAGCCCGCGCCCAGGAACAGCAGCGCCTTGAAGAAGGCGTGGGTGAACAGGTGGAAAATGCCGAGGCTGTAGGCGCCAACGCCCAGCGCCACGAACATATAGCCCAGCTGCGAACAGGTGGAGTAAGCGATCACGCGCTTGATGTCGTTCTGCACGAGGCCAACCGTCGCCGCGAAAAAGGCGGTGGTGGCGCCAAACACGACGACGACGCTGAGCGCAATGGGAGCGTATTCGAACACGGGCGACAGGCGCGCCACCATGAAGATGCCCGCCGTCACCATGGTGGCGGCGTGGATGAGCGCGGAGACGGGCGTGGGGCCTTCCATCGCGTCCGGCAGCCAGGTGTGCAGCAGGAATT
>CAZYBF010000023.1:0-10995 GCA_964645525.1 uncultured Beijerinckia sp.
AGATCGCGCGCGAGACCGTGCCCATGCTGGTCGGCGACCTCATCGGCATCGCCGTCGTCGCGCCGCTGGTGCTGCGGTCCTCGCGCGCCAGCGCGCGGGTGCGGGTTGCGGACCTGTCCTTCGTCGCGGGCGTTCTGGCGGCGGCGCTCGTCGCCACGATCGCCATTTTCCTCGTGCTGCGCGAGGGCGACCAGCGGGCCTATCAGGCCTTCTATTTCCTCTTCGTGCCGGTGGTGTTCGTCGCGCTGCGCAACGGGCTCGACGGGGTTTGCGTCATTCTTGCGGCCACGCAGCTCACCCTTCTCGCCGGCCTCAATCTCTATGGCTACGACGCGGAGGCCTTCATCAATTTCCAGACGTTGATGGCGGTGCTCACCGCCACCGGCCTGCTCGCGGGCGCGGTGTCGAGCGAGCGCGATGCGGCGAGCCGCGCGGCGCGGCGCGCGCGCGAACGCCTGAAAGAGCGCGAGTCGGAGGCCGCCCGCGCCGACCGTTTTCATCTCGTCACCGGCCTCGCCTCGTCGCTGTCGCACGAGATCAATCAGCCCATGACGGCGGCGCGCGCCTATGCGCGCACGGCGCAGAAGCTCGCGGAGGCGCCGCAGGCCGACATCGCCCGCGTGCGTGATTATGTGAACCGCTGCGTGGAGCAGATCGATCAGGCGGGCGAGATCCTGCGTTCGACGCGCGAATTCCTGCGCCGGGGAGAGCCCGGCCGCTCGCTGGTGGATCCCGCCACCATCCTTCAGGATTGCCTGTTGCTGTTGCGCCCCAAGGCCACGCAGAAGCGCGTGCGTATTGTTGCGGAATCCCTTCCCGTCGGCCTGCTGTGTTATTGTGACCGCGTGCAGATCCAGCAGGTCCTGATGAATCTGATCGACAATTCCATCGCGGCGCTTGCGGAGCAGGGGCGCACGGACGGGGTGGTGAGCGCCTCCCTGCGCGCCGCCGACAATCGCATGGTCGAGTTTTCGGTGCGCGACGACGGTCCGGGCGTTGATCCAGAATTCGCCGCGCGCGTATTTGAAGCATTGGCGACGACCAAGGAGGATGGCCTCGGTCTGGGCCTTGCCATCAGTTCCGGCATCGTCGAGGCGCATGGCGGCAGGATCTGGCTGGAGAACGCCGCTCCGGGCGCCACGGAGTTCAGGTTCGTCATCCCGGCCTCGCCGGAAACGCCACAGGGGAACGACATTGGCTCATCCTAGAATCGCGGTCGTCGACGATCAGGAGGCGGTCCGCACCGCCCTCGGGGACATGCTCGGCGTCTATGGCTACAAGGTGGATCTGTATGATTCCGCCGATGCGTTCCTCGCCTCCGGTCAGGCGGAGGACACCGCCTGCGTCATCGCCGACGTGCGCATGCCCGGCACCGACGGCATCGGCCTCGTGCGCGAACTGGGCCAGCGCGGCGTCGACTCGCCGGTGGTCCTGATCTCCGGCCATGCGGACGTGCCCATGGCGGTGGCGGGCCTCAAGGCCGGCGCACAGGATTTCATCGAAAAGCCCGTGGACGACGTGCGCCTCGTGGCCGCCATCAACCGCAGCCTCGCCGCCCGTTTCGAGCGGCAGGCCGGCAAACAGGCCAACAAGGAGGCGGAGACCCGTTTCGAGCGCCTGACGCCGCGCGAGATGGAGGTTTTCGATCTCGTCGCCGAAGGCATGACCAGCCAGGCCATCGCCACGCGGCTGGGCATCAGCTCGCGCACGGTGGAAAGCTACCGCGCCCAGCTGATGGAGAAGCTCCAGCTTGATTCGGTCGCCGCCATCGTGCGTCTGGCCGTGCGGCTCGGCCGCGTCTCCGCCTGAGCCGCGGCGGGCCGCGCCCGTCGAAGCTGTTCACACAGAATTGCGAAGTCTCGGGCGCGGCTTAGGCGCGTGCGGCGCGGCGCGGGCGCATTTTTTGCGCGCCGCCCTTTCGCGGCTGGGCGCGCGGGCCTATATTCAGGGCGTCCCCGCGAGGGGTCTATGGCGATAAACGGACATCAGAATAAACCATCCGGACCCGGGGGCGGTACCCGGCGCCTCCACCAAAGCCCGCGGTCTTTCTCATGGGAAAGAGCCTGGCGCGGGTTTCGGCGGGGGCGAAATAGGATCGACGGGGGTGTAAAAGGTGCTCTTTTGCCCGGCATGATACCGCCGTTATCGGGTCAAACCTATAGTTGCGAATGACAACTATGCTCCGGCGGCCGTCGCTGCGTAAGCAGCGCCTGCACCGGTACTCAAGCCCTGTGGGTTAGCCCCTACAGGCGGGGCTCGGAGGCGCCTGGCAACAGAAGCCTCCACTTTCCTTTCCGTCCCGCTTATCCTGCCGCGGTTCGTCAGATTCCCGGGTCAGTCCTCCATGCAGTCCTCCGCCATCCGCTACGACCTTCTCGTGCAAGACGCCCTGCGGGGCATGGTGCGCGACCTGCTGACGCGAGCCTCCCGCGAAGGGCTTCCCGGCGACCATCATTTCTTCGTCACCTTCAAGACCCACGCGCCCGGCGTGCAATTGTCCGCGCGCATGAAGGCGCAATATCCCGACGAGATCACCATCGTCCTGCAACACCAGTTCTGGGATCTCAGCGTCAGCGAGCGCCAGTTCGAAGTGGGCCTGTCCTTCTCCAACATTCCCGAGCGGTTGATCGTGCCCTTCGCGGCGCTCACCGGCTTCCATGATCCGGTCGCGCCCTTCACCCTGAAGTTCGAACCTCTCGTGGAGGAGGCGGAGACGCCCGCCTCCGCAGCCGCGCCGCGCGCGCAGCCGCGTCCCGCGCCCCGTCTCGCCGAGAAGCGCGCCGAAGATGAGGGAGCCTCCGCCGCCAAGCCGCAGGACGCGGCGCCTGCCCCTGCGCCTGCGCCCGCCCGCGCCGCCGCGCCTGTCGAGGCCGGCGCCGATGCGACGCCTGCGGCTCCCGTCGAAGGCGAGGCGAAGGTCGTCTCCATCGACGCGTTCCGCAAGAAGACCTGAGAGGCTCGCCATGGGCGAGGTGGTCAATCTTCGTCGCGCCCGCAAACGTCGCGACCGCGCGCAGGCTGCGAAAGAGGCGGACGGCAACCGCATCGCCTTCGGCCGCGCGAAATCCGAACGCGCGTTGAGCGAAGCTGAACGCGCGCTCGCCGAACGCCGTCTGGAAGGCCACCGTCTTGGCGATGATATCGCCGGCGCGCCGGAGACGTCGGGCGAGGACCCGGCGAGCCGTTCGTGACCGCGACCGGGATTAACGACGAGGGCTCCTTCGCGCAGCGCACGCTCATGCGCAAACATTCCATCGTCATCGCGGGCCATCGCACGTCGGTGTCGCTTGAGGACGCGTTCTGGACCGCCTTGCGCGCCATCGCGGGCCGGCGCGGCGTGCCGCTCGCCCGCCTCGTCGCCGAGATCGACGCCGCGCGCGGGCAGGCCAATCTCTCCTCTGCGATCCGGGTTTTCGTTCTCGCGCAGGCGCAAGCGCAGCGTCCCGGCGAAAGCGCCGCTTCTTCGCCGCCCTAGTTCGGCGTCGCGCTGCGCGGGGCTTGCCCGCCGACGCCGAACTGCCGTTGCAGGAAATCGCCCAGCGGATCGGACGGCGCGCGCGGCGCCTGAGGCGGCGGCGGCGCGGGGCGGGGCTGCGCCTCGCGCGCGTCCTGTTCGCGCCGCAGCCGCAAGGCGTCCTGCCGGCGGCGCTCCTCCTCCTGCTGTTGCTGCTGCTGCTGTTGCTGCTGCTGCTGCGCGCGGCGGCGCGCGTCCGCCTCCGCCTTGCGGCTCTCGTCCTCCCGTCGCGCCGCCTCTTCCGCAATGCGCGCCTGCTCACGATGGAACGCGTCGATCTCGGCGGCGCGCTGTCGCAGCCATTCCTGCGCCTTGAGGCGGCGGTTGAAGGCCGCGCGTTCGCGAATGTCGGCCTCCAGCGCGGCGATGCGCGCGCTCTCGCGCGCAAGGGCGCGGGAGGCGAGCGCGCTCGACAGGGCGCTCGCGTCGATCGTGCGCGCGGACTTGTCCGCAGGTCCGCTCCAGGCCAGGCGCACGCGCGGCGACGCGCCGCTCCAGCCCTTCGGCTGCGTGCGGCTCTGCAGTTCTATGACGCTCTCGCCCACATGCGCGCGCGCGTCGTAGAGCCCTGCGATCGTCGCTTCGACGCCTGCTCCTTCGACCTGCGCGCGCGCCGGCTGGATGCGCAACGCGCCGCTTGCGATCACCGCGTCCAGCTGCGTTGGCGCAAGCGACAGGGACGCGCGTTCGAACTCGCGCGCGAGCGCGGCGGCGACCGCACGATCGTCGGCGCTGATCGCGTCGGCCTCCGCCAGCGCGACGACGCGGTCGAGAGCGCCCGCGTCGAGCCGCATGATCCGTCCATCCACGAGGCGCAGGCTCCCCCCGCCCGCCAGATTGCCGATCAGCGCGGCTTCGCTGCGTCCGCTGGCTGCGAGGTCGAGGGCGCCGACGAGACGGCCCTGCGCGTCGAACCGGCCAGCGAGCGGCGCATCCATTTCAATCCGGCCCGACAGCGAGGCGTCGGCGCCGTCGCGGCGCAAAACGAGCCGCCCGCCGAAACCCGCTTCGCCCACGCGCAGCGCGACGTCCTCAAAGGTCGCCACGCCCGGCGCGAGGGCGAAGGTCATGCGCGCGTCCTGCGCGACGACGCCGGGGCGCAGGTCGAGCGCTTGCGCACGCAGGCTCAGGCGCGCCGCGAAAGGCGCGGGCTGCGGCGGCGCGAACGCCTGTTCCGACCACGCAGCGCCGGGCCTTGGCGCGCGCGGCGCGCCGAGCGCGAAGCCGGAGAGCGTCGCAAGCGACAATGTGTCGAGCGTCAACGCGCCGGTGAGCATGCGCCGCTCGCTTTCACCCGCGCCCGACGCCCCAAGACGCAGGGCGCCGGAGAAGGCTGCGCCCATCGCCCCGCCAGAAAGATCGGCGATCTCCACGGCGCCGTCGCGCCAGACGAGGCGCGCCTGCGCGTCAAGCGGCGCGCTTTGTCCGAACGCGGGCGCGGGCAGGGCGAGCGCGCGCAAAAGCGGCGCTGAATCGCTTGCGCGCACGCGCGCCGCTCCGCGCGCTGCGAACCGCGCGTCTTCTTGCGCGAGCGCGCCGTCGAAACTGATCTGCGATCCCGCGACGTCGCCGTTGAGAGAGACGGAATAACCGTCTGCGCGCGAGCCGTTCGCGCGGGCGAGCACGCGCGCGCGCAGACCCGGCGTCGGCGCGGCGTCGAAACCGAACTGCCGCAGCAGCATCGGCGCGTCTGCGGAGAGAAGTTCGATCTCGCCTTCCACGCGCTCGCCCGCGGGACGCAGGACGCCGGCGATGCGCGTGCCGCGCGCGGAGCCGTCGATGCGCACGTTGCGCAATTCCAGCGCGCCCTCGCGCATGCTCGCCTCCGCAAGCGCATTGAGCCGCGCGGGCGAGAGCGCGGTCGCGCGGTCGGCGAGCGCGTCGGCGAAGGGCCCCGGCGCGATGCGGCGCAGAAGGGCTGCGAGTTCGCCGAGCCGCTGCGCGTCGAGCGAGCCTTCTATGAGTCCGCCCGTTTCATCGAGCCTGCCGCTGGCGCGCAGGTTCGCTCCGCCCAGATCGTCGAGGGCAAGCCGTTCAAGGCGCATGGCCTGCCCCTCGCGCATGAACTTCAGCTCGATGCGTCCGGCGTCCACCACGCCCGCGCCCACGCGCGCAAGGCGCACCGCGCGCGCGTCGAGCGCCAGGTTCAAATCCATGTCCGCGCTGGCGCGCGCAAGCCCGGTGAGGTCGGGCAGGGTCTCAAGGTCGAGCGAGGGCGCAGTGAGATCCGCGAACAGGCGCGCGCGTGCGCCGGGCAGGGCGCGCGTATAGGCGGCGACGCCGTTGAACGTGGAGCGATCCGCGCGCACGACAAGATCGCGCGCGGCGAGCGCGGCGCGCGAGGCTTCGATGCGCCCCTGCGCGTCAAGGCTCGCGAAGGGCGATGCGCGCAACCATTCTCCCGCCTGCGCGTCGAACCGCGCCGCCCATTCGGCGAGCCGGGCGCCGTCGCGCAGGCTCACCGCCGCCTGTCCTGCGAAGCGCGCGGCCGCGCCCGTCTCCACGCGCCCGTCGAGCGTCACGCGCGCGCGTCCCGGCAGATTGGCGCTGAGCGCGAGCAAGCCCTCCGGCGCGGTCAGCCGCATGCGCGCATCCGTGATCGTCTCGCCGCCGATCTGCACGGCGGGCGTTTCCACCTCGACGTCGAAAGGCGCCGAGCCGCCGCCGGGCGTGGCGAGCGTCTCGCCGATCAGGCGCGCGAAAAGGGCGGCCGCGCGCGCGGCGTCGGGCGCGCGCGGATCGGGCGAGAGCAGGCGATCGAGATCGAGCTGCGGCGCCGCGAGGCGCATGAGCGGCGCGCCGCGGCCCTCGTCGTAAATCGCAAGCCCGGTGAGCACGGCGGGGCGCTCCTCGCCGCCGATCCGCGCCTCCATTGGTTCGAGGCGCGCAAGGCCGGGCTCGAACCCGCCCTGTCCCGCGATGCGCCAGGGGATCGTCGCGCCGTCGATCTCTAAGCGTCCGCTGAAGGCGGCCGGTCCTTCAAGCCGCAGCCGCCGCGCGCCCAATTCGCCGGATTCGACGAACAGCAGACCGTCCACGTCCGCCTGCGCCAGCGCGCCTGCGCTTTCCGCGCTGGCCTTCACGCGGATGCGTCCGTCCTCGAACGCGCCCGTGACGATGCGCACCGCGCGCGTCTCGCCGAAGGCGCGCAGCGCGCCCGAAGCGCGGAAGGGCCCGCGCAGGCCAGCCGCCTCGGCGTTCATCCGCACGCCTTCGAGCAGAAGCGCGGGCGCGCCGGGCCGCTCGATCTCGATCACGCCGTCGACGACTTCGATGCGCTCGAAGGCGACCTCATCAGGCGCGCGCGCAGGCAGGCTGGGCAGGAGCAGCGCGCCGCTTTGCGTCATCGACAAGGTGAGGCGGGGCGCCTCGAGGCTCGCCTCCACGAAGCGCACGGCGCCGCGGATCAGCGGAGCGGGCTCCATCTCCAGCCGCAGGCGGCGCGCGACGAGGCGGGGATCGCCCGGCGCCTCGCCGCGCAGGGAGACGCCGTGCAGGTCGAGGATGGGCGTCGGCAGCAGGCGCACGACGATGTCGCCGCGCACGTCCACGCGCGCGCCTAGCGCCTGCGAGAGAAGGCTCTCAACCAGGGCTCGGCGGCCGCTCCAGTCAACGAAATAGGGAACCGCCAGCGCGGCCGTAAGCGCTGCGATGACCAGAACGGCGAGCCAGGTGAGGGCGTCTCTGAAAAACGACAAGGGCCGGACGGCTCCGTGGCGGCGTCACACACGAGCCCAGTATACAGGGATTCGGGACGCGCGCCCGCGTTCGGCGCGCGCCCTTTTCGCAAAGATCAGTTCAGCTTGATCGTCTGCTGGATGGGACGCTTGGGGTCCTTGGTCCATTCGGCCATGGAGCCGTCGTACATCAGCGTCTTCTTGTTGCCGACGATCTCGCTGGCGGCGAACCAGCCGAGCGAGGCCCAGTGGCCGGTGTTGCAGAAGGAGATCTGCTCGGCGTTCACGTCCACGCCCGCCTGACGATAGAGCGAGCTGAGCAGCGCCTTCGTGCGGAACGTGCCGCCGTTATTGCCGGTGATCCAGCTTTCCGGCACGTTCTTCGCGCCGGGAATGGTGCCGGGCGCGTCGGCGACGGGCGCCTGCGTCGCGCCCACGTAGAAGTCGTTGGGGCGGTTGTCCACGAGGATCACGCCGCGCGCCATGGCCTTCTGCACGCCGTCGGCGTCGATCAGCATGTCGCTGCGCAGGTTCGCCTTGAACGTGCGCGCCTGCGGGGAGACGCCGCCGGAGGCGATCGGGTTCACGGGCTTCTTGTCGGCGCCCAGTTCGCGCGTCCAGCCCACCCAGCCGCCGTCGAGGATCGACACCTCGTCATGGCCCATGACCTTGAAGGTCCAGTACAGGCGCGTGGCGGCGCCCATGTCGAGGGCCTGCCGGCCCATGGGCACGATCACCACATGGCTCGTGTTGTCGATCCCCAGCGCGCCGATCACACGCTCCACCTTTTCCGGCGGCGGCAGCATGCCTTCCACATTGTTGATCTTCTCGCGCCAGCCGTCCTTCGCGTAATCGGAGAAGACGGCGCCGGGGATGTGCTCTTTCAGATAATCCTCGCGCGTCGCCCCGCCGCCGGAGCGCAGGTCGATGACGACGAGCCCGGGCTTGCCGAGATTGGCCTTCAGCCAGGCCGCCTCCACGAGGGGCTGTGCGGCCGCGGCGATCCCTGCGAACAGGCTTGAGGCGGCCAGTCCCGCTGCAAGGGCGAGGGCGGCGATCCGATTGCGCATGATAAACTCCAGTGAAAACCTGTGTTAATGCCGGATTATACAATCCGCGCGCGGCGCAGCAAAGGGCGGCCCGCCGCGGGCCTCGACGCTTTCGCCGGCCGGGTGGTATGAAGCGCCAAAACAGGCTCTCCAGGGCCGTGCGAAACGCATCACAGGAGACGGGCATGGGCACCACGATCACGTTCAAGCGGCCGGACGGCAAAGAGGCCGCCGGCTATTTCGCGCCGGCTGCGGAGGCGCATGCGCCGGGCATCGTGGTGATCCAGGAATGGTGGGGCCTGCAGGACCAGATCAAGGGCGTCGCCGACCGCCTCGCGCGGGCGGGCTTCAACGCGCTGGCGCCTGATCTCTATTCCGGCGTCGTCGTGCCCTATCACGACCGCGAGGCGGCCGGAAAGCAGATGGGCTCGCTCGACTTCCTCGACGCCACCGACCAGAGCGTGCGCGGCGCCGCGCTCTTCCTCAAGCAGAACGGCGCGAAGGTCGGCATCACCGGCTTTTGCATGGGCGGCGCGGTGAGCATTCTGGCCGCCTGCCGCGTGAGCGAGTTCACCTGTTCGGCGCCCTTCTACGGCATTCCGCCCGAAGCTGTCGCCAAGCCCGCCGATGTGAAAATCCCCATGCAGGGCCATTTCGCCAACACCGACGATTGGTGCACGCCGGCGACGGTGGACGCTTTTGAAGCCGGCCTGAAGGCCGCCGGCAAGGCTCATGAGTTTTTCCGCTATGACGCGCAGCACGGTTTCGTGAACGAACAGCGCGCCAATCACGACCGCGAGGATTCCGAACTCGCATGGGCGCGCATGCTCGCCTTCATGCGCAAACATCTCGCCTGACGCGCGTGGCCCTTCGCCGCGCGAAACTCATGACGGCGGGCGCTCTGGCGCTCGCCGTTTGTATTTGCGCGCCCGCGCGCGCCCAAGATACGCAAGCCCCGCCGCAAGCCTCGCCGCAAGCGGCGGAGAAAGCGGCGGAGGAGCCCGCCTCCGTGGAGGCGTTCGGTGAGGGCGACCGCGCCTGCCTCGAATGGGGCGACGGCTGCCGCGTCTGCGCCCGCGACGCGCCGGGCGCGCCCGCCCGCTGCTCGACCCCGGGACCCGTCTGCCAGCCCGCCGCCATCGCCTGCGCGCGGCGCTGAGCGCGCGCCTCGCGACCCAAGCCGCCTTCCCCGAACGCCGGGGCGGTTCGCTCCGCCGGCGCGACGCGATCCTGTGAGCCTTGCGCCGGGTGAGCCTGCGCGCGCGCATATTGATCCAGCGCAAGGCGCTCCTCGCCGCGCCGCCGTAGTTTCTGGCATACGGAACGATGTTCCACATGAAAGAACAATGCTCGGCCACAGGCTCAGGCGAGGACAGCGATGCTCAGCAAGGAACAGAACGATCTCGTGACCCAGACCGGACCGGGAACCCCGATGGGCGACCTGTTCCGGTGCTATTGGTTGCCGGTTCTCCTGAGCGAGGAATTGCCCGCGCCCGATTGTCCGCCTGTGCGCGTGAAGATTCTCTCGGAGCGGCTCATCGCCTTCCGCGACTCGGAGGGCAGGCTCGGCCTGATCGACGAGTTCTGCCCCCATCGCGGCGCCTCGCTCTGGTTCGGGCGCAATGAGGAATGCGGCCTGCGCTGCCCCTATCACGGCTGGAAGTTCGACGTGAACGGCCAATGCGTGGACGTGCCTTCCGAACCCGTGGAATCGGGCTATGCGAACAAGATCAAAGTCACGTCCTATCCCGTCATCGAGAAGGGCGGGGTGATCTGGGCCTATATGGGCAAGCCGGAGAACAGGCCGGAGGAGCCCAATTACGAGTTCTGCGTCGTGCCGCGCAAACAGAGTTTCGTGTCCAAGCGCTTTCAGGATTGCAACTGGCTGCAGGCGCTCGAGGGCGGCATCGATTCCTCCCATGTCTCATGGCTGCATCGCGGCGACGTGAAGGCCGATCCGCTGTTCAAGGGCGCCGGCGGCAACAAGTACAATCTCAACGATCTCGCGCCTGTCTTCGAAGTGATCGAGAGCGAAGGCGGCCTGTTCATCGGCGCGCGCCGCATGGCGGAGGACGATCAATATTACTGGCGCATCACGCCCTGGCTGATGCCTTGCTACACGGCGGTTCCCCCGCGCGGCGATTATCCGATGCACGGCCATTTCTGGGCGCCGATCGACGATCATTCCTGCTGGGCGTGGAGCTATGATTACCATCCCGTGCGCGATCTCACCGACGACGAGGTGAGCCATATGAAGGCGGGCAAGGGCGTGCACTGCAAATATGTGCCGGGCACTTATGTGCCGCTCGCCAACAAGTCGAACGATTATCTCATGGACCGCGAGGCCCAGCGCGCGGGAACGACCTATAGCGGCGTCGAGGGCATCGCGATCCAGGACGCCTCGTTGCAGGAAAGCATGGGGCCGATCGTCGACCGCACGAAAGAGAACCTCGTCGGCTGCGACAACGGCGTCATCATGATGCGCCACAAGATCATGCGCGCGGCCAAAGCGCTGCGCGAGAAGGGCGTCCTGCCGCCGGCGCGCACGCCCGAGCAGCAGGCGGTGCGCGCCACCGCGATCCTGCTCAAGCGCGAGGTCCATTTCCGCGACGGCGCGAAGGAGGCGCTGAAGGCGAAGAAGGGCGTGCCGCAGACGACGGTGTGACGCCCGGCTCCCGATCCCCTGACGCGCCCGTCTCCCCGGGCGCGCAACTGGCGCCCCGCCGCTTCGCGCGGCGGGGTTTTTTGTGGGGCG
>CAZYBF010000023.1:11095-27813 GCA_964645525.1 uncultured Beijerinckia sp.
CCCATATAATCCTGGCGCGCGTCGCGGAGACTTCATGTCCCAGAATATCGATGCGGCGGGTTCGACCGCCGCGCCTCGTCCCGGCCTCTTCTTGCCGCTCATGGGCGGGCTTGCCGCCATTCTCGCCTGCGCGGCGGCGTGGTTTCTTGTGCTGGCCGGCGTCGCGCTCGCGGGCGCCTGGGCGCTGGGCGGCGCGCCGGCGCTTGCGGAGCTTGGCGCGCGCATGCAGGCGTTGAACCCTGCGCGGGCTTCGGGCGGGGCGCCGGGGATGACGAGCCTCTTCCTGCTCGCGTGCATTCTCTATGGCTGCATGGGCGCGGGCGTCGTCACTTACGCCCGATTGCGCGGCGGACGGGCGGGCGCGGATGCGCTCGCCTGGCGCGGGGTTCCGCCCTTACGCCTGCGTCATGCCTGGTGGCTTGCGCCGATGGTCGCCTATCACGCGCTGGCGACGCTCCTCGTGCGCGCGATCGCGCCTGACTACGCGCTGAACCTGTTCATCCCCATTGAGCCCGCCGCGCTCGCCTTGTCCTTCATGGCGGTCGTCGTATTCGCGCCACTCGCTGAGGAGTTATTCTTTCGCGGCTGGCTCTATGGCGTGTTGCGCGCGCGCATGGGCGGCGTCGCCGCGCTGCTTGCGTGCGCAGGCGCCTTCGCGCTCGCCCATTGGGATGGGACCGGCTTTTATCCGCTCGCCGTGTTCCTGCCCGGTCTCGCGCTCACGATCCTGCGCGCGCGCACAGGCTCCGCGCAGGCGAGCGCGCTCGCTCACGCCGTCTACAACGGCGTCGGCTGGGCGGGGCTTGTGGCGATCAGCGCGCTGCGCTGAACCTGCCTCAGCCCGTGCCGGGCGCGCCGCCTGTCAGAATGCGTTCGATCTCATGGACCGGCATGCCGGTGAGGTCTTTGGCGACCTCTGCGCCCAGCACGCTCTTGATGCGATGGCCATAGGCCTGCCGCAGCACGCCAAGCGCCTTGGGCGGGGCGACCACATGCAGGCGGGGAATGGGCGCGGCCTCATGCTCGAGCCGCTCCACCAGCTGTTCGAGGAAGGCTGTTTCGGACAGCCCCTTCCAGTCGGTTTGCTCGACGGAGCTGCGCGCGCTCCCCACCGATTGCTGGACGCGCCCGGGCGCGTCCGCGCCCTGCAGCCGCGTGCTTTCGTGGGGCTCCTCGATGGCCTCGCGCGTGCGCAGATTGGGGAATTTCTCGTCCCCCACATTCTCGAGGATCAGGGCGCGCGCCCCGTCGCAAACGAGAATCCAGTCTCCGCGGTCGAATGACAACTTCAGCATGACGACTCCTCATGAAGCCCCCCGGCTGCGGAATTGTAAGCAGGAGTTTACGCGCCGCGCGGGCTGGCGCAATCAATCAATGGCGAAGCTTGCGGAGGCGGCTTCGCTGTGGGCGGCGTTCGCCCGGGGCGCCTGCGCGCGGGACGGGGCGGCGGAATCGCGCTAGAACGGCGGCGACCACATCCGGGCCGACCTCATGCGCCAGTACCACGACCTTCTCCGCCGCATCCTCGCTGAAGGGGTGCGCAAGTCCGACCGCACCGGCACGGGCACGCTGTCGGTCTTCGGCCATCAGATGCGCTTCGACCTCAACGAGGGCTTTCCCCTCGTCACCACGAAGAAGCTGCATCTGAAGTCGATCGTGCATGAGCTTTTGTGGTTCATCGCGGGCGACACCAACATCCGCTATCTGAAGGACAACGGCGTCTCCATCTGGGACGAATGGGCCGACGAGCGCGGCGAACTCGGCCCCGTCTACGGCAAGCAATGGCGCTCATGGGAAGGCGCGGACGGGCGCGTGCATGATCAGCTGAAATCGCTGTTGCACGAGATCGAGCGCAATCCCGATTCCCGCCGTCTCGTGCTTTCGGCGTGGAACGTGGGCGATCTCGACAAGATGGCGCTCGCGCCCTGCCATTGCCTGTTCCAGTTCTGGGTGGCCGACGGCAAGCTCTCCTGCCAGCTCTACCAGCGCTCGGCGGATTGTTTCCTTGGCGTGCCCTTCAACATCGCGAGCTATGCGCTGCTCACTCACTTGATGGCGCAGGCCTGCGGTCTGGGCGTGGGCGATTTCGTGCATACGTTCGGCGACGCGCATCTCTATCTCAATCATCTCGAACAGACGCAGCTGCAATTGTCGCGCGAGCCGCGCGCGTTGCCGCGCCTCAAGCTGAATCCGGCGGTGCGCTCCCTGTTCGATTTCACCTACGACGACATCGCCTTCGAGAATTACGATCCCCATCCGCTCATCAAGGCGCCGGTGGCCGTGTGAGCGCGCGGGCCGTTCCCCTCGTCCTAGTCGCCGCCATGGGGCGCAACCGCGTCATCGGCGGGCAGGGCGCGCTGCCCTGGCGCCTGCCCAGCGACCTGAAACGCTTCAAGGCGATCACCATGGGCAAGCCTCTGCTTATGGGCCGCAAGACGTTCGAGTCGATCGGCCGGCCGCTGCCGGGGCGCGAAACCATCGTGCTGACGCGCGACACAGGATTTTCCCATCCGGGAGTTTACGTGGCCCATGAGCTGGGCGCGGCGCTCGACCTTGCGCAGGCCCGCGCCGCCGCCATGGGCGCGCAGGAAATCATCGTCGCCGGCGGCGGGGATCTTTACGCGCAAACCATCGGGCTCGCGCAGCGTCTCGACCTCACCCTGGTCGATCTTGCGCCTGCGGGAGATGCGTTTTTCCCGCAGATCGACCCGGATTCATGGGCGGAGGCGAGCCGGGCGGATCATTCCGCGGGCCCTGGCGACGACGCAGCCTATAGTCTGCGCAGCTACCATCGCAGAACCGCGTCGGTCCCACGTTGAAAACTGGGGCGCGGGTGCTTAATTCCTCCGGACGCGCCCGCAAGGCGCAGGAGGGGAACAGAAGGATTTTCCATGCCCTGGAGCAATCAGAGCGGCGGCGGCGGCCCTTGGGGCAAGCCTCCCGGCAGCGGCGGACCCTGGGGGCAGCCCCCGTCGGGCGGCGGCGGCGCAGGCGGGCCGGGCGGACAGCCCGATCTTGAGGAATTGCTTCGGCGCAGCCAGGACCGCCTGAAACAGGTGGTGCCCAGCGGCTTCGGTTTCGGCGGCGGCGGGCTTGGCGTGCTCGCGGCCCTCGTCGTGCTGGCCTGGGGCGCCACGGGCGTCTACACCGTGCAGCCCAACGAGGCGGGCATTGAGACCGTGTTCGGCCGCTTCACCGAACGCACGGCGCCGGGCCTCAATTACAACTGGCCCTCGCCCATCGGCTCGGTCGCCAAACTGCGCGTCACCGACCGCAACAGCATCGACATCGGCTTTCGCACGCGCGAGGACGCGCGCCGCCCCGGCACGACGACCCAGCAGGACATCAATGAAGAAAGCCTGATGCTCACCGGCGATGAGAACATCGCCGACGTGAAGTTCCGCGTGATCTACCAGATCGACCCCGCGCGTCCTGAGGACTACGCCTTCAACGTGCGCGAACAGCGCGAGACCATCAAGGCGGTCTCCGAAAGCGTGATGCGCGAAATCGTCGGCCGCACGCAGATCCAGCGCATCCTCACGGCTGAACGCAAGGTGATCGAGCCGGCCGCGCAGGAGCAGACGCAAAAGGTGCTCAACGATTATCGCGCCGGCGTGCTCATCCTGCAGGTGCAATTGCTCTCGGTCGACCCGCCCGAGCAGGTGATCTCCGCGTTCCGCGACGTCACCGCCGCCCAGCAGGACATGGAGCGCATGCGCAACGAGGCGGAAGCCTACGCCAACCGCGTCGTGCCGGAAGCGCGCGGCGCCGCCGCCCGCATTCTGCAGGAGGCCGAGGCCTATCGCGAGCAGACGGTGGCGGAAGCGCGTGGTCAGGCGTCGCGCTTCACGCAGGTCTATGAGCAATACCGCAACGCGCCGCAGGTCACGCGCGAGCGCATGTATCTGGAGACGATGGAGCGTGTGCTCGGCGGATCCAACAAGGTGATCGTCGACCAGAACGGGCAGGGCGTCGTGCCCTACCTGCCGCTCGACCAATTGCAGACGCAACAAAACGCGCAGCCGCGTCCGCTTCCCCAGCCGACGCCGCCGCAATCCAGCCAGCAGGGGACGCGCCGATGAAAAGCTCAGCACTGGGCTTCGCGGCCCTTCTCGTCCTCGGCCTCATCGTGGTCGTGGGCGGGGCGTCCGTGTTCACCGTCCACCAGACCGAACAGGCGCTCGTCCTGCGCTTCGGCCAGCCGGTCGGCGATCGCGCGCTCGTCACCAAGCCGGGCCTGCACTTCAAGGCGCCCTTCGTCGAGAACGTCGTCTATTTCGACAATCGCATTCTCGACCTCGAGACGCCGAAGCAGGAAGTGCTCGCCGCCGACAACAGCCGCATCGAGGTGGACGCCTTCCTGCGTTACCGCATCGTCGACTCGCTGCGC
Organism: uncultured Beijerinckia sp.; assembly: GCA_964645525.1. Lineage (GTDB taxonomy): Bacteria > Pseudomonadota > Alphaproteobacteria > Rhizobiales > Beijerinckiaceae > Terripilifer. Next base: position 15,486 of record CAZYBF010000023.1, read on the forward strand.
TTCTATCAATCGGTGCGATCCATTCAGGGCGGCAACAATCAGCTCGGCTCCGTGCTGAACTCGGCCGTGCGCCGCGTGCTCGGCGAAGCCACGATGATGCAGCTCGTGCGCGAGGACCGCGCCAATCTCATGCATCGCATCCGCGATCAGGTGAACGCGGAAGCGGTGAAGCTCGGCGCGCAGGTGATCGACGTGCGCATCCGCCGCGCCGATCTTCCGCGCCAGATCTCCGAACAGGTGTTCCTGCGCATGCAGACGGAGCGTCAGCGAGAGGCGGCGGAGTTCCGTGCGCAGGGCGCCGAGCAGAAGCAGCGCATCGAATCCCGCGCCGACCGCGACGTGACGGTGCTGCGCGCCGAAGCCCAGCGTCAGGCGGACCAGATCCGAGGCGAGGGCGACGGCACGCGCAACAAGATCTTCGCCGAAGCCTTCGGCAAGGATCCGGACTTCTTCGCCTTCTACCGCTCCATGCAGGCCTATGAGCAGAGCCTGAAGGACAGCCGTTTCGTGGTGAGCCCCAATTCGGAGTTCTTCCGCTTCTTCGGCTCGGTGGGCGGGCGCAAGCCCGCGGGCGCGCCCCAGAACTGAGGTGGGCCGGGCGCGAGCCCGGCCGCAGCCTCCCTCTCGCGGCGCAGTCCTGTCGCGATTTAGGCTTATTTGCATGCGAGGGGGCGACAAGCGCGCCCCTTCGGGCTTTAATCAGGCGCGGACGGGGTCTCTTCGCCCCGGCGAGTCAACAGGAGACGCAGACGTATGCGCACCGCTTTCATGCGCCCCGCTTTCAAGGCCGTGGCTCTCGCCGGCGCCCTCGTCGCGCTCGCGCCGGGACTCGTCCCTCCTTTCTCCGGTCCGGCCTTCGCGCAGGGGCGCGCGCCGGAATCCTTCGCCGACCTCGCCGCCAACGTCAGCGACGCGGTGGTCAATATCTCGGCGACCCAGGCGCCCCCCGAGCGTCGCGCCGGCCCCGGCCCTGGCGGCCAGGGCGCGCCGAACATGCCCAACATTCCGCGCGGCACGCCGTTCGACGATCTGTTCGAGGAGTTCTTCAAGCGCCGCCAGCAGGGCCCTGACGCCGATCGCGGCGGCCCGCAGCAGCGCCGCTCCAATTCGCTGGGCTCCGGCTTCGTGATCGATGCGGCCGGCGTCGTCGTGCCCAACAATCACGTGATCGCCGACGCCAACGAGATCACGGTGATCTTCAACGACGGCCAGCGCCTGAAGGCGGAAGTGGTCGGCCGCGACTCCAAGGTCGACATCGCGGTTCTGCGCGTGAAGCCGGAAAAGCCGCTCAAGGCGGTGAAGTTCGGCGACAGCGACAAGATCCGCGTCGGCGACTGGGTGATGGCGGTGGGCAATCCCTTCGGCCTCGGCGGCACCGTGACGGTGGGCATCCTGTCGGCGCGCAATCGCAACATCAACAGCGGCCCCTACGACGATTATCTGCAGACCGACGCCTCCATCAACAAGGGCAATTCCGGCGGTCCGCTGTTCAACCTGCAGGGCGACGTGATCGGCGTGAACACGGCGATCCTGTCGCCGTCCGGCGGCTCGGTGGGCATCGGCTTCGCCTCGCCCGCCTCCATCGTGAAGCCGCTGGTGGATCAGCTTCTGCAATATGGCGAGACGCGCCGCGGCTGGCTCGGCGTGCGCATCCAGCAGGTTGACGACCAGATCGCCGAAAGCCTCGGCCTTGGTCGCGCGCGCGGCGCGCTCGTCGCCGGCATTGACGACAAGGGCCCCGCCAAGCCCGCGGGCCTCCAGTCGGGCGACGTGATCGTGCGTTTCGACGGACAGGAAGTGCGCAATTCCACCGACCTGCCGCGCATCGTGGCGGCGACGCCGGTGGGCAAGGAAGTGGACGTGCGCGTCGTGCGCGGCGGCAAGGAGCAGAGCCTGAAGGTGACGCTCGGCCGCCTCGAGGACGGCGAACGCATGGCCTCGCTGGGCGACGGCCGTCAGCCGCAGCCGGGCGCGCGCACCGTGACCCAGAAAGCGCTGGGCATGGAGTTCTCCAGCATCTCGCCCAATCTCGCCAAGCAGTACAATCTGAAGGACGGCGTGAAGGGCGTGGTCGTCACCAATGTCGATCCCAATTCGCCCGCCGCCGAAAAGCGCGTGCAGGCGGGCGACGTGATCGTGGAGATCAACCAGCAGGCCGTGGGCCAGCCTTCGGACGTGGCCGCGCGCATGAAACAGGCGAAGGACCAGGGTCGCAAATCGGCGCTGTTCCTGATCGCCAACGCGCAAGGCGAGTCGCGCTTCGTGGCGCTGCCCGTCGAGTGAGCCTGCGTTCGGACGATCCTTCGTGACCGCGAACCCTTCGCCCCCGGAGCCCGGCGCCCGGGGGCGTTCCGCATCCATCCTGCCCGCGGGGCCCGATACGGCCGTGCAGGCCGGGCGCGCGCTGCGCGAGGGCCGTCTCGTCGCCTTGCCGACGGAGACGGTCTATGGGCTCGCCGCCGACGCCGCCAATGATGCGGCGGTCGCGCGCATCTACGAGGCCAAGGGCCGGCCGAGCTTCAATCCGCTGATCGCCCATGTGCCCGATCTTGCGGCCGCGCAGGCGCAGGGCCTGTTCAACGCGGATGCGCTGGCGCTCGCGCGCGCCTTCTGGCCGGGGCCGCTCACGCTCGTCGTGCCCGTCGCGCCGACCTGCCGCGTGAGCCTGCTCGCCCGCGCGGGGCTCGACACGCTGGCCCTGCGCGCCCCCGCCCATCCGGTCGCGCAGGCTATCTTGCGCGCCGCCGGGACGCCGGTGGCGGCGCCTTCCGCCAACAGGTCCGGCCGCGTGAGCCCCACGACCGCAGGCCATGTGGCCGCCGATCTCGCCGACCGCATCGATCTGATCGTGGACGGCGGCCCGTGCTCCGTCGGCGTGGAATCCACCATCGTCGCCTGTCTGGAGGACGGCGCGCCGCAGCTTCTGCGTCCGGGCGGCGTCGCGCGCGCGGACATCGAGCGCGTTATCGGGCGCGAGCTTGCGCAAGGCGCGCAGGCGGGGCGCGCGGACGAAGGGCAGGGCGCGCAGGTTCTCGCGCCCGGCATGCTGGCCTCCCATTACGCGCCGCGCGCGCCGGTGCGGCTGAATGCGCGCAGCGTGGAGCCGGGCGAGGCGGCGCTCGATTTCGCCGCTTGTCTTGCGCAAGCGCCGGGCTTGCGGCTCGACCTGTCCGCGCGCGGCGACCTGCGCGAGGCGGCCGCGCGCCTGTTCGATTGTCTGCGCCGTCTTGATGCGCCGGGCGTGCGGGGGATCGCGGTCGCGCCCATTCCCAATGAGGGGCTTGGCGAGGCGATCAACGATCGGCTGGCGCGCGCTGCAGCGCCGCGCGGCTGAACGCGCTGGTCCGCGTCAGTCTTCTTCGGGAACGAAGCGCGGCGTGTTGTGGAACTCTTCGAGCCGCTTGATGGCCGTGAGGCGGACGGCGAGCAGACGGTCGGCGCGGGCCTGCGCGTTCTCCACCGATTCAGCCGCGCCGTGGTTGACGACGTTCACCACCCGCTCCAGCGCCTCGCGCAAATGCGCGCCGTGGCGCTCGCAGATCCAGCGCAGGGTTTGCGGCGCGCTGTTTCCGCGCTGGCGCAGGTGCAGGCGAATGGCGGCGATGGCGCCGGTCGCGCGATTGTCGAGCTCCTCCACGCAGGTCTCGAAGGTCCTGCGGAATTCGGTGTCGAGATTGCGGAACGCCTCAAGCGCGCTCTCGCGGCCGGCAAGCGTCGAGCGCGCGAAATAATCTTCATAGGAAACGGGGCGCCAGGCGAACACGTCCTCGCTCAGTTCCGGCATGTTCGGCAATTGCTCAATGAGCATGGTGATTTCGTTGAACAGGTTCAGATAGTCGTTCGCGATGCCGGAGGACGGATTGACGAGGGTCATCGCGTCGACCGTGATGCGTGCGGATATCGGTGCCGGGCTGCCCATCGTGCTCTCTTCGCGTTCGCTCGAGCTGAGACTTTACCGTCGCTCGAATAACAAAGTGTTGCCGACATCTGCGTAATGCGCCTAGGTGGCTCCATGTGCGGACGCCTCGCCATCACGCTGCCGCCGGAAGCCGTGCGCGCGTTCTTCCGCTACGTCGAGCAGCCTAATTTTCCCCCACGGTACAACGTGGCGCCGACGCAGCCTGTCCCGATCGTGCGTCTGGAGCGCGATCCCGATGGCGAGAAGCGTCGCCATTTCGCGCTCGTGCGATGGGCGTTCACGCCGGGCTTCGTTAAGGATCCGAAGGACTTCCCGCTCGTCATCAACGCCCGCAGCGAGACCGTTCTGGAGAAGGCGAGCTTCCGCAACGCCATGCGCCGGCGCCGCTGCGTCTTCGTGGCGGACGCCTTCTATGAATGGCGCCGCGCCGCCGCCGGCAAGGCGAAGGGCGCTCCGCCCGCCCAGCCGTTCCTGATCCGCCGCCGCGACGGCGCGCCGCTTGCGCTCGCGGGCCTGTGGGAGACATGGACCGGCCCGAACGGCGAGGAGATCGACGGCGCCTGCGTGCTCACCACGCGCGCCAACGCCTTCATGAGCGCCGTGCACGACCGCATGCCGGTGATCCTCGATCCGCAGGACATCGAGCGCTGGCTGGACGCCGACACCCATGACGCGCAGGAGGCGCAGGCCCTGTGCGCGCCCCTGCCTGAAGACGCGCTGGAGATGTGGCCGATCTCCACGGCGGTGAACAAGGTCGCCAATGACGGCCCCGACCTCCAGACGCCCGTCGGCCCCCTCGTCGTGGAGCCGGCCTCCGCTCCCGCCCAGGCCGCGGCGCAAGCCGTCGCCGAACCCGCGCAGCCGCCCCGGCAGGGCGATCTGTTCGGCTGACGGCCGCTTCGGCCGACAAATCCGTTATTTGCATCAAACTTCAAAATCTTCGCATTTAACGCATCGTCCGATTTTTTGTATTTTGCATTTATGGACGATATTAATCCACATAATGCATCAAAATCGATGCGTGCGGAACAAGCCGCGGCCCCTCAGGTGCGTGTGCCCTGCGTTTTGATGCGCGGAGGCACGTCGCGGGGCCCCTTCTTCCTCGCCGACGACCTGCCCGCCGATCCGGCGGCCCGCGACGCCTTTCTGCTGACGGTCATGGGCACGCCCCATCCCCTGCAGGTGGATGGGCTGGGCGGCGCCAATCCGCTCACCAGCAAGGTCGCCATCGTCTCGCGCTCCGCCCGGCCGGACGCGGACGTGGACTATCTGTTCGCCCAGGTGGCGGTGGACCGGCCTGCCGTCGACACCGGCCCCAATTGCGGCAACATGCTCTCCGCCGTCGGCCCCTTCGCGATCGAGGCGGGGCTCGTGCCCGCCCAGCAGGGCGAGACGACCGTGCGCATTTTCAACCGCAACACGTCGAGCCTCGTCGAGGCCGTCATCCAGACGCCCGGCGGGGCGGTGGAATATGAGGGCGACGCGCGCATCGACGGGGTGGCGGGCGCGGCCGCGCCGATCCGCCTGAGTTTCGGCGACGCCGCCGGCGGCAAGACGGGCGCGCTGTTTCCCACCGGTCAGCGCAGCGAGGCCATCGACGGCGTGGCCGTCACGCTGATCGACTACGCCATGCCGATGATGCTGCTCGCCGCGGCCGACGTCGGGCTCGACGGCGCCGAGACGCCGCAGGAGATTGACGCGAACCGTCCGCTGTTCGCGCGGCTGGAGGCGATGCGGCTGGAAGCCGGCCGGCGCATGGGGCTTGGCGACGTCACGGGCAGCGTGATCCCGAAGATCGGCCTTCTCTCCGCGCCGCGCAAAGGCGGGTCGATCACCTCGCGCTATCTCGTGCCCGATTCCTGCCACCGCGCGCATTCGGCGACCGGCGCCCTGTGCGTTGCGGCGGCGGCGCGCCTGTCCGGCACGATCGCCTTTCCGCTCGCCGCGCCCGGCGCGACCGTCGAGGTCGAGCATCCCGGCGGCAAGATCGCCATCGCGCTCGATTGCGACGGCGACAGCGTGCGCGGAGCCGCTTTCGTGCGCACCGCGCGCAGAATTTTCGAAGGCAGCGTGGTGGTTCCCGCGCGCCTGTTTACTGTTTAAGTGGGAGGAGACGAGATGATCCGCATTTCCATGATGGGCGCGCTTGCGCTGGCCGGCGCGAGCTTCTTCGCAGGTCCCGCCCTCGCGCAGGACTTCCCCAATCGGCCGTTGAAACTGCTCGTGCCCTACGCCGCCGGCGGCGGCACGGACGCGATCGCGCGCCTTGTCGCGCAGGCGGTCAGCGAGCGCCTCGGCCAGACCATGGTGGTCGAGAACAACGGCACCGCGGGCGGCAACATCGCCACGCAGATCGCCGCCTCCTCGCCGCCCGACGGCTACACCGTGCTCATGGCCAATCAGGGGCCGATGGTCGTCAACCCGCACCTGTTCAAGAACATGAAGGTCGATCCGCTCGCCGCTTTCGATCCCGTGACGCTCATCACCTCCGCGCCGCTCGCCCTCGTCGTGCCGGCGAAATCCGCGAAGAAGACCGCGGCTGATTTCTTCGACTTCGCGAAGAAGAACCCCGGCAAGTTGAGCTATGGCAGCGCCGGCAACGGCTCCGCCAGCCATCTGGCGACCGTCCTGCTCGCGCAGGTCAGCGGCATTCAGGCCGTGCACGTGCCCTATCGCGGCGCCGGCCCCGCCCTCAACGATCTTGTGAGCGGCCAGACCGACTTCATGGTCACAACCATGCCCTCCGTCGCCGGTCTGATCGAGTCGGGCGTCGTGCGCGCGCTCGGCGTCACCACCTCCACCCGCACGCCGACTCTGCCTGACGTGCCCACCCTCAACGAGGCGGGCGCGAAAGGCTACGAGACCGGCGCCTGGTATGGTTTCGTCGTGCCCAAGGGCACGCCCGCGCCGATCATCGAGCGGCTGCGCAAGGCGACCATCGAAGGCATCAACAGCGACCTCGTGCGCGCCCGTTTCGCCAACGAAGGCGCCGTGCCGATCGGCTCCACGCCGGAAGAATTCCGCAAGATGATGGAGGCTGAGTCCGCGCGCTGGGCCGAGGTGGTGAAGGCCGCCAACATCTCGCTCAACTGATCCGCATCTCCCGCGATGGCGCGCGTCGCAAAGGCGCGCGCCGGCGCATTGGCCGCCCTTCGGGGCGGCCTTTTTTTAAGGCCCGTCCCCGACCCGTTAGGCCGCGGCGCGAATCTTTGCTATTGATGCGCCATGCGCATCAACTTCGAGCTTCTCGACCTGCGGGCTTTCATCGCCATCATCGACCTTGGCGGTTTCCACAAGGCCGCGGAGGCGCTCGCCATCTCGCAGCCCGCGCTCTCGCGCCGCATTCAGGGGCTGGAGGCGGCGTTCGGCGCGCAATTGTTCGAGCGCTCGACCCGGCGCGTGGCGCTGACGGCGGTGGGCCGGCAGATCGAGCCGCTCGTGCGCCGCATGATCGACGAGTTCGAAAGCTCCATCCTGTCGCTGGGCGAGGTCGGGCGCGCGCAGCATGGGCAGGTCAACATCGCCTGCATTCCCACGGCGGCCTTCTATTTCCTGCCGAAGGTCGTGCAGGCCTTCAACGCGCTATATCCGCGCATCCGGTTCCGCATCGTGGACGAGGGCGCGGCGGAATGTCTGGCGAGCGTTGCGCGCGGGGAGGTGGAGTTCGGCCTCAACCTCATGGGCGCGTCCGATCCCGATCTCACCTTCACCCCGCTCGCCGACGATCCTTTCGTGCTCGCCTGCCGGCGCGACCATCCGCTTGCGCAGGTGGAGGAGATCACCTGGGCTGAATTGCAGGGCCTGCCGCTGATCGGCGTCAGCCGCGCGAGCGGCAACCGCATCCTGCTCGACACGGCGCTCTCGCGCAGCAACATCCAGCTGCAATGGCTGTGCGAGGTGAACCATCTCTCGACCTCGCTGGGGCTTGTTGAGACGGGGCTCGGCGCCTCCGTCCTGCCGCGCCTCGCCACGCCGCAGGACGATCATCCGATCATCGTCACCAAGCGCATCAAGGATCCCGTCATCACGCGCACGATCGGCATTGTCGAGCGCCGCCATGCGCGCCTTTCGCCCGCAGCGCAACGATTCCGCGACATGCTCGCCGCGAGCTGGACGGATCTCGCGCCCGCCTAGGCCCGCGCTTCAGAGCACCTTGCCCGGGTTCAAGATCCCCTTGGGGTCCAGCGTTTTCTTGATCGCGCGCATCACGTCGAGCGCGACCGCGTCCTTCACGCCGGGCAAGAGATCGCGCTTGAGCGTGCCCACGCCATGTTCGGCGGAAATCGAACCGCCGAGGCGCACGACGATGGAATGGACGACATCGTTCATCTCGTACCAGCGGTCGAGGAAGGCCTGTTTGTCCATGCCCACAGGCTGGCTCACGTTCGCGTGGATGTTGCCGTCGCCCAGATGGCCGAAGGGCACGGGGCGCGCGCCGGGCATGAAGCGCTCGACGGCGGGATAAAGCTCTTCGAGGAATTGCGGGGCTTTCGCCACCGGCACCGACACGTCGTGCTTGATCGAGCCGCCCTCGTGCTTCTGCATCTCCGACATGAGTTCGCGCAGGCGCCAGAAATCCTTGCGCTGCTCGAGGCTCGCGGCCACCGCCGCATCCTCGATGAGTCCGGCCTCCGCGCCTTCCTCGAGCACGCGCATCAGCGTCTCGCCGCTTTCGTCGGGCGCGCCGATCTCCAACAGCACGTACCAGGCGTGCGCGCCGGCGAGCGGATCGCGCGCGCCCGCCGCATGGCGCAGCACGATCTCAAGCCCGAAGCGCGGCATGATCTCGAAGGTCTTCACGCCGCCGCCTGCGACCTCCTGGGCGAGATTGAGCAGGGAAAGCGCGTCGCGCGGCGACTTCAGGCCGATGAAGGCGGTCTCCATGGCGCGCGGGCGCGGATAGAGTTTCACCACCGCGGCGGTGATGATCCCCAGCGTGCCTTCCGAGCCCATGAACAGGTGCTTGAGGTCGTAGCCGGTGTTGTCTTTCTTCAGCTTCGACAGGTTCGACAAAACGCGCCCGTCCGCCAGCACCACTTCGAGCCCGGTGACGAGATCGCGCGCATTGCCATAGGCGAGCACGGCGGTGCCGCCCGCATTGGTGGCGAGATTGCCGCCGATCGTGCAGGAGCCTTCCGCCGCCAGCGAAAGCGGAAACAGCGCGCCCGCCTTCTCCGCCTCCTCCTGCACGCGCAGAAGCGTGAGGCCGGCCTCCACGATCATCGTCATGGAGTCTTTGTCCACCTCGCGCACGCGGTCCATGCGCTTGAGGGAGAGCAGGATCTCCTCGCCGCTCTGGTCGGGGATCTGTCCGCCCACAAGCCCGGTGTTGCCGCCCTGCGGCACCACGCGCACGCCCAGTTCGTCGCAGGCTTTCATCACGGCGGCGACTTCCGCCGTCGAGCCCGGCCGCACCACGCAGCGCGCCTTGCCGTGGAACAATTCGCGCGGCTCGGCGAGATAGGGCGCGGCGTCCTGCGCGTCGGTCACGACATGGCGCGCGCCGACGATGGCGACGAGGCGCTCAAGAATGGGATGAGGGGCGAGGACGGGCTCCGCCATCAGGGCTCTCCGGCGTGCGGCGAATGGAACATGGCTCCATATAGCCGCCCGCGCGCGCGGCGCCGAGTGGGAAAGCGGCCTTACGCCCGCAGCGGCTTGTGCGTCTCGCTCTCGCGTCCAAGCGCCTCGAGCGCCCGGGCCGCGATGCCCTTCGCGTCGAGCCCGGCCTGCGCATACATGCGCTCGGGCTTGTCCTGCTCCAGATAGACGTCGGGCAGGACCATGGCGCGGAACTTCAGCGCGCCGGAATCCAGCAGGCCCTCGTCGCTGAGGAATTGCATCACCTGCGCGCCGAACCCGCCGATGGAGCCTTCCTCCACCGTGAGCAGCACCGCGTGGTCGCGCGCCAGCCGGCGCACAAGCTCATGGTCGATGGGCTTGGCGAAGCGCGCGTCGGCGACTGTGGCCGGCAGGCCATGGGCGGCGAGCTCGTCGGCCGCCTTGAGCGCCTCGGCGAGCCGCGCGCCCAGCGACAGGATGGCGACGCGCGAGCCTTCGCGCACCACGCGCCCCTTGCCGATCTCCAGCACGCGGCCGCGCTCAGGCATCTCCACGCCCACGCCCTCGCCGCGCGGATAGCGCAGCGCGATCGGCCCTGAATCATGCGCGGCCGCAGTCGCCACCATATGCGCGAGCTCCGCCTCGTCGGCGGCGGCCATGATCGTCATGTTCGGCAGGCAGCCGAGGAAGGCGAGGTCGAAGGCGCCCGCATGGGTCGGCCCGTCCGCGCCCACAAGACCCGCGCGGTCGAGCGCGAAGCGAACGGGGAGATTTTGAAGCGCGACGTCGTGCACGACCTGATCGTAGCCGCGTTGCAGGAAGGTCGAATAGATCGCGCAGAACGGCTTGTAGCCTTCCGTCGCAAGCCCGGCCGCGAAGGTCACCGCATGCTGCTCTGCGATGCCGACGTCGAAGGTGCGCGCGGGATAGGCCTCGCCGAACAGGTCGAGCCCCGTGCCAGACGGCATGGCGGCGGTGATCGCGACGATCTTGTCGTCCTGCGCGGCCTCCTTGATGAGGCTGTCGGCGAAGACGCGCGTGTAGGAGGGCGCGTTGGCTTTCGGTTTCGCCTGCGCGCCGGTCACGACGTCGAACGTGTTCACGCCGTGATATTTGTCGGAGGAGGCCTCCGCCGGCGGATAGCCCTTGCCCTTCTTCGTCACCACATGCACGAGCACGGGGCCGGGCTGCTTGTCGCGCACGTTCTTCAGCACCGGCAGAAGGTGGTCGAGATTGTGGCCGTCGATCGGGCCGACGTAATAGAAGCCCATCTCCTCGAACAATGTGCCGCCGGTCCAGAAACCGCGCGCATATTCCTCGGTGCGGCGCGCCTTCTCGTAGAGAAACTTCGGCAGCAGGGCGGCGAGCTGCTTGCCCGCCTCGCGGATCGTGCGATACGCGCCGCCGGAGACAAGGCGCGCGAGATAGGCCGACATGGCGCCCGTGGGCGGGGCGATGGACATGTCGTTGTCGTTGAGGATGACGACGAGGCGCGAATGCAGGTGGCCGGCGTTGTTCATCGCCTCATAGGCCATGCCCGCCGACATGGCGCCGTCGCCGATCACCGCGATCACATGGTTGTGGCCGCCCGCAAGGTCGCGCGCCACCGCCATGCCGAGCCCGGCGGAAATGGAGGTGGATGAATGGGCCGCGCCAAAGGGATCGTAGGCGCTCTCCGCGCGGCGCGTGAAGCCCGACAGGCCGCCCGCCATGCGCAGGGTGCGGATGCGGTCGCGCCGGCCGGTGAGGATCTTGTGCGGATAGGCCTGATGGCCGACGTCCCAGATCAGCCGGTCGCGCGGCGTGTCGAACACATAATGCAGCGCCACCGTCAGCTCGACCACGCCAAGCCCCGCGCCCAGATGGCCGCCGGTCACCGAAACGGCGTCGACGGTCTCCGTGCGCAATTCGTCCGCGAGCTGACGCAGGTCGCTCTCCGGCAGGGCGCGGAGGTCGTCGGGCGTGGACACGCGGTCGAGAAGCGGCGTCTTGGAGGTCTGTGTCACTCTGGCGACTCGGGGGAGGTGGGAACGCCCATGAGATAGGGCAGCGCCGCTGTTACACCAGAAGGCGGGGGCCGCCAATCGTCACGCCCCAGCGGCGCCTCTGCAAAATGGTGGAGGAGCGGGCGGCAAGCGCCGGTCCCACGTTTCCCCCGCCGCGTTCCTCTGCTAGGGGTGCGCCTCCAGCACCGTGCGCAGCGTGACCAGTCCCCATGACAAAGCCTGACGCCTCCTCCAACCAGCCGCAATCCTTGCCGTTTCCGCCCGGTTTCGCCGAGGCGCTGGATGCGCTTGTCGCGCGCGGCCGGCAGGTGACGATCGTCGGCGCGGCGATGATTCTCGTGGGCTCCGCCGCCATGGCCCATGTGGGCTTCGCCCAGACGCCCTCCATCGTGCCGACCGCCATCGCCATGGGCCTGTGCGCCCTGCTGGAGCTTGGCGTGGGGCATAACGCCAAGGGCGGCAGGGAGGCGGGGGCGCCGTCCACCCCCTGGGACGCCGCCGGCGCGCTGTGGGCCGGCGCGGCGGTCGTGACGGCGCTTTCGCCGCTGCTGCCCTCGCTGGTCTTCTCCACGCTCGCCGGCCTCCTGCTGATCGGCGCGGGCTGGGTGCGCCTGCGCGCCTCCACGCTGATCAATTCCCGCCGCAAGAGCCCCATGCTGCCGATTTCCGGGAGCGCGACGATCCTGATCGGCGTTTTGCTCGTAACGAGATGGGCGGGGGACGCGCAGACGGCTGTGGCCGGCCTGCTCGCCCTCGACATGCTCGCGACCGGCTGGGGCCTCATCGCGCTCAGCGTGACGCTTCGGCGCCTGTCCGTAAGCTAGGTCTTAACTATGGGTCT
>CAZYBF010000023.1:27913-36396 GCA_964645525.1 uncultured Beijerinckia sp.
GACGAAGGCGGCAGCCATGGCGAAATGGGTTTACAGCTTCGGCGACGGCAAGGCCGAGGGCAAGGGCGACATGCGCAACCTGCTCGGCGGCAAGGGCGCTAACCTCGCCGAAATGGCCAATCTGGGCCTGCCTGTCCCTCCGGGCTTCACCATCACCACCGAGCTGTGCGCCTGGTTCTACGCCAACGGCAAGACCTATCCGGGCGAACTCGCAAGTCAGGTGGACGCCGCGCTCGCGCAGGTTGGGGCGGTCGCCGGCCGCGTGTTCGGCGACGCCAAGAACCCGCTGCTCGTCTCTGTGCGCTCGGGCGCGCGCGCCTCAATGCCCGGCATGATGGACACGGTGCTCAACCTCGGTCTGAACGACGTCACCGTGGAGGCTTTGTCGGCCAATGCGGGCGACGAGCGCTTCGCATGGGATTCCTATCGCCGCTTCATCCAGATGTATTCGAACGTGGTGCTCGACATCGACCACCACAATTTCGAGGAGATCCTCGAGGAGCACAAGGACCGCAAGGGCCACACGCTCGACACCGATCTCTCCGCGCAGGACTGGAAGGCCGTCGTCGCCGATTACAAGGCGCGCGTGCAGGAGACGCTGGGCAAGCCGTTTCCGCAGGATCCGCGCGAGCAATTGTGGGGCGCGATCGGCGCGGTGTTCTCGTCCTGGATGAACCAGCGCGCGATCACCTATCGCCGCCTCAACAACATTCCCGAGAGCTGGGGCACTGCGGTCAACGTGCAGGCCATGGTGTTCGGCAATATGGGCGAGACGTCGGCCACCGGCGTCGCCTTCACGCGCAATCCCTCCACGGGCGCGCGCGAATTGTATGGCGAGTTCCTCATCAACGCGCAGGGCGAGGACGTGGTGGCGGGCATCCGCACGCCGCAGAACATCACGGAAGCCGCGCGCAAGGCCGCGCAATCCGACAAGCCCTCCATGGAGACGGCGCTGCCGGAATGTTTCGCTGAATTCGTGCGCGCGACCGAATTGCTCGAGAAGCATTATCGCGACATGCAGGACATGGAGTTCACCGTCGAGCGCGGAAAGCTCTGGATGCTGCAGACGCGCAACGGCAAGCGCACCGCGAAGGCGGCGCTGCGCATCGCGGTCGAAATGGCCAATGAAGGCCTCATCTCGCGCGAGGAGGCGATCTCCAAGGTCGATCCCGCCGCGCTCGACCAATTGCTGCATCCCACCATTGATCCCAAGGCCGAGCGCAAGGTGGTGGCGAGCGGTCTGCCGGCATCGCCGGGCGCCGCGCGCGGCGAGATCGTGTTCAACTCCGACGAGGCGGAGGCGCTGAAAGCCGCCGGCCGCAGCGTGATCCTCGTGCGCGTGGAGACGAGCCCGGAAGACATCCACGGCATGCATGCGGCGGAGGGCATTCTCACCACGCGCGGCGGCATGACCTCCCACGCCGCCGTCGTGGCGCGCGGCATGGGCAAGCCCTGCGTGTCGGGCGCAGGCTCGATCCGCGTCGATTACGCGGCGGGCGTCATGAGCGTCGCGGGCCGCACGTTCCGCAAGGGCGACGTCATCACCATCGACGGCTCCACCGGACAGGTGCTGGAGGGCGCCGTCGCCATGCTGGAGCCCGAACTCTCCGGCGAATTCGCCACGCTGATGGAATGGGCCGACAAGGCGCGCCGCATGAAGGTGCGCACCAACGCCGAGACGCCGGCTGACGCGCGCGTGGCGCGCAATTTCGGCGCGGACGGCATCGGCCTGTGCCGCACAGAGCACATGTTCTTCGAAGGCGACCGCATCGTGGCGGTGCGCGAGATGATCCTGTCGGACGACGAGAAGGGCCGGCGCGCCGCGCTCGCCAAATTGCTGCCCATGCAGCGGCAGGATTTCGCGGAGCTGTTCGAAATCATGTCCGGCCTGCCGGTGACGATCCGCCTGCTCGACCCGCCGCTGCATGAGTTCCTGCCGCATACGGACGAGGAGATCGCGGAAGTGGCGGCGGCCATGGGCGCGAGCCCCGAGAAGCTCAAGAGCCGCGCGGCGGAGCTGCACGAGTTCAATCCCATGCTCGGCTTCCGCGGCGTGCGCATCGCCATCGCCTATCCTGAGATCGCGGAAATGCAGGCGCGCGCGATATTCGAGGGCGCGGTGGAGGCCGGCCGCAAGACCGGCAAGCCCGTGACCGCGGAGATCATGGTGCCGCTCGTCATGACGAAGGCGGAGCTCGACCTCACGAAGGCGCGCATCGACGCGATGGCGCAGGCGGTGGCGCAGGAGACCGGCGTGAAAGTGCCCTATCACGTGGGCACGATGATCGAGCTGCCGCGCGCGGCCCTGCGCGCCGGCGAGATCGCGCAAAGCGCGGAGTTCTTCTCCTTCGGCACGAACGACCTCACGCAGACCGCGCTCGGCATTTCGCGCGACGATGCGGCCTCCTTCCTCGGGCCTTATACCGCAAAGGGCATCCTGCCCGCCGATCCTTTCGTCACGCTCGATCAGGAAGGCGTCGGCGAACTGGTGAAGATCGCCGCCGAGCGCGGGCGCAAGACGCGCCCCGACATCAAGCTTGGAATCTGCGGCGAGCACGGCGGCGACCCGGCCTCGATCCATTTCTGCGAAGGTGCGGGGCTCGACTATGTGTCCTGCTCGCCGTTCCGCGTGCCGATCGCGCGTCTGGCCGCCGCGCAGGCGGCGCTCGGCAGGGCGGCCGCCAGCACCGCCTGACGTCGCGGCGCGCCGCGCGTCGCGAATCATAACGCAAACGAATCCGCCGAAACGCCGCGCGTGACGCAAGGCGCACGACGAATTCTGTCGTGCCTCGCGCAGCGTGGCTGACAAAACATGTCACGTAAGCTGAGGCGAAAGCCTCGCCGGATCGTTTTGGGACGCGCGCAGGTCACGCGCGGTAACCAGGTCTCAAGCATGTCGCGCGATAAGGGATGCGTGTTCGGCCGCGCTCCCCGTCGGGACGCCGGTCTGTCTCGTGTGATGTTGCGTCGGCGTCTCGCCGCGTGTTGCGCAGGCTGTTGCGTATGGTTCGCTCGCGTCTGGGTTGGGCTATGGGAGCGGTCGCGCCGTGGTGCCTCGGCGTTGGCCTTGTGGCTGCGACGCCGGTGAGCGCCGGGGTCGACATCGCATCGGGCGGCGCGATTCTGCCGCTTGGCTCCCCGCCGGCCTTCGCGCCGGGCTTTGCGCCGCTCGACGTCGCGCCCTCCGAAGGCGCGCCGGGCCTGAAGGCGATCCGGCACTCTTTTTCCTCCGCCGCCGTTCACGTCGCCGGGCTTGGCGCGGCCGTGCGCGAGGCGCGTCTTACGTTGGGCGACGACGAGGATTTCCGTGCGCCGCCGCCTCCGGAAGTCGAGCCGCGCCGCGACCTGAAACAAAACGTCGAGCGCTTTCCCGAACCCGACCGCTCACGCAAGGGCGACCCGTTCATCGGCCTTCGCCCCACTTTCGACGCGCGGCTGCGCGGGCGCGGCGCGCTCGCCGCCTATGGCGCCTCGCAATGGACGTCGGGCGTCCATTATCTCGCTTTCGAACGGCTTGAGGCGAACGCCCCCGCGCAGGAGCTTGTGGAGGCCGCCCATCGCCTCACGCCCGCGCAGGATGCGGATGCGGGCGGCGGCGGCTCGACGGGCCGGGCCGCGCGCGCAGGCGCCTCCCCCCGCGCCGGCGGGCCTGCTCTCAATCTGCGCGCCGGCGAGCCCCTGCGCCGGCTCGACGGATCGACGCCGCATACGCCGCGCGCCGTCGCCATGACGTCCATGACGCCCGCCGCCTTCGACAGCCGCGTGGAGGTGATCGTCGCGCCAAGCCTCGTGCGTCCGCCCGATCCTGCGCCAGGACAGCCGGCGGCGAGGGGCGAGCGGCCCGATTACGCCGCCCTGATCGAACCCACCCATGCCGAACGCGAGCGCAAATGCCTCGCCGAGGCCATTTACTTCGAGGCGCGCAGCGAGCCCGAGGCCGGACAGGCGGCGGTCGCGCAGGTGGTGCTGAACCGGGTGAAGAGCGGCCTTTATCCGTCCACCGTCTGCGGCGTGGTCTATCAGAACCGGCATCGCTACATGGGGTGCCAGTTCTCCTTCGCCTGCGAGGGCAAGGCGCTGCGCGTCACCGAGGCCGAGCCCTGGCGCACGGCGGTGCGCATCGCGCGCGACGTGTCGGAAGGCCGGCTGTTCAACGCCGACGTGGGCGGCTCCACCCATTACCACGCCGATTACGTGCGCCCCTCATGGGCGAAGCGGCTGAAGAAAATGGACACGATCGGCAGCCATATTTTCTACAAGCTGAGGCCGGGCCAGACCTGAGCTCACAGGGGCGCGACGACGCGGCGATAAAGCCGCCATGTCGCGCAGCCCAGCGTCGGCAGGACCAGCACAAGGCCCAGAAAGAAAGGCGCCGCCGCCAGCAAGAGCGACGCGACCACGATGAACGCCCAGGCCAGCATGGGGCCGGGGTTCTTGAGCACGCTCTGCACGCTCGCGATCATCGCCGTGATGAAATCCACCTCGCGGTCGAGCAGCAGCGGAAACGAGATCACGGTCAGCGAGAAGACGAGCGTCGCCATCACGGCGCCCACCACATGGCCGACGGCGAGGAACATCAGCCCCTCGCGCGTCGTCAACACCACGTCGATGAAGGCGGGCAGGGAGGCGAAGGAGCGCAAGCCGAGAAACAGCGCCAGCAGCAGGCGCACCTGATACATCCACACCACGCAGGCGAAGATCGACACGAAGGCGAGCCATGCGAATTCGCGCCCGCTCTGGGCGAACATCACCCGCAGCACGCCGCCCCATGTGGGCGCCTCGCCGCGCTCGATCCGCCGGCTGATCTCATAAAGCCCCGCCGCCGCGAACGGCCCGATCAGCACGAAGCCCGCAGCCAGCGGATAGGCGAGATAGGCCTTGTCGAGCCATAGCACGCAGGCGAGCGCGAGCAGGAAGCCCAGCGCGAACAGGGCGCCCAGCGCCATGCACATGAGCGGCGCGCGCAGAACGTCGCGCCAGCCTTCCGCCAGCGCGCCCCACACGTCGCCCATGCCGATCGCCCGCAAGGCGGGAAAGGCCGGCGCCGGCTGCCCCTCGCGCGGCTCCGCCGCCTCCTGTGGCTGAACCATGACTGCCTCCTGCCCATGTTTTTATGGGCGCAGCCTAGCGGCGCGCAAACTGGCCCGCCCTGCGCAGGATCAATTCCGCGCTCACCGCCCGCGCAGGCGCATCGCCATGGGCGGGATCGCCGCCGCCACCCCGAGAACGCCGCAGGCGATGGTGACGGAAAGGATCGGCCACACGGTTCCGTCAGCCAGAAGGCCGTAGATCTGGGCGAAGACCGCCCCCATCATGTTCTGCACGAACACGCCCACCCCCGCCGCCGTGCCCGCGATGCGGGGAATGGCGCCTATGGCGCCCGCCTGCGCATAGGGCAGCGACAGGCCCTGCGCGAAGGTGATGAAGAAACACGGCGCGAAGATCGCCAGCGGCTCCAGCCGCCCGCTCGCCAGAATCCCCGACTGGATGAGAATGGCCGTGAGCGCCAGCAGCGAGCCTGCGAGCACCATCCATTCGTTGGACGCGCGCGCGCCGATGCGGCTCGAGCAGAAATTGCCGAGCAGATAGCCGAACGGGAACATCAGGAACCAGAGGCCGAACTCCGCCGCCGGCCGTTGCAGCGTCTCCTTCATCAGGAAGGAGGTCGCGCTCGCAGCCACAAGGAAGGCGGCGGTGTTGGCGCCCGTCTGCAGCACGAAGCTCGAGAAGCGCAGGTCCGCGAACAAGGCCGCGTAATCGCGCAGCGGATTGCCGGCGGGCGCGGCGCCTTCCGGCGCGGGCGGGCGCGTCTCGTAGATCACGCGCCAGGCGCCGAAGGCGATCAGCGCGCCGGCGAGGAAGGAGAAGCCGAACACGCTGCGCCAGCCGAACAGGTCCGTGAGCGCGCCGCCCGTGATCGGCGCGATCATCGGCCCCAGCGTGTAGAACATGGTGAGATAGGCGATGGCCTTCACCATTTTCTCAGGCCCATAGGCGTCGCGCGCGATGGTGCGTACGAGCGCCGCGCCCGATCCCGCGCCAATCGCCTGCACGAGGCGGCCCGCGACAAGCGCCTCCACATTGGGCGCGAGCGCGCAGGCGACGCTGCCCGCCAGAAACAGCCCGAGCCCCATCAGGATCACCGGGCGCCGGCCGCGCCGGTCCGACAATGCGCCCCAGAACAGCGTGGAGACGCTGAGCCCCAGCATCGACACCGAGAAGGTGAGCTGCGCGAGCGCGTCCGACAGCGCGAGCCCTTCCTTCACCGCCGGGATCATCGGCAGGTAGATATGGATGGACAGCGGCCCGATCAGCGCCACGGACGCAAGGCAGAGGGCGAACAGGGGGCCTGGCTGGCGCGACATTCTGTTGTTTGCTTTCAGGGCGCGCGCTGCGCGTCACATGTTCGGATAATTCGGCCCGCCGCCGCCTTCAGGGGCGACCCAGGTGATGTTCTGCGCAGGATCCTTGATGTCGCAGGTCTTGCAGTGCACGCAGTTCTGCGCGTTCACCACGAAACGCGGATCGCTTTTCGCAGCCTCGTCGCCATAGACGATTTCATAGACGCCCGCCGGGCAATAAAGCCGCGCAGGCTCGCCATAGGTCGGCAGGTTGCGGCGCACCGGCAGGTCGGGATCGGCGAGCTTCAGATGGCTCGGCTGATCCTCCTCGTGGTTCGTGTTCGACAGGAAGACGGAGGACGCCTTGTCGAAGGACACAACGCCATCGGGCTTGGGATAGACGATGGGCTTAACGTCCGCCAGCGGCTTCAAACATTCATGATCGGGCTTGCCATGGGCGAGCGCGCCGAACGGCGAGCGGCCGAAAATCTGCGCGCACCACATGTCAAACCCGCCAAGCGCCACGCCCAGTTTCGTGCCGTAGCGCGACCACAGCGGCTTCACGTTGCGCACGGGCTTCAGGTCCGCGCCGACGCGCGACCCGCGCCAGCCGTTCTCATATTCGGCGAGTTCGTCGTGCTCGCGTCCCTGCGCAAGCGCGACGGCGACGGATTCGGCGGCCATCATGCCGGTGAGCACGGCGTTGTGGGAGCCCTTGATGCGCGGCACATTGACGAAGCCCGCCGCGCAGCCGATCAGCGCGCCGCCGGGGAAGGTGAGCTTGGGCACGCTCTGCCATCCGCCCTCGGTGATCGCGCGCGCGCCATAGGCGATGCGCCGCCCGCCCGCGAAGACTGGCGCGATCAGCGGATGCGTCTTGAAGCGCTGGAACTCGTCGAAGGGGGAGAGCGTCGGGTTCTCGTAGTTCAGATGCACGACGAAGCCCACGGAGACGAGCCCGTCCTCGAGATGATACAGGAAGGAGCCGCCGCCGGTCGCGTCGTCGAGCGGCCAGCCGAATGAGTGCTGCACGAGCCCCGGCTGATGGCGCGCGGGATCGATCTCCCACAATTCCTTCAGGCCGATCCCATATTTCTGCGGCTCGCGGTCCCGCGCGAGGCGATAGCGCGCGATCGCCTGTTTGGAGAGGGAGCCGCGCGCGCCCTCGGCGAGCAGCGTGTATTTCGCGCGCAGCTCCATGCCGCGGGTGAACGAGGGCTTGCGCGCGCCGTCCTTGCCCACGCCCATGTCGCCGGTCGCCACGCCGCGCACGGCGCCGCGTTCGTTGAAGAGCAATTCGCTCGCCGCGAAACCCGGATAGATTTCGACGCCCAGCGCCTCCGCCTTGCGCGCGAGCCAGCGCGTCACATTGGCGAGCGAGCCGACGTAGTTTCCGTGGTTGTTCATCAGGCGCGGCATGAGCGCGTTGGGCAGGCGCAGGCCGCCGCCGGCGGTGAGCCAGTAGAACCGGTCCTCGCTCACCTGCGTGCGCAGGGGCGCGTCCGCCTCCTCGCGCCAGCCGGGCAGGAGCCTGTCGAGGCCGCAGGGATCGATCACCGCGCCCGAGAGGATATGGGCGCCGACCTCCGAACCCTTCTCGAGCACGACGACGCTCGTCTCCGGGCTGACCTGCTTCAGGCGAATGGCCGCGGCGAGCCCCGCCGGCCCGGCGCCGACGATCGCCACGTCGAAATCCATACCCTCCCGCTCAAGCAAGTCTTCGTTCATCGTCCGCCTCATGCCTGCGGGCATCGTGATTAAACGATCCGCCGGGGGGAGCAAGCGCGCCGCGCGCATGGCTGCCGCCCACAGACGCGCTTGCCGGCTGCGCTGGCGGCGGGCGGGCGAGGGGGCTAGACTGGGGCCATGACCGTTCAGGCCGACGATCTCACGCGCCCGCAGCTCGAGGCGCTCCTGCGCTGGTATGTCGAGGCGGGCGTGGACGTCGCCCTCGACGGGACGCCGCACGACCGTTTCGCCGAATTCGCGGCCGAGGCCGAACGCCGCGCCCGGACGCCCCAGACAGGGGCCGGCCCAGCCGCCCCGCAGCGCTCCGCGCCCGCCATGCCGTCGCTCGCGGGCGCGCGCGATTCCGCGCCGCCGCGTCCCCTGTCGCCGGCCGCGCTCAACGCGGGCGAGGCG